>NZ_JBIRGO010000002.1:0-544419 GCF_044328065.1 Streptomyces sp. NPDC017993
GGGGGGGGGGGGGGGGGGCCCGGGGGGGGGGGGGGGGGGGGGGGGTTGGGGGGGGGGGGGGGGGGGGGGGGGGGGGGGGGCGGGGGGGGGGGGGGGGGGGGGGGGGGGGGGGGGGGCCCCCCCCCCCCCCCCCCGCCCGTCGAGCACGTCACGCGAGTTACCGCGCCGTGACGGCCTCCTTCTCGGTGGCCGACCGGCGCAGCCGCTCGCGCACCAGCGAGATGGCGACCACGACCGCGGCCAGCAGAACCGAAAGCAGCACCTGGATGCGACCGCCGCCCTCGCTGTCGTCGGTGAGCATATAGACGAGCACGAAGGAGATCATCGCGATCGTCGCCCAGGTGAGGTACGGGAAGAGCCACATCCGGACCGTGAGCTTCTCGGGGCTCTCGCGCTGGATGATGCCGCGCATCCGCAGCTGCGAGAAGCAGATGACCAGCCACACGAAGAGCGCGACCGCACCCGAGGAGTTCAGCAGGAACTGGAAGACGGTGTCCGGCCACAGGTAGTTGAAGCCCACCGCGATGAAGCCGAAGGCGACGGAGACCAGGATCGCTGCCTGCGGGACACCGCGGGAGTTCGTCCGCGCGAAGACCTTGGGGGCGTCGCCGCGCTGGCCGAGGGAGAAGGCCATGCGGGAGGCGGTGTAGAGGCCGGAGTTGAGACAGGAGAGCACCGCGGTCAGCACGATGACGTTCATGACCTGGCCGGCGTGCGGGATGCCGATCGTGTCGAGGGCCGCGACGTAGCTGCCGTGCTTCTCGATGGAGGGGTCGTTCCAGGGCAGCAGGGAGACCACGACGAGGATCGAGCCGAGGTAGAAGACGCCGACCCGCCAGATGACGCTCTTGGTGGCCTTGGTGACCGCGCGCCGCGGGTCCTCGGACTCACCGGCGGCGAGCGTGACGATCTCACTGCCCATGAAGGAGAAGACGACCATCAGCACACCGGTGAGGATGGCGCTGGGTCCGTGTGGCAGGAAACCGCCGTGCTCCGTGAGGTTGCTGAAGCCGGTCGCCGCGTTCTCGGAGCCGGGCAGCACGCCGAAGATCGCCAGGCCGCCGAGGACGATGAAGCAGACGATGGCGACGACCTTGATGCCCGCGAACCAGAACTCGAACTCGCCGAAGGAGGCGACGGAGGCGAGGTTGGTGGCGGTGAGGATGATCATCACGAGCAGCGCCCAGGCCCACTGCGGGACGGCCGGGACCCAGCTCGTGAGGATGGCGGCGCCCGCGGTCGCCTCGACGGCGAGTACGACGACCCAGAAGAACCAGTACAGCCAGCCGATGGAGAATCCGGCCCAGCGGCCGAGCGCCCGGTCGGCGTAGGCGGAGAAGGAGCCGGACGTCGGGTTGGCCGCGGCCATCTCGCCGAGCATTCGCATGACGAAGACGACGAGGGTGCCGACCAGGGCGTACGACAGCAGGATGCCGGGGCCGGCGGCGGCGATGCCGGAGGCGGAGCCGACGAAGAGACCGGCGCCGATGACCCCGCCGACGGCGATCATGGACAGATGGCGGTTCTTGAGGCCGGACTGCAGGCCTGACTGGTGCGGAGCCTGACTGTTCCCGGGCGGAGCGGGAGGGGGTGCCACGGGAGCAGGGGGACGTGTGGTCATCTCGACATCCATTGCGTGGTGGGAGGGGTCGTGAGCGGGGTGACTGCTGAATTCGCCTCGGTAGCAGGGCACAGGTGCGGGCCGGGTCGGGGGACGACGGCCGGTGGCCAAGGCCCTGAGGAACTTCGATGACGGTGAGACCACGGACCGCGGTCTTCCCATTGCGGCGCGGGCGACGTACCGGCTGTCGCTCGGTTGCCCTCTGCTCGACCTCCTTGTGAGAGGTGAGCCGCATCACCGCCGGATGAATTTGCGCCAGCGTATGAGGAAAGACGCGGCGGCGTATTTGTGAGACCGCACAAACTCGTGGCCGATAACTGTCCGGTCGACCAATGCATAACTCGGACAAACGGGATCCATCGCCGGCGGGCGGGCACTGTGGACCGCGTCGGCGGAGCCTGCGCGCGAGGAGCTCGGGAGGAGCTCGGCGGGACCTCGGGAGGATTCGGGAAGACCTCGTTCCGCTTCTTCCGCGCAGCCTACGGGGCACGCTCCGACGCCGACCGTCGTGGGTCCCGGGAGCCCGGAAGCCCTGCTCGTACGGCCGGACAACGCCGCCGCGGAGATCTTGGCCGGCGGCACAGAAGCCTCGGCCGGCCCGCGCCCTAGCGTGAGTGCCGCATCCCGGCGGCCGTCCGCACACCGGGCGTCCAGGCCGGTCACACCGCATGCAGCAGCTCACCGACCTCGTCGATCAAGGGAGCTCCATGGACACCACCAGCGGCGGACTACCCCGGCCGGACGGGAACGCGCCACCGGGCGCAGCGGACGGCATGGTCGTGATCGGGGCGACCACCTTGGCGCGCCGGGTCTGTGCGGCGCTGCGGGAGAGCGGGCGTCCGGTCCGGCACCTCGCCGCACCGGACGACCAGGAGCTGCGGCACGCGCTCGCCGCGCGCCCCGCCGGTGTCGCGATCCTGGTGGGCGACGACCTGTCCGCTCTCCGCTACGCGCTCGCCGTACGGCATGTCCGCGACAGCGCCGAGATCGTCGCCACCGTCTTCGACCGCACGGTGGCACAGCAGCTCCGCTCGCTGCTTCACCGCTGCGTGGCGGTCTCGCCGGCCGACCTGCTGGCGCCGACGCTGGCCGGCCTGTGCGTCGACGCCGACACGCTCGCCGTACGGCAGGACGGGGACGGCGCGGTGGCTGTCCGCCGCCGGGACGGCGCGTTCGTGGAGCGGGCATGGCGGCCGAGCGGCACCGCCCGGCGGCGCGCCCTGCTGGGCCGGCTGCGCGAGCAGCTGCAGCCCCACGACGCGGACGCCCGCCTGCTGCTCATCGGGCTGCTGGGCATCGCCGCGGTGCTGACCCTGGACTGGCTGTGGCTGGTCACCGCCTTCCACGAGCCGGCCGGCACGGCCTTCCTGGAGGCGGCGCGGGTCGTCGCCGGGGTCGGCCCGGCCGCGGCGCACCCCGGCCACCCCGGGTACGAGGTGGTGTCCGGCATCGCGATGCTGGTGACGGTGGGCTTCACCGCGCTGCTCACCGCCGGCATCGTCGACCGGCTGCTGGGACCGCGACTGGTCGGCGTACTGGGACCGCGGGTACTCCCCCGCACCGGCCATGTCGTGGTGGTGGGGCTCGGCCAGGTCGGGCTGCGGCTCTGCCAGACGCTGCGGCAGCTGGGCATTCCCGTCGTCGGGGTCGAGCGGGAACCCGCGGCCCCGAACCTCCGGCTGGCCCGGTCGATGGGGATACCCGTCGTGCTCGCCCACGGTGAGGACCGCGAAGTCCTCGCGCGGCTCGGACTGGCGCGCGCCCGCGCCCTGGTCGCGGTCGGCTCCCACGAGCTGGACAACATCGCCGTCGCCGTCGCCGCGCACGCCGTGGCCCCGGATGTCCGGGTGGTGCTGCGGGCCGGCGAGGACGAGGCGATCGCCGAAACCCGCTCGCTGCTTCCGCTCGGGCTGACCCGCGACATCATCAGGACGAGCGCCGCCTACGTCACCGCCCACCTGACCGGCCAGCCGACCGGCGCCGCACCGCGCCGCGTCATCGCCGACTCCGACTGCGACTACGTCGACCTGCCCGGTCGCGGCCTGGTGCGATGGCCCGTCCCGGCGGGGGACGGCTGCGGGCATGTGGCGGGGGCGGCCGATGCGGGACAGGCCGAGGCCGGGACGGGCTCAGGGGCCTCGGGGCATGCCGCGGACCGGGGCGCGGACGCGGCAGGCGCCGCGGACCGGGACGCGGCTCAACGAGGCGACGCGGACCGGGACGTGGTGCGCACCGGATGACGGTGCCCCGGGCTCACAGCAGCCCCTCCAACGAAGGCATCGGTTCGTCCGACGAGGCGTCCTGCTCGGCCCAGATGATCTTTCCGGTCGAGGTGTAGCGGGTGCCCCACCGCCGGGTGAGCTGGGCGACGATCAGCAGGCCACGCCCGCCCTCGTCGGTGGTCCGGGCGTGGCGCAATCGCGGCGAGGTGCTGCTGGTGTCGGAGACCTCGCAGATCAGCGCGCCCTCGCGGATCAGGCGCAGGGTGATCGGCCCGGTGGCGTGCCGGATGGCGTTGGTGACCAGCTCACTGACGATCAACTCCGAGGTGAACAGCAGCGATTCCATGCCCCACATCGACAACTGCCGGCCGACGAGGGTGCGCGCGCTCGCGACGACGGCCGGGTCGGTCGGCAGGTCCCAGGAGGCGACCTGATCCGCGCCCAGGGCGTGGGTGCGTGCCAGGAGCAGCGCGGCGTCGTCGGACGGCGGGCCGGTCAGCAGCGCCGAGACGACGTTGTCACCGATCTCCCGCAGCGTCGGCCCTGGCGCCGACAGGGCGTTGGTCAGCCGGGAGAGCCCGACGCCGATGTCCCGGTCGCACGCCTCGATGAGGCCGTCGGTGTAGAGGCTGATCAGGCTGCCCTCGGCCAGTTCCAGCTCGGCCGACTCGAAGGGCAGGGCACCGAGGCCGAGGGGCGGCCCCGCGGGCAGTTCGGGGAAGTCGACGGAGCCGTCCGGGCTGACGATCGCGGGCGGCAGGTGGCTGGCCCGGGCCAGCGTGCACCGCCTGCTGACGGGGTCGTAGACGGCGTACAGGCAGGTGGCGCCCACGAACGTGGCGGCCACGCTCTCCTGCTCCACCGCCGTCGACGGCGCCTCGCTGTTCTGGGTCTCCATCAGACCGATGACCAAGTCGTCCAAGCGGGCCAGCAGTTCATCGGGCGCGAGATCGAGGTGGGCGAGCGTACGGACCGCCGTACGGAGCCGCCCCATCGTGGCCGCGGCGTTGATGCCGTGTCCGACCACGTCCCCGACGACCAGTGCCACCCGGGCCCCGGACAGCGGGATCACGTCGAACCAGTCGCCGCCCACCCCGCTGGGCGCGTCCGCGGGGAAGTACCAGGACGCCACCTCAAGGGCGGATCCGCCGGACAGCTCGTGCGGCAGCAGATTCCGCTGCATCGCGCGGGCCGCGGTGCGTTCGCGGGTGTAGCGGCGGGCGTTGTCGACGCACACCCCGGCACGGGCGACGAGTTCCTCGGCGAGCCGGACGTCGTCCTCCTCGAACGGGCCCTGCCGCCGCGACCGGACGAAGGTGGCGGCCCCCAGCGTGACGCCGCGCGCCCGCACCGGCACCACCATCGCCGAGCGGAAGCCGTACTCGTCGATGATGGCGGCGAGCGCCGGATCGTCCTCCACCCACGCGCTGGTGGCGACATCGAGCACCGCCTCCACCAGGGTCTTGCCGTCGCGCAGACAGCGGGCCACGGGCGAGGCGGGGGCCCGCCGGACCACCTCCCCCATGGCCAGGCTCGCCTCCGGGCAGCCTTCGCGGACGGACTGCTGCCCGGACCGGCGCAGCACGGGGGTGCCGTCGACGGGTCCGGGGTCCGGCTCCTCGCCCCTGAGGACGGAGTCCAGCAGATCGACGGCGACGAAGTCGGCGAACGGCGGGACGGCCACATCGGCCAGTTCCTGGGCGGTCACCGTGACGTCCAGGGTGCTGCCGATACGGGCGCTGGCGTCGTTCAGCAGGGCGAGACGTTCCTGGGCCCGCCAGCGCTCGGTGACGTCGATGACCATGTACCAGATGCCGACGCGCTGACCTAGGGGGTCCGCCAACGCGAAGAAGGACGCCGAGTAGGCGCGCTCCTGGTGCGGGTCGGAGTAGGCGGGACTGCGGAACTCGTAGTCCGTCACCGACGATCCGCTCGCCAGGACCCGCTGCATCCGCTCCTCGAACGCCTCCGCCTCCCGCCTCGGCAGCACGTCCTTCACCTGCCGCCCCAGCCGTCGCTCCAGCGGGATCAGCCGCTCCAGTACTTCGTTCACCCAGACGTAGCGCAGGCTGGTGTCCAGCACGGCCATGCCGACGGGTGCGTGGGCGAGAAACGGCTCCAGCATCAGCTGGTTCACCCCGCCTTCCGGCAGCCGCCACTCCTCCAGGGCGAGCACCGACCAGCGTTCCCGGCCGGCCGCGTCGATGAGCGGCGAGACCTGGATGGCCAGTTGGAGCGACCGTCCGTCGCGATGGCGCGCCGCCACGGACCCGCCCCAGCCGTCTCCCGTACGGCACCAGTGCGCCACGGCGGCCGCACGCGACGCGTCCCCGGGGACGGCGAGCAGTTCGGCGGCGGGATGGTTCAGGATCTCGTCGGCCGGATAGCCGAGCAGCCGCTCCGCGGCCCGCGTCCAGGCGACGACCTGCCCGGCCGCGTTCAGTTCCGCCGTGGCCGCGTCCGCGATATCGCAGGCCCGCCCCGCCCCCTCCGGCAGATCGCTCTCCGACGTCATCATCGCCAGCCCGTCACCTCAATGCCGCGTATGGCTCATTCTAGGAGAGATGCCCGATATGACGCCGTGCGAAGCGCGGACCGGCCGGGGTCCCGCCGAGCGGCCCCCGGCAGCGCCTCCGGCCGGGCGGACCGGCCGGCAGCGGATCAGCGGGCCGGCGGCAATCGCAGCTGGAGCATCGCGAGCAGCCGCTGATCAGGCCGGCTCAGATCGAGGCCGGTCAGCTGCTCGGCCCGGCGGATGCGGTAGCGCAGCGTGTTGGGGTGCACATGCAGCTCCGCGGCGGCCGCCCGTACGTCACCGAAGGAATTCAGGTACGTCAGGATCGACTCGGCCAGCTGCCCCTGATTGCGGCTGTCGTGCGCGACGACAGCCGTCAGACGTGGATCGCGCATGTCCGGGCGCGCGGAGAGCAACGCCAGCAACTCGCTGACCAGCACTTCGGCCTGTATGTCGGGCAGCGCCGCCACCGTCGTGGCGACGCCCACACGCACCATCGCATCGAGGATCCGGTCCGCCTCCCTGCGGGACTCCGGCACGTCGTCGAGGCGGGGCACGATGCACCCCACGCTGCCACGCAGCGCGATGCCCAGGTGCCGGCGGGCCGCGTCGGTGATCTCCTCGCCCCAGCCGCGCAGCGTGCCGGTGTCGATACTGCGCGGCAGCTGCGGCAGGAGCACGTAGATGCGGTGGTCGACCTGGGCGAGCAGGGCGCTGCGGTGCCGAGCGGCGGTGTGCACCGAGATCAGGTTGGCGACCTCGGCCCGCGTCAGCTCCGGTCCGGAAGCCTCCTCGGCGCCGTAGGTGAACCCCAGCACGGCCGCCGGACGGCCGACGTCGAGCCCCAGGTGGGTCGCCAGCGGCTGCGGCCCGGTGTTGCCCTCCAGCAGCCCGGCCGAAAGGGTCCGGGTGAGCGTCAGATCGGCCGAGAGCTCGCGCCGTCGGCGTACCAGGTGCTGGGCGGCGACCCGGGCCGCGCCTAGCAGCGCCTGCTCCGAGCGCTCGGTGAGCGGCACCGAGCCCTCCTGCACCCAGATGGTGCCCAGCTGCCGCTCCCCGGAGCGGATGGCCACGGCGAGCCGGCGGCGGATCCCCATCTCGGGGTGGCTGTCGATGCGGATCACCTCGTCGGAGGCCCGCAGCCGCTGGAAGACGCCCCACTTGCGCAGCCGCGTCAGATACGCCTCCGGGCCCTGCCAGCCCAGGATGGACAGCCGCCGCAGGTCGTCGACCTCGTCGGAGTCGCTCGAACGGGAGTAGGCCAGCACGCGGTTCGCGGTGTCCTCGATGCTGACGATGCCGCCGGTGAGAACGGCGGTGGTCTGGGCGAGGGCGAAGAGGTCCCCCTCCTCGGGCGTCTCGCCGGGCGGGCCCTGCGGAACGTCCTCCAGGGCCGCCCGCGCCAGGGCGTCCACATGCTCCCAGCGCGCCTCGCTGCGCACCGTGAGGAGGGCGATACCGGCCTCCACGGCGGTCTCGCTGAGGGCGGCGGCCTGAGCGGGCGCGTCGAGCTTCACGGCGACGGCGGCGGCGCCGTCCCGGCCACCCGCCCGCAGCGCGGGGAAGGCGGCACGGCCCCGCGCTCCGATGGCCAGAATCAGCTCCCCGGGACGGGCGAGCGGCGGATCCTCGGGGTCGAGCAGGGCGACGCTGCGGATCTCCACATCCAGCCCGGCGGGGGCGGCCTGCAACTCCACCAGCGGCTCCCCCAGCGCCATCAGCAGCTGGCGCAGGCTGATGCCCCTGGTGGGTGGCGGTGCCGCGGCAACGGAATCCATGATCGACGCCTCTGCTGGGGTCGGGCGGCCTGGGCTCAAATGGGGATGGCCTTCGTGCAGGCTCTTCCGGATGACGTCATGACCCCCGCCCGACCACGTCACGACGAGCATCCGAGGGACGCGCAAGGCCGAACCGCCGCGCGTAGGACCACGCCAACAGTACTGATGTTATCGGCCACGGCAACCGCCGGCGGCGGGGTCGCCCGCGGTTGCCGTGGCCGGGCTCCGGAGAGGCCGACCACCCCCGACTGGCGAGACGATCCGTCTCGGGTGCGACCGGAAGGCCACGGGGCGTGGCGGTCATGGCGACAACAGCGGTCCGCGAATACGGCGATTCCTTCTTGCCCACCACGAGCTGTCCAACTCATCCATATGAATCGTGAATTGAGCACCGCGAAATACATTCTGCGGTCGCCCGCGAATCGAATAAGCGCGAACGGGAGGGTGCAACGGGGCCTTTTCTCCGGCTCCGGCACTTTCGGCACGGCCTCTAATATGTTCGTAAAGCCGGAGGGCGGCGCCCTTTGGCCGGCGGCCTCGCGGAAGTGTGCCGCAGGCTTAAGTCACTTGAGGTCCGTGGGGGCCGCAGGCCGGGAGGGTCCGTGAACGGGCAGGAACCGCAAGTTTCCGTGGGCGGGCGTCACTACGACGCCTCACGGGTCGAGGCCGCACGGGCGAAGGTCAGGCTCAAGTCGGCCCGGGAGGAAGCCCGTCGGCAGCCCGCCGGCAATCGTGCCTTCGACCATCCCGAGACCCGGGCCGCCTGGAAGCGGCTGCGGCGGCGGGTGCGTGGGGGCCTGACGCTCTGGACCGTTCTGTGGCTGGCGTCGGTCGTCGCGGTCAGTGTCCTCGGCGGGGCAGATCTCCTCGGCCCGCGCCCGGAAAAGGTGACCGGCCCCTACGGAGGCGTGACGTTCCTCGTCTACCTCTGCTTCCTTTACCTCCGCGTCAGCTCGCTGCGCTGCCTGGGGCGGATGCGGCGCGATCTTGAGGCGTTTGAGTGGCAGGCGGTCCCGGCCGCGCGCCGCAACCCCCATTTCAAGGACATCGACGGGGTGGCCGTTCAGATTCAGCTCGGCAGCGCCGACGCGGAGAGCGAGCCGGCCGGGGGCGCCCGCACGCCGGCTCCGCGGAAGTCCAGGACCGGGGCTGCCGAGGGGGCGGCCGCGCAGCGGCTGTTCGGCGGTGCCGGTGAGCGGTGGACGGGGATCCTGTCGGCCCGGAATCCGGTGCACCGGCGGCGCTGGGCCGAGGAGATGGCGGGCGGTGCGTGGTACGCGGGAGACCCCTTGGCCGCCCACCCGAAGGACCTGGTGGGACGCGGTGTCGTGAGTGTCCCGGGTGGCGGTGACCTCTTCGCGCTGACGTCGACGAAGAGCGCCGGCAGGCCCGTCCGCCGCTGACCCCGGGGAGACCTCGCCCCGGCGACGGCGCACGGGGTACGGGACGGGGCACGGGACGTTACGACTCCTCCGGCTGGCACCGCGGGCACCACACCGTGCCGCGTCCCGCGATCCGGCTGTGGCGCAGGGATTCGCCGCAGCGCGGACAGGTCGCGTCATCGTCGTCGCGGTGGCCGGTGAGCCAGGAGGCGAGGGGCGGCACCCGGCCCGCGCGCACCGCCTCACCCAGCGTGCGCTGCATTTCCGAGTGGAGCCGGCCGTACTCGTCGTCGGTGAGGTCGCGGGCGGGCCGCGCGGGGTGCAGCAGGGCGCACCACAGGATCTCGTCGACGAGCAGATTTCCGAGGCCGGCCAGGGTCGACTGGTCCATCAGGACGGACTTGAGGCTGCCGCGCCGCCCGGCGAGCGCCTCGTCGAAGGCGGCGCGGTCCACGGTGGCCGCGTCGGGCCCCTGATCGTGCAGTACGCGGGCGACGCCGGCCTCGTCGGCCAGCCACAGGCCCTTGAGTTTGCGCTGGTCGCGGTAGCGGAGCTGCCGGTCACCCGCCATGGTGACGACGACACGGTCGTGGGCGTGGGGCGGGTCGTCGGGGGTGCAGCACAGCAGTTCCCCGGTCATGCCGAAGTGCAGCAGCACGGTCGGGCCGTCGGTACGGGCGAGCAGCCACTTGCCGTGCCGCTCGGGCCGGGTGAACGTACGGCCTTCCAGGTCGCGGCGGAACCGGCGCACACTCACGTCGTGCAGCACTCCCGCGTCGTGCACCTCGACCCGATGGATCTGCCGGTCCTGCGCGCAGGACTCCAGGATCCTGCGGAACTCCTCGACATCGGGCAGCTCGGGCATGACGTCGACCGCCAATCCTCGTGCGCCGCGCGACCGGAGCGGCAGCGAGGCGCCGGCCGGGCATCGTGCGACGGAGCCACGGATCGGGCCCGTCTCCGGGGCCGGACGTACATGAATCCGACGTTTCAGGCATACCACGGTGGCTGAGGGCGAGCTATTTTTCGCGGCCGGTGCGCCCGCGGACCCCCGGCCCCTCAAGCCCTCTCGCCGGGCCACCGGTCACCGCACCAGCGGGCCGGTGCGCCTCCACGCCCCCACGCCTCAGCGGACAAGCCCCACCACGATCAGCGCGACCCCCGCCACGGCCGCGAGCCCGGCCCCCAGCCCGTAGGCCAGCACCTTGTGGTTCTCGCCGCGGAGCAGTTCCTTCTCGGACTTGACCGACAGAACGAAGGCGCCGCCCTCGTCAGGCGGCGCGAGCGCCAGGTGGCCTTCGGCGTCGGTGGCCTCGCCGTGGACGTAGAACCGGCTGCCGGGGCGCACGAGCCACTCCTCGCGCAGGTAGCCCAGGGTGCCGTCGCCGCCACCGAGGTTCAGGCTGAGCGGGCCGAGTTCGAGGCGGTTGCCGCCCGCCACGAGCGGGTCGAAGCGGTCGAGCACCTTCTCCGCGCCGACGACCTCGTGGCCGGCGGGGTGCACCGCCACCTTGCCGGTGGCGTCCGCGACGAAGAACGCGGTGGAGCTGGAGTGCTCGGAGAGGACGTCGGTGCGGGTTCTGCGCTTGCGGTTGCCGTTGCCGTCGCGGTAGATCTCCTCGTACTTACGGGAGATCTTGTGCCGGTGCCAGACGCACTCCAGGTCCTCCAGCTCGGACCGCAGCGCGCCGTCCCGGTGCGGACGCGCGTGACCTGCGACCTCGCAGCCGTACCGGAAGTGGCCGGGCCCCGCGGCCTGCGCCGCCGCCTCGTGCAGCGACCTCAGGTCCCGTACAGGCAGCGTCTCGGCGCTCTCCATCGACCGGGCTCGAGTGTGCGCGGCGCGCGCGAGGTACGCGCACACCGCCGCCAGGGCCAAACCGGCGATACCTATCCAGATCACAGCAACTCCCCGGGTGGTGTACCCCCCTCGATCGCGTGACCCTACCCGGGCCCGCCGCCGGTGCGGCACCCCCGTACGAGGGCGGCCGCCCCGCTCCCGTCCGCCCCCTTCGCCCGTGCCCACCCTTTGCGTCTTCGGTGCCGTACGCGGCCTGTCAGGTGGATCGCCGGGCCGGCCCGGAGCAGGCTGGGCGCACACTCCACCGCTCGCCCGAGGAGGCCACCCGATGGCCGCGGTTCCCCCCGCTCCGTACCGCTACGACAACCTGCGTGCCCTGTTCGTCAACTGCACGCTCAAGCGCTCCCCCGAGGTCAGCAACACCGAGGGGCTGATCGACAGGAGCGCTGCCCTGATGACGGAGAACGGCGTCACGACCAGCGTGGTCCGCGCCGTCGACCACGACATCGCCACCGGCGTCTGGCCCGACATGACCGAGCACGGATGGGAGTCCGACGCCTGGCCGCAGCTGTACGAGCAGGTCATGGCCGCGGACATCCTCGTGCTCTGCGGCCCCATCTGGCTCGGCGACAACAGCTCCGTGACCAAGCGGGTCATCGAGCGGCTCTACGGCTGCTCCAGTCAGCTCAACGACCGGGGGCAATACGCCTATTACGGCAGGGTGGGCGGCTGCCTCATCACCGGCAACGAGGACGGCGTCAAGCACTGCGCCATGAACGTCCTCTACAGCCTCCAGCACCTCGGCTACACCATCCCTCCGCAGGCCGACGCCGGGTGGATCGGTGAGGCCGGCCCCGGCCCGTCCTATCTGGACCCGGGCTCGGGCGGCCCAGAGAACGACTTCACCAACCGCAACACGGCCTTCATGACCTGGAACCTGCTGCACCTGGCTGCCCTGCTCAAGCAGGCGGGCGGCATCCCCGCACACGGCAACCAGCGCTCCCGGTGGGACGCGGGCTGCCGCTCCGACCAGCCCAACCCCGAGCACCGGTGAGCCGGCCCCGGCCCGCCGGCCGCGGCTCCGGCGGGCCGGGGCAGGACCGCTACCCGGCGCTCAGGGCCGTCTGGAGGACCCGCGCGGCGGAGGTGCCCAGTCCGGTGGGCCCCGCGATCGACGTCGCGATGCCCGGCGGGTGGCGCAGGTCGGCCTCGCCGTAGCGGCGGCACTCCTGGTGCCAGACGAGGATGCCGGACAGCCAGTTCTGCAGTTCCTTCACGTACCCGTCGAGGATCTCGCGGGCTTCCGGAGAGAGGTCGAAGTCGTCGTAGACGATGGGCAGTTCATTGGCGGCGACATGCTGGAACTCGCTCATCCGCGACTTCATCAGATCGTGGACGATGGCCAGCCCGGTCGGGTAGTCGCAGTCGAAGAAGTTCTGCACGACCAGGATGCCGTTGTGCACCTCGCCCTCGTACTCGATCTCCTTCTGGTACGAGAAGACGTCGTTGAGCAGGGCGGCGTAATCGGAGGCGGAGTTCTCCAGGGCCCGCATCGGGCCGGTGCGGTAGATCTCCGGTGGCACCTGACGGCCGTGTCCCAGACGGCTGAGGCTCATCGTGAGGTCGGAGCCGAACGTCGCGCGGCGCATCTCGATGTAGTCGACCGGGTCGGGGATACGGTTCTGCGCCTGATTCTCCAGCTCCCAGATCCAGCCGGCCGTCATCTTGTCGATCGCGGCCCGGAAGGTCGCCCGCGCGTCGCGGGGCATCGGGCCCGCCGTGCGCGTCCACAGGTCCGCCAGGGACCGTTCCATGGCACTGGCCGGTACCGGCGTGGGCGTCGAGGAGTCGAGGGGCATGAACATCGAGAGCCGCGCGGTGCACACCTTCGCCGAGGCCAGATCACGGGACCGGCCGAAGACCGCCGGGTAGTAATCGTCGGCGTAGGTGCCCCAGGTCAGCCACTGCGAGCTGAGGTCGAGCTCTTCCAGGGTGGCGTCCGGGTGCAGGCCGGCCGCGCACAGCGGGAGGTCGTGCCTCACCAGGGCCTCCTCGTCCCAGACGTCGGAGAAGGGCACCCCCGGCTGCCCGACGAGCAGGCCCATGCGGTGCGCCCAGCTGACGATGTTGCGCCGGGCCGCGTCCAGGTGCGGGCTGCGTGCGGCGGTGAACGGCATGTCGAAGTCCGGCAGCCGGGACGGGCCGACCTTTTGGTTCGGGACGTGGGTGTGGCTGCGAAGACGCTGGGCGCAGGCCGTGCGCAGCGCGGTCTTCAGATCCGCCGCCGAGGTGCCGATGCCGCCGACCGCAAAGGGGGACCAGGGCGCGGCCGAGGGTGCTTCGGCGGCCGATCCGCCGCCGTTCATGTAGCGGCTGGAGCGCATGTGCCATTCATGACCGCCGGACTGCCAGTCCTGGAGGCCCTTGGCGTACGCCAGGACGTCGGCGCAGGCGTGCGGATCGAGGCCCTTCTCCATGAAGAGGACCGGGAGTTCGGCGACAACGGTGTTCTCGAACTGCTGGAGTCGTGAGGTGATGAGGTCGTTGACCGCCTCCGCCGCGTCCTGGGTGGTGCAGTCCAGGAACGTCTCCAGCACCAGGACGCCGTTGCTCAGCTCGCCTTCGTCCTCGATCTCCCGCTGATAGGAGAAGAGGTCGTTGCGCAGGTGCACCCCGTCGGAGAACGTGTCCTTGAGGACCCGCAGGGGGCGGGAGTCGGCGACGGCCGCGGGGACCTCGGCGCCGGTCGCGTACTCCACCAGTCCGGCGGACCAGGGCGCGCCGCCGACCTTGCGGCGCATCTCGATGTACTCGACGGGGTTGGGTACGCGGTGGATGTTGATGTTGGACAGTTCCCAGAGCGATTCATTGAGCAGGTGCTCGGTGCTCTCGGCGAAACGCGCCCGCCATTCCAGGGACATGGCCGGCACGGTGCGCGCCCACAGATCGGCCAGTCCGGCCTCGACGGGGTTGGTCGGCTCCGGCACGGGGGCGGACAGGTCCATCGGCATGAAGGCCGGCAGCCGGTCGAGGTATTCCTTGCCGCCCTTGCGGTCCAGCGTCCGTTTGAACTTCTCCAGGAAGTGGTCGTCGAAGAAGAAGACCCACACATACCAGTCGGTCACCAGGGAGAGCGCCGGCTCGGGGGCATCGGGGTGGGTGTAGGAGCAGAGCAGGGCGTAGTCGTGGGCGTCGAGGTCGCGCTCGTCCCAGATGTTGGAGCCCTCCAGCATTCCCATGCCGCGGGCCCACTCCTTCGAATGCGTTCGCGCCGCTTCCAGATGCGGGTTCAAACGCGCCGGATGCGGGGTGTAGAAGGTCGGCAATTCGAATGGCTGTGTCACCGTTCCTGGCCTCTCCCGGTACGTGCGAAGGCGCGACGAAACGACGTACGCCCCCTGGTCGCCAGGAGCACTACCCCTGGCCACATCGCGGTAGCCCCGTCCTTACGAGGACTTGCGCACCCAACCGGGATGTTGATATGAGCGGACCGGCAGGGCGGGGCCGCGGGAGCCGTGAAGTCCCGTGCGCCGTACGGCCGTTCCCGCGGCGGCGCGCAGGGTCAGTTCCGCCAGTGCCTCCGGTGCGCCGGCCTGGCCGCGGATGCCGGGGAAGGCGTTGATGTCCACGATCAGTGGTGTGCCCCCACCGGAATCCAGCAGGTCCACGCCGTAGACGTCCAGCCCGAAGGTCTCGCCGACGCGGAGCACCGCCGCGGTCCATTCGGCGGGGAGGTCGCCGACCGGCAGCGGCAGGGTCGGCCCGCGTCCGTCCGGCGCCAGCTCCGAGCGGCGCAGCCCGGCGAAGAGCCGGCCGTCGATCGCCCACAGCTTGTGGTCCCAGCCGCTGTTCGCGGTGAACTCCTGGACAACCACCGGTTCTTGCGGCCAGGCGTCGGCCAGCTTCCGCAGCTCCGCGGCACTGTCGACCCGCGCCACGAGGTCGTGACGCCTGCTGTGCCGGCTCTTGATGACCAGCGGGCCCGCCGGCGCCCCGGCCTCGGCCAGGTCGGTGAGCGTGGCCACGGCGGTGGTGGCGGCGAAGGGCAGCCCGGCCCGGCGCGCCAGCTCGGCCATCGCGACCCGGTCCTGGCACAGGGCCGTAGCCGCCGCGGAGTTGAGCACCGGGGCGCCCCTTCTCTCCAGCGCGGCGGCGAGGGCCAGCGCCCGCGTCGTACGGGACTTGAGCAGGTAGACGTCGGCCGGCTCGGCGCCGCCGGGCGGTCCGGCGGAGGGTGCGCCGTCCGCCTCGGGGTCCAGCGACACGACGTGGTGACGCGGGGTCAGCAGCGCGGTGGTGGCGGCCAGCAGGGGGTGGTCGGGGGCCGCTGTGATCAGGCAGATCCTCATCGGGTGCCGCCGACCGCGGCGGGCGCCGGGTCCGGCACCGGGGACGGTGCGGCGGTGGGAGTGGGGCCCGGGCGCCCGGTGCCGGTGCGGGCGAGCCGCAGCACCGCGGCGGACACCCGGGCGACCGCGTCGGGGACCTGGCGGAAGCTGGGGAAGTCGTTGATGTCGACGATCACGGGGCCGTCCGGGCCGAGCAGGATGTCGGCCCCGTAGAGGTCGAGGCCGAAGACCGTGCCGATCTCGGCGGCGATCCGGGCGACTTCGGGGGTGAGGGGAACCCGGCGTTCGGGAACGGCACGGCCGGGATGCAGCGGGGAGCAGCGTTCGGTGGCGTACAACTCGCCGTCGACGCAGTACACCTTGAGATCCGTGCCGGAGTTGGGGACGTACGGCTGGGCGATGAGCAGTCCTTCGCCGGCCGGTCCGGCGCCCGGGTCGCTCAGCCGGTCCGGCGTCGCGACGAGGCGGACGTCGCGCCCGGCGCTGCCGTCGGCGGGCTTCACCACGAGGGGGAAGTCCGCCTCGGGTATCGCCGCGAACTCCTCAAGCCTGGCCGCGGCGTAGGTGACGGGGACGGGCAGTCCGCGGCTGCGGGCGATGACCGCGGCCAGTGCCTTGTCGCGCACGCCGCGGATGGCCCGCGCGTCGTTCACCGTGGTCAGGCCGACGGTGGCGGCGGCCTCCAAGAGCGTCAGGCCCGGCCCGCCGGAGACGGTCTTGAGGACCCACGCGTCGTGTCTGCCGACCTGTATCAGCTCGGACATCGGCAGGAGCGACCGGCCGGGCCACAGGACGTCCACCCGGTGTCCCCAGGCGGTGAGTTGGCGGATCACGTCCAGCGGCATGCCGTCGTAGCGGTACTGCTCCTCCACCAGGAAGCAGAGTCTCATCGGTCCGTCCTCGTATCGCCGCACGTCCACCGCCCGTCCGGCGGATCCATGGCCCCTGGGGATCCTATGTGCCGTTCATCCGGAAGCTGCCGTGTGCACCTTGTTCGGCGACAAGCGGTGGAGGGGGCGGTCCGTGTGCTTCCGCGGGGGTGTGGCCGGAAGCGGCCGGTGTCGTCCGGCTCGTGGGCTTCGAGCGGCTCGCCGCCGCCCATGTCAGGGCCCGGCGTCATGTTTCCGCGAGGTTACGCCACCTCGGGGGCACGCCTGACCGCCCCTTCACCAGGGGACTTCCGCCCACCGGAAGGGGTTGCGCCACCCCCTCGCCCACCAGGCGAATCCCGTATGTCGGAAGCCTTGTTCCGTTTCCAGCCGTGGTTCTAGTGTCGGGCCACCCGGCGCGGCTGACCTCGTACACGGGTGCTTCTGGCGTCACCGCGTGCGCAGCGCACCCGCTGCTGCCCGCGCCCGGACGCCGCAGACGAACGTGCTCAGTGGGATGGACGCAAGTACGGAAGCAGGCGAGCGGGTTGGCGAACGCACAGCACGACCAAGGGATGCCGCACCACGAGCGGCAGGATCCGGCGCGGGCACCGGGCGAGGGCCCGGACCAGGAGCCGATGCCGGAATCGGGGACGGAAACGGGGCACACGGGTGTCGGGCGGCGTGGGTTTCTCGTCGGGGTGGGGCTGACCGGCGCGGGCGGGCTGCTCGGCACCTCGGTGACCGGCGGCGCGAGCGCGGCCGCGGCCACCCCGGGCAGCCCGGCAGCGGCGGCCGGGCAGGGCGGCGCCAAGGCGGCGCACGGCCCGCGGCCGGAGCAGTTCGGCGGCCGGAAGCAGCTGCTCGTGCCGGAGATGCTGATGCTGCCGGACGGGCCGGTCCGGGACCACGCGGTGCTCGTGGAGGACGGGAAGTTCCGGGAGATCGGCCCGGCCCGCAAGCTCCTCGCCCGGCACCCCGCGCTCCGGCCGGTGCGCCTCGACGGCCACCTGCTCATGCCGGGCTTCGTCGACGCCCACCACCATCTGACCCAGAGCTTCGGCAAGGCCCAGTCGTTCGGGCAGCCTTCGGAGATCTTCAAGACGATCTGGGAGCCGCTGGAGCATGCGCTGGACGAGGAGAGCGCCTATCTCTCGGCGAAACTCGCCGCGTTGGAAGCGCTGCGCGGCGGCTTCACCACCGTCGCGGACGCCGGGACCCGCGCTCCGGTGGACGTCGGTGCGGTGGCCAAGGGCACGGAGGAAGCCGGTATCCGGTGCGTGCTGTCCAAGATCGTCTCCGATGGGAAGGGCGGGCCCGCGCACCTCGGGCGCTGGGACGCGCATCCGCTGATCCACCCCTCGCTCGCGATCGCCGTCCCCGAGAACGCCACCGCCGAGGTGATCAAGAAGACGGCGAAGCTGTGCGCCGAGGCCGACGCGGTTTTCCAGGTCCACGTCAACGAGCATCTCGCCTCCGTGGAGCGCTCCTTGAAGAGCGTCGGGCGCCGCCCGGTCGAGTATCTGCACCACATCGGCGCGCTCGGCCCGCACACCCTGGGTGCGCACGCCACCCTGCTCACCCCCGGCGAGATGCGCCTGCTGGCCGAGTCCGGCGCGGCGATCAGCTACAACCCCGTGGCCAGCGCCTGGAAGGGCAACGGCGTCGCCCACGCCACCATGCTGGCCGCGATGGGCGTGCGCTTCGGCACCGGTACCGACGGCACCCGGGGCGACGGCTTCCGGATGATCGACGCGGCCGAGACCGCCCAGCGGCTGGCGTACGGAATGGGCGCGGGCGACTCCTCGTGCGGGGCCGGAAAGCTGTGGCTGGAGCACGCGACGTCGGGCAGCGCGGACGCCCTCGGACTGGGCCGGGTGACCGGGCAGATCGCCGTCGGCAAGGCGGCCGACTTCCTCGTGGTGGACATCGACGTCCCCGAACTCACCCCCTCCTGGGACCTGCGCTGGGAACTCGTCCGCCTGGCGAACCGGGACCAGATCACCGCGGTCGTCGTCGACGGCCGGCTGCGCCTGTGGCAGGGCTGGCCGCCGGACTGGGACGGGCCCGCGCTGGTACGGCGGGTGGCGGAGGTCGCGCCCGAGGTGGTGCGCCGGGCGAAGCTGCAACGCGTCGAGCCGGTCTGATCGAGCCGGTCTGGATGAGGGAGGCCGAAGTCGCGGGCGGACGACGCGACTTCGGCCTCCCTCATCCTGCGGCCGCGAGGCGTGCCCGCCCCCGGCTACTCGCCCGGCGGCAGCCACCGGGCGAGGAGGAGCGCCGTGAGCACGACGGCGGCGGCGAGCGCGAGGGTCGCGGTGTGCAGCCCGGCGGTGAAGGCGTCGACGACCGCGGCCCGCAGCCGCGGATCGGACGTACGGGCCTGCGCCGCCGCGACCGTCGTCGGGTGTCCTGGGCCGCGGAGCACCGCGGGCAGCCGGGCCGTGAAGACGGCCGTGGTGAGCGTCCCGGTGACCGCGATGCCCAAGGCGCTGCCCAACTCCCTTGCCAGGCTCTGCAGTCCGGACCCGGTGCCCGCCCGGTCGGCCGGCAGCGCGGCCATCATGGCGTGCGACAGCAGCGGGGTGGCCGTGCCGCAGCCGAGCGCGGTGAGGCCGGCGCCGAGGGCGTACAGCGCGTACGGGGTGCGGGCGTCCGCGGCGGAGACCGTGCACAGTCCGCAGGCCAGTACGAGCATCCCGACGACGACCGTGCCGCGCCGCCCGCACACCCGCTCCAGCAGCAGGCCGCAGCGCGGCCCGGCCAGCAGCGCAGCGGCCATCGGCAGCAACCGCAGACCCGCGCCGAACGGCCCGAAGCCCTTGGCGTACTGCAGGTACTGGCCGTTGAGGTAGAAGAGCCCGAACATGCCGGTGAACAGGACCGCCATGCCCACCGCGCCCGCCCGGACGGCGGGGCGGGCCAGCAGCCGGGGGTCGAGGAGCGGGTGCGCGGCGCGCAGTTCGTGCCGGGTCCAGGCGGTCAGCAGCAGCACCGCGGCAGCCAGGGCGCCCAGGACCGCCGGGCTCACCCAGCCCGCCTGCGGGCCGGAGACGATGCCGTAGAGCAGGGCCAGGAAGCCGCCGGTCAGCAGGGCGCTGCCGAGCGGCGCCGCCGGCCGCGGATGCCGCTCGGCCGCCGGGGCGACGGCAGCCACCAGCAGCAGGGCGACGAGCGCGAGCGGGACCAGGGCGAGGAACAGCGTCCGCCAGGTGCCGTACGCGATGGCCGCCCCGCCGCCCACGTTTCCCAGGACGGCGGCGAGCCCCGTCATGGACGCCCAGATCGCGATGGCTCTGCGCCGCGGCCGGTCCGCCAGGCCGTCCACCAGCAGCGCGAGCGTGGTGGGCAGCACGGCGGCCGCGCCGGCCCCGCTGATCATGCGGCCCGCGATCAGGACCGCGACATGCGGCGCGAGTGCGCAGACCACGCTGCCGAGCGCGAAGACGCCCATGCCGCACATCAGCGTGCCCTTGCGCCCTCTGCGGTCGGCTAGCGCGCCGGCGGGCACCAGCAGGCAGGCGAAGACGACGACGTAGCCGTCCACGACCCACACCACCGCCTCCGCGGAGGCGTGCAGGCTGCCGCCCGAGAGGTCCGGGATGGCCAGATTGACGGCGGAGACCATGCCGACGACCAGGGTGACGCACAGGCACAGGGCGACCGTGCACGCCCGGCGCCGCCGGAGCGCGGGACGGCCGGCCGCACCCCCTCTCCCGTTTCTCCCGTCGCGGTCGCCGCCTTCGCCGGTGGCGGACGCGGCCCCCGTGGCCGGTCCGTGCTCGGCTCGCGTCGTGGATCCGGGCTCGGTGAAACCCAACGAGACCTCCAGGGCAGGGGTCGCCGCGGCACCGGCCGACCCCGCGGTGCGAAGGCGGCGGGCCGTGCGGCCGGCTTACGGCATCACAGCAGCGGGCTGTCGGTGCTCCCGGCCCGGTCGAGCGTGGCGTGCAGGGTCAGCCGGTCGCCCCGCAGATGGATGAACTCCAGGTCGGCGGGGCGGCCGTCGGCGAGCCGGGTGAGGCGGTCGACGGCGAGCAGCGCGCCGCCCTCCGGCATCGCGAGCACCTCGCACGTCGCCGGGTCGGCGACCACCGCCCGCACCGACACCTCCGCCCTGCCGAGCGGTGCCCCGGCGGCGGTCTCGATCAGGTCGAAGACGTCGTGGTTCTCCAACGTGTCCGGGGCGAGAGCCAGCAGCGTCTCCCCCACCTCGGGGATGAGGTAGGTGCAGTCCAGGGAGAGCGGCGCGCCGTCCACCCGCCGCAGCCGTTCCAGGTAGACCGCCGGGCTCCCCTCGGGCAGCTCCAGGCGGCGGGCGACCGAGCGCGGCGGCCGTACGGTGCGGGCCTCGCGCACCTCGTTGACGACCGTCCCGTGCCGCTGGAGCACCTCGGCCAGACCGGACAGCTCGCCCAGCGGATGCTGGTAGGTCCGCCCGACCACGACCGTTCCCACGCCCCGGCGGCGCACCACCAGACCCTCATCGCGCAGGAGCCCCAGCGCCTCCCGGACGGTGTTGCGGGAGGTGTCGAACTCGGCCACCAGGTCCCGCTCATCGGGCAGCACACCCGAGGGGAAGGCACCCCGCAGCACCTGGCCGCGCAGGACATGGGCCACCCGCCGGGCCCGGTCGGCCCGCGTCAGCCCGTCCCCGGGCGCGCCGCCCGGCATCGGATCCTCCATGGCCCCTCCTCGCTGCTGCGGTTCGCGGAGCCGACGGCCCCAACGGTCCGCCGACTGACGACGCTAGGCGAGGCATATTGCCGCGAGGTTACGCCACCCCATGTGACCTGCATCGATTGCTGACCTGGCGGTTCGCGGAGGGCGCGGGCGGTTGCGCCGCCCGCCCGGCGGCCGCGGCGGCCCGCGGCGCGCGAGGCGGGGAGCCGCGGCCCCCTCCCCCGGCCCGCGTTGCGGCCCGCGGACGTCCGGCCGGATATCGCTACCGTGGGGCGACTCCGGACGATGGCGCTCGGCGCGAAGAGCCCACGCTCGGGAGCGGGAACAGGAGGGTCGCCACATGACCAGCAAGGCCGCGCCGTTCGACGCGCTGGACCGCAAGATCGTCGCGGCGCTGATCGAGAACGGCCGGACGAGTTTCGCGGAGATCGGTGCGGCCATCGGCCTGTCGGCCACCGCCGTCAAACGTCGGGTCGACCGGATGCGCGAGAACAACGTCATCACGGGATTCACCGCCACCGTCCGGCCCGCCGCGCTCGGCTGGCTCACCGAGGCGTACGTCGAGGTGTACTGCGACAGCGCCGCCCCGCCCCGCCGCCTCGCCGAGGTCGTGCGCAACCATCCGGAGATCGCGGCCGCCATGACCGTGACCGGCGGCGCCGACGCGCTGCTGCACGTCCGGGCGACCGATGTGGAGCACTTCGAAGAGGTGCTGGAGCGCATCAGGGCCGAGCCGTTCATCCGCAAGACCATCAGCTACATGGTCCTGTCCCACCTGCTGCCGGAGAGCCCGGAGGCGGGCGCGGGCCAGCCCTCCGCTTCGAGCGGCGCAGCGAACCTGCTGTAGAGGGCATTTCTACGCAGGATTCCTGCGCCTGCAAGCAGCGTTTGTCGCTTGTCCGGCGGCTTGTTCGATCTTTACCGTGGAACACGTGCCGGATACCTCCGGTCACCACCGGTCACCACAGCACACCGGTGCGTTCGGCCGGTGCCGGTGCGCCCGCCCCCGGTGTCCGGCCGAACCCGGCACCCTCCGCTCGCACCGCCCACCGCCGGAACCGAAGGGATCCTTCCTTGCCGACGAGCCTTTCGACGACGCCCCGCGTGGCGCGCCCCGGGCGCTATCTGCTCTGCGAGCCCCGCCACTTCGCCGTGCACTACGCCATCAACCCCTGGATGCGGGCGGACGCACAGGTCGACACCGTGCTCGCGGGGCGCCAGTGGGAGACCCTGGTGCGCGCCTACCGCGAACACGGCCACACGGTGGAGACGGTGCCGCCGGTAGCGGGCCTGCCCGACATGGTCTTCGCCGCGAACTCGGCCCTGGTCCTGGCCGGCCGGGTCTTCGGCTCACGGTTCCACGCTCCCGAGCGCCGGCCGGAGTCCACGGAGTACGAGACGTGGTTCAAGGCGGCCGGGTACGACGTCTACCGTCCGGAAGCCTTGTGCGAGGGCGAGGGCGACCTCGCGCCGGCCGGCCCCTTCCTCCTCGCCGGGACCGGTTTTCGCACCGCGCGCGAGGCCCATGCCGAGGTGCAGGAGTTCTTCGGCGTACCGACGGTCGGCCTCCAGCTGGTGGACCCGTACTTCTACCACCTGGACACCGCGCTGTTCGTCCTCGACGACCCGGGCGCCGGGCCCGGCAGCGAGGACGGTGGTCCGCGCCCCGCCGCGAACATCGCCTACTACCCGGGGGCGTTCTCCTCCGGCAGCCGCGAGGTGCTGCGCCGGCTGTTCCCCGACGCGGTGATCGCCACCCGCGAGGACGCCATGGCCTTCGGCCTCAACTCCGTCTCCGACGGCCGTCATGTCTTCATCGCCCCGGCCGCGACCGGTCTCATCGACCAGCTCACCCGTCGTGGCTACGTCCCCGTCCCCGTCGACCTGTCGGAGTTCCACAAGGCCGGCGGCGGCATCAAGTGCTGCACCCAGGAGATCCGCTCATGACCGCTCCCACCGAGACCGCCACCGCCACCGGTGCCTCAAGGCCGTCCGGGACGCCGCGCTCGTCGGCCGAGGTGATCCGCGCGGAGGCACCGGTACTCGCGCACAACTACCACCCGCTTCCGGTGGTCGTCGCCCGCGCCGAAGGGGTCTGGGTCGAGGATGTCGAGGGGCGCCGCTACCTCGACATGCTGGCCGGCTACTCCGCCCTCAACTTCGGCCACCGTCACCCCGCGCTGATCGAGGCCGCGCACCGCCAGCTCGATCAGCTGACCCTCACCTCGCGCGCCTTCCACCACGACCGCCTCGCCGGCTTCGCCGCGGACCTCGCCGAACTCACCGGCCTGGACATGGTGCTGCCGATGAACACCGGCGCCGAGGCGGTGGAGAGCGGCATCAAGGTCGCCCGCAAGTGGGCGTACGACGTCAAGGGCGTGCCCGCCGACCGGGCCACGATCGTGGTGGCCGCCGACAACTTCCACGGCCGGACCACCACCATCGTCGGCTTCTCCAACGACGAGACCGCCCGCGCCGGCTTCGGCCCCTTCGCCCCGGGCTTCCGCGTGGTGCCCTACAACGACCTCGCCGCACTGGAGGCGGCCGTGGACGAAACCACCGCCGCGGTGCTGATCGAGCCCATTCAGGGCGAGGCCGGGGTGGTCATCCCCGACGACGGCTACCTCAGCGGCGTACGCGAGGTGACGCGGCGCGCCGGGTGCCTGTTCATCGCGGACGAGATCCAGTCCGGCCTCGGGCGGACCGGCCGCACCCTCGCCGTCGACCACGAGTCGGTGGTCCCGGACGTCCTGCTGCTGGGCAAGGCGCTCGGCGGGGGCATCGTCCCGGTCTCCGCGGTCGTCGCCCACCGCGAGGTGCTCGGCGTCCTCGGCCCCGGCCAGCACGGCTCCACCTTCGGCGGCAACCCGCTGGCGGCGGCGGTCGGTTCCGCGGTCATCGAGCTGCTGGCCACGGGCGAGTTCCAGCGCCGGGCGGCCGAACTCGGCGAGGTGCTCCGCACCGGGCTGACCGCCCTGACCGGCAAGGGCGTCACGGGCTTTCGCGCGCGCGGCCTGTGGGCGGGCGTCGACATCGACCCCGCCCTCGGCACCGGCCGTGAGATCAGCGAACGGCTGCTGCGCGAAGGGATCCTGGCCAAGGACACCCACGGGTCCACGATCCGCCTCGCGCCGCCGCTGACCATCACCCGCGAGGAGCTGGAGTCGGCGCTGGGCGGGCTGGAGCGGGCCCTGAAGTAACCGTCATGCCATGTGCGGCGGCCGGGGGAAGGCCGCCGCACATGGCCGGGACGCCGGCGCGCTCCCGAAGGCGACTGTGCTCCGGAGCGCGGCACCTCGGTACCGCGCTCCGGAGCACAGGAACGCTCCAGGGCCGGCTCCCGCTACCCGGCGGCGCGGCCCGCACCCGCCGTGGCCACCGGAGCCCCAACCACCGGCTCCGCGCCGTTGTGCTGTGCGGCCCAGCCGTCCAGGGCGGTACGGCAGGCATGATCCAGGTGCCGCAGCTCCGTCAGGTCCAGTTCGACGGGCTTGTCCCGGGGCAGCTCCTCCAGCGCGTCCAGGATCTTGGGCAGCCGCAGGAACGTCGCGTTTCCGGTGAGCGCGACGATGATCCGGCCGCCGGTCAACTCCCGTACGTCCACCTGCACATGGGAGGTCTCCCAGGCGGTCTTGACGACGGCGAGCAGCAGCCCGAGGAGCACACCCTCGAACATGTTGGCGACGACGATGGCGCCCGCGGTGACCACGAGGATCACCGCCTCACCGCGATGCTCCCGCCACATCGACACCAGCTGTCGGCCCGGCACCAGCTTCACCCCGGCGTGCACCAGCACCGCCGCGAGAGCGGCGAGCGGGACGACGCCGAGCGCGGCGGGCAGCAGCGCCGCGAACAGCAGCAGCCAGACACCGTGCAGGATGCGCGAAAGCTTGGTGCGGGCACCGGCCTGGACGTTGGTGGCACTGCGCACGATCACCGCGGTCATCGGCAGCGCGCCGAGCACACCGCAGAGGGCGTTGCCCGCGCCCTGCGCCATCAGCTCCTTGTCGTAGTCGGTCCGCGCTCCGTCGGTCATCCGGTCCACCGCCGCGGCGCTGAAGAGGCTCTCGGCGGAGGCGATGAGGGTGAAGGCGAGCACCGTGCCGAGGATGGACAGCCCGGCGAGACCGCCCAGTTCGCCGAGCCCGGGCGGCTGGATGGACTCCAGCAGGCCGTGCACCTCCACCTTCGCGATCGGCAGGCCGAACACGGCCGTCACGACGGTGGCGAGGGCGATGGCGGCCAGCGGGCCCGGCACCTTGCGGACCTTCTCGGGCATCCACTTCCACAGCAGGAGCAGGCCGAGGGTGCCGGCCCCGACGGCGAACGCGGTGGCGGCCTGCGGGTTGCTGACCAGCTCGGCGGCGAGCCCGGGGAGCCCGGCGATCTTCGCCGGTCCGCTGCCGGGCTGAGCGACGTCGGCCATGGCGTAGACCTGGCCGAAGACGAGGATGAGGCCGATCCCGGCCAGCATCCCCTGCACCACGGCGACGGATATCGCCCGGAACCACCGGCCGAAGCGCAGCGCGCCGAGGGCGATCTGCAGCACACCTGCGGCGAGAACGATGGCGCCGAGCGCCGCGAGCCCGTACTGCTGCACAGCCTCGTGGACAAGGACGGTCAGACCGGCCGCGGGCCCGCTGACCTGAAATGAACTGCCCGGCAGAGCGCCGACGACGAGACCGCCGACGATGCCGGTGATCAGCCCGAGTTCGGCGGGTACGCCGGACGCGACGGCGACACCCACACACAGCGGGACGGCGACGAGGAAGACGACGAGCGAGGCGAGAACGTCACGCCGCAGCGTGTCGGGGCTGAGGGCGGAGAACGTCGGTAGGGAGAACTTCGGTATCGGGGTCTTGCCTGAGCTGAGCATGGAAACTCCGGTTCCTCCGGAAACGGTGAGGGGAAGGGGCGGGGCGGCACTGCCGTGCGCGAACGCGCGGCTGCCGCACTACAGCGGCTGAAAGGCCCCCGTCTCCGGCCGATGGCTGCGCACGGCTCCCGTGTGCACCTCGTAGAACCAGACGTCCAGCGTCAGTCGCCCGGCGTCCATCGCCTCCCGTACGCACGGGTAGGCCCGCAGCCGTTCGCCCTGCGCCACGGCGTGCCGCTGCACGGCCTCGGCGAGGTCGGGCCCGGCACCCGCCCACTCGGCACCCGCGTCCCGAAGCTGCTGCGGCGCGGCGCTGTCGAGCCAGCCCCGGATCGCCGGCGCGCCGCTGAGGTCGTCGCCACGCACCACGGCGCCGACCGCTCCGCAATGGGAGTGGCCGCAGACGACGATGTGCCGCACGCCCAGGACACGCACCGCGTACTCGATGGTCGCCGCCTCGCCCGCGGGGCGCTGTTCGCTGTACTCGGGGACGATGTTGCCCGCGGTGCGCAGCTCGAAGAGGTCGCCGGGGCCGGCCCCGGTGATCAGCGAGGGCACGACACGGCTGTCGGAGCACGTGATGAACAGGGCCTGCGGTGACTGCCCGGCTTCGAACCTCTCGAAGTCCTCGCCGCGCTCGGCGCAGCGGCGCTCGAAAGTGCGGGCATGAGCGGTGAGTTGCTGCATGGTGGTGGCCTGCCTCCTACTCGCCCTGACGGGCGCGTGGTGTGGTCGGGTCAAGGGGTGGCACGGCCGCCACGTCGACACTGACGGGGCGATGCCACACCCGGCCGCGGGGCACTCCCGCGGCCGTCAGGCGCTCGGCGAGCACCTGTGGTCACCATGGCGCAATGATCCTTAAGCGAAGCTGAAGACGGCTTCCGCCACGGCCGCCCATCCCCCTCCAGGCCGTGGCCGGCACGGCGGACTCGCCCCCCTCGCTCCCGGTCGGCCGCCCTGCGTCAGGCCCCCGCCACGGCCCCGGCCGGCGCCGCCGCCGCCAGCCGCCGTAGCGCCGCGGCCGAAGGCGACGCCGGTTCTGCGTGATAGGTGAACAGCTGTTGTCCGGGGTCGGCAGGCAGCGTCAGGACTTCGTACGCCAGCGTCAGCCGTCCGACCAGCGGATGGTTGAGCACCTTGACGCCGAAGCCCTTGTCCCGGACCTCGTGCGCGGCCCACAGCCGACGGAACTCGCGGCTCCTGTCGGACAGTTCGGCGATCAGCGAGGTCAGCTCGGGGTCCTCGGGGCAGCGCCCCGCGTCCCGCCGCAGATAGCCGACGACATCGGCGGCCTTGGCCGCCCAGTCGTCGTAGAGATTGCGCGCGGCCGGATCGAGGAAGACCTGCCGGGCCAGGTTGGGCCGGTCCCGCGGCAGCGCCGAGAAGTCACCGAGCAGGGCGAAGGAGAGCCGGTTCCAGCCGAGGACGTCCAGCCGCGGGCCGACGACGCAGGCCGGGACGCCCTCCATCGCGTCGATGAGCTGCTGCACGGCGGGCCGCACCCGCAGCGGCGACCCCACACCGCAACCGCTCCCGGACCGACCGGGAGACCGCACCCGCCGCGAGACCGGACGGGCCAGGTGGGCGAGGTGGTCGCGCTCGGCACCGGTCAGCCGCAGCGCGGTGCCGATGGCGTCCAGAACAGCGGCCGAGACGTTTCGGCCACGGCCCTGTTCCAGGCGGGTGTAATACGCCACACTCACCCCGGCGAGCTGCGCCAGCTCCTCGCGCCGCAGTCCCGGCACCCGGCGCCGCCCGCCGTGCTCCGGCAGCCCGACGTCACCGGGCCGCAACCGGGCCCGCCGGGAGCGCAGGAACTCGCTCAATTCGGTGCTCCGGTCCATGACGGCAGTATGCGTCCGGCCGCGAAACACGCCCAGGCAGGGTGGTCCTGGCAGTGGTAGGACCACCGTGCATAGGCACAAGGGGGCCCTGGCTAAGGCCTCTGACCTGCCGCATTGTCGATGGCATGACCCACACCTCTGTCGCCGCGTACGCCGCACCCGCCCCGAAGGCACCGCTGGAGCGGACCACGATTCCGCGCCGCGAGCTGGGTGCCCACGACATCCTGATCGACATCAAGTACGCCGGTATCTGCCATTCCGACATCCACACCGTGCGAGCCGAGTGGGGAGACGGCGGCACCTTCCCGATCGTCCCCGGGCACGAGATCGCCGGCGTGGTCGCCGAGGTCGGCCCCGAGGTCACCCGTTACCGGACCGGTGACCGGGTGGGCGTCGGCTGCTTCGTCGACTCCTGCCGCCAGTGCGAGAACTGCCTGGCCGGCCTGGAGCAGTACTGCACCGGCGAGCTCGGCAACGTCGGCACGTACGCCGCCACCGGCCGTGACGGCGAGCCCACCTACGGCGGCTACTCCACCCACCTCGTCGTCGACGAGAACTACGCCCTGCGGATCCCCGAGAGCATCCCGCTGGACGCCGCCGCCCCGCTGCTCTGCGCCGGCATCACCCTGTACTCCCCGCTCGCCCACTGGAAGGCCGGCCCCGGCAAGAAGGTCGCCGTCGTCGGACTGGGCGGCCTCGGCCACATGGGCGTGAAGATCGCGCACGCGATGGGCGCCGAGGTCACCGTGCTGAGCCAGTCGCTCCGCAAGAAGGACGACGGCCTGCGGCTCGGCGCCGACCACTACCACGCCACCTCCGACCCGGCCACCTTCGAGGCGCTGGCCGGCACCTTCGACCTGATCGTCAACACCGTCTCCGCCGACCTCGACCTCAACGCCTACCTCGGTCTGCTCGCGACGGACGGCACGCTGGTCCAGCTCGGCGCCCCGGAGAAGCCGCTGCAGCTCGCGCCGTTCGCGCTGATCCCCCGGCGCAGGTCGATCGCCGGTTCGATGATCGGCGGCATCCGCGAGACGCAGGAGATGCTCGACTTCTGCGGTGAGCACGGGCTGGCCTCGGACATCGAGGTGATCGACGCGTCGCAGATCAACGAGGCGTACGAGCGGGTGCTCGCCAGCGACGTGCGCTACCGCTTCGTGATCGACACCTCGACGATCTGAGGGTCTCGGGGGACGCGCCGGACGCCTGATCCGCCGGCGTGCCCCCCGGTCCACGCTCCCCCGGCACCACAGCGCCCGGGGCGGCCCCTGACAGGGCCGCCCCGGGCGTTCGCCTTCCCACCCCACCCACTTGGAAATGGGACCCATTTTCATATAGCCTCCGGACGACCGCCCGCCCCGAAGGAGGCCCGGACCACCATGGCCGTACCCAAGCGCAAGCTCTCCCGCAGCAACACCCGCCACCGCCGCGCCCAGTGGAAGGCCACCGTCCCCGCGCTGGTGCCCGTCACCGTCGACGGCTCGGTGTACCAGGTACCCCGCCGCCTGGTGAAGGCCGTCCGGCTCGGCCTGATCGACCCGAGGGACTGACCGGCCATGGCGCACCCCCGGCTGCCCGTCACCGTGCTCTCCGGATTCCTCGGCGCGGGCAAGACCACCCTGCTCAACCACATCCTGGGCAACCGGGACGGTCTGCGCGTGGCCGTCATCGTCAACGACATGAGCGAGGTCAACATCGACGCCGCGCTCGTCCGCGGCGGTGGCGCGGCGCTCTCCCGCACCGAGGAGCGGCTGGTCGAGATGACCAACGGGTGCATCTGCTGCACCCTGCGCGACGACCTGCTGGAGGAGGTCGCGAGGCTGGCCGGCGAAGGCCGCTTCGACTACCTGCTGATCGAGTCCAGCGGCATCTCCGAGCCGATGCCGGTCGCCGCCACCTTCGCCTTCCCCCGCGACGACGGCGCCACCCTCGGCGACCTCGCCCGGCTCGACACCATGGTCACCGTCGTCGACGCCGCCGGCTTCCTCCCGGAACTGACCGGCGGCGACGGGCTGGCCGAGCGTGGCCTGGACCAGTACGAGGACGACACGCGCACGGTCAGCGATCTCCTCATGGACCAGGTCGAGTTCGCCGATGTCATCGTGCTCAACAAGACCGACCTGGTCGACACCGAGACCGTCCTGCGCCTGCGGGCCACCCTCACCCGCCTCAACCCCGCGGCGCGCATCATCCCCGCCCGGCGCGGCCGGGTGGCGCCCGCCGAGGTGCTCGGCACCGGCCGGTTCGACCTGGAGCGGGCCCAGGAGGCGCCCGGCTGGGTCAGGGAACTCAACGGCGACCATGTGCCGGAGACCGAGGAGTACGGCATCTCCAGCACCGTCTTCCGGGCCGGCCGCGCCTTCCACCCGGGCCGCCTCTGGCACTTCGTCACCGAGGATCTGGACAGCGGCCGCTACGGCGACATCCTGCGCTCCAAGGGCTTCTTCCGGCTCGCCACCCGCCCCGGGATCGCCGGGCTGTGGTCCCAGGCCGGCGCGGTCGCCCGCTTCGAGCCCTCGGGCATGGAGGACGCGGGCGGCGAGCCCGGGGCGGACGCCTCGGAGGAGTACCGGTACGGCCAGGAACTGGTCTTCATCGGCACCCACTTGCGGCCGGAACCCCTGCACGCCGCCCTGACCGCCTGCCTTCTCGCGGCCGACGAGCCGGACCCCGCAGCCGCCGACGATCCGTTCCCGGCGTGGGGGATACACGGGGTCGAAGAGGTCTGCGGGCACGATGAGGGCGGCCTGCCGGTCGCACAGCAGGCCGCCCTCATCGCCTAGACGCCGCCGGCCGGGTCCCGGTCGATGTGCCGGAGAATCGCGCCGGCGAGCTCCTCGTGCACCTCGGGCGGCAGGGTGTGCCCCATCCCCTCGACGGCGAGGAAGCCGGCCCCGGGGATCGCCTCGGCGATCAACCGCCCGTGCCCCGGTTTGACCGGCTCCTCGGTCCCCTCGACGACCAGCGTCGGGGCCCGTACGCCGCCCAGGGCGCCGGCCGGCTCGTGCTCGGGGTCGGCGGCCCAGGCGAGCCGGTGGTTGCCGACCGCGGCCGGATCCGCCGCCCGGTCCCACAGCAGTTCCTCGAACCGGCGCTGGGCGTCCTCGTCGAAGGGGAGCACCGTCCCGTGGAGCATCCGGGCCACCTCCACCTGGAAGTCGATCAGCCCGGCCTGCCCCTCGGGCGGCGGGCTCACCGCCGCCTTCGTGAACAGCTCGACGAAGGCCGGCGCGGGCCCAGGGAGGCTGCCCGCCGGCTGCGGCTCACCGGTCAGCGCCCGCATCAGCACCTGCCCCTCGCGCCCGCCGAGCGGTGACGACGCGATCGCGGTGAGCGTGGCCACCCGCTCGGGGTGCTCGACCGCGAGCCACTGGCCCAGCAGACCGCCCGCCGAGTGACCGACGACATGCGCCCGCTCGATGCCGAGGGCGTCCAGCAGCCCCACCGCGTCGTCCTTGACCGCGCGCCAGGTGTAGGGGTGCGCGGCGAAATCCCGGGAGGTCGAGCGCCCGACGTCCCGGTGGTCGTACCGGATGACGCGGCGCCCGCCCGCCACCAGCAGGCCGATGAACTCCTCCGGCCAGAGCAGCCCTTGAGACATCGAACCCATGACGAGCAGCACCGGCGGATCCGTCGGATCGCCGAACTCCTCCGCCCACAACGCGATCTCGCCCACCTGGACCATGCGTTCCACTCGCTGCATATTGCGCTTCCCCCTCGTGATGGTGCTGCGGTCCCGGGACTGTATCGACACGGAGGGCCGGGCACCCCGCTCTGCCCTGCACTGCGCTGCACTCCAGGAGTAGGAGCCAACTCCCTTCGCTTCAGGACGTGGTGACCCCCGGGGCACTCGCCTCAGGGCGCCGCCCCCGCCGCCACAGCAGCCCCAGGGCCACGACCACGACGGACCCGCCAACACACAGCACCGCGAACACCGCCCCCATCTCGCCGTAGAGGGTCTGCGTCCGCCGCTGCACCGGCACTTCGGCGACCAGCGTCTGGCGGTCGCCGGTGAAGTAGTCCGCCATGCCCAGGACCCGACCCTGCGGATCCACCGCGGTGGCGACCCCGTTGACCGACTGGCGGACGATGGCATAGCCGTACTCCACGGACCGGAAGACGGCCCGCTGGGCGTGCAGCGACTCGAAGCCCGCCCAGTCGTTGGCCGGCACCAGCATCATGTCGGCACCCTTGTCCGCCGCCTGCCGCATCAGGTCCGGATAGTCGGCGTCGTAACAGATCACCGTGGCCAGCCGCCCGTACGGCGAGTCCGCCACCGGGACCTTGCCGCTGCCCGGCGTCATCGTCTCCATGGGCGTCGGATGCGCCTTGTCGTACGTCCAGGCCACCTTGCCCTCCGGTGTGACCAGGACGGCGACGTTCCGCACGTAGGGGGCGTGCCGGAGATAGAGGCCGTAGGCCGCGTTGACGTACACCCGGTGTTCACGGGCGATCGCCGCCACCCGCCCGAGCAGCCGCCGCTGATCGCTCTCCAGCACCCCGGCCTGCGTCTCCGGCCACACCACGATCCGCGCGCCGGCCCGCGCCTCACGGTCGGTGGCCGTCACCAGGTCGTCCGCCACCGGGGCCAGCGCCTTCCGCACCCGCTCCGGAGCAGCCCCCGCCACCGACCGCGGCCGCCACCCCTCGGGGTCGATCCGGTCCAGCGCCCGGCGCGTGTCCTGTTCCGCGGCCCGCCCCGCGCTGACCCCCGCGACCCGTACGGTGTCCGTCACCGGCGCGAAGAACAGCAGGCGTACGCCGCCGGCGCCCAGCACCACCGCCAGCACCCCGGCCCACACCAGCACACCGCGCCGGATCCGCGGCCGGGGCAGCCCGCCCTGCCAGACCCAGTGCGCCATGGACGCGGTCCACGCCACGACGAAGCTCACGCCGTACACGCCGGTGACGGAGGCGAGCTGGACCAGCGGCAGGAACCCGTGCTGGGTGAAGCCCAGCACGCCGTAGTCCCCGAAGTCGGCCAGTTCCGCGAACAGATACTCGCCGCTGACCAGCACCGTCGGGAAGATCAGCGTCGTCAGCACCGACCGGCTGCGCACCGCGATCAGCCGGTCGGCGACGAACGGCAGCGTCTGCAGCACCGCGAGCACCGCGAACAGACCCACCACGGACGGCACGAACACCATGCCCGTGGAGACCAGCCACAGCAGCGTCGCCGACGCGGACGCCCAGCCGATGCGGAGCAGCCCGTGACGGGCCGGACGCAGCCGCCCGTAGCGCAGCAGGAAGACCGGGAAGAGCCAGGCGGCAAGCGCCACATGCCAGTTGCTGTGCACGGCGAGAACCAGCAGCACGGTGCCGACTCCCCACAGCCAACGGCCGGGCGGTCGCCTCCGCGGCACCCCGGCGGCGTCGCCGTCCCCCGGCGCCACCCCGCGTGATCGCCTCTCGTCCTTCCGTTCCCGCAGCCCGAGCACGGTGCTCTCCCCTCGTGTGCCGGTGTCCGCATCGGCCGATGCGGATCGGAACGCTAGGGACACCGGGGCACGTTGCACCGCTGCCGTTCGACAGGACCGACCCCTGACTTTCGTCAGGTACGCCCGGCAGGAGCCCGGACGGAACCGGGCAGGCAGGCCCCCGGAGCCTCCCGCGCCACTCCAGCCGCGTTAGCCACGCGTTAGCCGATCAGCAGTGCCACCGCCGACCATCATCCCCACGCCACCGCCCCGCACCGCCGCGGGCCGGGCCTGCCGTACGTCCCCGGGGGACCCCATGCGATTCACCGCCCTCGCCGCCACCTCCCGCCGCGGCAGCCGCCTGTCCGCCGCCGCGCTGCTCGCCGCCACCGCACTGTCGCTCACCGCATGCCACGGCCATACCGGCAAACCCGTCGGAGCGGCCCCCGCCGCCCCCTCCACACCGGAGGCCGGTACCGGCCGGAGCGAGCCGGCCACCTCCCGGCCCGACACCTCCGACGGCGGTCCCACCCCCTCCGGCTCCAGACCCGGCGACCGGCCGGCCTGCACCCCCGACATGCTCGGATTCCACGCGGGCGGGGTCCACCGACCGGCCGGCCACATGGTGCTGGCCGTCACCAACCTCTCCGACCGGACGTGCACCTTCGCCGCCCAGCCGTACCCGCTCCTGCGGTTCCACGACGAACAGCGGACCGCCACCCCGGTGATCGAGGCCAGCAAGCCGCAGGCCGTCGTCGCCCTGGCGCCCGACCGGACCGCGTACGCCGGAATCACCACCGCCGCCGCCGACGGCTCCGGCGGCGAGGGCAAGAAAATCTCCCAGTTCGGCGTCGCCCTGGCCGCCCGCACCGACCCGGCACAGGTCGGCCTGGACAGCGGGCCACCGGTACACGTCAACCACAACACCGCCCGCGTCACGTACTGGCAGTCGAGCCGCGCCGACGCCCTCAAGTGGTGACACCCGGGCACCGGCACGGCTTCAGCGGCCGGGCCGCACCCACACCCGCGCGACACGCGGTCGCTCGTTCGTGTCACCTGCCCGCGCGACAGCGGCACCGGGGACGACACGGCCCCCGGCGATCACCACGGCCGTGAACCAGGGCCCACCCCCACCCACCGTTCCCGCTTTGCTCCACTTCCCCCACTTCTCCCGCTTTGCAGTCCTGCGGCATGGCTGCGCCCGGTGCCGCTTGCCCGGTAGGCTTTCCGTGTGATCTTCAAGCGCATCGGAAATGGGCGGCCGTACCCGGACCACGGCCGGGAGAGCACCCGCCAGTGGGCGGACGTCGCCCCGCGCCCGGTACGCCTCGACCAATTGGTGACGACCAAGCAGCAGCTCGACCTCGAGACGCTGCTCGCCGAGGACTCCACCTTCTACGGCGACCTCTTCGCGCACGTCGTGAAATGGCAGGGCGACCTCTACCTGGAGGACGGGTTGCACCGCGCCGTGCGCGCCGCCCTCCAGCAGCGCCAGGTCCTGCACGCCCGCGTACTCGAACTGGACTGACGCCCCAGCAGCCACGCCGCCCTCACCCGGCATTCACCTGCCCAAATTGATCCTTTTGGGTGGGGTCTCACGCCACGCATTGATCATTTAGTAGGCACGGCCCCTCGCCCGCACTACGCTGCGGCCATGAGCATGCTGACGCCCCCAGGCATGGGCGGTAAGAAGTACCGCATCACGGGCGACAGGTACCCGCGGATGCGCCGTCCCCGACACCGCCGCCGGATCGTCCTGACCATCGTGGCCGCGGCCTGCGTCCTCGGGCTGGCCGGCTGGGGGTCCCTACAGCTCATCGATGTCTTCGGCGGCAGGAGCAGTACCGCCCAGGCCGCCCAGGGCAAGGCGAAGTGCCGGACCGGCGACACCGTGAACGGCTCGCACGTCAAACCCGCCGCCACCGGTCCGCTGCCCAAGCCCGCCGTGCTGACCGTCAACGTCTTCAACGCCACGCCGCGCAGCGGTCTCGCCAAGAGCACCGCCGACGAGCTGAAGAAGCGCGGCTTCAAGATCGGCAAGGTGGGCAACGCCCCGGCGGCCTACGACAAGAAGATCAAGGGCGCCGGGATACTGCTCGGCCCGAAGTCCGCGGTCGACGGCCCTCTGAAGGTACTGGCCACCCAGCTCGCCGGAGTCGAACAGAAGACCGACGACCGCAAGGGCGCCGAGCTCGACCTCCTCATCGGCGACGGCTTCAAGGAACTGGCCAAGCCGCAGGAGGCACAGAAGTCCCTCGCGCTGCTCACCCAGCCGTCCCCGCGGCCCTCAACGGGCGGCAAGTGCTGACACCGCACCGCCCGTCCCGCACACGCACCCGGGCCCCTCGCCGATCAACGGCGAGGGGCCCGAGCAGTGGTCGAGGAAAAGCGGCGCGGAGGCTCAGCCCGCCGTGCCGTACATCCGGTCGCCCGCGTCACCGAGCCCCGGCACGATGTAGCGGTCGCCGTTCAGCCGCTCGTCGACCGCCGCGGTGACCACCGTCACCGGCGAGCCGGCCAGCTCCCGCTCCATGACCTCGACGCCTTCCGGCGCGGCCAGCAGGCAGATGGCGGTGACATCGTCCGCGCCACGCTTGATCAGCTCGCGGATCGCCGCGACCAGCGTGCCGCCGGTGGCGAGCATCGGGTCCACGACGTACACCTGGCGACCCGAGAGGTCGTCGGGCATCCGCGTCGCGTACGTGTGCGCCTCGTAGGTCTCCTCGTTGCGCACCATGCCCATGAAGCCGACCTCGGCGGTGGGCAGCAGCCGGACCATGCCGTCCAGCATGCCCAGACCCGCCCGCAGGATCGGGACGACCAGCGGCCGGGGGTGCGAGAGCCGCACACCGGTGGTCGCCGTCACCGGGGTCTCGATGTCGACCTGCTCGGTGCGCACGTCACGGGTGGCCTCGTAGGCGAGCAGGGTGACCAGCTCGTCGGCGAGCCGCCGGAAGGTCGGGGAGTCGGTGCGCTTGTCGCGCAAAGTGGTGAGTTTGTGCGCCACCAGCGGGTGGTCGACGACATGCAAACGCACAAAATCCTCCAGGGGGTCTGTTCTGCCACAACGGCCGCAGAAGCGACCCGCAACCAACCAGGCTACCGGTGCCGTCTGCCGACGGCGCCCGACCCTGCGACCTCCCCGCCAGACCCGGCCACGGGCCTCAATGCCGGCTCCCGTCCACTCGGAGTTTCAGCTTTTCGCGTCCTACCGAGTTGTCGGTGCACGAACGACATGGCCCCGCGTGCCGAAGAGAAGCAGCCGAGCCCACCGCGCCCCAGCAGCCGGACCGGCTTCACGGCATCGCTGGCATCAAACCACCAGATCGAGGGAAAGTGGGCACGTACGCTCGATTTGTCGGCTCGGCATCGGGCGAGGACCTCCTCCAGGGGTGGTGTGTACGCGTGCCCGACCGCAAGCGGAGCGACGACACGAAGGACGCCATATCCGCCGCCCACGGCGTCGAAAACGACGCGGCGCGCCGAAGGCGCCGGGCACAGTTCCTGCGTGAACTGCACGAGGCCAAGGAGCTGCGCGACCGCGTCCAGCCGCGCCGCGCACGGGCCGCACGGATGCGACAGGCCATGCGGATGCGCACCTTCCGTTGGTAGCCGGACGCCTCCGCGCCCCCGTCCGCGCTCCTGCACGTGAGCGACATCTCGCAGAACCGCCGCACGACGCAGCGCCGAAGACCCCGCGCGAGCGCGCACTTTCTGCCACGATTCCGAAGGGGCGGGACCCGCGGCGCAGCCAGCGTCGCCCCGCCCGGCCCGGCACGCCTATGACCAGTGGGAGAGTCACGGTGTACTTCGCCGCACTGCTCGCGCGCACCGAAGACGGGTGGGAAGCGAGCGATACAGAGCTCGACAATGTGGAGACCCTGTCCGATCTGGCCGATCTGGCCCGAGAGGCGGCGGTCGACGACGACACAGTGGTGGCGTTCATCGAACAGGAGGACGCCTGGTTCGGCGTCATCCGGGTGGACGGCGAGGAAGACCCTCGGATCTTCCTCTCCAACGCCGCCGCCGCTGCCCGAAGCTCGTACGGCGCGATGCTGACCGACGAGCTCCTCGGCCGAGATGAGGACGATCTGGCCGACCTCGACACCCTCGACCTGGACGGCACGGAGGACGGCGAACCCGAATCGGACGACAACGTTGATGACAGCGACCCCCAAGACGCGGTAAGCGAATCGGGCGGCCTCGTACCGCCACCCGGCCCGCTCGGCGATCCCGAGCTGCTGACCGACCTCGGTGTCAGCGTGAAGGAGCTGCTCGCCCTCGACGGCGACGCCCTCTCCACCATCGCCGACTCCCTGGGCTGCACGGATGTCCTGGAAGCCGTGCGCTGACAGCCGCCGGGCCACGCCCCCGCCACCCGCCGGGCCCCTGTCACCGACACCGGGCCCGGCGCGTCCCCGCATCCGGTGCCGACCCCGGCGTCGGGGCCGGCACCGGATCACTCCGCCAGGTCCCGTCCCCGACACTGGGGACATGACCTGGCCTCCATCCGCCCCTTCGCAGTCCTCCGCCCCCGACCCGCTGCGCGATCCCTGGATCGCACCGATGCGGCAGGCGCTGGACGAGGCCGCGCGCGCCCCCGGGACCGGTGATGTCCCGGTGGGTGCCGTCGTGCTGTCCGCGGACGGCACGGTGCTCGGCACCGGCCACAACGAACGTGAGGCGACCGGCGACCCGACCGCGCACGCCGAGGTCCTCGCGCTGCGCGCGGCTGCCCGCTCGGTCGGAGAGTGGCGGCTGACCGGCTGCACCCTGCTGGTCACCCTCGAACCGTGCACGATGTGCGCGGGTGCGATCGTGCTCTCCCGGGTCGACCGCGTCGTCTACGGCGCCCGCGACGCCAAGGCGGGCGCGGCCGGCTCCCTGTGGGACGTCGTTCGCGACCGTCGCCTCAACCACCGCCCCGAAGTCATCACGGGCGTCCTCGAAGCCGACTGCGCCGCCCTGCTCACCGCCTTCTTCCGCGGCCGCTGAGGCCCGCGGTCACCGCTGCCGGGAATCCGATTTCGGAGCACGGCCCCCTGTGGGCTAAGCTCTCTCTCGGTAGCGTGTCCGAGCGGCCGAAGGAGCACGCCTCGAAAGCGTGTGAGGGGGCAACTCCTCCGTGGGTTCAAATCCCACCGCTACCGCTCTGAAGGTGAAGGCCCCGATCCCCTGCGGATCGGGGCCTTTGTCGTGCCTGGGGCCCGGGGCCTTCCTCGTGCCCGGTCGCGGTCCCGGCCACTGTGCCGGTCCCCTCTCAGGTGGCGCTCGGCCTCGGACCTTCGCCCGCCCGGCCGCAGACACCTCCCTCCGCGTGAACTCGCGGGCACCGGCAAACCGGCTGACCCTTGAGTGCATGAGCGAACGGAGTCCGGGGCAGGGCCCCGAACCGGGCCGGGAGGGGCAGGGCCGGGGATGGGGCCCCCGCCGGCCCACGCCGCCGCACCAGAGGGGCTGGAGTCCGCCGGCCGGGGGGCCTCCCCCGTACGGAGCACCGCCCGGCGGCCCGGGGCAGCCGCGGAAACGGGCGTGGCCCTGGGTGGTGCTGGGGCTCTGTCTGCTGCTGGTCGGTGGCTGCGCGGCCGCCGTCGCGGTTCTGGTGTCCGACGTCACGGAAGAGATCACCAAGACGGTGCAGGTCAGCTACGAGGTCACAGGGGACGCGAAGGATGTCGCCATCACCTACTCGACCTGGCGGGACGAGGACATGTCCACCAGTCAGGCGACCGCGCGAACCCTGCCGTGGACGAAGGAAATGCAGGCCGAGGGGCTGGTGAAGGGCGGCGCGCTCAGCATCACCCTCGGCGCGGGCGGCGGCACCGCGACCTGCTCGGTGTCCGTGGACGGCGCGCAGGCGAAGACGGCCACGGCCACGGGACCGAACGCGACGGCCAGCTGCGGTTACTGATGCGGGCCGGCGGTGGCCGCGGGGGCGCGCCCCCGCGGCCACCCGGCAAGGGCACGTCAGTCGTTACGCCGGCTCGCCGCGCGGCGGATGAAGCGGAAGACCAGCCAGATGACCAGGCCCAGGAGACCGAGGAAGATGATGCCCACCACCAGGGCGACGATGCCGCCCTTCTTGAAGAAGCCACGGCTGCCCGACCTCCCCTTGATCCCCTTGGATCCCTTGGACCCCTTGGACTTGAAGACCGTCCGGGCGTGCGTGGAGTGATGCCCCGAAGAGGAACGGTGGGAGGAGGTGAGGGGCGCCGCGGGGGCCGCACGTACGGCGCCGGCTGCGGAGGTGGCCGGGCGGGCGTCCACGGTCGCGTGCCGGGCGGCGGGCGCGGTGCGCGGTGCGGCCTCGGCGCGGCCCGCTGCGACGGCCGGGGCGGCGGCCGCGGCGAACAGGCCGAGCAGCAGCGCCAGGACGACAGTCGGCCGGCGGCGCGGCAGGCGGCCGGTGGCTCGCAGCGCTTCGGCGCGTGGTGAATCCGTATGCCGGTGTGTGGAGTTCATGGTGAAGGTTCCTTCCCCCTCGGATGTCCGGTCAGCCGCGACGGGCGGGTGCGAAGCGCTCCGGTGGAGAGCGGGGCCTCCGGGTGCGGGGCGCTGTGCCGTCCGTGTCGAGAACTGCTCGACTGCCGCGCAGTCCGAACAGCCGTTTGCCCAGCGCGATATGGAGCACGGCGAGCGGAGGGACGCGCGAGGGCGGGACTCCCGGGCCGGCCGGCGCCTTGCCGGACGGCGGGTACGACGGCACCGCACGTGAGGTGCCGTGGGTGCGCGTGGCCACGCGAATCCCTGTCGCGCTTCATCGGGCCGCGTGATCCCTTCGTCGTCCCGTTGTCCCCGCGCGTCGCCCGGCTCACTGCCGTACCGCCACGCCTGAATCTGTCGCGTACATGATGCCTTTTAGGGCCTGCGGGGTGGGAGACGCGGGGCGCCGTGCGGGTGGTTGCAGGCGGGGGCCCTTTCGGGCGGGGGAGACGGGCGCCGTGGGCAGCCGTCTCCCCCGAGTGGACGGGCCTCGAGCCCGCGCCGCGCTCGGGGGCGCGGCACGGACCCCGCAGTGAGGCCGGTCCGGGGCCTGCGGACTCCTGCCAGGTCCGTCGGCCACCTCTTCCATCGTGCCCGTCGGCGTCCCCTCAACAGGCAGCCGAAAGGCCCCGCTTGGTGGGACTTTGGTCCCCGGCTCTCCGGGAGCCGGCGGAGGGCGGCCATCGCCCCCCGGACCGGGCGGCGATGGCCGGGCCTGCCACGATCGAACACCTGTGGTTACACTCGCCCGACTGCATTCGGGAACTGCAGGTACTGCCGCAGGGGAGACGGGACTGATGGTGCAAGCGAAGAAGATCGCGCTGTATTTGGTCATCGTCTTTGTGCTCTACACGATCATCACGTCCCCGGGACGGGCCGCCGATCTCGTCCAGATAGGCTTCGAGGGCATCTCGTCCGCTGCTCAGGGCGTCGGCGAGTTCATGACCCAGCTGGTCGCCTGACCCGCTGGGCGCCCCAGCCGGCCGGCCGGTCCGGCTGCGCATCGTCCGCCGCACGGAGGCCCCAGTGATCCGCCACCTGGTCCTGTTCAAGCTCAACGAAGGTGTCTCCCGCGACGAGGAGCGGGTGCAGGCGGGCGTCCGCGCGTTCGCGGAACTGGAAGGCCAGATCCCGGAGCTGCAGTTCTGGGAGTGCGCCTGGAACATCACCGACCGCCCGATCGCCTACGACTTCGCGATCAACTCGGCCGTGACCGACACCGACGCCCTCAAGCGCTACGTGGAGCACCCGGCCCACCAGGCGGCCGCCGGACAGTGGCGCGAGTTCGCCACCTGGGTGATCGCCGACTACGAGTTCTGAGCGCGGAGCCTGCGCACACCGAGCCCCTCGCCCCTACGGGCGCGGGGCTTCGTCATGCCAGCCGAGGTGCCCCGAGACGGCGCACACGCTCCGCGGCGCGCCCCCCTGCGGCCCGCACGCGCCCTCGCGGCCCACTCACCCCGCTCACCTTCGGAATGGCTGCGCGAAGCGCTCCTGTGGCACCCCACGTGTCACCCAGCCCCCACCGGCCTCCGTGGCATGCCACACCCGCAACAACACACACCTCTCGCACCCTCCAACTCGGCAGTCAACACGGAGTTATGGGGTGCTTGCACACAGTGCACATGTCTTGTGATGCTATGACCGCTTTTGCCGGATACATGCACTGTGAAGGGTGGCGTGACCGTGACGGCCCGTACTGCGCCCAAGGCTCCATCCCGCGAGAGCCGAAGCGCGGACACGCGGGCGCTCACGCAGGTGCTGTTCGCGGAACTGACGGGTCTCGAAGCGGGCACCCCTGAGCACACCCGGGTCCGTGCCGCGCTGATCGAGGCGAACCTTCCCCTTGTCCGCTATGCCGCGGCCCGCTTTCGCAGCCGCAACGAGCCGATGGAGGACGTCGTCCAGGTCGGCACGATCGGGCTGATCAACGCCATCGACCGGTTCGACCCGCACCGCGGCGTGCAGTTCCCGACCTTCGCGATGCCGACCGTCGTCGGCGAGATCAAACGCTACTTTCGAGACAATGTCCGCACCGTGCATGTCCCGCGCCGCCTCCACGAGCTGTGGGTGCAGGTCAACGGGGCCACCGAGGATCTGACCGTGCTGCACGGCCGGTCCCCCACCACCGCCGAGATCGCCGAGCGTCTCAAGATCGGCGAGGACGAGGTCCTGGCCTGTCTGGAGGCCGGCCGGTCCTACCACGCGACCTCACTGGAGGCCGCCCAGGAAGGTGACGGCCTGCCAGGCCTGCTGGACCGCCTCGGATACGAGGACCCCGAGCTGGCCGGCGTCGAGCACCGGGACCTCGTACGCCATCTCCTGGTGCAGTTGCCCGAGCGCGAACAGCGAATCCTTCTCCTGCGCTACTACAACAATCTGACGCAGTCACAGATCAGCGCGGAGCTGGGGGTGTCGCAAATGCATGTCTCGCGGCTACTGTCGCGGAGCTTCGCCCGGCTGCGATCCGCAAACAGGATCGAAGCCTAACCGGGACGAGCGACCTCCCCGCGCAGATATGTCGACTTGGCGCTACAGCGTGTTGCCGACATGTGACATTCTGCAGGAACCGCGTTTGCCGTGGCGCTGCCTCCGGTATTCAGGTGGAGGCATCACTCCTCGGTCCGCCTCGGTCCGGGGACGCTGCAGCGACCCGACCCGCGACCTCAAGGGGGTGGCATGTCCGTAGAACTGGGCAGCTCGAAGGTGCTTCCCGCGATTCCCGCGCCTGCACCACACGTGCACGACGACGACGCCATCAACACCCGCACGCTCTCCCGCTCCCTCTTCCTGCGGCTGGCCACGCTCGACAAGGACTGCGCGGAGCGGACCTACGTCCGCGACACCCTGATCGAACTGAACCTCCCGCTCGTCCGCTACGCCGCGGCGCGCTTCCGCAGCCGCAACGAGCCGATGGAGGACATCGTCCAGGTCGGCACGATCGGCCTGATCAAGGCGATCGACCGTTTCGACTGCGAACGCGGCGTGGAATTCCCGACGTTCGCGATGCCGACCGTCGTCGGCGAGATCAAGCGCTTCTTCCGCGACACGTCGTGGTCGGTGCGGGTGCCCCGCCGGCTCCAGGAGCTCCGGCTCGCCCTCACCAAGGCCAGCGACGAACTCGCGCAGAAGCTCGACCGCTCCCCGACCGTCCCCGAACTGGCCCTGGCCCTCGGGGTGTCGGAGGAGGACGTCGTCGACGGCCTGGCGGTCGGCAACGCCTACACCGCCTCCTCCCTCGACTCCCCCTCCCCCGAGGACGACGGCGGCGAGGGCTCCCTCGCGGACCGCCTCGGCTACGAGGACACCGCGCTTGAGGGCGTGGAATACCGCGAGTCCCTCAAGCCGCTGCTGGCCAAACTCCCGCCCCGGGAGCGCCAGATCATCATGCTGCGCTTCTTCGCCAACATGACGCAGTCCCAGATCGGCGAGGAGGTCGGCATCTCCCAGATGCACGTCTCCCGGCTTCTCACCCGCACCCTGGCGCAGCTGCGCGAAGGGCTCATCGCCGACTGAGGTCAGGTCCGCCGAGGGGACGGCTCCTCGCGCCGCTCGGCGGACAGCTGAAGATGGCCGTACGGCACACCCATGGGGCGCCGTACGACATCTGTACACCTGACGCATCGTCAGCAACACTGGCCCGATGCGACGGACGACGACTGTTGCCTCCGCCTCGGCGGCCTTGCTGTGCCTGGGAGTTCTGCTCACCGGCTGCGGGAGCGCGGCCGAGGAGGGCTATGCCGCGGTGGGCGCGGCAGGTCCCGCGGACGGACGGGCGCCGACGAAGGCCGTACCACCGGACGCCGGGGTCGAGCTGACTCCTTTGGACGGCGACGGCGACGGCGCTCCGCACACCGGGCCGGAATCTCGCGCGGCTGCGGGCTCTCGCGACGCTCACGGCAGCCCCGGAAGCACCCCGGGCGCCTCCTCTTCCCCTCCTGCCCCCTCCTCGGAGGACGCCGGCGGCAACGACGGCGACTCCCCCCACGCCCCTCCCGGCTCTTCGTCCCCGCCGGAAGGATCCGGCGCGGGCGGCCCCTCCGACGGTGCGAGCGGCCCCCCGGACTCCCCCGGAAGCGGCTCCCCCGCGCCCGAGCCGCCCTCGCCCGCCCTGCCGGCCGGTCCCGGTGCGCCCGCGGGGCTGCTGATCGGTGCGAAGGACCTGGCCGGTACGGACGTCCGCTGGTGCGAGAAGGTCACCCTCGACTTCCTCAACACCGGCAAGCACCCGGTCACCTCGGGCACCGTCTCCTTCGGCACCCATGTCATCGGCGGCCTCGGCGTCGACTGGGCCACCCTCCGCTCCACCCACCGGCTCCCGCTGCCCCTCGACCCCGGGGAGAAGCGGACCGGCAGCTGGCGGGTGTGCGTGGACGCCTGGCGGGTGCCGCTCGGCATGCACCTCGACACCCGGGACGTGAGCTTCACCTGGAAGTGACCCGGGGCCGCCCGGCACCCGGCGAATTCACCGCCCCGCTGGCGATGACTTTCGGTCGGTGCGACCGTCAGAACTGGTGACGACACGCAGGCCGACGACACCAGGAGCCAGTCATGCCCCAGATCACGCCCAACCTCTGGTTCGACACCCAGAGCAAGGAAGCCGCCGAGTTCTACGTCTCGGTGTTCCCCAATTCCCAGGTCAAGGACATCACCTACTACGGCGAAGCGGGCCCGCGCGAGGCCGGCATGGTGCTGACCGTCAACTTCCTGCTCGACGGCCAGGAATACACCGCGATCAACGGCGGCCCGGACTTCACCTTCTCCGAAGCGATCTCGCTGTTGATCAACTGCGCCGACCAGGACGAGATCGACTACTACTGGGAGAAGCTCTCCGACGGCGGCGAGAAGGGCCCTTGCGGGTGGCTCAAGGACAAGTACGGCCTGTCCTGGCAGGTTGCCCCCACCGGGATGGAAGAGCTGCTGAACGACCCGGACCAGGAACGCGCCCAGCGCGCCATGAAGGCCATGCTCGGCATGAAGAAGATCGACATCGCCGCGCTGCAGGCGGCGGCCGACGCGGCCTGATCGTCCGGCACGCCAGGCGCGGCCCGGCCCGCCGGTCCGGGCCGCCGTGCGGCTCCCCGGGCTCGGGGGGCTGCCCAAGCGTCCCCTGATCCCACCGCCACTGCTTCACCTGTGCGCCGGGCGCGGCTTCGCGACCCGGCGCCGGCGTTCTCCCGCTCAGGGTGGCCCGACCCCTGCGCCCCTGAACGACGGGCCTAAGCGGTGCCGTTCGGCTCCTGCGGTCGGCGCGGCGCCACGAACGATCCCATTCCCGGGGTGGTGACGATCAGCCCTTCCTCGCGGAGAGCCGCAGTGACCTTACGGATGGTCACGCGCGCGACGCCGAACTCCTGCTCCATGCGCACCTCGGAGATCAGGTGGTGGGGCGGATAGGTGCCGTCCTTGATCCGAGTTCGGATCACTTCGGCAATCTGCGTCCATTTAGGCAACGTCGGATCGAACTCCATCACGAACGGAACTGTACGCACGGGTAATTAGCAAGGCATAGACGTCGATAGCTATAGACAGGTGCTAACAGGAAAGCCTAGGGTGGGCCGGCAAAGACCCCGGCGGGTGCGCCAACACCCCCGGGGCATGGCCAACGCCGCCCAAGGAGCGTCGACATGCAGAACCCTATGCGCAGCCTCATCGCCCGATTAAGGGGAAGGACCACGCCACCGGCAGCCCACCCGCGTCGGGCCAGTCGGCCGGGTCGGCTTGCGCGACCGGCCGGCCGCGCCCGCCCCGAATCCCCCCTGGACGGCGACGCCTCCCGCCTCGTCCGCCCCTACCTCCTCGCCCACGAGCACAGCGAGGCCCGGCGCGAGTGCGCGTTCCTGTGCGAGATGGCGGTGGCCTCATGAGCGACGGAATGCGGCTGCTCCCGTGGGCGGGGCCGGATGGGCAGCGGTGCTACGTGTCCGGTGACGACGACGGCGGCTATGTGTCGCGGCTGGCGGACCACCTGGAAGAAGTACAGCTCGAAACCGGGGCGGAGCTGCTCGGGCACGCCGCCGACCTGGTCGCCACGGACCGGGCGGCCACCGCCGACGAACTGCGCTTCTGTGTCCACAGGTTGCGTGAGGCGTTGCGGGACGCCTTGCGGGTGGCCGAGAGCCGCGGGATGCGGATCGGCTGAGGGTGCGGAGCGGCTGACGCGCGGCGGACCGCGGTGGGCGCGGGGACGCCGTGGGGAGCAATCAGGGCCCGGTGAGCGGTCTCACCGGGCCCTGTCGGTACGGGGGAGGACGCGTTGACGGCGGGCCCGTTCGCAAGCCCGCCGCGGCGTTACGACAGCGCCAGCCAGGCGGCTCCGGCCACGACCACGATCGCGACGATCACGCCGACGATGAGGCCCACGCGCGGACCGCCCTGCGCCTGCTGCGGGGCCGCGGCGCGGCTGCCCGCTTGCGGAGCCCCGCCCTCGTCCACGAAGGCGCGGAACATCTGGGTGCTGCCCGCCGGATCGTAGGTGCCTTCGGGCTGGTTCTGCGGGTTGGTCGCCATGGGGAAGGACCCTAGCGAACCAGGCCCTCAGGGGCACCCCTGGGGCGCGCACCGTGCACCGCTCGGACACGTGGCCGACACGCCGCGCCCACGGATCGCACCCCGTCCCGCTTCGCGCGCCTCTGACCTGCACCTTTACGTGGCGCCGCGCGGCTTTTGACCACCACCAGGCGCAGACTTTTCGCTCCCTTTACCCCGAGAGGCCGGAAACAGTTTGCCTTCAGCAACCAACTTGCCTATGGTTGCCCTAAGCAACAAAAGATGCGTGGAGGAGCTCATGGCCGCTCGAAGTCAATACGAAGAGCTGGCCAGGCAACTCAGTGCCATCGGCGCCGTCAAGCGTGAAATGGGCCGACTCCTTCCCCAGGACTGCCCGCCCGCCTCGGCAGGTGTGCTCACCCTTCTCGACCGGCACGGCGAGATGCGGATGAGCCAGCTCGCCGAGCTGCTGGCCATCGACATGTCGGTGACCAGCCGGCACGTCGCCCATGTCGCCGACCGCGGCTGGATCGCGCGCGAGCCGGATCCGGCGGACAAGCGGTCGCGGCTGCTGCGCCTGACCCCGAGCGGCAAGGAACTCCTGACGGAGCTCTCCGAGCGTTACGCCCAATCGCTCGCCCGGTACCTGGACGACTGGTCCGACGCCGACGTCGGACACCTCGTCGAGCTGCTCGCCAGGCTCCGCACGAGCTTCGGCGACTGCCGCACCCGGGCGCACCACGACTCCACCACCCGTACACCCGCAGGATGAAAAGGAACTACATGGCTACGACCACACCAGCCGGTGTGCGGGGCGGCCACGCCAAGCATGGAGGCGGCTCAGACGCCTCCAACGGGGCGCCCATGACGCACCGTCAGATCATGGAGGCGCTGTCCGGGCTGCTGCTCGGCATGTTCGTCGCCATCCTCTCGTCGACGATCGTCTCCAACGCGCTGCCCGAGATCATTCACGACCTCGACGGCGGCCAGAGCGCCTACACCTGGGTCGTGACGGCCTCGCTGCTGGCGATGACCGCGACCACCCCGCTGTGGGGCAAGCTCTCGGACCTGTTCAGCAAGAAGCTGCTGGTCCAGGTCTCCCTGGTGATCTACGTCGCGGGCTCGGTGGTGGCCGGTCTCTCGCAGAACACCGGCATGCTGATCGCGTGCCGTGTGGTGCAGGGCATAGGCGTGGGCGGTCTGTCCGCCCTGGCCCAGATCGTGATGGCCGCGATGATCTCGCCGCGTGAGCGCGGGCGCTACAGCGGCTACCTCGGTGCCACCTTCGCCGTCGCCACCGTCGGCGGCCCGCTGCTCGGCGGCGTCATCACCGACACCGACTGGCTCGGCTGGCGCTGGTGCTTCTACGTCGGTGTGCCGTTCGCGATCATCGCGCTGATCGTGCTGCAGAAGACCCTGAAGCTGCCCGTCGTCAAGCGTGAGGGCGTCAAGGTCGACTGGGCGGGCGCCTTCTTCATCAGCGCGGCGGTCTCGCTGCTGCTGGTGTGGGTGACCCTGGCCGGTGACAAGTACGACTGGATGTCGTGGCAGACCGCCGCGATGGTCGGCGGCGCGGTCGTGCTCGGCGCGATCTTCGTCTTCGTCGAGTCCAAGGCCAAGGAGCCGATCATCCCGTTGCGGCTGTTCCGCAACAAGACGATCACCCTGGCGTCGCTGGCCTCGCTGTTCGTCGGCATCGCAATGTTCTCCGGCACCGTCTTCTTCAGCCAGTACTTCCAGCTGGCGCGCGACAAGTCGCCGACGATGTCCGGTGTCATGACGATCCCGATGATCGGTGGCCTGTTCATCTCCTCGACGGTCTCCGGCCAGGTCATCACCAAGACCGGCAAGTGGAAGGCCTGGCTGGTCGCCGGTGGCGTGCTGGTAACCGCGGGCCTCGGCCTGCTGGGCACCATCCGCTACGACACCGAGTACTGGCACATCGCGATCTTCATGGCCCTGATGGGCCTGGGCATCGGCATGATGATGCAGAACCTGGTGCTCTGCACGCAGAACCAGGTCGCTCCCGAGGACCTCGGCTCCGCCTCGTCCGTCGTCACCTTCTTCCGCTCCCTCGGTGGTGCGGTGGGCGTCTCGGCGCTCGGTGCGGTGCTCGCCAACCGCGTCACCCACTACGTCAAGGACGGCCTGACCGAACTCGGCCCCAAGGGCGCGCAGGCGGCCGCCAAGGCCGGCAGCGGCGGCGGCGGTATCCCGGACCTGGACTCCCTCCCGGCCCCGATCCGCACGGTCATGGAGAGCGCCTACGGGCACGGCGTCGCCGACGTCTTCCTCTACGCGGCGCCCTGCGCGCTGCTCGCCTTCCTCTTCACGCTGTTCATCAAGGAGGTCGCGTTGAAGACCCGCGGCGGACTGGCCCAGAGCGCGTCCGGCGAGGAGAACGCGGGCGCCCCGACCGCGGCGCCGGCTTCGGCCGCGGCGGCGCAGGCCGAGGAGCGGGAGCCCGCCCTGGTGGGTGCCCCGTCGGTCGGCTCCGACCCCTCCGACAGCGACGGCCACACGCCGTCCTGGGCGCAGCCCGCCACCGCGGCGGCCACCCAGCCCTTGGCGGCGTTCGCGTCCGCCGGCGGTGACACCACCCCGGCCGGCTCCGCGATCCACGGCTTCGTGCGCAACGCGGAGGGCAACCCCGTACCGCGCTCGGCGGTCACGCTGATCTCGCTCGGCGGGCGTCAGCTGGGCCGCGCGGTCGCCCAGGCCAACGGCTCGTACGTGCTGAACGCCCCCGGCGCCGGCTCGTACGTGCTGATCGCGGCGGCCGACGGCCACCAGCCGCAGGCATCCACCGTCGTCGTCGGCGACGAGCCGTACGGCTACGACATCCTGCTCAGCGGCACCAGCGGCTTCGGCGGCCAGGTCCGCAGCGCGGTCACCGGCGAGCCGGTGGACGGCGCGATGGTCGTCGTCACCGACGTCCGCGGCGAGGTCATCGCCACCGGAAAGACCGGCGAGCAGGGCCACTTCACCTTCGACGAGCTGACCACCGGGACCTTCACCGTCGCGGTGAACGCCGCGAACTACCGGCCGACCGCACTGCCGGTCGAGGTCGGCGGCCAGGGCACGACCCGGATCGAGGTCGAGCTGCTGTCCGGCGCGCGCGTGCAGGGCATCGTGCGGGCGGGCAGCCCGAGCGGAGCCCGCCGCCCGCTGCCCGACGCCCGGGTGACGCTGGTGGACGCGGCGGGCAACGTCGTGGCCACCTCGACCACCGGTGCGGACGGCGCGTACGCCTTCACCGACCTCGACGCCGGCGACTACACGGTCATCGCGAGCGGCTACCCGCCGGTCGCCAGCGGCCTTGCGGTCGACGCACGCGGGGTCGACGGCTACGACGTCGAGCTCGCCCACCCCGGGGACTGACCCGGCCCCCGGGTGCACCACCCGGGGATGCGATACCCCGGGCCGGGGCGCGCGTTGAGCGGAGACGCGCCCCGGCCCGGACCCCAGGGCTCCGGCGGCGGCTGTGCGCACAGGCAGGGGACGGCCTGCACACCGCCGTCCGGAGCCCGACATTCCCCACGCTCTCGAATGCACTTGAGCAGGGGACCCCATCAGGCAACAACGGGAGAGGTAATGACTTCGACGGGCGCGGGAGCTGCGGGACTACGAGCGCAGGTCCGCACACGGGACGGCTGGGCGGTCCAGCACGCCGTACTGACCGTCACCGACATGACGGGCGCGCAGGTGCTGCGCGAGGCAGCCGACGAGGAAGGCGCCGTCCGCAATGCGCAGCCGCTGCCCGCGGGCCCGTACACGGTCATCGTGACGGCCGTCGGCTACGCCCCGGCCGCCTCCACCGCGATCGTGACGGCGAGCGGCCGGATGGACGTCGGCACGGTGGTGCTGGCGCGGCAGGGCGGCGCGGAACTGCCGCCGCCCGGGGCGTGGACGATCGACCCGATGCACTCGACGGTGGCCGCGGTCGCCCAGCATCTGGGCATCTCCAGCGTGCACGGCCGGTTCACCGGGTTCAGCGGCCGGATCGAGATCGCCGAGGACCTGGAGAAGTCCACCGTCGAGGCGGTCATCGACGCCGCGACCGTCGACACCGGCAACGGGATGCGCGACGGGCACCTGCGCTCGGAGGACTTCCTGAACGTGGAGCAGTACCCGCAGATCAGCTACCGCAGCAGCGGCCTGGAGCCGGCCGGACCGGACCGCTGGACGGTGCACGGCGAGCTGTCCCTGCACGGTGTCGTACGGCCCGTCGACCTCGGCCTGAGCTACCTCGGCACCGGTCCCGACCCGTGGGGCGGGGTGCGCGCGGCGTTCCGTGCCACCGCGGAGCTGCGCCGCGAGGACTTCAAGATGAACTACAACCAGGTCGTGGCGGCCGGTATCGCCGCGATCGGCACGACCCTGAAGGTGGAGCTGGACATCCAGGCGGTGCAGGGCGAAAGCCTGCCGACCGGCTGAGGCCCCCGGGGATCATGGAGCGGTCCCCGGGCCCGGCCAGCATGAGCGGCCGGCCGGGCGGGAGCGGTGGTGCGGACGGCGGTCCCGCCACCGCTCCCTATGCGTCAGTCACCGATCCCGTGATCTGTCAGTCACCGATCCCGGGTCGGTCCCGCATCGCCTCGATCCCCGCGATCTGCAGATCGAGCGCGAACGCGAAGTCCCGGTCCAGCATGTCGAGGGCGCTGCGGCCCTCGCGGGCGTACGCGGCCCTGGTGGACAGCTCCATCGTCTCGGCGAACTCCGGACGGTCCGCGATCGCGGCGACGACCAGCTCGAAGTAGTCGTCCAGCGCGACCCCGGCGGCCCGGCAGCGCGCCTCGTGCAGCGCCCGGATCGTCGAGAAGCCGTAGACGAAGTGGAAGACGGACGCCAGCGCGCCGGACGTCCGCTCCACGCCCAGACCGCTGCGGGCCATCACCCGCAGGGTGGCGTTGGAGAAGGCCGTCGAGCGCGGGCCGACGTTGAGGAACTCCCCCAGCAGCCGCGCCGCCCAGGGATGGCGCAGCAGCATGTCGCGGTAGCCGGTGGCGAGGACACGGAGCTGGTCGCGCCAGTCGGCGTCGGCCTGCGACTCGTCCGGCAGGGTCATCTCGCCGGCCACCGCGTCCATGGCCAGCTCCAGCAGGTCGTCCTTGGTGTCGACGTACCAGTAGACCGACATGGCCGTGACGCCGAGTTCGGCGGCGAGCCGGCGCATCGAGAACTTCGCCAGGCCCTCGGAGTCCAGCAGCCGGACCGTCGCCGCGACGATCTTGTCGAGGTCCAGACCGGCCGGCTGACCCGCCTTCCGGGTGAGCGGGGGGCGCTCGGTCAGCCAGACGCTGTGCGGCCGCTTCCCGGCACCGCCGTCCGTCGCTGCCATGGCGCCCCTCCCTTTCGCTGCCTTGCCGTTCGCGCCGTACAGGTCGTACGGATCACTCACCGTCGATGCTATTCCGCCGTCGCGACGGCGGGTTCCGATCCGGCTGCCGTCCGGCCCCCCTGGCCGGTTCGTTCCGCCCGGCGCAGCATCACCGCGGCGAGCAGCCCGCCGGCGAACACCGCGGCGGCACCGACCAGCTGGCTGGTGCCGATGCCCGCCGCGAAGGCGTCGTGGACGGCGGTGCGGTCCGCGTCGCTGCGGACTTCGGCGAGCGCGGCGGGCAGCGACCCGGCGCCCGCGGCGACGGCCGGAAGCAGCGCCACGAAGCGCGAGTTGAGGACCGCGCCGAGGACGGCCACGCCCAGACCTTGGCCGAATTCCATCAGCGTGCCGTTCACTCCGGCGCCCACACCGGCCTTGGCGGGCGGGATCGCGGACATGATGGCGTTCGCCATCGTCGGCATGGCGAAGGCGACGCCGACGCCCATCACGATCAGCCCGGCCAGCATGCCGCCGTAGCTCGCGCCGCCGAGGGTGGAGATGGCGGCCAGACCTGCGGCGAGCAGCGTCATGCCGGAGACGATCATCCCGGGGGTGCCGAGCCGGGGCGTCAGGCGGGCGCCGAGCCCGGTGAAGTTGACCAGGATCACGGTGACGGCGAGCGGAGCCATCCGCAGTCCCGCGTCCAACGGCCCGTAGCCGAGGACTAGTTGCAGATGCTGGGTCAGCAGGAACATCGAGCCGCCCATCCCGAAGGCGACGAGGATGCCGCCGGAGACGGCCCCGATGAAGCGGCGGTTGCGGAAGAAGTGCATGTCCAGCATCGGGTGCTCGATCCGCAGCTCCCAGAGCGCGAAGACGGCCAGGCCGACGAGGCCGACGGCCGCGGAGATCAGCACCCGCCCGGACAGCCAACCGGACACCGGGCCGGAGATGATCGCGAAGACCACCCCGACCATGCCGATCATGGACAGCAGCGCGCCGAGCGGATCGGGGCGCTCGCCGAGGGGGTTCTTGGACTCCGGTACGAGCGTGACCACGGCCACCAGCGCGACCAGCGCGACCGGCAGGTTGATCAGGAACAGCGAACCCCACCAGAAGTGGTCGAGCAGCGCGCCGCCGATCAGCGGCCCCGCGGCGAAGCCCAGCGAGTTGACGGAGCTCCAGATGCCGATGGCCTTGGGCCGCTCCGCGTCGTCGAAGATCTGCATGACGACGGCGAGCGTGGTGGTCACCAGGAGCGCGCCGCCGACGCCCATGCCGGCGCGGGCGGCGATCAGCTGGCCGGGCGACTGGGCGAGGGTGGCGCCGAGCGAGGCGATGCCGAAGAGCACCAGGCCGACGGCGAGCATCTTCCTGCGGCCGTACCGGTCGGCGGCGTTGCCCGCGGTGAGCAGCAGACCGGACTGCACCAGCGAGTAGGCGTTGATCATCCACTGGACGTCGGCGGTGGTCGCGCCCATCTCCTCGGTGAGGGAGGGGACGGCGACGTTCAGCACGGTGTTGTCGAGGACGACGGTGAGCTGGGCGACGCAGATGACCGCCAGGATCAGCCAGCGGGTGGCGGGCCGGCCGGGCGGGCCGAGGGTGGCGGTGGCGGTGGCGTCGGAGGCCACGGGGGACATACGGGCTCCCTGTGCGGTGCGAGCGGCGAGGCTTACACCGTACAGGGAGCGTTATACGCCGTACATTGCATTCCGGCCGGGCCGGGCATCGCGGACCGGGCCGTCGCGAGCCGGGGCTTCGCGAGCAGGACCGGGCGAACCGGACGGGCCGGGCCGAGCGGCCGGACCGGCCGGCCCTGCCGCCGTCAGACCCTCCGTGTCAGGTCGTAGAAGGTCGCGCTGCCGACGGTGACCTTCTTGAAGGTCTTCTCGATCCAGGACGTGATCTTCGAAGAGCTGCCCTGGCCGCCGCCGGGACCGCCCTGCTGACCGGCGATGAAGTAGTGGACCTTGCCGTCCGCCACGTAACTCTTGAACTGCGCCAGGGTCGGCGACGGATCGCTGCCGTTGAAGCCGCCGATCGCCATCACCGGCTTCTCCGTGGCGAGTTGGTAGCTCGCGGCGTTCTGGGAGCCGATGGCGGCGGCGGCCCAGGTGTAGTCGTCCGCGTCCTTCTCCAGCAGCGCCTTCGCCTTGTCGCCGACCTTGCTGCCGTTGAGCAGGCCGCCCATACCGCCGCCGCCCATCCGGCCGCCGCGCTCGGCGGAACCGGCCGTCCCGCCGGGGAATCCCTGCTTGCCGGTCCGGCCCTGCCCCTGACCGGTCCCCGGCGCCGGGAACTGCCCCTGATTCCGGCCCTGCGCCTGGCCCGGGGCCTGGCCCTGCTTCTGACTCTGATTCTGGCCCTGCATCTGGCCCTGCCCGGGTGCGGCCTGGCCGCCCGGGGCCTGACCGGCGCCCGGGCCGCCCGGCATCGCGCCGCCCCCGGGCCGGCCGCCCCCGGGGAAGCCACCGCCGCCCGGACCGCCGCGACCGCCCTGCACCGAAGGACCGGCCGTGATGATCGAGCCGCTCTTGGGGGTGTCGACCGTGGTCAGCGTGTACGCCACCGGGCCGGCCAGCGCGGTGGCCACCCCGAGCCCGGCCGCCAGCAGCGCGACCCGGCGACCCGCCCGCGCCCCCAGCAGCATCCCCAGCACCGCCAGTGTGCCGAGGGCCAACACCGTCCAGCGCAGCCACGGCAGCCAGTCCGGCGAGCGGTTCAACAGGACGTACGACCAGCCGGCCGTCGCCGCGACCGCCACCGCGAGGACGACCGAGGCGAACCGCCCCCCGCTCCGCCACAGGAGCGTCGCCCCCATTCCGACCAGCGCCGCGATGTAGGGCGCCAGCGCGATGTTGTAGTACTGATGGAAGATCCCGGACATGAAGCTGAAGGTCACAAAGGTCATCAGCAGCGCCCCGCCCCAGACCAGGAACTCCGCCCGCTGACCGGCCCGTTCGGCATCCACGGCGCGCCGGGCCCGCCGCAGTACCCACACAGCGGCGACCAGCAGGATCAGCGCGGCAGGCAGCAGCCACGAAATCTGGCCGCCCATGTCGGAGGAGAACAGCCGGGTGATGCCGGTCTCACCCCAGCCACCGCCACCGCCACCGCCACCCCGGCCGCCGCCTCCGCCACCGACACTGCCGGTCTCGTTGCCGGTGATCCGGCCGAAGCCGTTGTAGCCGAAGGTCAGTTCAAGGAAGCTGTTGTTCTGCGAACCGCCGATGTACGGGCGCGAGGACGCCGGCCACAGCTCGACGATCGCCACCCACCAGCCGCCGGACACCACGACCGCGAGACCGGCCAGCAGCACCTGACCGAACCTGCGGCGCAGCGCGACCGGCGCACAGCACAGATACACCAGGGCCAACGGCGGCAGGATCAGCCACGCCTGGAGCGTCTTGGTCAGAAAGCCGAGGCCGAAGCAGAGGCCGGCGATCAGCAGCCACTTCGTCCGCCCGTCCTCCAGCGCACGCAGTACGGCGGCAATCGCACCGACCATCAGCAGGCACAGCAACGCGTCGGGATTGTTGAAGCGGAACATCAGGGCCGCCACCGGGGTCAGCGCCAGCGCCGCACCCGCCAGCAGCCCCGCCCCGGCGCCGAACCGGCGCCGTACGGCCGAGTAGAGCACCCCGACCGTCGCGACACCCATCAGGGCCTCGGGCACGAGGACCGCCCACGAACTCAGCCCGAAGAGCCGCACGGACAGGGCCATCGGCCACAGCGCGGCCGGCGGCTTGTCGACGGTGATGGCGTTGGCCGCGTCGGAGGACCCGAAGAAGAACGCCTTCCAGCTCTCACTGCCGGCCTGGACGGCGGCCGAGTAGAACTGGTTGGCGTAGCCGGACGCCGCGAGGTCCCACAGGTAGAGCGCGGCCGTGACCACCAGCAGTGCCAGCAGGGCGGGGCGCGCCCAGCGCGGGTCCTCCGGCCGCCCGCGCACGATCCGCTCGGGCAGCCCGCGCGGTCCCGGTCGGGGCTCGTAGCGGAGTACGGGCAGGGCCGAGGGCTCGGGCGAGGCGGCCGGAGCGGCGGGTTCCGGCGCGGCGGTACCGTCGCCGGCGACGGGCCTGAGCGTTCTCACCGGGTTGTGCGGTGGAAAGGACGGCTGGGCCGGTGTGCCGGCCTGGGGCGGGGTCATCGGGTGCTCCTGGTGAGGTCGTTCAGGTCGTTCAGGTCGGACTGCGCGTACGGCGGGTTCAGCGGGTTCAGCTCGTCACGGCGCTCGGGGGCGGAGTCGGGGGCGGAGTCGGGAAAGACCCAGGCACGGAAGAGCAGGAACCGCAGCACCGTCGCCGCGAGGTTGGCGGCCACCAGCACGGCGAGTTCGGTGCCGTGCGAGGGGTGGCCGGTGGCGGCGTCGAGCGCGGCGAGCGAACCGCTGGTCAGGGCCAGTCCGATGGCGAAGACCACCAGCCCCTGGGCCTGGTGGCGGACCGCACGGTCCCGGCCCCGCACACCGAAGGTCAGCCGGCGGTTGGCGGCCGTGTTGCCGACCGCCGACACCAGCAGCGCGGCCGCGTTGGCGCCCTGCGGTCCCACGCCGAGGCGGAAGAGGGAGTACAGACCGAGGTAGAGCAGGGTGCTGAGCGCACCGACGACACAGAACCCGACGAGCTGACGGGCCAGGCCCCCCGGCACACCCGGTACGTCGCGGTCGCGCGGATCGTCGCCGAAGGGCCGGGCGAGCCGGTCCAGCGGCAGCCCGCCGGTCGCCAGCGCCCGCCCCACCCGCCACACGCCCTTGAGGTCATCGGTCGCCGTCCGCACGAGGTGCACGGTGCTGTTGGGGTCATCGACCCAGTCGACGGGCACCTCGTGGATCCGCAGCCCGGCCCGCTCCGCGAGCACCAGCATCTCGGTGTCGAAGAACCAGCCGGTGTCCTCCACCATCGGCAGCAGCCGCTCGGCGACATCCCCGCGCACCGCCTTGAAACCGCACTGCGCGTCGGAGAACCGGGCGGCGAGCGAACCGCGCAGGATGAGGTTGTACGTCCGCGAGATGAACTCCCGCTTGGGGCCGCGCACCACCCGCGAGCTGCGCGCCAGCCGCGAGCCGATCGCCAGATCGGAGTGCCCGGAGATCAGCGGCGCGACCAGCGGCAGCAGGGCGTTGAGGTCGGTCGACAGATCGACATCCATATAGGCCAGCACCGGCGCATCGGAGAGCGTCCACACGGTACGCAGAGCGCGCCCGCGCCCCTTCTGCTCCAGCCGCACCGCCGTGACCTCGTCGATCGCGTCGTCGAGCAGGGCGGAGACCTCGGGAGTGCGGTCGGTGCTCGCGTTGTCGGCGATGGTGATCCGGAAGCCGTAGGGGAAGGTGCGGGTGAGGTGTTCGTGAAGCCGTCGCACGCAGGGTTCGAGGTCGGTCTCCTCGTTGTAGACGGGGATCACGACATCGAGCACCGTCTCGATCTGACCGAGGCGCAGATGCTCGCGTGGCGGCAGGGAGCCCAGTGGTGTGCGGGCCGGCTGTGTCGTCGTCATGCGACGACACTCGCCAACCCCGCTGTCACGTCGGTGTGCTGAGCCTGTGGCCGGGCTGTGAGTTATTTCAGAGCGGCCGCGGCGACCGGACGCACAGCGGCGTGGGCCGCCGGAAGGGTGACCGCGAAGACCGTCCGGCCGGGCACGCTGTCGACGGTGACCGTACCGCCGTGCGCGGCGACCACCGCCTGCACGATGGCAAGACCCAGCCCGGTGCTGCCCGCGGCCCGCGAGCGGGAGGCGTCGCCGCGCGCGAACCGCTCGAAGACGTGCGGCAGGAGGGCGGCCGGAATGCCGGGCCCGTCGTCCGCCACCTCCAGGCGGACGGTGGGTCCACCGCCCGCGCCACACAGCCGCGCGGTGACGGTTGTCCCCTCCGCCGTGTGTGTACGGGCGTTGGCCAACAGGTTCACCAGGATCTGCTGGAGCCGGCTACCGTCGCCGTGCACCAGCACGGGGTCCTCCGGCAGTTCCAGCCGCCACCCGTGACCGGGACCGGCCGCCCGCGCGTCGCTGACGGCGTCCACGACCAGCGCCGAGAGATCAGTGCTCTCATACGCGAGCGGACGCCCGGAGTCGAGCCGGGCCAGCAGCAGCAGGTCTTCCACCAGCCCCGTCATCCGCTCTGCCTCGGACTCGATACGCCCCAGGGCATGACGGGTCTCCGGACCGGGCTGCTCCCTCCCGCGCCGGGTCAGCTCGGCGTAGCCCCGGATGGACGCGAGCGGTGTGCGCAGCTCGTGGCTGGCATCGGCGACGAAGCGCCGCACCCGCATCTCGCTCTCCTGACGTGCGGAAAGAGCCGAACCGACGTGCCCCAGCATCCTGTTGAGCGCGGCACCGACCTGCCCGACCTCCGTCCGTGCGTCCGCCTCGGACGCCGGCACCCGGACGTGTAGCGCCACCTCCCCTTGGTGCAGGGGGAGTTCCGATACCCGGGTGGCGGTGGCGGCGACCCGGCGCAGCGGCCGCAGGGCGATGCCGACCATGGCGGCGCCCGCGATCCCGGCCGCGACCAGCCCCGCGACCGTCACAAATGCCTCGACGGCGACCAGCCTGCCGACGGTCTGCTGGACGTCGCCGAGCGGCATGCCGACCACGAGGGTGCCGTCTTCGGAGGACTCCACGCGGTAGTCGCCCAGCCCGGGCAGCTCGGTGGTGTGCGGGGAGCCGTCCCGCGGCACGGCGTTGAGCGCCGCTGCCTGCCCCGCGGTCAGCGCTTCCATGCGCTCCGTGGGCAGGCGGCTGGCGGAGCGGTTGCTCTTGGCGCCGTCCTCGATCGTGCCGTCGGGCGTGACCCGCGCGCCGACCGTCCCGAGGGGCTGGCCGCCCATGGCGACGAAATCGAGGCTTGAGGAATGCAGCGGGTCGTGCGGCCTGGGGCCCTGGGCGCGGACGACCGAATCCCGCACCTTGGTGTCCAACTGGCCCTGGAGGTAGGAGTGCAGCGCGATGGTGGTGACCGTACCGATGACGGCCCCGACGACGGCGATCAGCACGACCGCCGAAACGGCCAGCCGCGTGCGCAGGGACCAGCGGCGGCGGGTGGGGCCACTGGGCGCCGGTGCGGGCGCGGGCAGGGGGAAAGGGGCGGACTCGGCGGTCGAGGCGGACGGGACGGAGGGGCCGGAGGGGGCACCAGGGGTGGAGGGGTCGGGCGGGGTGGTGGTGACCGGGGGGACCATCGGCTCGTTACCCACCCGGCTTGATCAGATAGCCCGCGCCCCGCCGGGTGTGGATCATCGGGGCACGCCCCGCGTCGATCTTCCGCCGCAGATACGAGATGTACAGCTCCACGACATTGGCCTGGCCGCCGAAGTCGTAGCTCCACACACGGTCGAGGATCTGAGTCTTGCTCAGCACCCGGCGCGGATTGCGCATCAGGTACCGCAGCAGCTCGAATTCGGTGGCCGTCAGATGGATCTCCTGGCCGTCCCGCCACACCTCGTGGCTGTCCTCGTCGAGCGCCAGATCGCCCACCGTGAGCAGCGACTCGCTGCGCGCGGCGGCCGCGCCCGCCCGACGGAGCAGCCCACGCAGCCGGGCCACCACCTCTTCCAGGCTGAACGGCTTGGTGACGTAGTCGTCGCCGCCCGCCGTCAGCCCGGCGATGCGGTCCTCCACGGCGTCCTTCGCGGTCAGGAACAGCACCGGGACGTCGGGCAGCTCGCGGCGCAGCCGCCCGAGGACCGTCAGCCCGTCCATGTCCGGCAGCATCACATCGAGCAGTACGGCATCCGGCCGCCAGCTGCGGGCCACGCGCAGCGCGCCCGCACCGTCGCCCTCCGCCCGGATGTCCCAGCCTTCGTAACGCAGGGCGAGCGACAGCAGGTCGGCGAGCGAGGACTCGTCGTCCACGACCAGCACCCGCACCGGGCTGCCGTCGGCCCGCAGCAGCTCCGGCTGCTTCCCGGGCGCCCGCGCCGCCGTACCGTTCCCGGCGGCGGTCCGGGAGGCAGCCGAGCGGCCGCCCGCAGCCCTCGCGGGCCTGGGCGCTGCGGGAGCCAAGGGCAGGGCCGGGGCCAAAGAACCGGTGGACGCCGAGGAAGCCGAGGACGCCGCGGGGGACGGGACGGCGGACGACACGGGGAACGACGGGGTGGCGGTCATGCCCTTGAGCGTGACCAGCCCCCGTGAGAGCACCCTTGCGGCTTTCTGTGAATCTCCTGAGAAACCGCGGTGGGTGGGCTGGGCGCCCGGGGGGGCTCCCCCTCCCCCTCTCCCCCCGCGCCCACCCCACCCCACTCCCGCACCCCGAACCCAGCACCCAGCACCACCGCGCACGTACAACCCGCGCCCCTGCAACCGACCGGAACCCCCCGCCCCGGCGGGCCCAGCAGGCAGGCCCGGCCGCCCCGGCAGGCCCGTCACGGCAGCCCCACCCACCAGTCCCGTCAGCACCAGCCCGAGCACCCCATCCCACCCGCTCGGGCCGGCTGCGCAACCGGCCCGAGCCCGCGCGCATGCGGACGGGTCGCCCGTGCAACCGGTCTGGGCCGCCCCCCGCGCGGTCCAGCCCGATCAGCACAACCTCAGGATGACACCCACCACTGACAATCGCTCTGACCAGCAACTACGAGCCCCGAGAGGGTAATTGCCGTCACTCTCGGCCTTCTCGCCACACGACTGCCGTCACCGTCGTACCGTCACGGCATGAAGCTCCTCGCCCTCTCCGGCAGCCTGCGCGCCCGCTCCTCCAACAGCGCTGTACTGCGCTCCGCCCTCGACTTCTTCGACGGCGCCACCACCACCGCGGACATCGGCGCCCTCCCGCACTTCAACCCGGACCTGGACGGCGAGGACGCCACGCCGCCCGCCCCCGTGGCCGTGCTCCGTGCCGCCGTCGGCGCCGCGGACGCCGTCCTCGTCGTCAGCCCGGAGTACGCGCACGGCGTCCCCGGAGTCCTGAAGAACGCCCTCGACTGGCTGGTCAGCAGCGGCGAATGCGTCCACAAACCGGTCGCGGTGATCACCGCCTCGCCGTTCCCCACCGGCGGCGACCATGCCAACGCCCAACTCCGTGAGACCTTGCGGATGATGACGGCCGAGGTCATCACCGCGGCCTGCCGTGAGATCCCCGCCGTCGGCCCGTTGATCGACCCCGCGACGGACCGGGTCAAGGACGAGGCGACCCTCGCCGACCTCCGGACCGCCATGTCCCACCTGACGGCAGCCGCCACCACTGCCGCCACAGCCACCACCGCCACACCCCGGCCATCCCGGACCGCGTGATCCGGACCGCCCAACCCGACCGGGCAGACGGGACCGCCGGGACAGCCAGACAAACGGGGCACAGGGCAGACGGGGCACGGGGCCGACGGGGCCGACGGGGCCGACGGGGCCGACGGGGCCGACGGGGCCGACGAACACTCACCCGCCCCGCCCAGCCACCCAACAACCCCCTCAGCACCCACAGGACCTCACAGGGCCCACAGAAGCCACAACCCCCACAGCCCCCACACCCCCACAACCCTCAGATCCCGAACAGCCGCGCCCCGTTCCCGTAACAGACCCCCCGCAGCCAGTCCTCGCCCAACTCCAGCCGGAGCAGCGCCTCCAGCGCGTGGGCGTACCCGTAGGGGATGTTGGGGAAGTCGCTGCCGAACAGCACCCGGTCGCCGAGTTCCGCGAGGCGGGCGCGTTCGGCACGCGGGAACGGCGCCGTCCGCTCGGCGAAGTCGGTGAACGCCATCGTCGTGTCGAGGTGCACACCCGGGTAGCGCTGCGCCAGGTCCAGGAAATCGGTGTACTCGGGCATGCCCAGGTGCGCGATGACCAGGCGCAGCCGGGGGTGGCGGGCCAGCAGCCGTCCGACCGGCTCGGGGCCGGTGTGCTTGCCCGGCACCGGCCCCGACCCGCAGTGGATGACGACGGGCGTCCCCGCCTCCGCCAGGGCGCCCCACACCGGGTCGAGCAGCGCATCGCAGGGGTCATATCCGCCGACCTGCACATGGGCCTTGAAAATCCGTGCCCCGTCGGCGAGTTCGGCCCGTACGTACTCCGCCGCGCCGTCCTCGGGGAAGAAGGTCGCCGTCCGCAGACAGTCCGGTGTCCTGGCCGCGAAGTCCGCCGCCCAGCTGTTCAGCCACCGCGCCATGCCGGGCTTGTGCGGATAGATCATCGAGGTGAAGGCCCGCACGCCGAACCCGCGCAGCACCGCCAGCCGCTCGTCCTCCTCGAGGCGGTAGCTGATCGGCCACGGCCGGCCGACCAGCGGCCCCGCGGCGTCGAAGTACGCCCAGACCTTCGCCATCACCCGCTCAGGCATGAAGTGCGTGTGCACATCGATCAGTCCCGGCAGCCCCAGCTCCCGCCAGAAGGCACCGACCCGCTCATCGCCGTCCGCCATGCCCGGCCCCTCCCGCAGTTCACGGCCACCGGGGCAGGGTGACTGCCCGGCACCGACCCGTGGCTCCGGCCTGTCCGGCGTCCACCATCCGACGCCCTCCGCTGCCCACGGTGGCGATCTGTGCCCACCACACCTATCAGAGAAAACCCCGGGGGAGAACGCCACCGCACAGGTCAGCCCCCTCGGCACAGAGATCAGCTCGCAACACCCCGGCCTCTCTTCAGCGCCCGACCCCTGCGCCTCTCCCCCTAGCCCTCCCCTGGCCCTCCCCTCAGAAAAGACCCTCCTGGCCGCCGCCCCGCTCTTCCTCGCGTCGCCTCGGGCCGGGCCGCGCCCCCGAGCCGTACGCAGCTGCGCGTACGGGCACCGTCGTCACCCGCCCCTCGGCCGGGCCCAGCACCCACCCGGACAGCATCCGGGCATCCAGCACAGCCACCACGCCGGCCTCATCCGCCCCGCCCCCCGGCGGCTCGCCCTCCCCCGCGAGTCGCAGATACACATCGGCTCCCACACCGGCCAGCACCTCGCCCACGATTTCCGCGCCCGGCGCCAGGCCCGCCAGCTCCGGCGCCTCCGCGGGAATCCGGTCCAGCCCGAACAGCTCACCGTGGTCGCCGCAGGAGAACGCCACCGGCTCCAGCGTCTCCGGCCATCCCGTCAACGCCCGTGCGGTGGCGTGTAGTTGAGCGAGTTCGGCAGCCCGCTCTGCCGGTGGCGGCAGCGCCCCGCGCGCCGCCCGCTTCGCCGCCTTCCCGAACCGGTCGGGAATGCCCAGCGCACTCCCCAGCAGCGCCTCCGCACGCCGCGCCGCCATCAGGGGCCCGCGCCCCAACCACGCGTACGCCACCGCGCCCTGCTCCACCAGACGCGCCGGCCCTCGCTCGGCGGCCGTGATCCCCACCTTGAGGAGCCCGGGACCGAAGTACGCCAGATAGACGCCGTACGGGCGCCTGTCGTCGGCCATGGTGTCCGCGGCCACCGAACGCGACCGGTCGAGCTGCGCACACCGCGCGCACTGGTCCTTCGCGCTCGCCCCGTCCAGCACCGCCGCATACGGACAGACGATCCACCGGCCGGCCCGCCACACCCCCAGGCACCGCCGCTCCCCCCGCGCCGCGAACGCCAGGGCCTTACCGGCGGGGAGCATGCTGACGCGGTCTTCGCCGCGCTCGGCGCTGTACCAGCCGAGCCGCTGCTCGTACCGTCCCGCCGTCCCTGCTCCACCGCCCGACCAGCGCGGTCCCGTACATCGCCACACGCCGCCAGCCTACGGCCCGCACCCGGCCCGCCGAGCCCTTGAGCTCGGCCCCGCACCGGCCCCGAGCCGACCATGGCGTCGCCGCTCAGCGCCCGCGCACCCCGGTCGAGGCCGACGCGCACGGCCCTCCCCGCCACGGACCGCCCTTCCCCGCCCCTACCGCGCCACGCGCAGCTCCGGCCCCCGGAACGTGCTGCGGTACGCCCGAGGGGACACCCCGAGCGCCGACTGCAGATGCTGGCGCAGCGAAGCCGCCGTGCCGAAGCCGGCCTCCCCCGCGATCCGGTCCACGCTCAGGTCGGTCTCCTCCAGCAACTGCCGTGCCCGCTCGATGCGTTGCTGCGTCAGCCACTGCAACGGCGAGATCCCGACCTCCTCCCGGAACCGCCGGGTGAAGGTGCGTACGCTCATCGCCTCCCGCGCCGCCAGCTCCCGCAGGCTCAGCGGCCGGTCCAGATGCTCCAGCGCCCACGCCCGCGCCGCCCCCGTCGAGGACACCTGGGGCTCGGGAACCGGCCGTTGGATGAACTGCGCCTGGCCGCCCTCCCGGTGGGGCGGCACCACCGTGCGGCGGGCCACATCGTTGGCCACGGCCGCCCCGTGATCACAGCGGATCATGTGCAGGCACAGGTCCAGCCCCGAGGCGACGCCCGCCGCCGTCAGCACATCGCCCTCGTCGGTGTACAGCACGTCCGCGTCCAGCTCGACCGACGGGAACAGCCGGCGGAAATCGGCCACCGACCGCCAGTGGGTGGTCGCCCGCCGCCCGTCCAGGAGCCCGGCCGCCGCCAGGACGAACGCCCCCGTGCAGATCGACGCGATCCGCGTCCCCGGCCGGATGTGCGCCAGGGCCTCGGCCATCGCCGGACTCAGCCGGCCGGCGCTCCGCTCCGTCCCCGGTTCGTAGTCCGCCCCCGAGGCCGGTACGACGACGGTGTCCGCCTCGGCGAGCACCTGCGGACCGTGCGCGACATTCACCGTGAAGTCGGTGTCCGTACGCACCTCGCCCGGCTCCGGCGCACAGGTCACCAGCTCATAGAGCCGCTCCCCGGCCGCCGACCTGGCCTCCCCGAAGATGCGGTGCACGATCCCCACCTCGATCGGCAGCATCCCGTCCCGCACCAGCACCGCGACCCGGTGCCGCCCGTCCCGGGAAAACGCCTGCCGCCCGTCCCGGGAAGCCGCTTGCTGTGCCTCCCGGCGCGGCACCTGCCGTCCGTCCGGGGAAGCAGCCCGCCCGCTACGCCCACTCACCATGACTCCCATGGCCCGATCCTTGCACACTATGGCCATCGGGCCACTCGTCCGTTCCACCATCCCGCCGGACAGTGGAGGGCATGAAGGTCCTCTGGCTGTTCGCCCACCCCGATCACCGCTCGCTGAGCGGCTCCCTCAAGACCGAGGGGCTGCGCGCCCTCGACGCCCACGGCCACCGGCACGAGGTCTCCGACCTCCATGCCATGAAGTGGAACCCGGTCGTAGACGCTGACGACTACGCCCACGCCCCGGCCGACCGCCTCCGCATCGGCGAAGCCTCCGAACACGCCTACACGGACGGCCGGTTGAGCCCCGACATCCGCGCCGAACAGGAAAAACTCGCCTGGGCCGACACGCTCGTCGTCCAGTTCCCCCTCTGGTGGTACGGCATGCCCGCCATCCTCAAGGGCTGGTTCGACCGCGTCTTCGTCAAGGGCTTCGCCTTCGGCCTCACCGATCCCGCCACCGGCCGCCCGCGACGCTACGGCGACGGCAAGCTGGCCGGAAAGCGCGCCATGGTCGTGGTCACCGCCGGGGCCCGCGCCGCCACCCTCGGCCCCCGCGGCGTCAACGGCGACCTGAACGACCTCCTGTTCCCCCTCCAGCACGGCACGCTCTGGTACACCGGCATGTCCGTCGTCCCCCCACTCCTGATCCCCGGCGCGGACCGCGCCACGGGCGAGGACTACGAGAAGGCCGCCACCCGCCTGCGCGAGCGCCTGCGCGCCCTCCCCACCACCGAGCCGCTCGCCTTCCGCCACCAGAACACCGGCGACTACGACGACGAGCTTCTCCTCCACCCCCACCTGGCCACCGCCCACCAGGGCCCAGCCGTCCACTACACGGCCCCGCCCGCACCCACCCACGCCGAGCCGGTCTGACGCGCCCCGGCCGCACCGCCGGATCACCCGGTTCCGGCCACTCGGATCAGGACGACAAAAAAGCCGTAGGCCCGGTGGAAGAATCCACCGGGCCTACGGCGTCAGTAGCGGGGACAGGATTTGAACCTGCGACCTCTGGGTTATGAGCCCAGCGAGCTACCGAGCTGCTCCACCCCGCGTCGGTAGGTCAGACACTACGCGACCCACCGGCCAACGCCTAATCCTTTCCTCACGCCCCCGGCCAGCCCGCCCAGGAGCCCGCATGCCGCACCCCGCCCCGGACCCCGCCCGGATCGAAACCGACGAGCACCGACGCATCCCCCTCGCCGGCCCCGGCCCCCGCCCCGACCCGCTGCCCGGCCCCCACTTCGTCCGCTTCCAAGGCACCACGCGCCACCCCCGCGGCCATTTCCCCGGCGTCTTCGCCCTGGTCAACACCCTCGCCAAGAACGGCGAGCTCACCCCCGACCAGGAGCGCTTCCGGCGTACCCACAACGACTGGTACGACACGCACTACCCCGACCCCACGACCGTCGACCCCACCGTCTACGACCCCGCCGTCCATCCCGGCGCCGTCGCCTGGTTCAAGTCGACCTCCCTGGAACTGATCGGCCGCGTCGACGGCTACCTCACGATCCTCGCCGCCCACGACATCCCCTGCCGCCGCGTGCACTCCACACGCCCCGGCCGCATCGTCTACGAGGACATCCACCAGGTGGTCGTCACCCCGTGGCCCACCCGCCGCTCCCCAACCACCTGACACATGACAAACCCCGCCCGGTTCGCCCGGGCGGGGCCACTACTCTCTCCGCGCGCGGCAGACTCACGCCAGCCGCAACGTGAACCAGGGCACCTCGTCCCCCGGCAGCAGGTACCGGTCGACCTCGACGAACCCCTGCTTCCGCGCGAACCGCAGCCCTTCCGTGTTGGAGGCCCACACCACCGTCTCGATCGCCCCGACGCCGAGCTCACGCGCCTGCGCCAGCCCCCGCGCGTAAAGAGTTCCCCCGAACCCTCGCCCACGGTGCTCGGGCAGCACCCGAGCGATCACCGTGGCCGCCGGCTCGTCACTCGTGGGCGGACGCACCGTCGTGCAGCCCACCACCACGTCATCGAGATACGCGACGTCCAACCGGTACCGCCCGGACCTCTCACGCACCTCGTCGAGAGACAGCACGGCACTGGGAATGATCAGGTTGTGGACGTAACGCCAATCCTGGAGCGCGGCTTCGCCGTCCACCGCTTCGATACGAAGTTTCGACACGGCCACAGAGAACCCCGCACCTCGCGGTCCGTCAACTGCATAACGGCCTACGGAGGTTCACGAACCCACCCGGCGGCCACCCCACATGTGCAGCAGGCGCGGTGGTTCTTCGCTGTTTGCGTGGTTACGGGTACCTCGCTGCTGTACTCCTGACTGCGCGCGCGCTCAGGGGTTCTCACTGAGGTCGTCGGCCAAGGACACAGAACTCGTTGCCTTCGGGATCCGCCATGACAACCCACGACTGGTCACCCTGACCGATATCAACACGCTGTGCACCATGAGCCTCAAGGCGAGCCACCTCGGCGTCCTGATCATCAGGCACGAAGTCGAGATGCAGTCGGCTCTTGGCCTTCTTGCTCTCTTCAAGCAGGACGAACTCCAACCCCGGCCGGCGATCCGGCTCCGGGCGGATCGCGAACTCCACATCAGAGCGGTAGACCACAACCCAATCAAGAGCCTCGGCCCACCACTGCCCCAGGGCATGCGGATCTGCCGAATGAACAATCACATTCTGAAACTCCAAGGTCATCAGCCGAGCCTAGGCCCACCGGGCCTTCGAGAACAGGCACTTGAAGCCAAAGGGACGCCATGGGGCGCGTCAGCTCGGCTCTGCCTGGGGCGAAGGTGGACGGGATGGGAGCACCCCTCGGGAAGGCATGGCAGTGCGCCCCTGAGTGCGCGGGGGCGCACTTCCCCGTCCCTCGATCAGGGCGCCGATGCCCGCATGATCATGGAAGTCCTCGGCCACAGCTCGATCCGCGTGCCCATCTGACCCACGCCGCGGAAAAACACCAGAGGCCCCCTTCGATTCGAACGGGGTCCCTGGTCTGCTCTGCGCTCGGCAGGATTCGAACCTGCAACCTTCTGATCCGTAGCTTTGGGCAGGGCCGCCCAGTGACGATGCCTGGTCAGCCGCCCAGTGTTCGACTGAAACGGCTCGCGGACAGTGGAAGCCCGCGCGGAGATCGCAGCGGCCCACGGTCTGAAACCGGCTGAAGCCTGTACGCCCCCGCAGTTCCTGCCGAGCTGTGGCCCGTGCTCGCCCTGTGTTCCTTCGTTGAGCCACTGCGACCCTCGGGAAGCGGCATCGAGCGCGGCTACGATCGGCACACCCGCGTGAATCGCTGGACCGAATCGTAGGAGCACGCACATGGCTGATCACGGCGACGACTTCGACAGCTGGCTGGATGAAGGTGGCACCGAAGCCGTCCAGCGGACTGAGGAAGACTGGGACGTGATCGCTCGACATGTGCGCCATGCAGCGAACAAGATCGGCCCCACTCTGCCGCACTGTCTGCCCGGCGAACCGCAGGATTGCGGGCGTAGCGCTCAACAGCACGTGCTGGCCTGGTCGGCGGCGGTCAAGGCCGCTGCTCAACACCTCATCGAGCAAGCCGCGCCCTCTCCGGCGCGAGCGGCACATGTAGCGGGGCCGCTGTACCAGAGGCGGCTGGAGGAATTGCGTGAACAGGACGCCTCTGGTGCCGACTCCTTTATTGGGGACTCGTATCTGATGGCATGACGACAGAACGCGCGGGGGAACTCGCTTGGTCGACAACAGGGCCCCGCCCGGCTGTGAGTACCAGCCGGGCGGGGCTCTCCTGCGTCTGTGGCCGTTACTGCATATCGGGGCCTGGCTGAGCGGAGAGTGATCGTGGGAGCGTCGACACCAGCCACCGAAAGCCCGCCACGACGCTCCCGCGCTGTAGGAAGCGCCCGTCACGTGTGTCACCCGCGCCCCCGCCGGCCTGCCCGCCACGCTGCACTGTGTTCTGGATTGTTCGTGAGCTGCGGGGCTGAACGCGGATTGGGCCCCGCCCGGATGCTGGTCGCGTGCGCCTGGTCGTGGCGCCTGCGTGGGTCGCTTCCTGTCCTTGCGCGCTGAGCTGCCGGGGGCTGCCGGAGCGGGGCCGGTAGACAGGAGCGTCGGCGGCCTTCGGCCGCTTTGTCCGCGTGACCGTGATCATCTACACGTTCGTGCGGCTCGACTCCCAGCGCTCCGCCTTCGACCGCGTGGGGGACGCGCTGAGGGTGACGGCAACTCGCCGGACGATGACGACGGCACAGCTGGTGTCCCGGTAACCATCTGATCGGCCCCGCACCGACTCCGCTGAGGCGGTTGCCGTCAATCGCTGCTGTCAGGAGAAACACCAGAGGCCCCGTTCGATTCGAACGGGGCCTCTGGCCTGCTGTGCGCTCGGCAGGATTCGAACCTGCAACCTTCTGATCCGTAGGCGGGTGCTGCGGTCAGATCAGCAGATGGTGGCCGGCTCTCGACAGCCGCGACATAGGCGGGCCAGGGCACTCACGTCCGGCGGTGTGTGCCCGTGTTGATGTCAGCTGTTGATGTCAGCCACGGCCCCCGAGGCCCTCCTGCCGGCCCCTCGCCGCTCCGCCGAGCGTCGTTCAGCGGTACTGCATCCACCACAGCACAGCGCTAATCACTGCCGATCCGAGGGCCGAGGCCGCCCCGCGTAGGGCGCTAAGCCCGATGAGGCGCCCGTACCTGCGCCTAGCTCTCCTCTGGTGACGCTCCTGGATAGGTGCCCTACAGTCGGGGGCGGTACTGCTCATCGGTCTCCTTGTCAGGCGTGCGGTGCCATCAGGGAACCGTCGACGGCAGCACTGGCGAGTTCGAGCCTTCGGCGGTCCCCTGAGCTCTTCTCCGAGCCTAGGAGTTGAGACTTGCCGGACCTACCGTTCGAGGACGCAGAGCAGATGTAATTTCGAGGTGCTGGCGATGTAATTTCCAGACGCCAGTGGGGTCTTCAGCAGGATCGACAACCTGACGACCAAGGCGAAGTCACTGCTTAGAGGGCCAACCAGCTTCTATCCACGGCAAGTTGATCTACGTTCTTAGCTACTCTCACGCCATGGAGTTCACTGAGCCTGGAACCATCGACGATCTCGTTGAGGACGCGACGGCTGCTGGCTACCACGCCACGACTCGCCTCGTGCACGACTGGGTCTCTAAGGGGCTACTTGGGAAGCCTCAGCGACGCCGTACAGGGCCGAACGGTTCAGAGAAGGCACTTCAGTCGGCGAACCAACGCTTCCTTTTCATAACCCTGCTGAGAGAAAGGGTCAGCACTCCCCGCCTATCCGAGCTGGCCTCGGTTCCCCTGTCGCTTTGGCTCTACGGTGGCGACGAATGGGTATCGACCGATCAGGCGCTTCGCGCTTTTCAGACATGGGTCGGTGACCCTCGGGGCACAAAGGCTTGGGCGCGGGGAGTCGCGGCACGGGTCATGTCTGATGTAGGTGATCCGCGGCTAGGAACACAGTCCAGTCGGCGCGAACTCCTAGATGCTCTTGCGGAAGCCCTGTACACCGGTTACTTCGACAGGGACCTCATCGTCGCCAAGGCGCGCCCCCTGTTCGAGCCAGCCGATACGCTGCCCCCATCGGCGAACTCTGAAGACCCCGACCAACCACCCAGAACGCCTGAGGCGCTGGCGTTCCATCTTGAGATCATCGTCGCCGCCGGCCAGGCGATCAGAGCAGGCGAGCTGGAGCCATGGGAGCTGGAAGCTATCCGCAAGCTGGAGAACGACGCTGAGGGCGCCACCCCTACGCCCGAGCAGTTCGCTAGCGCTGCGACCAATCTATTTAGATGTATCGGCTTATGGGTCATTATGCGTAGGTACAAGCAGTCGCCTAATCGACCGGATGGGCCCTAGCGAGGACGCGTGGGCGTTCACCTGATTTTCGGCTCACGACTCCGGGTGTCGCGCGCACTCGCACGAGCACCGCGTCTCCCGCGCCTCAAAGTCACCCACAGAACTAGTTCAGCAACCGACGACCATCATGGGCACGCACCTGCGGTTCCCCAGAATCGAGCGCATCGAGGACTCGAACCGCGTACGCCTCCACCATGTGGTTCTCGATCTCTTCGCGAGTGAACCAGCGCACCTCAACGGACTCATCTGACGTGCGCTCCTCACCGCCGACCGGCCGGCAGCGGAAGACCAGGGCGACGACGCCGCGGGTCATGTTCTTGTAGACGCCGGTCAGGCGCTCCGCCTCGACCTTGATGCCGGTCTCTTCGAGGACCTCTCGGCACGCACCGCCCTCGGGGCGTTCGTCCAGTTCGAGGACGCCGCCCGGGGCTTCCCAAGCGCCGTTGTCGGCACGCTTGATCACGAGAACGCGGCTGTCCTCGCGGACTACCACCCCAGCCACCGAAACCGAGTGAAGCGACATTGACCGGCCTTCCCGGTTAGCGTTACTCATGTACAGGAGCATAGGAGGACTGAAGGACATGGGCACAGCAGCCTCTAGAGACTCAGGTCAGCCACGGTACCTACAGATCGCGGAAGACCTGGCTCAGCAGATCAGGTCCGGAGTCCTCGCCCCTGGAACCAAGGTTCCCAGCGAGTCGGAGCTCATGGCTCGCTACTCCGTCTCCCAGGGCACGGCGCGCAAGGCCGTGGCAGAGCTCCGACCTACCGGCTTGATCGACACCCACCACGGCAAGGGCTCGTTCGTGAAGAGCCAACCGCCGGTACGCCGTAAGTCGTCGGATCGCTTCCGGCGGTCCCACCGCAAGGCCGGCAAGGCCGCCTACCTCGCGGAGTCCGAGCAGGCCGGGAAGACCGCAGGCGTGACCGTGCTGTACATCGGCCCCACGGAAGCACCAGCCGAGATCGCAGAGCGCCTGGACGTACCCGCCGGCACCAAGGTGCTGGCTCGCCGACGTCTGTACTTCAGCAACGGGACGCCGACGGAAGAGGCGACGTCATACCTCCCCTGGGACATCGCGGAGGCCATCCCCGAGCTGCTTGCGGAGAACCCCGGGGGTGGCGGTATCTACGCGCGCCTCGAGGAGAACGGGCACCTACTCAAGGAGTTCACGGAGACCGTCCGCGCCCGGCTCGCCACGAAGCAGGAGACCGGCGCCCTGAGCCTGAGCCCGGGCTCACCCGTGATCCACCTGATCAGGAATGCGGAGAGCGAGGATGGTCGGGTGGTCGAGGTCTGCGACACCGTCATGGCGGCTGACCAGTTCGTTCTCGACTACCGCATTCCCGCCGGAGACTGACGACGCCTCACCGCCTCCAGCCCGTCGCGAAGAAAGCTCTCGCGGCGGGTTGACTCATGTGCAGGAGTCGGGCATTCTCATTGCAGCAACTCCTGCACATAAGTACATGAGTGCAGGAGCTCAGGAGGCCTCGACCTCCGTGCATTGCCTGCCTGGGCGCCTCGTCGGCGCCCAGGTGCACCACCCAGGAGCCCCGCAGCGGACGGGGGGAGGCGGCCCGGCGCCTTGTCATTCACCGGAGGGCTTAGACCGAAAGGTCATGTCTCCATACGCCTTCGCCAGGCACAGCGGCTCTACCTCGTACGGGAGTTGCTGGCCTGAAGGAGACACGCACCACCACACCTTCCCGCCGCGCTCTGTTGCGGCGGGCCAGTTGCCTCCTCCGCCCGTCCGGCCCGCTGCCATACGGGCGGGGCTGAGGGGAGCCGGACAGTCCGGATCTATCTCCGAAGGGACCTCGATGTCCGCTACTGCTTTCGCCGCCGTGTTCGTCGCCCTGTACGTCGCTCACAGCGTGGGTGATCACTGGGTGCAGACCTCCTGCCAGTCCGCAGACAAGGGTCGCCCCGGATGGGTCGGCCGCCTGGCCGGCGCGCGGCACGTCGCCACCCTGACCGCCACCAAGCTCGCGTTACTGCTGCCCGTCGCCGCCTGCTGGGTCTGAACCTCTCCGCCGTCGGACTGGTGGCCGGCATCGGCGTGGATGCGGTGACGCACTGGTGGGCCGACCGTCGGAGCACGCTGGCGTGGCTGGCCAAGGTCACCGGCAAGGCCGAGTTCTACAGCCTCGGCACCGCCACCCACCCCGCGCATCCCGTCACCGCCAAGGGCGGCCCGGCCGCCCACCTCGGTACCGGCGCCTACGCGCTGGACCAGTCCTTCCACCACCTGTGGTTGCTGGTCGCCGCGCTCATCATCGCCATTGTCTGAATCCACCCCACACGACGGCGCGGCTCCGGTGCTGGAACACCGGAGCCGCTGTTGGGCCGTCACTTCGAGAGGAACCACGACCCATGAAGCTCATTCTCCCCGCCCAGGACCTATTCACCGCCACCGCGATCGACCTGGAGCCGACCGACGCCGAACTCGACCGGATCGAGCGGGAGATGCCGGTCATCGCCGCCGAGGTCGAGTTGCTGGACGCGCAGATCATGATGCTCGACCGCACGCCGAACGAGCTGGACGCCCGCCGCATCCGCCGGGCCGGGCGCAAGGTGCTCGCCGCTCGCCGTGAGCTGGCCAACCAGGCCGGGACGGGGGACGCGGCATGAAAGCCAAGACCGCCCTGCCCGCCGTCGCGATGACGGCGGTGTCCATGGTGCTGACCCTGGCCGTGGTCGTGATGTGGCTTGGCGCCGCAGTGCCCTGGATCATCGCCGTGGTCGTCGGTCTCGGCATCGACGGGGGATGGCTGGCCACCCTCGCCTACGAACGCCGCCTGGCTGCACAAGGCGACCACAACCGCGCGGTCACCGCCGTCGGCTGGTGCTTCGGCCTTCTCGCGGCCGGCGTCCTGGTGGCGCACGCGCTGACCGCCGAAGCATCCGCCGGCGCGTGGCTGGCCGTGGCATGGCTGCCGATCGCGGCTAAGGCCCTGTGGCTGGTGCACAGTCTGTGGGAGCGGACCGCGCTCACCCCGGGCGCGCTCGGAGCGATCCGGGGCATCCAGCAAGAGGCCCGCGACGAAGCGGCCGTGGCCCGCGCCCGGCTGCGGGCAGAGGCGGTCACCGAGGAGACGCGGCTGACGGCCGTGACGGCCGCCGGCGCACGCGTCGCACGCGTCCAGGCCAAGACCGCCCAGCACCTCTCGCGGGCATGGTCGACGCTGAAGACGGCGCGGGACGGCGAGCACACCGGACCGGCATTGACCAGCATGACGGCCCCCGTCACACCCGGCGTCACGGCCCGCTGGGAACTCCCTGTCTGGGGCCCCACGGAGTCGGTCCCCGTACTCCCGGAGGCGGCGCCCGGCCTCACCGACGAAGCCCTCGACGCGCTCGTCGACCAGATCCGGTACAGCGAGACACCCGCCCTGTCCTACCGCGAGATGGCCGTCCGCTTCCGCGCCGCAGGCCACTCCGCCTCCGAGGTCCGCCTGCGGGCCGCATGGAAGCGCGTCGCCGCGTGACGCGGCTTGGCCTAGCCGCCTCCCCGACCCATCGAACTCCCCAAGGAGAACCTGACATGGGCAACTCCGACCTCCGTCGCCTGGATCGCGAGATTCAGGCGACCACGAAGAAGCTGGAAGCGGTCCGGCGGGGCGAGTCGTGGCCGATGAACGGCAGCGAGCGCCGGGCCATGGCCCGCGCCCTGGCCAGCGGCTCCTACCGCGCCGCCCGGGGCCGCAGCACCGGCCGCGCAGAGGCGCAGATCGACTCCACCGGCAACGCTGCCGAGATGCGGCTGAACGCGGAACTGACCGCCCTGCACGGCGAGCGTCAGCGGCTCATCACCGAGGCCGCCCGCGACAAGGCGGCTAAGAAGTCGTCGGGGTGGTGGTGACCATGAAGGACACGCCTCCCGGCGAGTGCCCGCAGTGCTGGCAGCACGCCCACGACCGGCGCGTTCACCGCAAGCTCGGGCCCCGCGAGGACTGCCCGCAGTGCGTTGACCACATGGTCAACGGCCACCCCCACCTCGTGCCCAAGAAGTCCCGCTGGTGGTGACCGCGCTCGCCGGCGCACTGCCCGCCGCGTGAGGCTCACCGCCCGTCTCTGCTGCCCGGGGTGGCCGTCCCTGCCACGGACCCGGCCACCCCGGCTCTCTCCCTAACTCCGGCCCCTTGTGGGACAGTCAGGAGCGCTTCCAGCATGTCTGAGAACGTCGTCCACCTCCACAAGCCCACCGACCCACCCACCACCGACACCGCCCCCACCGTGCTCACCGTCGTGCCCGACGCCCCGCCCGCGCGGCCCGTGCCGCTGTGGGTGCACTCCGGCCGCGCCGTGAAGCACGCGGTCACTCACGACACCACCAAGACCGCCGCGCGCTCCGTGGCGCGGCACAGCCTCTACACGTTCAACGGGGGTCGGATCGTGGCCCGCCGCACGTGGGAGGGCCGCACCGGGTCCCGCTACGAGCGCATGATCCGGGCCGCCGAAGCCGCGGGAAACCTGGAGATGGCCCACGAGTGGGAAGAGAAGCTGCAGCGCTTCCGCGCCGCCCGCCACCACCGCCGCATGGACCTCCTGCACTCGCCCATGGACGCCGCCAAGGGCGTGGCCGTCGGCGCCGGCATGAGCATCGGTGTCCTCGTCGCCCTCGGCGTCATCATGGCCCTCAACACCGGTCACGTCGCCGACGTCATCACGCCGCTGACCGCGACCATCGACTTCATCGCACTGCTGATCCGGATCGTGCAGGTCGTATGGGGCCCGGCGCTGACGATCGGCCCGTTCCTGGCCCTGCTCGCCCTGTGGTCGGTCGGCCGCAAGCAGCACGCCGCCCCCGCCTGGGCACTGCCCGCCAACGTCCGGTCGGGCGAGGGTGAGCCGATCACCCCGTCCATCGTGGTCAAGGCCCTGCGCGACCTCGGAGTACCCGCCCTGGCCCGCGCCATCAAGGAGATGGGCGACGCCGGCGCGAGCATGCTCGGTCCGATCCGGATCGCTGGATGCGGCGTGGAAGTCGACGTGACCCTGCCCTCCGGGGTGTCGACCAACGAGGTGCAGGGCAAGCGCCGCAAGCTCGCCGAAAACCTCACCCGGCACGAACACGAAGTGTTCATCACCATCCCCCAGGCGGCCCGCACGGTCCGGCTGTGGGTAGCCGACTCCGGGGCGCTGGATGAGCCGATCGGCCCGTCGCCGCTGGTCACCGACGAGTCGATGACCGCCGACTACGCCAAGGGCAAGGCGCCCTGGGGCCAGGACCTGCGCGGAGACGCTGCCGCACTGAGCCTCTACCAGCGCCACCTGCTCATCACGGGCCTGTCCAACCAGGGCAAGACCGTCGCCCTGCGCTCCCTGGCCCTGTGGCTCGCGCTGGACAAGTCGGTGCAGTTCCTCATGGGCGACCTCAAGGGCGTCGGCGACTGGAACATGTTCGACGGTCTCGCCACGACCCTGATCCAGGGCCCGACGGATGAGCACGTGATCCAGGTGACCGAGATGGTCGAGGGCGCGGTGCACGAGATGAACCGCCGTATCCAGGCCCCGCCCGGCACCGTGTTCCCGCCGCTGATCGTGCTGGTCGACGAAGCACAGGTGGCGTTCATGTGCCCCGCCAAGGACGCCGAAAAGCGCCCCTACGGCGGCTCGAAGGCCAACTCCCGGTACTTCATGGCCGTCCGGAAAATCCACAACCAGGGGCGGGCCGTGAACGTGCTGATGTGGCAGGGCACCCAGGACCCGACCAACGAGAACCTGCCCAAGCTGGTCCGCGAGGGCGCCCACACCCGCGCCTCCCTCGCCCTGGGCACCGAATCCCAGGCCCGCATGGCCCTGGGAGACAAGGCCGTTGACGGCGGCGCCGCGCCGAACCTGCTGCGCCCCGGCCTGGACCAGGGAACCCTGGTGCTGGCCTCCAGCGGCATCGACATCCCGGCTGGACAGTCGTCCATCACGGTGCGCACGCACTACATCGACGACGATGCAGCCGAAGCCATCACCGACCGGGCCAAGGCCCTGCGCGACGGCGTCACCACCCTGCACGCCATCGAACGAGAAGAAGAGCACGACGCGCTCGCCGACATCGCCGCCGTTGTCGGGGACGCGACGCGCGTGCGGACCAAGGACGTTCTCGCGCGACTCGCCACGCGGGACGCGGACGCTTACGGCGGCTGGTCGTTCATCGACCTCAAGCGCGTCCTGGACGACGCCGGCGCCGAGCCCTACAAGTCCGACGGCGTGATGGTCGTCGCCCGCGACCGCATCGCCCGCGCCCTCGCCAACCGCGACGGAGAAGGTTCCGCTTCCGCCGAAGGATGACAGGGAGCGCGCCGCCGACGGGTCAGGGAGGCAGGGAGAACTCCCTGACCGCCTCCCTGACCCGCCTCCCTGGCTCTGACCTGCACGAATGATCGTTCAGGGAGTCAGGGAGGCACACAGGTCAGACCCCCCGAACCCCCCTCCACACGGCACCCCGAAGGGGGTGTCTGTGCCTCCCTGGACACGCGCCGGAAGGGATTCCACATGTACCCCGACACCACCCCTCAGACGGCTTCGGCGGGCGCCGGGCTGAGCGAGGCTCAGGCCGATATCGAGGCCCGGCGGATCATCGCCGACGCCTACCGGCCCACCGCCTACCGCGACGACACCCCGGTCCCTGCCCACGGCGACAGCCCACCCGTCGCCCAGCCCGGACGGCCCCCGATGAGCCAGGGCGCCACCGATGCCAGCGTGCTCATGCTCGCCGGCGGCGCCACCACCGCCATGGTCGGCGGCACGGCAGCGCTGGTGATGTACGTGTCCCAGTTCGCCGACCCGGTGGTGTGCGGCCTCGTGTTCGGCGCCCCCACCGCCCTCGTGCTCGCCCTCAGCCGGCTCGCCCAGCGGGCCAAGCCCGCCTCGGACGTCCACCACCACTACCAGAGCCTCGTCCACCAGGACCAACGCACCGTCCACAGCCGCACGGCCGGCGTGTGGGCCAAGACGAACAACCACCAGTGAGACCCAACATGACCCGGCCCGCTCCTTCCGGCGAGCCTCCCCTGGCCGGCGGGAGGCTCGGCCTGGCGGCATCGCTCAGGAGGGGGGCGACGGGAGCGGGAAGCCGGCGAACCCGTCGGCGGTCTGCGTCACCAGTGCGATGTCCTCTGTTTCCAGCAGCGCCCGCAGGTCGCTGGAGGGCTCTTCCGGCAGCAGCACAGCCAGCCGCAGCCCGTCCGGCACCTCGATGTGGCGCCGGTAGTCGCGCAGCTGCCCGATAGCCATGCGCACGTTTTCGCGGGTGGCCTTGCCCTTGGCCTCGTACAACACGTTGTCGGTCGCGTCGTACGTGTCTGTGAGGAAGGTGTTCCGCTCGCCTTTCACCCGGATCTGGAAGCGGCTTACCTCGTGCCCGTGCGCTTCCAAGTGCGCCTCGAACGTCTTGGCGAGCCGACCCTCCCGACGCAGCACTGTGCGGGCGCCGCCGGTGACGTTCGCAGTAGCGGTGTCCGTGCTGTGCTGCTCGGTCGGCACAGCCGTCGCTGACGTTTCCGGCGCCTCCTCGGCGGCCGGCGGCACCGGCAACGCTTCCGTCTTCGGCGCCACGTGCATCGTGTCCTGCTCTGTCAGCGCGAGCGTGACTCCGGGCGCAGGCCTCAGACGGAAGACATACAGCCGACGTCCCGGCTGGCCGTTCACCCGTGTCCATCGCTCGTCATAGGGCTGGATGGGGTCGACGACGACCTGGCCGATGTAGCGCTGGCGCACCGTAGTTGTGCCCGGCTTTACCCCGTCGGCGACGAACAGGTGCACGTCCCGACCAGCCTGCGCATGGTTCAGCAAAGACCGGTTGCGGTCAGTGAGTTCCTGATCGCTCGTGCCCTGGCCGGCGCCGGTGTAGAGGTAGAGCACGCCGAACTCGTCGTCGTCGGCGCGGCCATCGAAGGTGTAGTCGTGCTCCTTGCCGGCCGCCGGGTCGGAGAACACAAAGATGTTCTGGCTCTGGTTGGCCGGCACGATGCCGCCGCCGTACTGCGAACCGCCGTAATCCGCAGCGAGTTCCGCGCGCGTCGTAAGGGACCCCTGAGCAAGTTCAAGACTCGACATGCCGCGGAATCTAGCGGCACCTACTGACACTCCCCGTTTCCCCGCTTCTCGCGGGGCGCACCAGGGGCGGCCCCGCTCACGCCAATGACACCGGGCCGCCCCATCCACCTGCAACAGAACAGTGGAGGTATCCAGCATGACCCAACCCACCGACATTCGGCGACCCTCCGAGCCGCTGAGGACCGCACTGCAGCTGGCGACGGCCGGGGTGCCGGTGTTACCGCTGCGGGCGGGCAAGCTCCCGTTCGGCAACTGCCGCGCCTGCGCGGGCAACGCCTGCGGTGGCCGGTGGAACATGAAGACCCCGGGCCCCTGCACCTGCCCGCACCCGTGCCACGGCTGGGCCGCCGCCACCACCGCCCCCGGTGTCGTCAACTCGTCTACATGGGCGCAGGCGTGGCGGGATGCGGCGGGGGTGGCCTACCACCCCGGCGGCGCCGGTCTCACCGTCGTCGACCTCGACAACGCTGAAGCCATCGCGTGGGCCCGTGCGAGCTTGCCCGCCACCCGGATCGTGCCGACGACCAGGGGCGAGCACTGGCTCTACCGAGGCGCCATGCAGTCAGCCAACGCCGTACGGCCCGGCGTCGACGTCAAGTCGTCCATGCAGTACGCGCGGTGGCTCGGTCCCGGCTCCGGCACCCTCACGGTCCTGCCGGACGTGGTGCGCGCGCTGACCGTGAAGGAGCCGACCGCAGTCCTGCCGGCGGCCATCACCGTGCCCGCGCTGGCCGGCGGCGGGGAGTGTCCGCACCGCACGCCCACGTACCTCGACCGTGGCATCGCCATGGCCGAGCAGCGCATCACCGAAGCCCGTGAGGCGGTGCACGCCACCGTCTACCGCACGTTCCTCGCCGTGCTGTCCAGGCACGGCCGGTGCGGCTGCCTCACCGAGGCGCACACCGCGCGGCTGTTCGCCGCCGCTCAGGCCAAGGGCGAATCGCCCCGGCACTGCACTGACGCGTGGACCAACGCCCGCACCGCACTGGGGATGTGAGCCATGACCGAGGACGACAAGACCCCGGCCCGCGAGATCATCACCGACTACGCAAAAGCCCACTTCCGGTACTTCCGCACCACCGAAGGCACCGTCTACGCACAGAAAAACGGCCACCCCGTGGCCCGCCCGATCCGCTCCCAGGGCACCACAGGCAGCCACCGCCAAGAACTCATGGTCGGTCTCTTCAACGACGGAATCGGCGTGTTCAACGGCACATCACTCAAGGAGGCGTTGGACTTGATCGAAGCACTCGCACTCAGCCAGGACGTCCAACCCACGCACATCCGCGTCGCCCCCGGATACGACGGGGCGACGTGGCTGGACCTGGGCCGCGACGACGGACAGTCCGTCCGCATCCACCCCACCGGCTGGGACATCCTCACCCCCGACCCACGAGAGGTGTGCTGGCGACGCACCCAGCTCACCGGCGAACTCCCCCTGCCCGCACGGGACACCGAAGGCAAGGGCATCGACCACCTGCTGAGGCTGACCAACTTCGCCACCGCCCAGACCGAAAGCCTGGCCTTGGCCTGGCTCATCGGCTGCCTCGAACCGTCCGTGCCCGTCCCCGCCCCGTTCCTCACCGGCCCCCAGGGCGCCGGCAAGTCCACAGCGGGCCGGATGCTCGTACGGATCATTGAGGGCATGACCGGCGACCTGCGCCGCGCACCGAAGGACGAAGAGAACCTGATCACGGCCGTCGCCGCCGGATGGGTCACCGCCCTGGACAACCTCAGCCACCTGGCCCCGGACCTGTCCGACCTGATGTGCTGCATCGTCACCGGCGCCGAGAGCATCAAGCGCGCCCTCTTCAGCGACGGCGACGTCGTCCGCTCCCGCTACCGCCGCCCCCTGCTCCTGACCGGCATCGACGTCGGCGTCATCCGCCCCGACCTCGCCGAACGCCTCCTGACCCTGCGTCTGGAGCGGCCCCGGGTGAGGCGGACCGAAGCGGAACTGTGGGCAGAGTTCGAACCCGCGCTGCCCGTCATCCTCGGCTCCCTCCTCGACCTCACCGTCAAGGTCCGGGCGACCGAAGCCGACATCCCCACCGACCTGCGCATGGCTGATTTCGCCCACCTGTGCGCGCAACTCGACGCAGCGACCGGCTTCCAGACGCTCACCGCCTACCGGAGCAGCCTGGACGAGCTCAACGACGACGTCATCGAAGGCGACCTGCTCGCGCAGACCGTCCTCAAGCACGCCGCCACCCTCGAACCGGGCACGGAAACCCGGATGACGTCCTCGGAGTGGCTGCACTGCCTCACCGGCCTCTACAGCGGCGACGAGCTTCGTCCTCTGCCCAAAGGGTGGCCCACCACCGGGAAAGTCCTCTCCGACCGCCTCAAGCGCCTTCAGCCCACCCTGGCCGCCCGAGCCGTCCTCATCGACTGGGGCCGCACCAAGGATGGCCGCTACATCGAAATGACCCGACGCCCGGCCCAACCGCCCCACGAGCAACCGTCGATGCTCTGACCGGCATCCACGACAGGCACGGACAAGCAAGAGGAGCACCAGTCGCCAAGCCGCCGGGTGCTCCTCTTGCTGTTCGGCGGAACGCCGCCCCCAGGACGCGCCGCGAAGCGGCTCCTTCTTCACGCCTGAAGCGGCACCGCAACACAACAGACACCCCCTCTTTTTTTCCTAAGAAGGGGAAAGCTGCGTCACCCGCGTCACCCGAAGGCCCAGAACACCCCCTGAGCTGCGGCAACAGGGATGACGCAGGACGGATTCGGCTGCGTCATCCCGCGTCACCTGCGTCACCCCATGACGCACGCCTGCGTCACCGATGACGCACCCCCAAACCGCTGCGTCACCACAAACCCCCAGGTCAGAAGCGCACATGACGCTAATGACGCGATGACGCAGAAATCCGCAGCTCGGACAGACGCCACGTGGAAACGGGCGCGTTCGACCTACCAACTCAACAGAAAGCCAGCCCGTGGAGGCAGCCGTGAGCACAGCTCCGCCCACCTCAATCGACGCGCTACGGGTGCCGGAGGTCATGACGGCACTGCGCCTCAGCCGCAGCAAGGTCTACGACCTCATCCGCTCGAACGAACTCCCCAGCATCACGATCGGGCGGGCCCGCCGCATCCCGGTCGACAGCGTCCGCGCGTACATGCGCGACCGATTGGAGGAAGCTGCCTGATGGCCAAGCGACGCGCCAACGGCGAAGGAACGATCACCAAGCGCACTGACGGGCGTTATCACGCCGCCGCCTACGTCTACCGGCCCGACGGGACCAGGGTGCGGAAGTTTGTCTATGGCAAGACTCGCGAGGACGTGGGCAACAAGCTCATCGAATTGCAGGAGAAGACCCGGCAGGGAATCCCGGCCGCTACGTCCGCGATGGCGTTCGGCGACTTCCTCACCTACTGGCTCGCAGCCATCGCGCCCAACCGTCTCAAGCCCGCGACACTCAACAGCTACGAGGGCCTCTCACGGCTCTACATCAAACCCGCCCTCGGCAAGAAGAAGCTCAATCGCCTCTCCCCTACCGACATCCGGCTGTTCCTCGCGGCGTTCAAGGGCGGCTGCCTCTGCTGCTTGCGAGGAGTTGATGCGGCACGCGCCAAGGACGACCGGACTTGCTGCGCAGTGAACAAGTGCTGCAGGCGCCGGCCATCGGCACGCACCGTGCAATACGTCCATGCAGTGCTTCGGTCCGCGCTCCAGCAGGCCGTCCGGGAGGAACTGATCGCACGCAACGTCGCCCGCATCGTCGAGACACCCACCGTCGAACCCCAGGAGGTACAGCCTTTGGATGCCGCTGAGGCCCGAATTTTGCTGAAGACGGCCCGCAATCACCGCCTCTACGCCCTGTGGCTGCTGCTCATCTCCACCGGCCTGCGTCGCGGGGAAGCTCTCGGGCTCACCTGGTCTGACATCGACCTGGCCGCCGGTCAGCTCCGGGTCCGGCGCAATCTCCAACGCATCAAGCGCGAGTTGCTCTTCGGCACACCGAAAACGGCCCGGTCACTCCGAACGGTGTCCCTGCCGAAGAGGTGCGTTGACGCTCTCATCGCCCACAGGGCGCAGCAGGACGAGGAACGGAAGGTGGCCGGCTCCAAATGGCAGCCGGTCCCCGACCAGCCGAACGGCCTGGTCTTCACCACAGCCACCGGCCGAGCCACTGACCCCCGCAGCCTCAACCGCATGCTCACGATCCTGTGCCGGAACGCCAAGGTCCGTCGCGTACGGGTGCACGACCTCCGCCACACCTGCGCCTCCTTGCTCCTGGCTCAGGGCGTCGATGCCCGCACGATCATGGAGACACTGGGCCACAGCACCATCACCATGACACTGGATACGTACGCGCATGTGATGCAGACCACTCTCAAGGCTGCGGCTGACCGGATGGACGACGCCTTGGGGGTGGACAACCTGGGCGACGAAGAGAAGAACGATCCGGAGGCCCCGCCGGCCGCGTGATGCCCACCGCACCCCGCGTTGATGTCACCCGCTGATGTCAAAGGCCCCCTGGACGATGTCCAGGGGGCCTTTGACCTGTGTGCGCTCGGCAGGATTCGAACCTGCAACCTTCTGATCCGTAGTCAGATGCTCTATCCGTTAAGCTACGAGCGCTTGGCTTTCCCGGCGGTTTTTCTTGCCGGTCGGCGTTGCGGGAACAACATTACATGACCGGCGCCGTGAGGTGAAATCCATTCCCCCAACCCCCTCTGACCTGCACAAACGCGTTCGCAGGGGGTTCTGAGGGCGGCCGGGCCCCGGCGGGCTCCTCGATGATCCGGGCGAAGTTCGGGCGGGTGCAGTCCTCTTCGAAACCCGTACCGGCCCACATGGGGATATCCGCCCCCCGTCACCGGGCTCGCGTCACGGTGTGACCCGGACGCCGGGGCCTCGCCCCGTTCGTGCGGGCCGGCCGAGGCGTACTCGTACGGACGCCCGCCCGGGGAGAACCCGAAGGAAGTAGCGGGAGGCTGCCGGGCGGTGGCCGGAGCCCGGGAGCAGGGCCCGCGCAGCAGGCGCAAAAGCGTTCAGGCCCCGGTCGCGGACGACCGGGGCCTGAACGAAGAGAAGCGGAGGCGGAGGGATTTGAACCCTCGATGGGGGGTAAGCCCCAAACCGCATTAGCAGTGCGGCGCCATAGACCGGACTAGGCGACGCCTCCACACACCCCACACGCGCAAGCGCGCTGTGGCGTGTCCAGATGATGGCACAGCTCTGCGGGCTGTCACCAATCGCCCCCTACCGTACTAGGCAGGCGACCCGACCGGCAAAGACGTTCCCGCGGCGCAACGTCGGCGTCGGCGGCGCGTTAGGAGAAGCGGGGCCGTGCGGTCACGCAGCCGTACGCCCCCCGCGCGTACGCACCGCGTGCCCGCCCCGCACTCGCCCCTGGAGCTTGTGATGCCGCACCGCCGGACCTCCCTTTTCGCCGCGGCCGCCACCGCCGCCGTGTCCGCCGTCGCCGCCCTCACCCTCGGGCCGGCCGCCTCGGCCGCCCCGATCCCGCTGCCCCAGCACCGCTCCCCGGAAGGTCTGGCGCCCCTCCTCGACGGGCTGCGGTCCTCCGACCACCTGACGGTCACCGTCCACCACTCCGGTTCACCGCGGACCGACGGCACCTTCGAGCTGTACTGCCACCCCGACGGCGGCACGCACCGGTCCGCCAAGGACGCCTGCGACAAGCTGGACGGGATGTCGCGGTGGGGCGAGGACCCGTTCGCTCCCGTTCCGCAGAGCGCGCAGTGCACGATGATGTACGGCGGCCCGGCCACCGCGCATGTCACCGGCACCTGGGCGGGACGCCCGATCGACGCCGACTTCCGTCGCAGCAACGGGTGCGAGATCCACCGCTGGGGACGTTTCCAGCCGCTGCTGCCGGTGACCTCCTCCTGAGTCGGCCCCAGTCCGGCGTGGCGTGCGGGCGTGGTCCGGCGTGGCGCGTGGTCGCGCCCCGGTCGGGGGGCTGTTGATGGGCCGATTCGTGACGGAGTGGCGCGGCAGATCAGGACGCGGGGCACATGTCCGGCGTGCGGTGAGTCGCACACAGCCGTGGCATTACCTCCTCGTCATCCGCCTCCGCGTCCCGGGCAAGTGCCCGTAGACTCCATTCCAGCGACCTGCCACGGTGGGTCGGCAAGGTGCGGTAACAGGGAGGAAGCGTCGTCGTGAGCAGCAGGCCATCCCGAGGCGCTGCTCGCCTCGCAGCCATACTCGATGCCCTCCCGGACGCGCTGTTGCTCGTCAACTGCAACGGCACGGTCGTCAACGCCAACACCATTGCCCTGGAGACCTTCGAGGCGCCGGGCACCGCCCTGGTCGGGCGTGGCCTCCTCGATCTGCTGCCGACCTTCGACTCCAAGCGCATCCCCGGCTCCATGCGGCGCCGGGACGAGGAGACCGACGGCCCGCGCACCAAGCCGACCCGGATGGTGGCGCGGCGTACCGACGGCACGGAGCTGCTGGTCGAGGTGACCAGCGCCAACCTCGAGGACGGCCGCACGCCGTACGAGTCCGCCTTCGAGGCCGCGTACGCCGAGCACCGGACCGGCTACACCGGCGATGAGCTGCTGATGCTCGTCGTCCGCGATCTGACCGGGACGCTGGACACCGAGACCGAGCTGGCGCGCCAGCAGCGGCAGACCGAGATGATCCTGCGGGCCGCGGCCGAGGGTGTCGTCGGGGTCGACGCCGAGGGCAAGGTCGTCCTGGTCAATCCGTCCGCCGCGCAGATCCTGGGCTTCCGGGCGAGCGAGCTGGGCGGCAAGGAGCTGCACCCGCTGATCCACCACTCGCGGGCGGACGGCTCACCGCTGCCGTGGGAGGACACGCCGCTCGCCGACACGCTCAAGTCCGGGCGCAAGCACCGGGTGCGGGGGCAGGCGCTGTGGGCGAAGGACGGGCGCGCGGTGGCCGTGGATCTGACGACGGCGCCGGTGCGGGACGGCGAACAGCTCGTCGGCGCGGTGATGACGTTCACCGACCGCCGCCCGTACGACGCGCTGGCGGCCCGGCACGCCCAGCTGCTCGCCGTGCTCGACCAGGCGCTGCGCGGGCCGCTGGAGGAGCTGAACGGCGAGCTGAGCACGCTCGCCTCCGACCCCGCCGGGCAGCTCTGGCCCGAGGCGAACCAGATCTTGCATCACCTCGCCGCCGGGCACGCCCGGATGACGACGCTGGTGGACAACGTCCTGAGCTATCAGCGGCTGGACTCCGGCACGGACCGGCTCAACCGCGCGAAGGTCTCGCTCGACGGCGTCGTCGCGGCGGGCGTGGAGGGCGCGATCGAGCTGATCGGGCCCGGTCGGGCACAGTTCGCGGTGCACGCGCCGCCCATAGAGGCCACCGTCGACGCCGACCGGATCGCCCAGGCCCTGTCGCATCTCATCGCGGACGTCGCGGGTGTGGACTCCACGGGCCGGATGTCGGCCGCCACCGGGGAAGCGGGCGCGCGGCCGGGGCCGGTCCCCGGCGACTCGACGATCGTGGTGGCGGCCGCCCAGCGCGGTGACGTCGTACGGATCGAGGTGCGCGGGCCGTACGGCGGCGGGGACCCGGTCCACGGGCCGATCGTCCGCGGGATCGTGCGGCAGCACGGCGGCCTGGTGCAGACGCACGACGTGCCGGGTGCGCCGGGCGCGGGCGGCAGCGCGTATGTGCTGGAGCTGCCGATGGCGGCGGACGGCGCGGCGGCGCAGCCGGAGAGCGTGCCGGAGACGACCGGCAACGAGACGACGGTGATGCCGGTTCCGGCGGCCCGTGCGCGCGGCACGCAGGCGCCGGACGGGACCGACGGCGCGGGCGTCCGGCAGCAGGGCGACGACGGCACGGAGGGCGGTGACGGCGGGGGCACCGGTGGCTCGGGAGGCTCCGGTGGCCGCCCGGGTCCGGCCGGCTCCGACGGCACCGGCGGCGGCGCCACGGGGCAGAGCCCTTCGGACGGCGGCGGCGTGGCGTTGCCGGCCCAGGCGAACGGCGCGCAGCCGACCGGTCGTCGGCGGGCGCGGCACTCCGGCGCGGAGCAGGGCGACACGTCCGGTGGCCCGCGGGCGCTGGGCCCGGGGCCGGACCCCCGAAACGGACAGGACCCGGCCGCCGCGGACGACCGCGGTACGGCCCCGGCAGCCGCGGGCGGCGACCCGCACGGCGCCACGGGCTCCGGTACGGCGGGCGGCGGGGTGAGTGCGCAGCCGCAGCATGGCAACGCCGTGGGCGGCTCCGACGGCGACAGTCACGGCGGCCGTCCTGGCACGGCCGGCCCGGCGGTGCCTCCGGGCGCCGAAGCCGTTCCGCCGAGCGGTCGGCGGCGGGCACGTCAGGCGGGACCGGAGGGCGGCGCGCTGCCCGCGCTCCCCCCGGGTGCGCAGAGCGCACCGCACAGCCCCGCCGCACCGGCTGCGTCAGCACCAGCACCTGCTGCGCCACAGGCGCAGGCACACGATCAGAGTCATGGCGGGCCACAGGGCCTGTCGCCGGTGCAGCCGGCCGGACGGCGTGCGCGCCGCGCGCTGGCCGAGGCGCCCGAGCGGGCCGCGGCGGGCGACCAGGGCCCGGCGCACCCGTCCGACGCCGCACCGCAGTCGGGCGGCGCGCCGCACCCGTCTTCCGCGCGGTCCGCGGACTCCCTGTCGCCCGCCGGGGCGCGTACCGCGTTCGCGTTGCCGCCCGCAGCGGCGGACCGGTCCCCGCAGACTGCGCCGTCCCTGCCCGCGCAGGCGGGCCCGCAGGACGGCGGCGGCACCGGTCGGCGCCGGGCGCGTCGCGCGGTGGCGGGCGGCCCGGACCAGGCGCCGGGTGAGCAGCACGGACTCGCTCTCGAAGCGTCGGGCAACCACGTGGACGCACAAGGCGATTGGGAGGCCGAGCCGACCGGCCGCAGGCGTGCGAGGCGGGCCGCCGCCGAGGAGCGGGCGGCCGCCGCGATGGCCGATTCCGAAGCGTCCGGCACGTTCGTTGCGGGCCCGGAAGGGCTCGTGGCGCAGCCCTCCGAGCCGGCCGAGGCGACCGGTACGGTGACCGGCGCGGCGCCCGGGATCGCCCCGGCCGCGGACGCCGCCGCTCCCGGCGCGCCCGCTCCGACGGGCCGCCGCCGTGGGCGTCCCAGCCCCGTCGAGGAGCCGCCCGGCCAGGCGCCGGGCCACGCCCCGGAGCAGGCCCCGGAGCCCGCGCAGGGACAGCCGCCGGTGCCCCGGCAGCCGCTGCCGCCCGCCGAGGACGCCGGGGGTCTGCCGCCCGGCCATCCCCAGGAGCGGGCGTTCAGCGTGCGCACGCTCGGCCAGGGCGTGCCGTTCGCTCAGCAGATCTCCGACCAGCAGCGTGCGGCGGTGCCGCCGGGCAGCACTCCGCCCGGTGGCACGTCCGCCGGGTCGGGGCGCCGTCGCAAGCTCGCCGCGCCCCCGCAGGAGGGTGAGCGGGCCGCGGCCGCGGACTCCTCGGCCACCCAAGGCGGTCGCCCGCAGCCGACGCAGCCCTCCCCTGCCCCGCAACAGCCCCAGCAGCATCCGCAGCACCAGCAGCACACGGCGCAGCCGAAGCCGCAGGCCGCGGCGCCGCAGCCGCATCTGATGGACGTCGGCGAGGGGCGTGCCTTCGCCATCTCGGCGCCCGACGAGGGCAGCGAGGGCCCCGAGCCGCTGGACGGCCCGAACGGCGCCATAGAGGTGATGAACCGTCAGCCGCCGCCCATGGACGACGAGTTGCCGCCGGAGCCGCTGGACAATCCGCGGCGGCTGCTGGTCTGGCCCGCGCCGGACGTCTCCACCCAGCAGGCGCTGAGCGATCGCGGCTACCGCCCGGTGATCGTCAACTCCCGCGAGGAGGTGGACGCGCAGATCGCGGCCTATCCGGCCGCGCTGTTCGTCGACCCGCTGACCGGGCCGATCACCCGCACCGCGCTCCAGTCGCTGCGCCAGGCGGCCGGCGCGGCAGAGGTTCCGGTGCTGGTGACCGCGGGCCTCGGGCAAGCCACCCGGGAGGCGGCGTACGGCGCCGACCCCGCGGTGCTCCTCAAGGCCCTCGCCCCGCGCGACAGTGAGCAGCACCCCCCGCGGGTGCTGCTGATCGAGCAGAACGACGCCATCGCGGGCGCGCTGACCGCATCGCTGGAGCGGCGCGGGATGCAGGTCGCACGGGCCGACGCGGACACCGACGCGGTCACCCTCGCGACGCAGATGCGGCCGAACCTGGTCGTGATGGACCTGCTGCAGGTGCGGCGCCGTCGGGCCGGCATCGTGGACTGGCTGCGTGCCAACGGGCTGCTCGACCGCACTCCGCTGGTCGTCTACACCTCCGCGGACATGGACCCGGCCCAGCTGCCGCGGCTCGCGGCGGGTGAGACGGTGCTCTTCCTTGCGGAGCGCTCCACGAGCGCCGAGGTGCAGGCCCGGATCGTCGACCTGCTCGCCAAGATCGGCACGAACTGACGGAACGGCCCGGGGCGGCCTGACCGAACGGCCCGACGGGCGGCGCACAGGGGAGGGGCCTCCCCTACGGCAGCCCCCTCCCCTACGGCAACCCCGGAGGGGCCCGCCTTGGGCCCCCGCTCGCTCGTCGGCTCAGCCGAGGGTCGTCACGTCCAGATCCCCGTCCGCGTACTGCCGGCGCAGCACCTTCTTGTCGAACTTGCCGACGCTCGTCTTCGGCACCGCGGGGATCACCGCCCACCGTTCCGGCAGCTGCCAGCGCGCGATGCGCTCGCCGAGGAACGCCTTCAGCTCCTCGTAGCCGATGGCGGCGCCGTCCACCAGGACCACCGTCGCCAGCGGACGCTCGCCCCACTTGTCGTCCGGTACGGCGACCACCGCGGCCTCGGCGACGTCCGGGTGGGCCATCAGGTGGTTCTCCAGCTCGACGGAGGAGATCCATTCGCCGCCGGACTTGATGACGTCCTTGGCGCGGTCGGTCAGCGTCAGATAGCCGTTGTGCGTGATGGTGCCGACGTCACCGGTGCGCAGCCAGCCGTCCGGGCTGAACTTGTCCTCGGGGCGCAGCGGTTCGCCCTGGGCGCCGCCGTAGTAGGAGCCCGCGATCCACGGTCCGCGGACCTCCAGTTCACCGGCGGACTCGCCGTCCCAGGGCAGTTCCTCGCCGCCGGGGCCGATCAGCCGCGCCTCGACGGAGGCGGGGAAGCGGCCCTGGGTGGCGCGGTAGGTCCACTCCTCCTCGCCGCTCACGCCGGCCGGCGGGTGGGAGACACAGCCCAGCGGGGACGTCTCGGTCATGCCCCAGGCGTGCACGACGCGGATGCCGTGCCGCTCCTCGAAGCCGCGCATCAGCACGGGCGGGCAGGCGGAGCCGCCGATGATGACCGTGCGCAGGCAGGAGACATCGCGCTGCTTCGCGTCCAGTTCGGCGAGCAGGCCCTGCCAGATGGTGGGCACCGCGGCGCCGATGGTGGGGCGTACGGTCTCGATCATCTCGGCGAGCGGGGTGGGCTGCAGGAAGCGGTCGGGCATCAGCAGGGACGCGCCGGCCATGAACGCGGCGTGCGGCAGGCCCCAGGCGTTGACGTGGAACATCGGCACGACCGGCAGTGCGGTGTCGCGGGAGCTCAGCGCGAACGCCTCGGCGTTGTTGACCTGCAGGGAGTGCAGGTACAGGGAGCGGTGGCTGTAGAGCACTCCCTTGGGGTCGCCGGTCGTCCCGGAGGTGTAGCAGAGGGCCGCCGCCTGCCTCTCGTCGATCTGCGGCCAGGGGTAGCGCTCGGCACGCCCGTCGATCAGCTCTTCGTAGTCGTGCACCCGTACCTCGGTGCCCTGGAGGAGGGAGCGGTCGCCGGGGCCGGCGACGACGATGTGCTCCAGGGTGGGCAGGTGCGGCAGCAGCGGGGCGAGGAGCGGGATCAGGGTGCCGTTGACGAGCACGACCCGGTCCGCGGCGTGGTTGACGATCCACGTCAGCTGCTCGGCGGGCAGCCGGAGGTTGAGGGTGTGCAGCACCGCGCCCATGGAGGGGATCGCGAGATACGCCTCCAGGTGTTCGGCGTTGTTCCACATGAGAGTTGCCACGCGCTCCTCGGCGGCTACCCCGAGTTCGTCGCGCAGGGCGTGGGCGAGTTGCCCGGCGCGGCTGCCGACCTCGGCGAACGAGCGCCGGTGCGGTTCTGCGCCGGTCCAGGTGACGACCTGGGACTCGCCATGGACGGTCGCCCCATGGGCAAGGATTCGCGAGACCGTGAGCGGTACGTCCTGCATCGTGCTGAGCACCGGGTGCCTCCGCTTGTTACGGGCGGGTAGTGGTGCTGCGATTCTCGACGCGTACCGGGCGGTATGTCACGCCCTTGAGATGTGTTCTTTATCGTTCGCCGCCGGGGCCGCGCCGGGGCGAGCCCGCCCGGCCGGCGGCGGGCGGAGGCCGGCGGAGGCTCGTCCCCCTCGGGCTCTGGGCGGCGGAACGCCCCGGCGAGGGCCCTCCCGCCGGGGCGTCGTTTCTCTTCTGCCGCAGGAGCCGGATATTCCGGAGAGGCAGGCCGGACCACGGAGGAAATGGTCCGGCCCGACACTCTCAGGAAGCCTCTGCTTCACGCAGAAGAGTCGAATCCCAAGAGCGCCTGTAAACCCTCGGGAGAAATACACCTCCGATCTCGTTCAAAAACTCTTCCGGAAGGCGCATCGAAGCCGTGCCGCACCTCGCCCGCACCGGAGAAGAACGAGACTTCAGCGCGAGCGAGGTGACGGCTCCTTTTCCTTCCGTAGGGCTTCGCGCCCTACCCGTACCAGCCCATGACGTGCACTTCATGCTGCTCCTCGCGTCCGACAGCTGCGGATCCTCCGGGCTTTCGCGACCCACCCCGGTCGGTGAACTCGTCAAGGAAATCGTCACTTGAACTCGCGCCTTTGAATGCAAATTCACCGGAGCCACTGCTTCCTCGTTTGCGTCGGCACCACCTTTTCGCCATTGACGAAACTAGCGGGCGGGACGAGTCTGCAACAATTCCCCGAAAGGGTGATGACAGCCCCGCTGGCGGATATCTGATAATTGCCGCGAGAAAAGACTCCCGTCGCATTTCAGCGGGAGCGGCCGGATTCGTTCGGCGCGGCCTGCAGGACCAGCACCGAGAGGTCGTCCTCGACCGGGCCCACGCCGAAATCGTGTGCCGCCCGCCGTACGTGCTCCGCCATCGCCTTGGCACCCATCCCGGTGCCCTCGCGCAGCACCTCGGCAAGGCCGTCGTTGTCGTCCAGCTGCCAGTTGCCGCAGCGGCGTTCGGTGACGCCGTCGGTGACGCACACCAGGGTCTCCCCCGGCGCAAGGATGAAGGGGCTGGCCCGGAATTCGGCGCCCTCGTCGATGCCGAGGAGCATCTGGGGGTCGCCGGTCGTCGTGACGGACCCCTCGGCGGAGAGGTGCAGGGGCAGCGGGTGGCCGGCACTGGCGACCGTGCCGCGTGCGCCGGCGCCGCCCGGGTCGACCTCCAGCTCTCCGTAGAGCAGGCTCAGGAAGCGGGAGCTGGCGAGTTCGCCGCCGATCGCCACGGCCTCCGCGCTCTCCTCGGCCATGGCGACGTTCAACCGGCCGAGCACCGACTCGACGCCGTGGCCCTCACGGGCCAGCAGGCGCACCAGGTGGCGGGCCAGCCCGGTGACCGACATCGCCTCCGGGTCCTTGCCCTGGACGTCCCCGAGGAGGAAGCACCAGCGCCCGTCGCCCATCGAGAAGATGTCGTAGAAGTCGCCGCCGACGGTCTGGCCCTCGCCGTGCGGCTCGTAGACGATCGCGGTGTCGACACCGGCGATCCTGGCCAGCGACGCGGGCAGCTGCCTGCGCTGGAGGGCCCGGCTGATGGTGGTCTGCCGGGTGTACTGGCGGGCGGTGAAGACGGCCTGGGCCACCCTGCGCGCCACGTCCTCCACCATCCGCACCACCGCGTCCGTCATCAGCAGCTGTCCCGACCGGCCGAGCAGCAGAAGGCCCTGGTCGGTGTCACGGGCGACCAGGGGGAAGGCCAGTGCGGAGCCGCCGCCGGGATCGTCGCCCGCGCTCTCCGGCCAGGGCCACGGAGTCCCTGCCGTCCGTACCGCGACTGCCGGCGGATCGCGCTCCAGTTCGGCGCGCAGGGGGTTGATGCGTTGCTCGTCCACGTGCCAGACGCGGGACAGCTGCATCTCCGGGCCCTCGCTGGTCAGCCAGATGCCGCACCAGTCGGCCAGCCGGGGGACGAGCAGCTGGGCGGCGAGCGCGGTGACCATGTCCTGGTCGAGCTGCCCGGCCAGGAGTTCGCTGGTCTCGGCGAGGAACGAAGGGCCGCCGCGGTCGGCCCACTCGGCGGCGTAACGCGTGTGCGGGTGCGCGTGGGCATGGGAGAGGCTCACCGACGGCTCGGCGGTGGGCGACTCGACCGGGGGCGCCGCTGCGGGCGGGGGCTCGGCGGGGGCTGCCGCAGCGGGCGGCGGCTCCACGGACGGCGCGACGGCGGGAAGCGGCTCGGCGGGACGGGGTGTCCCGTCGACGCCGGGCTCGTGGGCGCCGGCCGGGGTCGGCGGCGCCGTCCCGCGCTCCCGCTCGGCGATGGCCAGGCGGAACCACACGGTCTTCTCCGCGTGGCGGTAGGTGACTCCCCACTCCTCCGCCAGGGCGCCGACGAGCTGGAGGCCGTAGCCGGGCTCGTCGTGGCGGGCGTCCACGCCGCCCCGCACCATCCGGGAGGGGTGACGGTCGGTGACCTCGACGACGATGCCGCCGGGCCCGTTTGCGGCCGGATCCCCGGGCGGGGCCGGTGCCCGCTGCTCCATACGGCAGAGCACGTCGATCTCGGTGCCCGCGTACATCACCGCGTTGGTCACCAGCTCGCTGACCAGCAGCGAGACATCGTCCGCGAGGTCCTCGGTGAGCGCTTCCGCGAAGGCGCTCGCGGCCGCGTCAGCGGGTTCGGACACCGTCCTGGTGCGCCCGGTCAGTACGGCCCGGACGAACTTCCTGGCGGCGGAGGGCGCGAGTGGATTCGCCGGCAGCCCCTTTCGGGACACCGACTGAGTCGCGTGAGCGGACAGTTGTCCCACTGCGCCCCCTGGGTGCACCGGGGAAGAAGGAGTGACGGGCGCTTTATACTATGACATACATGCCCAAAAGGATCATTGGGGGGATGGTGCGCCATGGCACTCGACCCGGCCCGGCCTGATGCCGCCTCTTCGCCCCCGGACTCCCCCGACGCCCCCGACCCGCCGGACACGTCGGCGCCGGCCACCCCGGCCGGTCCGGTCACCTCGCCCGACGGGCAGTGGGTGCGCACGAGTGCGCTGCGGCCCCTGCTCGCGGCGATGAACGCCCTGTGCGACGGCGACTTCTCGGCCCGGGTGGCGAGCCCCGACGACGGTGTGGTCGCCGACATGACCGGCGTCTTCAACCGGATCGTCGCGCGGAACGCCCACCTGGCCCAGGAGATGGAGCGGGTGCGGGGGGAGATCATCCGGCAGGGCCGGCTGGACGAACGGATCACCGCCAGCCCCGGGCAGGGGACCTGGGCGGCGAACGTCGACGCGGCCAACACCGTGCTGGAAGCGCTCGTGGTGCCGGTGGCGAAGGCCACCCGGGTGCTGGACGCGGTGGCGGACGGCGATCTGACCCAGCATGTCGACCTGCACGACGGCAAAAGGCAGATGCGCGGCGATCTGCGCCGTCTGGGCAGCGGCGTCAACCGAATGGTCGACCAGCTCTCGCTCTTCACCGGCGAGGTCACCCGCGTCGCCCGCGAGGTCGGCACCGAGGGACGGCTGGGCGGCCGGGCCAAGGCGCAGGGCCTCTCGGGCGACTGGCTGCATGTGACGGAGGCGGTCAACACCATGGCGTCGCGTCTGACGGCGCAGGTGCGCGACATCGCGGTCGTCACCACGGCGGTGGCACGCGGCGACCTGACGCAGCAGGTCACCGTGGAGGCCACCGGCGAGCTGCTGGAGCTGAAGCTCACCGTGAACAAGATGGTCGACCAGCTGCGGGCGTTCGCCGACGAGGTCACCCGAGTGGCCCGTGAGGTCGGTACCGAAGGCCAGCTCGGCGGCCGGGCACAGGTACGCGGCGTCTCCGGGGTCTGGAAGGACCTCACGGACAACGTGAACTTCATGGCGTCCAACCTGACCTGGCAGGTCCGCAACATCGCGCAGGTGACGACGGCCGTCGCCAACGGCGACCTGAGCCAGAAGATCACGGTGGACGCGCGGGGCGAGATCCTCCAGCTGAAGTCGACGATCAACACGATGGTCGACCAGCTCTCCGCCTTCGCCGACGAGGTCACCCGCGTCGCCCGCGAGGTCGGCACCGAAGGCCAGCTCGGCGGCCGGGCACAGGTACGCGGCGTCTCCGGGGTCTGGAAGGACCTCACCGAGAGCGTCAACTTCATGGCCGACAACCTCACCTCCCAGGTCCGCAACATCGCCCAGGTCGCCACCGCCGTCGCCGAGGGCGACCTCGGCAAGACGATCACCGTCGAGGCGAAGGGCGAGATCCTGGAGCTGAAGTCGACGATCAACACGATGGTCGACCAGCTCTCCGCCTTCGCCGACGAGGTCACCCGCGTCGCCCGCGAGGTCGGAACCGAGGGCAACCTGGGCGGTCAGGCGCAGGTCAGGGGGGCGTCCGGGGTCTGGAAGGACCTCACCGACAGCGTCAACTTCATGGCGCTCAACCTCACCTCGCAGGTCCGCAACATCGCCCAGGTGACCACGGCCGTCGCCAACGGCGACCTGTCGAAGAAGATCGACGTGGACGCCCGCGGCGAGGTCCTTGAGCTGAAGGACACCGTGAACACGATGGTCCAGCAGCTGCGGGCGTTCGCCGACGAGGTCACCCGCGTCGCCCGCGAGGTCGGCACCGAGGGCAGGCTCGGCGGCCGGGCACAGGTCCACGGCGTCTCCGGGGTCTGGAAGAACCTCACCGACAACGTCAACTCCATGGCCGACAACCTCACCTCCCAGGTCCGCAACATCGCCCAGGTCGCCACCGCCGTCGCAAAGGGCGACCTCTCGAAGAAGATCGACGTCGACGCCCGCGGCGAGATCCTGGAGCTGAAGACCACCATCAACACGATGGTCGACACCCTGTCCTCGTTCTCCTCCGAGGTGACCCGCGTGGCCCGCGAGGTGGGCAGCGAGGGGCAGTTGGGCGGCCAGGCCAGGGTGGAAGGCGTCTACGGGACGTGGAAGCGGCTGACCACCAGCGTCAACGAGCTGGCGCTCAACCTCACCACCCAGGTGCGTGCGATCGCCGAGGTCGCCAGCGCCGTCACCCAGGGCGACATGTCCGGCTCCATCTCGGTGGAGGCCCAGGGGGAGGTCGCCGCCCTGAAGAACAACGTCAACCTCATGGTGGCCAACCTCCGCGAGACCACCCGGGCCAAGGACTGGCTGGAGTCCAACCTCACCCGCATCGCCGGCCTCATGCAGGGCCACCGCAACCTGGTCGAGGTCGCCGACCTGATCCTGCGCGAGCTGACCCCGCTGGTGAACGCGCAGTTCGGGGCCTTCTTCCTGGCGGCGGCCGGCGCCGAGCCGGGCGAGGGCCTCGAACTGATCGCCGGATACGGCACCGGGCAGGCCGAGGGCCGCAGCTCGCTCCCCCGCCCCGGCGCCCCCGGATGGGGACTGATCACCCAGGCCGCGACGGAGAAGAGGCGCATCATCGTCGAGGCCGTCCCGCCGGACTACATCACCATCCGCTCCGGGCTGGGCGCCGCGCCGCCGGCCGCCGTCGTCATCCTGCCGATCCTCTTCGAGGACCAGGTGCTCGGCGTCATCGAACTGGCGTCGTTCAGCCGGTTCAGCGAGGTGCACCTCGCCTTCATCGATCAGTTCGTCAACACCATCGGCGTCTCCATCAACACCATCCTCGCCAACTCCCGTACCGAGGCGCTACTTTCGGAGTCCCAGCGGCTCACCGCCGAGCTGCGCCAGCGCTCCGACGAACTCCAGCTCACCAACGCCGAGTTGGAGGAGAAGGCGGCACTGCTGGCCACCTCGTCGCAGTACAAGTCGGAGTTCTTGGCCAACATGTCGCACGAGCTGCGCACCCCGCTCAACTCCCTGCTGGTGCTCTCCCGGCTCCTCGCCGACAACCCCGACCAACGACTCTCCTCGCAGGAGGTGGAGTTCGCCGTCACCATCCACCGGGCGGGCTCCGATCTGCTCCAGCTGATCAACGACATCCTGGACCTGTCGAAGATCGAGGCCGGGCGGATGGACGTGCACCCCAAGGCGCTGCCGCTGGACAAGCTGCTGGAATACGTCCGGGCGACGTTCCGGCCGCTCTGCGTCGACCGCGGCCTTTCGTTCGATGTGCAGGTCGGCACGCAGGTGCCGGACGAGCTGTTCTCGGACGAGCAGCGCCTCCAGCAGATCCTGCGCAATCTGCTGTCCAACGCGGTGAAGTTCACCTCGTCCGGCGGCGTCGAGCTGAGCGTCGAACGGGTGTCGGACTTGGACTTCGAGGAGGAGCCGCTGCGCAAGGCGGACGCGGTGATCGCCTTCTCGGTCAAGGACACCGGCATCGGCATCCCGCCGGAGAAGCTCGACGCGATCTTCGAGGCGTTCCAGCAGTCCGACGGCACCACCAACCGCAAGTACGGCGGTACCGGCCTCGGCCTCTCCATCAGCAGGGACATGGCCACGCTGCTCGGCGGCCGGATCGTCGCCGAGAGCGAACCGGGGGTCGGCTCCACCTTCACCCTCTATGTGCCCGCGCGTTACGCCGGTCCCTCCCCCGCCCCGGGCTCCACCACGATCCGGTCCGCGCGCAGCACCGCGCCGACGGGGGCGGTGCTCTCCGTACCGGGCGGGCGGATCACCGCCCGCACCGAGACCGCGCCGGGCACTACGCCGGGCACTACGCCGGCCGCTCCGCCCGCCCCGGCCGCCTCGGCGAGCCCCGCGCCCGCCGCCCCGCGGGCCGCCGACGGCGGGGACGTCACCTGGCCGGAGACGACCCGGCTCAAGCAGTGGCTCAGCGGGCGCGCCGGGAAGGTGCTGGCCAACCGCCTGGTCCTGATCGTCGATGACGACATCCGCAACGTCTTCGCGCTGACGCATGTGCTCGGCCGGGTCGGGATCAGCGTGAAGTACGCCGAGAACGGGCGCGAGGGCCTCGAAGTCCTCGACCGTGCCCCCGAGGTGTCCCTGGTGCTGATGGACATCATGATGCCCGAGATGGACGGCTACGAGATGATCAAGGCGATGCGGCGCACGCCGCAGTTCGCGGAGCTGCCGGTCATCGCGCTCACCGCCAAGGCCATGCCGGGCGACCGTGAGAAAGCCATCGAGAGCGGGGCCGACGACTACATCCCCAAGCCGGTCGATGTGGACGGCCTGTTGGCGGTCATCTGCCGGCTCCTGGATCCGCAGGGCGAGCCCCCGGATGCCACGGAGGACACCTCCCGGGCCACCGACGGGGAGGACGACGAGGGAAAGGCGGAGCAGCAGTCATGAGCACAGCACCGGACACCTCCAGCATCCTCATCGTCGACGACATGGAGGAGAATCTCGTCGCCCTCGAAGCCGTACTGAGCTCCCTGACGCAGAAGGTGGTCCGCGCCCGCTCGGGGGAGGAAGCGCTCAAGGCGATGCTGCGCGAGGAATTCTCCGTCGTCCTCATCGACGTGATGATGCCGGGCATGAACGGCTTCGAGACCGCCGCCAACATCAAGGGGCTCGACCAGACCAAGGACGTCCCCATCATCCTGCTGACCGGTGCGTCGGTCGATCCGAACTACGCCTACCGCGGCTACACCGTGGGCGCCGCCGACTTCCTGATAAAGCCGTTCGATCCGTGGCTGCTGCGCACCAAGGTCAACGTCTTCCTGGACCTGCACCGCAAGAACCGTCAACTGGCCGCTCAGGCAGACCAGTTGAAGAGACTGCTGACCTCGGACAGCCCGCCCGAGGGTGTCCCGGAGGCACCCGTCTCCGAGGACGACTCGTCCCCGGAGAATCCGGCGGAGCCCGCGGCGGACAAGACCCCGGTGCTGACGGAAGGCCCGCGGCCGGCCGCGACGGGCGACGCGGCGGAACCCGATACCGCCCCGGGCGACGGCTCCGACGACGCGACGCGACTGGCGGAGATCTCCGGTCAACTCGCCCAGCTGGAACTGACGTTGCGCGACAACAAGGGCCGGGAGCCCGAGGGGCTTGCCGAGCGCATCGCCGAGCTGGAGCGGGCCGTCAGCCGGCTGCTGCCCGACCGGGGACGGTGAGCGCCCGGCAGACCTGCCGAGTGGCTCGCCCGCACTCTCACGCCGACAGGGCGAGTTCCGGGTCCTCGCGGAGCTTGGCCAGGGCCCGGGAGACGGCGCTCTTGACCGTGCCCACCGAGACCTCCATGACCTCCGCGGTCTGCGCCTCGCTCAGGTCCTCGTAATACCGGAGCACGACCATGGCCCGCTGGCGGGCGGGCAGCCGCATCACCGCGCGCCACATCGCGTCCCGCAGGCCCTGCAGCTCCGCCGGGTCCGGGGCCGGCGTCGGATCCGGCTCGGGAAGCTCGTCGCAGACGAATTCCTCGACCTTGCGCTTGCGCCACTGCGAGGTGCGCGTATTGATCAGCGCGCGGCGGACGTAGCCGTCGAGGGCCCGGTGGTCCTCGATGCGCTCCCACGCCACGAAGGTCTTGGTGAGCGCGGTCTGCAGCAGATCCTCCGCGTCGTTCGGATTCGCGGTGAGGGAGCGCGAAGCGCGCAGCAGCACCGGCCGCCGGTCCCGTACGTAGGAGGAGAACGACGGGAACACAGTGGCGTTCGAGGCGCTTGTGCACACTGGCGTGGTCATGGCTCAACGCTAGAAGTGAGCGAGGCCCCGGGGATCGGCCCCAGGTGCCGAAGCACCCTCCCTCTCAAGTTGTACGGGCGGTGCCACCGCCACCTCCTCAGGGCGGACGGGCGACTCCTCCCCCCTAGGGCGTGTCCGCCAGGGTCCCGCCCGGACCGCGAGGGGCTCCCCATGCCCCGTTCAGTTGTCGGCGCCCAGGATCAGCCCGGAGGTCGGCACTCCGGTTCCCGCGGTGACGAGTACCCGGGCGGCGCCGGGTGTCTGGTTGACGGACGTGCCGCGGACCTGGCGCGCCGCCTCGGCGATGCCGTTCATCCCGTGCAGATACGCCTCGCCGAGCTGCCCGCCGTGGGTGTTCAGCGGCAGCGTGTCCGCGGCGACGAGGCCGGACGCCTCGCCGGGCCCGCAGAAGCCGAACTCCTCCAGCTGCATCAGCACGAACGGGGTGAAGTGGTCGTAGAGGATGGCCACATCGATGTCCGACGGTCCCAGAGCCGCCGTACGCCACAGCTGGCGGGCCACCACCCCCATCTCCGGCAGGCCGGTCAGTGCGTCGCGGTAGAAGCTGGTCATCTGCTCCTGCGCGCGGCCGGCTCCCTGCGCCGCGGCCGTGATCACCGCGGGCGCCCGGCGCAGATCGCGGGCACGCTCGGTGGAGGTCACCACGATCGCCTGCCCCCCGTCGGTCTCCTGGCAGCAGTCGAGCAGCCGCAGCGGCTCCACGATCCAGCGGGATGCCGCGTGGTCGGCGAGGGTGATCGGCCTGCCGTAGAAGTGGGCGGCGGGGTTGCGGGCGGCGTGCCTGCGGTCGGTGACGGCGACGTGCCCGAAGGCGTCCGGGCTCAGCCCGTAGGTGTGGAGGTAGCGCTGGGCGGCCATGGCGACCCAGGAGGCGGGGGTGAGCAGCCCGAAGGGCAGGTTCCAGCCGAGCGCCGCGCCCTCGGCGGACGGCTCGCGCTGCTGCACCCCGGAGCCGAAGCGGCGGCCGGATCGCTCGTTGAAGGCGCGGTAGCAGACGACGACGTCGGCGATGCCGGAGGCGACCGCCATGGCCGCCTGCTGGACGGTGGCGCAGGCCGCACCGCCTCCGTAGTGAACGCGGGAGAAGAAGGACAGCTCACCGATGCCGGCCGCCTGGGCGACGGTGATCTCCGGGTTGGTGTCCATGGTGAAGGTGACCATGCCGTCGACATCGGCGGGGGTGAGGCCGGCGTCGTCGAGGGCGGCCCGCACGGCCTCGACGGCCAGTGTGAGCTCGCTGCGGCCCGAGTCCTTGGAGAACTCGGTGGCCCCGATCCCGGCGATTGCCGCCCGGCCGCCGAGCGCATCGGCGCGGCGCACGCTCACCGGTCCGTCTCCCGGCCTTCGGCGGCGGGGACGGTGACCGTGACGGTGCCGGTGACGTGGTTGCCCAGCCCGTTCGCCCCGACGATCCGCACCTGCGCGGTGTCACCGTCGACGGCGGTGACCGTGCCCCTCAACACCATGATGTCCCCCGGGTAGTTGGGTGCGCCGAGCCGGATGGCGACCTTGCGCAGGACGGCCCGGGGGCCGAAGGCGTCGGTGATGTAGCGGCCGACCAGTCCGTTGGTGGTCAGGATGTTCATGAAGATGTCCGGGGAGCCCTTCTCCCTTGCGGCCTCCGCGTCGTGGTGCACGTCCTGGTAGTCACGCGAGGCGACGGCCCCGGCGACGATCAGGGTCCGGGTGAGGGGAAGGGTGAGGGGCGCCAGTTCGTCCCCGACGGCGGCGGGCGGTGTCATGCGGGCTCCTCCATCCGGCTCATAGTCAGCAACTCACCCAGTTCTTCCAGCAGTTGAGCTCCGGACCCGAGGTAGGCGCCGAGCTGCCTGCCCCACAGGAAGTGCCGGTGGGCGGGGTGGGTGACATCTGCCCCGATGCCGCCGTGCAGGTGCTGGCCGGCGTGCACGACGCGGATGCCCGCCTCCGCCGCCCACCAGGCGGCGGTCATCGCGTGCGGCGCGGCGTCCAGGCCCTCGTCACGGCGCCAGGCCGCCTCGTAGGCGGTGACCCGGATCGCCTCGGTGTCCATGTACGCGTCGGCGGCGCGCAGCAGGACACCCTGGTTCGTGGAGAGCGGGCGGCCGAACTGCTCGCGGGTGGAGGTGTGGGCCACCGCCCGTGCCAGGGCGCCGGCGCAGACACCGGCCTGCAGACCGGCGAAGGCGGTGCGGGCGGTGGCGAGCACCTCGTCGTACGGGGCCGGCCCGACGGCGTCCCCCAGCGGCTCGGCCGGGGCCCCGTCCAGGGTCAGCCGCCCGGCCGACCAGGGTGCGGTGGTCGCCACCGGTGCGACACCGACGCCCTCGTCCGCGGTCCGTACGAGCCACAGCCGCCGGTCGGCGTCCGGGACCAGGAGCAGTGTGGCCTCGCACAGCCAGGGCACGACGGGGACGGTGCCGGTCAGCCGGGCCGGGGCGGCGCAGGGGGCGGACCGGGGCGCCCCTCGCATCGCCCCCACCAGGGCCGCCCGTACCGGGGGCGCCGCCCCGCCGTGGGTGAAGGCGCCGGCTGCCACCTCCGCCCCCGAGCGCAGCGAAGGCAGCAGCCGCTCACGCTGCTCAGGGGTGCCGTGCGCGGCGACGGCGAGCAGACCGTGGACGCAGGTCGCCGCCAACGGCACCTGCGCGGTCGTCCGCCCCTGCTCCTCCAGCAACAGGACCAGGCCGAGCAGCCCGATGTCCTCGACCGCCTCCGGCAGCCCGGCAGCGGTCAGGGCTTTCCACAGGTCCCCGTCGGTGGTGGTGCCCAGGGCCGACAGCCGCTCGGGCGTGGACAGGTCCGTGAAGATCTCCGCGGCCAGAGCGCACGCGGCCCGCTGCTCCTCCGTGGGCGTGAAGTCCATCTCAGCCGTCCCCTTCGGCCCGGAAGACGGGCAGCTCCAACTCGTCGTCCACACGCAGGAATTCGAGCCGTACCGGCATCCCGATGCGCACCTTGTCGTGCGGCACCCCGACGACGTTGCTCACCATCCGCACCCCTTCCGCGAGCTCGATGAGCGCCACCGCGTAAGGGCCCGCCGCGTCGGAGCCCTGGTCGAGGCGTGCGAAGGCGGGGAAGGGCGGGTGGTGCATCACCACGTACGAATAGACGGCTCCCCGCCCGCTCGCCTCGACGGCCCGCCACTCCGGCGACCCGCACGCGTTGCACCCGGGCAGCCATGGGAAACGCAGCGTCCCGCAGCTCTCGCACCGCTGGATCAGCAGACGGTGCGCGGCGACGCCCTCCCAGAACCCGGCGTTGTCCCGGTTGACGACCGGCCGCGGGCGCCGGGCGGCAGGGGGCGTGGACGCCTTTGGGGCGGTGGCCGGGGTGTGGGCTCCTGCCGCTCCCTTGGAGGCCGGGCCGGTCGGTCGCGCGGCGGCCGGGCCGGTCGGTCGCGCGGCGGCCGGGCCGGTCGGTCGCGCGGCGGCCGGTGCGTACTTGAGGATTCGGAAGCGATGGGTACCGGCGAGCTCACCATCGGCGTGGACATCCATGCGGGTGGTCACGAAATACCCGGTGCCCAGCTTGGTGGTCTTGCGCTCGGACACCGACTCGATCACCGCGTCGAAGGTGATCCGGTCCCCGGGGCGCAGCGGCCGCAGATACCCCTGCTCGCAGTCGGTGGCCACGATGGAAGTGCACCCGGCGGCATCCAGCAGGGCGGACAGCTCGCCGTACGCCGACGAACGGTCGGTGTGACCGGACAGTCCACCCATCGTCCATGCCTGCAGCATCGTCGGCGGAGCGACCGCACCGGGCCCCCGGTAGGCCGGGTGATCATCACCCATCGCCTCGCACCAGTGCCTGATCATCGGCTCGTTGATCGGGTCCTTGCCGACACCCGCGGTGGTCGTCGCCCGGCCCTCGAAGCGCTTGAGGTCCGCGTACAGCGGGTCCGGGGCATCGTCCGCCCGCGCCCCCGGCGCCCGCTCCGCACTCCGCCCGCTCACCGGCGCCCCCTCCGCATCCCGAGCCGCATCGTCGCCACGATCTCCCGCTGCACCTCGCTCACCCCGCCCCCGAAGGTGTTGATCTGTGCCGCGCGGTTCATCCGCTCCAGCTCGCCGTCCCCGAAGGCACCCGGCGAACCGGCCCGTACCAGGGCGGCGTCACCGGCCACTTCCTGGCACATCCGATAGACCTCGACCGTGCTCTCCGTCCCGGCGAACTTCACGCCCGCCGCGTCGCCCGGATGGAGCGTCCCGGCGCCCACGTCGCCGACCAGCCGCCAGCTCAGCAGCCGGGTGGCGGCCAGCCGGGCGTGCGCCTCGGCCAGCCGGGAGCGCACCCACGCCTGGTCCGCGGGCCGCTGCCCCGTCGCACGGTCCGGGCTCGTGGCGTGCGCCAGCGCCGCGTCGAAGGCGTCCTCGGCCTGCATCCCGATGGCGGCCAGCGCCACCCGCTCGTGGTTGAGCTGGTGGGTGATCAGCTGCCAGCCGGCGTTCTCCTCGCCGACGAGATTCCCCGCCGGTACCCGGATCCCGTCATAGGAGGTCGCGGTGGTCGTCAGCCCGCCGACGGTTTCGATCGGGGTCCAGGTGAACCCGGGTGCGTCGGTCGGCACGAGGAGGATCGAGATACCGCGGTGCTTGGGCGCTTCCGGGTCGGTGCGGCAGGCGAGCCATATCCAGTCCGCCTGCTGCGCGTTGCTGGTGAAGCTCTTGGCGCCATCGATCAGCCAGTCGTCACCCGAGCGGACCGCCCGCGTGCGGAGCGAGGCGAGGTCGGTGCCGGCCTCCGGCTCGGTGTAGCCGATCGCGAAGACGAGGTCACCGCTGAGGATGCGCGGCAGGAAGTAGTCCTTCTGGTGCCGGGTGCCGTAGGCCATCAGCGTCGGGCCGACGGTGTTCAGCGTGACCATCGACACCGGTGCGCCCGCGCGGTAGGCCTCGTCGAAGAAGACGAACTGTTCGTCGGGCCCGCGGCCCTGCCCTCCGTACGCGGTCGGCCAGCCCAGGCCCAGGAGGCCGTCGGCGCCGATCCGGCGGCGGAGCGCACGTTGCTGCGCGGCGCCCTCGACCGGGCCGTCCGGCATCAGCTCCCGGAAGTAGGAACGGAGTTCCGCGCGCAGACGCTGCTGGCGCGCGGTAGGGGCGAGGTGCACGTCGGTGGCCTCCCCTTCAGGTGGCGGCACGCCGGGCGCCGGCCTCCTGGCGCACGAACGAGCGAGAGGGTTTCTGACTGTCCGTCAGAAACCCTCTCGCTGTCAAGGTCGGCGCGGCGGACCCCAGAGCAGCCCCATTCACCACCGCGCCGTACCTCGCGTCACCCGCCGGTCATCCGCCGCTTCCCCGAGCGGCGGGGTGTGTCACCAGAGGTTGCTGAAGTTGACGGTCTCGTTGGCCTGGTCGATCTGCGTGAAGCCGGAGCCGTTCACGCTCGCGGTGTTGTTCTGGTTCGAGGCACCGGGCCCGTTGGCCACCTGCTGGGTGGACGTCGAGTTGCCGTTGTTGTTGCCCCCGACGCCACTGCCCGACTGGCTCGTCGATGCCGCGCTCGACCCGTTGTTCGCAAGGCCGCCGTTGTCGGCCTGCGCCACGCCGGTGAAGAGGACGGCCGCGAAAGGCACGGCGGCCGCAAAGGCGATGACGCGGGCGGTACGGGTGCTTGCCATGTCTATTCCTCCTACGGAACACAACTTCGGAACCTGCTGGAACTCATTGATCCGGAGACGCCCCACGCTTGCCGGCGCCCCCCTTTGGAAGCTCTTGAAGTGCAGGAACTCCGTTTGTTCACCGAGCAGTTGGCCACCTGCCGCGGTGCTTGTCTCGACGTCGCGAACTCAGGATTGCCCACCGAATCCCCGGCGAACCCGTCAGGAAGGGTCGATTCCCTCGCAAGCATGAGGAACCCCGGGTAAACCCAGCCCGCGCCCCGGCGCCCCCACTCGCGCCCCTCACAGCACCCCCTCCGCCGCCCCGAGCCTGGTCGGGGGCCCCGCACAAGGGCTGCGGCAACCGTGATTTTTTCGGGCCGCCCCCCGGCGCGCGGCCCACCCCCCTTCCCTTCGTCGAACATTCGTACGAAAATAGATCCATGGCCACGCCACGACGCCATACAGAACCGCCCCCGAGCCGCCCCCGACGCCCCCACCCGGCAGCGGACACCGCCCCACACCCGGAAGAAGCCCCGGAAGGCCCCCCGCAAAGCCCCGGCTCCTCGCCACTCCTCATCACACCCGCCGATGCGCACTCCGCCGCCCTCGCGCATGCCCTGAACGCCGCCGCCCGCGGCTACGCCGTCATTCCGCTGACCCGCACCAAACTGCCCGCCGTCCGCTCCCCGCACCGCGGCCACCCCGAGTCCCCGCCCTGCCGCGGCGGCTGCGGCCGCCCCGGCCACGGCGTGCACGACGCCACCGCCGACCCCCTCGGCATCCGCAGACTGTTCGCCGCCGCCCCATGGGCCACCGGCTACGGCATCGCCTGCGGCCGGCCGCCGCACCACCTCATCGGCATCGACCTCGACACCAAGAACGGCGCCGACAGCCTCACCGCCCTCCGGTTCATCGCCGAGGCGCACCGCTTCCCGCTCCCGCCGACCGTCACGGTCCTCACCCCCAGCGGCGGCCGCCACCTCTGGCTGACAGGTCCGCCGTCACCGCCGGCCCCGCGGGTCCCCAACTCCGTCGGCCGCCTCGCCCCGGGCATCGACATCCGTGGCGCCGGCGGCTACCTCGTCGGCCCCGGCTCGGTCACCGTCCACGGCCGTTACGCCCTCGCCCCGGGTTCGCCCGACCGCCCCGCCCCGGCCCCCCGAGCTCTGCTCGCCCTGCTCACGCCACCCGCACGCCCCGACGCCCCACCGGCCGTACCGCCCCAGCCCGCCGGTGCCCTCGTCCGCTTCGTCCGCAGCTCTCCACCCGGTCAGCGCAACGCCCGCCTCTTCTGGGCCGCCTGCCGCGCCCACGAATGCGGCCTCGGGCCGGAACTCTCCGCGCGCCTCCTCGCCGCCGCCCGCCACACCGGCCTCTGCGAACAGGAAGCCCGCGCCACACTCGCCTCAGCCGCCCGCCGCTGAGCCGGCCCCCGCTCACACGCCGCACCAGGCCCACGCGACGATCCCCCGTTCGCGCTCCTCACTCCGGCTTACGCGCCTCGATCAGGAACCGACTCGTCTGCGCGACGAATGCGCCCTCCCGGCGGATCAACTCATCCAACTCCCGCAGCCGATCGCGGTATTGCTCGACGGTGAATCCCGGGACCATCCAGATCACCTTCCGCAGGAAGTAGACGACGGCCCCGATGTCGAAGAACTCCGTCCGCAGCGACTGCGTACGCAGATCGAGCACCTCAAGGCCGGCCGCCTCCGCATCCCGTCGGGCGTCCTCGGGGTGGCGGGCCCGCCGTACCTTCTCCGGCTGCGGCCCCAGGAAGAACTCGACCAGCTCGAACACACTGGCGGGGCCGACCTGCTGGGAGAAATACCGCCCGCCGGGGCACAGCACCCTGGCGATCTCCGACCACCACACGGTCACCGGATGGCGACTGGTCACCAGGTCGAAGGCCGCATCGGCGAACGGCAGCGGCGGCTCGTCCTCGTCGGCCACCACGACGGCGCCGAGCGGATGCAGCAGGGCGGTGGCCTTGGCGACGTTCGGCGGCCAGGACTCCGTGGCCACCATGACCGGCGGCAGCGGCGCGGCCCCCGCCAGCACCTCCCCGCCCCCGGTCTGGATGTCCAGCGCCGCCGACGCCTTCGCCAACCGCTCGCTCATGGAGCGTTGGTACCCCCACGAGGGCCGCTCCTCCGTGGCCCGCCCCGCCAGCCAGGAAAAGTCCCAGCCTTCCACGGAGACCGCCTCGGCCTCGGCCACCAGTTCCTCAAAAGTGCGTTCCATACCTACATATTCACGGCAAAAGTGCCACCCGGCCAACGATTTACGTCCACCGCGCCCCGTCCACTCCGCCGAGCCGTCGGGGCCGCCGGCCTACTCCTCCGCCACCTCGATCATGAAAACCGGCCGGTCCCACATCACGGCAGGCGGATTCGCGGGCTCCGTCCCGCTCGGCCGGGCTCCCACGCTCCGGTAGAAGCCGGCCGCCGGCGGATGCGAGACCACCCGCACCCGGGCCAGGCCGGCCCGGCGCGCCTCCCCCCGCATGTGCGCCACGAGCAGCCGCCCGATCCCGGCACCCTGCTCCTGGTCCGCCACGAACATCAGGTCCAGCTCGGGCGGATCGACCACCAGCGAGTAGAAACCCAGCAGCCGGCCGTCCCGCTCGTCGTCCACGGCCACGAACACCCGGTGCGCCTCGACGTAATCCGGACCCACCCGGTACCCGTCGACCGCCGCGGCGTACAGCCCTTCGTAGGCCCCGGAACCCCGCACCATGCGGCTGATCCGCTTGGCGTCCCGCGCCACCGCCCGCCGAATGGTCACCCCGGACCCGGCCCGGCCCCGCGCCCCCACACCCCGCGAACCCATCACGTCCACTCCCTCTCACCGGCTCCGGACCGCCGCCCACCCCGAAACGGACGCAGACACCCGGCCGGCTACCGCCACCCCTGAAATGGGGCATCACCTGCAGGTTTCCAGCCGGCGGAGGCTGTGCGCAACGTCGGAGCGACCCGCACGCCGACAAGGCCCGCTCGCTCCTCCTATCGGTCAGCTACCGGACTCGACCATCAGCAGGTCCGCCGGGACGGCTCACTTCTCGGCGACCACCGGAGCGATCACCCCGCGCAGCTCGTCCTGCCCCAACGCCCCGAGAGTCCGGGCGGCGGGCCGCCCCTGGCGGTCGAGGACGATGGTCGCCGGGATCGCCTGCACAGGGAGAGTGCCCTTGGGAAAGCGCAGCAGCAGCTTCGCTGTCGGGTCGAACAAACTCGGGTAGGGCGTCTTGTGCCGCTCCTCGAAGCTGACGGCCTGCGCCTTCTCCGCATCACCGACGTTGATGCCCACAAACGCGACCCCCTTGCCTTTGACGGCCTTCGCCACCTTGGCGAAATCGGGCGCCTCGGCGATACAGGGGCCACACGTCGAGCCCCACACATTCAGGACGACGACCTTGCCCTTGTAGTCGGCGATATCCAAGGACTTGCCGCGTGTGGTGCCACCGGAGATGTCGGGAGCCGGCTTCCGGTCGGCCACGGGAATCGCGCCGACTCCGCCCTTCCCCGGCACGTAATCAGCCCGGGAATCCTGGTCGGATGCGCCGCCGTCACAGGCGCTCAGACTCAGCGCCACAACGCCCGCGAGGAGGGCCCTACGCCCGTACCGCGGCACGAATTTGAGGATGCGACAGGCACTCATGAACAGCAGTTTTGCACGAGGTGACAACCACTCTTCATGCGGGTCGGCAGCAACCACTTCGCCCCAACAGGCCGTCCATGACAGGGCCTTCGCCCCTACGCAGGCGAAGCCCGGAACTGACGCCCACCTGCCCCTTCGGAACCCTTCCGGTCGGTGGCACGTCCTCCTGGACATGGAGCAGAAGGGAGAAACCATGAGCGTGTCCACGTACACACGTCGCGCTTTTCGGGCGAGCTGCGTCCTGTTCCCCCTGGCATTCCTCGCATGGGGCGTCACCTCCCTCCTGCCGGCACCTGCCACCAGATCTGCGGAGCAGGTGGAACGGCTGGCATGGATGCACCACGACCAACACAAGCCGGCCCAACGCTTCTACGTCCCGTTGTCCGCGCAATTCAAGGATGGCGTCGCGGTGCTGCGATACCGGGTGAACGGCAGTCAGGATTCCTCCGTACGGGACTTCCTCAAAACGTACGAAATCAAGGCCGAGCCCCAGACCATCACGCGCCTCAAAGCCACCTACAACGACGACACAGGCAAGACCAACCGCCTGGTCACCGTCGTCTACAAGCACCCCGCCGCCCCCGGCAAAGACCCCCGCCCGGACAACGCAACCGCCCGGATAACCGTCACCGCCAAGGCCCCCGCCGACGGATGAGGAATTCAGCGCGCGGTCGCGGGCCGCATGTGGCTCAGCTGGTGAGGTCGAGCTTGAGGAGCGGTCGGAGCTTGCACTTGGCGTGATTCGACCCGTGGCTTCCCTTGAGGAGCGTGTCGCCGACCGGAAGGGGCCGGGTCTCACCGGCGCCCACACGCTCCACGGAGAACACTGCCCCTCCGATGTAGCCACCGGATTCGTCATTGAACACCACGGTGCCGTTGTAGGTGGCAGCACTCCGGGAATTGCCGTTGTGCACGCTCAGTTTGGCCTCCAGCGTGCCGGCCGCGTAGTCCACCTTGCATTCGGTGACGGTGACGTCCGACTCGGGCTCGGTGAACGTCTCGGCCGTCGGCGAGCTGCTGGGCACGACGATCCGCGGCTTCGAGGTGAAAGCGCAACCGCCGGCGCCGGTCAAGGCGACGACTACCACTCCGCAAACGGCTGCGGTACGAACATGACGACGGTTCACGTTGCTCCCCCGAGGTGCCCGGCCGCAGGAGGCCGAGCTGTGTGCGTACACCGGATGGCGTCCGCTGTGTGCCCGGCCGCACGCTCTACGTGTTGTTGACAGGCGCGCGTCAGGCTACAAGCCGGGGGCGCCGAACCCGAATTCCGGGTCGACGAGCGATTGCCCGGAAACCGTGGCTGCCGGTGAGCCCCACCTCGGTCCTTTGCCTCAGATCAACGCCGGCTGTTCACGGAGCCCGAGGCGCTGCGGTCCTCGCGGTAGAGGGCGTTGGCAAGGGCGATAGCGGTGTGGGTGGCGGGGTGGGGGTCGTGGGTCCGCCAGATGAGGTGGACGGGTACGGGCTGCGCGTCGCGCAGGGGGCGGTAGGTGATGCCGTCGCGGCGGTACTGGGCGGCGGTGGCCTGCGCCGTGAGGCCGACGCAGCGGCCGGTGGCGATGGCGGCGAGCCAGTCGTCGATGTCCTGGGTGTACTCGACGGCGGGCTGCTCGTGTGCGGGCCACAGGTCGAGGGTGGTGGTGCCGGTGCGGCGGTCGATGGCCAGGGTGCGGCTGGAGACCTCGTTCAGGCGGATGTGGCGGCGGCGGGCCCAGGGGTCGTCCGAGGCGAGGGCCACATAGCGGGCTTCGTGGCCGATCAGGGCGTGTGACCAGGGGCGCAGGTCGAGGGGGGCGCGAACGACGGCGAGGTCGCACAGCCCTTCCGCGAGGCCGCCGGTGGGGGTGTTGTGGCGGATGAGGCGTAGTTCGGTCTCGGGGTGCTGGTCGTGCCAGCGGCGCTGGAATTCGGTGGTGTGGTGGCCGAAGGCGGACCAGGCGTGGCCGATGTGGAGGCGGTTGTGGCCGGTGGTGGCTTCGCGGACGAGTTCGTCGGCCCCGGTGAGCAGGATGCGGGCGCGGGCGAGGACCTGGACGCCTGCGGTGGTGGGGGCGACGCTGCGGCTGGTGCGGTGCAGCAGGCGCACCCCGAGGAGCTGTTCCAGGGCGGCGAGGGTGCGGGAGACCGCGGCCTGGGAGATGCCGAGCTGCAGAGCGGCGTCGGTGAAGCTGCCGGTGTCGATGATGGCGACCAGGCACCGCAGGTGCTTCAGCTCCAGCGTCGCCGCGCTCTCCCGCTTCGCCTGCGCGTTCTCCCGTTCCGCATCCATACGCTCAGCGTATAGGAGGCCGCGTGAATGCATTTTGCGTATCGAGGTGAGGCTTCCATCGTGGGGATATGCACCTCGACTCCGCTCCCTCCCCAGCCGTTCTGCCTCAGGCCGCCGCGTCCGCCGGTTCCGCCGCTTCCCGGCAGTCGGGGCGATGGGGCGGGGTGACGCTGATGCTGGGGAGCGGCCTGTCCAACCAGACGGGGGCATCGATCGCGGCGCTTGCGTTCCCGGTGCTCGGCCCGGCCGGGGTGGTGGCGGTGCGCCAGTGGGTGGCCGCCGTCGCGCTGGGGGTCGTGGGCAGGCCGCGGCTGCGGCAGTTCACGGCGGCGCAGTGGCGCCTGGTTTTGGGGTTGGCGCTGGTGTTCGCCGGGATGAACCTGTCCCTGTACGCGGCGATCGAGCGGATCGGGCTCGGCATGGCGGTCACGCTGGAGTTCCTCGGCCCGCTGACCGTGGCCCTGGCCGGCTCCCGCCGCCGCCTCGACCTGCTCTGCGCGGCGGCGGCCGCGGGCGCGGTGGCGGTGCTGATGCGGCCCACGCCCTCCACCGACTACACGGGCATCGGCCTGGCGCTGCTGGCCGCGCTGTGCTGGGGGTGCTACATCCTGCTCAACCGGGCCGTCGGTGTCCGGCTGCCCGGTCTGGAGGGTTCCGCCGCGGCCGCGGCGGTCTCCGGCGCCCTCTACCTGCCGGTCGGCGCGTGGGTGCTGTGGCAGCACCCACCCACGGTCGCGGCGCTGGCCTGCGCGCTGGCGGCCGGGGTGCTCTCCTCCGCGGTGCCGTTCCTGGCCGACCTGCTGGCCCTGCGCCGGGTCCCGGCGCACCTGTTCGGGGTGTTCATGAGCGTCAACCCGGTCTTCGCCGCCCTGGCCGGCCTCGCTGTGCTCGGCCAGCACCTCGATGCCCTCGCCTGGCTCGCCATCGCGGTGATCGTCGGCGCGAACACCGTCGCCGTGACCACCGCGCACCGTCCCACCGCCCGGCGCAGCACCACATGAAGGTCCTGATCGTGCACGCGCACCCCTAGCCCGCCTCCTTCAACTCCGCCTGAAGGACACCGCCGTGGCCACCCGCACCGCCCAGGGGCACGAGTGGAGGTCAGCGACCTGTACGGGATGGGGCTCAAGGCGATCCCCGACGCCGACGACTTCGCCGTATGCGCAAGGACCGCGACCGGCTCCAGGTCGATGTGGAGCAGGAGCACCAGTACGACACCGGCACGTACCCGCCGGATGTGGCCGCTGAGCAGGCCAAGGTCGTCCGGTGCGACCTGATGATCTTCCAGTTCCCGATCTGGTGGTTCTCCATGCCCGCGATCCTCAAGGGGCGGGTGGAGCGGGTCGTGGCCCGTGGCTTCGCCTACGGCGGTGGCCGCAAGCACGCCAAGGGCGTCTTCCTCGGCCGCAAGGCCATGGTCAGCTGCACCACCGGGACCTCGGCCGACACCTACGCCCCCGATGGCGTCGAAGGCGATATCCATCACCTGCTGTGGCCGGTCAACAACGGGATCTTCCACTACCTGGGCTTCACCCCGCTGCCGCCGTTCATCGCCTTCGCCCCTCGCCCGGCCGACGAGTCCGAACGCAAGGACCTCCTCGACGCCTACGCCGAACGCCTGCGCACCATCGAGACCACCGAGCCCTTGCTCATGCATCCGCGCGAGGACTACGGACCCGACCAGCGCCTCCTGCCCACCGTAGAAGCCCGCAGCGGCTTCCAGCGGAACCCTCGCACCGGCCGGACCCCCGCGAAGTAGCAGCCGGGCACACCCCGGCAACAGCGTGACGGACAAGGGGGGTTCGCCCCGCTGCCGAGAGCATTCGGAGGAGGCCCTTCGCCCGTTCCCGGTCCGCACCTGAAGAGCGCTTCAGGTACTTCAGGCTGTGTTCAGGTTCCGATCGGCACTGTGGTGAATGTCGGAAGGGCGCGACAGGGCCCGCCGACCGAACCACACCGCAACACGATCCGGAGGAACGTCCCCATGAAGGCCACCGCCAAGCGCACGCTCACCCCCCGCGCCGTCGTCCTCGCCACGGCTGCCGCCGTCGCACTGATCGGCAGCACGGGTGCCGCGACCGCTTTCGCGGACGACGACGCCCCGGCCCCGCACTCCTCGGTCCAGCTCTCCCAGAGCGAGCGTCACCTGGACGACACCGCCAAGGACCGCGCGCAGGTCAAGGCCGACAAGATCAGCCAGTCCGAGGCCACCGCCAAGGCCCTCAAGGCCGTCCCCGGCACCGCGACCTCCGCCGAACTCGACAACGCGGACAGCAACGGCTCCCTCATCTGGGAGGTCGACGTTCTCGGCAAGGACCACAAGAACCACGACGTCACCATCGACGCCGGCAACGGCAAGGTCCTGAACAAGCACACCGACCGCGACGACGACGCCGCCCAGGACGCCGCCGAGACCCAGGCCCTGGTCAAGGCCGACAAGATCGGCCACGACAAGGCCATCGACAAGGCCCTGAAGGCCGTCCCCGGCACCGTCGTCTCCTACAGCCTCGACGACAACGACCGCAACGGCTCCGCCGTCTGGGAGGTCGACGTCCTCGGCAAGGACCACAAGAGCCACGACGTCACCATCGACGCCGCCGGCGGCAAGGTCCTCAACCAGCACGTCGACCAGGACGACCAGGGCGACAACGACGGCGACGACGACTGATCCGGTCATCAGGCCGCCTGCCTGAAGCTCCCCCAGAGCCCGAAGGGGCCGCGCCCGCCACTGTCCGGCGGACGCGGCCCCTTCGTCCGTTCCGGACGCCCCCACCGAGCAGCGCAGTTGCCATGGCGCCTGCTGCCCCCGTGCCGTCGTGACCGGCTCAGCCGGCCACGTCCTCTTCCTCAGGCCAGTCGCCGAGAAAGTCGACTTCCGGCGTGAGCCGCACGCCGGTGCACTCCAGCACCCGATTGACGACGACATCGATGGCTTCGGTGAACCCCGCCGCGCTCGCACCCTCGTCGGCCACCAAGGTGTGGTGCAGGGACGAGACGCGCACCCCCTCGGCAATCGGGCCGCCGAGGGCGAAGCCCGCCCGCCGGATCAGCCAACTCGCACTCACCCTGGCCGAGCCGTCGGGGAAGCGGTTGATCGACGCGCCCTCGTCCCGCAGCCGCCTGGCCTGGGCCGGGGTCAGTTCGGGGCTGAAGAAGACGCTGCCGACCGACCGCCGGTCCGCGCCGGAGCACCCCAACACCATGCCCTTGCCCCTCCGGACGGCCAGCACCGCTCGGGCCGCTTCGATCGGCGGCACCCGGCTGCCGACCGGCACATCGAGCCGATCGGCGACCACGCGGTAGGTGAGGGGAGCGCAGAGCGCGGACTTCCGCAAGGCGAAGACCAGCGTCAGCAGGGTCCATCGGCCGGCCCCCTTGAAAATGCTGGTGCGATGCCCGAGCCCACAGGCCGCCGCGCCCAGCGTGACGCGTCGGCTCAATACCCAGTCCCACGCCGTCACTTCGACCAACGTCTCGGAAATCTCCTGCCCGTACGCGCCGACGTTCTGAACGGGCGTGGCACCGACGGTCCCAGGAATGCCCACGAGCATCTCCATACCGATCAGCCCACGCCGAACGACGGTGTCGACCAGTTCGTGCAAGGAGTGGCCGGCCTGCACCTCGACCAGGGTCCGCCCGTCGGCCACCTCCCCCATGAACCGGACGCCCTGCGTGTTCATCCGCAGCACCGGCGACGAACAGCCCGCGTCGGAGACCAGCACATTGGTGCCGTCCCCCAGACAGGTCGGCACGCCCGGGAAGTCTGCGGCGAGTGCGACGAACTCGGGTAAGTCGGCCAGGTCTTGAAGATCGACGAAGACCGCCGCCGGGCCGCCGATCCCCAGGGTCGTCTTCCGGGCAAGCGGTAACCCGTGCGTCACTCGCATGGACATCGCGTCCCCCCAGTGGTGTTGAGCGTCTGGTGTTGAACGTCTGGTGTTGAACCTTCCGTTGCGGCCCGGCCGGTCTCCGACAGCGATGTCGTCGGCGGCAAGCGCACTGCCCAGCGTCACTGCACCGCATTAGCCGTCCGTTAGTCGAACGCCAACCCGATCTTCGAAGCTGGTGATCGTCCGGGAGCGAAACGAGAGAACAGAGCAACAGGAGTACACGATGAACACCGCCACCAACCGCCTCCGCGGCCGCGCCGGCCGCCGCTTCGCCGCCGCCATCGTCGCCGCGGCGGCACTGGGCCTGGGGGCAACAGCCTGTGGACCGGACTCCGGGACTGCGGGCGCCGCCGGCTCCTCGGACTCTTCGACCGCGTCCGACTCGCAGCACGCCTCGGACCAGCCCACGGGCGGCTCCTCCTCGGACAACTCCGGCTCGCAGGGCCAGGACGGCGGCAAGTCCACCACGGCGCCGTCCGCCACCGCCGGGGGTGGCGTCGCCGAGGCCGGTAACCACCGCACGATCGTCGGCACGCTGGAGTACCTCGCGCCCGGCAAGCTGATCGTCAAGCCCGAGGGCGGCGGCACGGATCAGGCGTTCTTCGTCGCCAACGCCACAAAGATCCTCGGCGCGGCCTCGATCTGCTCCGACGACCCCGGCAGCGTGTCCCTCGGCGACGACGGCTACGGCACCTCGAAGTGCACCGTGGACCAGTTGGAGAAGGCCGCGAAGACCGGCAGCGTGACCGTCCGCGTCACCATGAACCCCAAGTCCGGCGCCGGCGAGACGGTCGAGGAGAAGTACCACCCGTAGGCCCGCGCACCACGCGCCACCGCCACGCGCCACGCGCCACGCGCACCCGGAGCCTTGATCGAGCAGGAGCCGGGGGCGAAGCGCCTGCCATTCTCGAAATCCGGGCCCGCCGCCGGCCCGAACGCCCTGACCCGTGGCGGGATATGGGCGACCCGAGGTGAGACAGAACGAACGCACCGAAGGGTGCCCGATCCACTCGGGCACCCTTCGGTGCGTGGAGGGCCGCCACACATCGATACCGCCCACTCATGGCCGGCCTCCCCCTCGATGAGCAGTCCTCAGCAAGCGCCGAATCGCGAATCGACGGCCGACAACTCGGCTCGCCGTCCCAACGCTTCGGCGCAATGGTGGCGATGGTCGCCCCGGGGGACGGTCGTGCGTGAGTTGCGCCGCGGCCGGCTTCGACGAGCACCCGGCATCGGCTGGCCACGCCCTGTGCGCACACCGATCCACAGTTGATCAAATCGCTGTAAAGTACACCCCGGCGCATCTAAACCACTGATAATTTACGGTAGTTGGACCTACACGCACCGGAACTCACACAGCAGCTTCACCACGGGGGACGAAGGACAGTGAGCGGTACCACAGAGATAGATCCGAGAGCGTTACGCTCGGCAGCAGCACCCGCCTCAGACATGAAGTCCGGTATGAGCACGGGACGCAAACAGCTGGAATCCGGACACCACGGAATCATGGCGAGTGGCCAGGGATTCACCTACCTCACGCAAGTCCAGCTGGCCCTTGAATCCTGGATGGGACGTCTGGACGACATAGGCAAAGAGAGCGGCGAGATATCCGAGCTGCTCAAGGCCACCGCAAAAAGCCATGAGAGTAACGACGAATCGGTCGCGCAAAGCTTCAGCGCACCAGCGTCCGGAATCGACGGGGGCTCGGGGCAGGTCCACACCAAGCCCGCCCATACCGCCATGGCTCCCGGCCTCATCGGGTCCGAGAATTCCACCACGCCGGTCCGTACGCGTGAGGAATGGACGGCCGATGAGATGCAGAATGCCAAACCGGCCGCTGGGGGCGTGTACCAGGACCCGCGAGAGGCCATTCGCATCCCCTCCGTAGAGGGTGGCCCAGGTCCGCGCCCGGAGAGCAGCATCCCCTCGGTAGAGGGCGGCCGAGGTCGGGACGCAGGCATCAGCATCCCCTCCGTAGAGGGCGGCCCAGGCCGGAACCAAGGCATCAGCATCCCCTCCGTAGAGGGCGGCCCAGGCCGGAACCAAGGCATCAGCATCCCCTCCGTAGAGGGCGGCCCCGACACAGAGGGCTCTCTCGGCAGGTCGATCTCCCGTCCCAACCCGTTCGGTTGATGCCCCATGGTCACGATGCGCCAGCTGCAGAGCTACAAGTCCGAGCCCAGCCATAGGGCCAGTGAAGAGTGGGGCGTCATGATGAGCCGCTGCTCGAATTACATGGACTGGGTCGATACCGTCATCCGCCGCCCCCTCCAAGGCTCCTGGAAAGGCCGCGACGCCAACGCCGCACAGGGCCGCATGGACAGGCTGGGACAGAACTTCCAGTACGCCGCCCAGCAGACCAGCCTCATCCGCACAGCCCTGGACGGCGCAGCGACCGGGCTGGCGGCCGAGCGCCGCAAGCTCATCGAGGCACTGGAGGAGGCCGAGTCCCGCAAGTACACGGTGCATGACGACGGCACCGTCGAATATTCCGGCGAGGGCACCGACGATCCCCACGCGGGCGGAAACACCGGCCCGGACCCCAATATCCACTGGGCCCAGGAGATCCAGGAACACATCACCCAAGCGGTGAAGAGGGCCACCGAGATAGATCAGGAGTACGCAAGCACAATAAACCGCCTCCAAACAGGCCGCGGACTGACAATCGACGACCGCATGTGGCTCGACGCGGCCCGCGACTCCAAGGCGGTCAGGAAGGCCGCCGGCCGTGATCTGGGGCTCGACTCCATTCCCAAGAAGGGAACGAAGCCCAAGGACGTCAATTCCTGGTGGCGGGGCCTCAGCCACGAGGAACAGCAGGAGTACCAGGCCCTCTACCCGGGGCAAATCGGCGCGCTCGACGGAATCCCCTCAGACGTCCGTGACGAGGCCAACCGCGGCCGCCTGCGTCAGTCCCATGCCGACACGCAGATGAAGCTCAACCAGCACCTCCAGGACGAGCCGGACAAGTGGATAGCTATCGACCAGAGCGTCCGCAGGCCGAACCCGGAGTGGGAAGAATGGGACGAGAAGCGGAAAACCCTTCAAGGGCTTTCCGACGGCACCGACGCCATCCAGTCGAATCTGGACAAGGGTGGCGAGAAGGGCCTGCCGGACGGGTATCTCCTCGGCTTCGATGACAAGGGGATCGGCCGCGCGATCGTCGCCCGCGGCAATCCGGACACCGCCGACCACACCGCCGTCTACGTCCCTGGTACCGCGACCAATGTCCCCACCATCGGAGGCGACCTCGACCGCTCCGACGCGCTGTGGCGGGAGACTTCGAAACTCAGCGAGGGCCAGAAGGTCTCGACCGTCACGTGGCTCGGTTACGAAGCGCCCCAGGAGATCATGGGTGACGCCAGGGAGAGCGACAAGGCGAACGCAGGCGGGCCACTCCTGAATCAATTCATCGACGGCACCCGCGCCACCCACGACGGCGACTCCCCCAGCCATACGACGCTGGTCGGCCACAGCTACGGGTCCGTGGTGATCGGCTCGGCAGCACGGCAGGGAGACGTCCACGCCGACGACATCGTGGTCGCAGGGAGCCCCGGGATGCAGGTCGGCCGGGCCAGCGAACTGGACGTGGACAAGGGCCACGTCTGGAACGAGACAGGCACCAACGACTGGGTCCCCGAACTCGGCGGCGCCACACCTCATGCCCCCCGCGAGTGGCGGTGGTGGGGCGAGTACGACGGGGTGACCCCGGACCAGGATCTGTTCGGCGCGAACCAGATGGAGACCGACACCAGCAGCCATACCGACTACTGGAATTACAAGGACGAGGCGCAGACGGACCCCTCAGAAAGCCTCCGCAATCAAGCCCGCGTGATCGCGGGCCAATATGACGAGGTGTCACGAGATGACTGAGGCGCTTCAACGCTACCGACGCAGGCTTCCCGCACCACGACTGGCGTGCGGTCTCCTGCTCGCTCTATTGCTCAGTGGATGCTCACTGTTCGGCGGAACCGACGCGGAGGACCTGCAGACCATGAAGCCCGAAGCGGCAGAGCAGACGGCCGGCGAGGTCTCTCACGGCCTCCTCGAACTCACCGCCGTTCGCGGCCAGACGGGCTCGCCCGGCGCTCTCATCACGACCATCGACAGCGCGGAGAACACCTTCCACACGAATGACGCGTGGTCGATCGCCGATGCCTCACCCGACGAGCTGCGCAGCGGCATGAAAAGGCTCGTCGACAAGATGCCTGCGGCGGGCTGGGAGATCGAGAGTTACGAGCCTGCGAACTCCGAGGCCAAGCAGCCTCAGCTTCGAGCCGTACACGAGAAGACCGGATACAAGGTCTTCGCCGAGCTGCTGATCAGGAGCGAACGCAAGAACGCGAACCGCCACCCGAGCGCATCGCGGAAGGATCTCATCAGCTTCACCGTCACCTCCCCGGCCTACCAAGCGCCCGGAGGGACAAAAATCGACGACCACGCCTACGCCCCAACAGCGCCGCAGGTGGTGGCGGAGCAGCTCCCCGGCGCCACGCCCCATCCCGGCTCCACCCCATTCGGCTGACCTCCGATACCCCTCATCGGTCGGCCTTCAGGGCCGAATGTCGCTCGCAAAGGATCAGCCATCTTTGCGGCTCATGGGCAGGCGCCAAGTGCTCCCGCTCGTCACGGCCATCTCGGTCGTGGACGGCACGGCTCAGCCCCGACGTCGGGTCCGTCGGGGCTGCCAAATCCACTGCGCTGGGTTCGGATGCACCATGCGCCCGGTCTGGCAACAGCACCCCGCCAGGCCGCGCGCACCGGGCACGCAGCACGACGTGTGACTGCGTTGTGAGTTCAGGGCCGCATTCGCTGACGTTTGCCTGGGTGCATGGCCGTTCTCCGGCCCCGGGAAACCCGCAGCGCGTACGGCCGTGAACGCAAAAGGGGTGCCCGATCCCCTCGGGCACCCCTTCTGACCAGCTAGTTCGCTGACCTCGGCGGAGGCTGTGGGATTTGAACCCACGGTGGCGTTGCCGCCACGACAGTTTTCAAGACTGTTCCCTTAGGCCGCTCGGGCAAGCCTCCCCGCGACACCGGCGGGCGGTGTCGCGGGATCAGCCTAGCGCGTCACTTGTCGCCCGTGCGCTGCCCGAGGGTTACTTCGGCCGTCTGCTCCTTGCCGCCGCGCTTGTAGGTGAGGGTTACCTGGTCCCCGGGCTTGTGCTGCCAGATCTCGCTGATCAGGGTGGGGCCGCTGTCGATCACCGTGTTGTCGAGCTTGGTGATGGTGTCGCCCGGCTTCAGGCCCGCCTTGGCGGCAGGGCCGTTCGGGGTCACCGCGTCGGAGCCGTCGTTGCCCGTCTGGGCGATGGTGGCGCCGTTGCCGGTGTCCTTCATGGCGACCTGGACGCCGATCTGCGGGTAGATCGGCTTGCCCGTCTTGATGAGGTCCTGGGCGACCCGCCGGGCCTGGTCGATGGGGATCGCGAAGCCCAGGCCGATGCTGCCGGACTGCTGGGGCTCGCCCATGCCGCCGCCGCTGCCGGCCGACTGGATCGCGGAGTTGATGCCGATGACGTTGCCGCCGGCGTCCATCAGGGGGCCGCCGGAGTTACCGGGGTTTATCGATGCGTCCGTCTGCAGGGCGCTCATGTACGAGGCGCTGGTGCCGCCGCCGTCGCTGGAGGCCACCGGGCGGTCCTTGGCGCTGATGATGCCGGTGGTGACCGTGCCGGAGAGGCCGAACGGGGCGCCGATCGCGATCGTGGCGTCGCCGACCCGGACGTTGGAGGACTTGCCCAACGGCAGAGGGTTGAGCGCGGCCCCCGAGGCGTTCTTGAGCTTGACGACGGCGACGTCGTAGCCCTGGGCCCGGCCGACGACCTCGACGTCGTACTTCTTGCCGTTGGAGAACGTCGCGGTGAGCTTGCCGCCGCCCTCGGCCGCGCCGGCGACGACGTGGTTGTTGGTGAGGATGTGGCCCTGCTTGTCGTAGATGAAGCCGGTGCCCGTGCCACCCTCACCGGTCGCACCCTGCGCCTCGATCGTCACGACGCTGGGCAGCGCCTTCTGCGCTATCCCCGAGACCGAGGTGGGTTTGCGGTTCAGCGCCTCGGGGTCGCCGGATGCGGTCACCGTCGTCGAGGTGCCGTCGTCGCGGCCCGCGGCCCAGAAGCCGATGCCGCCGCCGACTCCGCCCGCGACCAGCGCGGCGGCCAGGACGGCCGCGATCAGTCCGCCGTTGCGCTTCTTGGGCGGCCCACCGGGCGTGCCCCAGGGGTCGCCGCCCCCGTAGGGCGGCTGCGTGCCCCAGCTGCCGCCGGACGAGCCGTGTCCGGCCGTCGCGTAGGCGGGAAGCGGGGCGCTGGGCTCACCCGGGGCGCCGGGGGCGCCGGGACCGGTGGCGTGCGGATGCCCCCAGCCCGGGGCGCCGGAGGCAGACGATCCGCCGGGCGTCGTCGGCATCCGGGCCGTGTCGGACGCTGCGCGGTCGGCACCCGGATACGCGGCCGCCGGCATACCGCCACCAGGGGCACCGTGGGCACCGGCGGCGTTCGGTGCGAAGTCCGGCGGCGGGGGCGCCGCGGGAGGAGCGGACGGCGCGGGCGGGGCATCCGGAGTCTGGGCGCCGGAGGCGGACGCGGGGGCGCTGTCCGATGCCTGCGGCCCCGTCGGCGGCTTGGCCTCCGACGGGCCGGGGGCTCCCTCGTTCTCGGTGCTCACAGCTCTCTCCTCAGCTTCACGACTGTGCCGGCCGACGGCCCGGGGCCTCGTCCGGTTCCTTTGTCCACAGGGATGCGGAACCTGGTACTCCAGGATTGGGGATCCCGGCGATACAGGCGAGTCTCGGTCTCCCAGCCTTTCCCACGCCGCGTCAGGACGCCGTAAGCCGAGGCTGTGACTGTGACCTCATCCTTTATGCCGGACAAAACCGGCGCATCCTCGGTAGTGCGCATCACCCACCGGCCGGGCGGCCCGGAGGTGGTGGGTGGCACGATAACGCGGTGACCTATGCACGCCCCGCCCAGGACGCCCGTCCGGGTCCTTCCGCCATTTCTGTCGTAGCCCATCGAGGTGCCTCCGAGGAGGCTCCGGAACACACGCTTGCCGCCTATCGCAAGGCGATCGAGGACGGCGCGGACGCGCTGGAGTGCGACGTCCGGATGACCGCCGACGGCCAATTGGTCTGCGTCCACGACCGGCGGGTGAACCGCACCTCCAATGGCCGCGGTGCCGTCTCCGCCCTGGAACTCGCCGACCTGGCCACGCTCGACTTCGGCTCCTGGAAGGCCGGCCCGGACGACACCGAGGCCCCCGACCGCCAGCACGAGGACCCCGAGCGCACCTCCGTGCTGACCTTGGAGCGGCTGCTGGAGCTGGTCGCCGACGCCGACCGGCGGGTCGAGCTGGCCATCGAGACCAAACACCCGACCCGCTGGGCCGGTCAGGTGGAGGAGCGGCTGGTCGAGCTGCTCGGCCGGTTCGGGCACACGAAACCGGCCATGGCCACCGATCAGCCGCCGGCGGTCCGCGTCATGAGCTTCTCGGCACGCTCCCTGCACCGCGTACGCGCCGTCGCGCCGGACATTCCCGGCGTCTACCTCATGCAATTCCTGACCCCGCGCTTCCGCGACGGCCGGCTGCCGCCCGGGGTGGGCATCGCGGGCCCGGGCGTACGGATCCTGCGCGCGCACCCCGACTATGTCGAGAAGGCGCATCGCGCGGGCCATCGCGTACACGTCTGGACGGTGAACGAGGAGGCCGACGTCGAGTTGTGCCGCGAGTTGGGCGTCGACGCAGTTATTACAAATCGCCCTAAACAGGTACGTAAGCAACTCGGCTTTAGCTAAAGGTCATCACAGGGTGTGCACCGGCGCATTCGGCCTGTATCCGATTGTGTCGAGTGCGTCACTGCATGTCGTCTGGCCGGTTTCCGGTCCAGTCCATTGGGGCATTCATCCCGTGGCGTGGGGCAAAGGAGGTCTCGGGGGTGACGTTGGTGGTGGCACAAGAGGTGCCGACGTCGTCGATCATGGCCGTACCCCATGGTGCAGTGGGTGTAGGCATGGCCAGGCGGCGCATGCGAGAAGAGCTGTTGGCAAGTGGAGTTCAGGACACGGTCGTCGATGACGCGGTCCTTATCCTTTCGGAACTACTGAGCAATTCGTGTCGGCATGCGCGTCCGATATACGAGAACGGCTCACCGGATTACGTAACGGACCCCGCGGACCCCTTTTCCTCCGGGTCCATCCGGGCCTCGTGGCAGATCGACGGACACGGCAGACTGACCGTCGCGGTCACCGACGGCGGCGGCCCGACCCGACCGATTCCGGCCACTCCGTCAATAACAGCGCGTGGCGGCCGAGGTCTGGCGATCATCAGGTCGCTCGCGAAGGACTGGGGAGTCCGCGAATCCGTTCCGGGCGAGGTGACGGTCTGGGCCGTCCTCACCCTGGCGGACGCCTTCGCCACACGTCTGGACCTGTCATCCGCGCTACCGCCCTCACTCGTGGCGGGACTTGCCTCCGGCCTGCCGCCGGAACTGGCCTTCGCGGACTTCGACGACCCGATGTAGCACGCCTGCCCCGGAGTCGTCGGGCGCGCGCGTCCGTCCCGGAGTGCCGGTCCGTGTGGCTCCGCACACCGCGCAGCCACACCGCGCAGCCACACGCAGAGGACGCGGGACGTTCACAGGACGCAGCGCTGTACGCGCACAGGGGCACACGTTCGCCTGACCACCCCTGCCGTACGGCCCGCCAGACTCCGAGCCGGTACGACAGGGCACCGGCGATTGCTCCTTCCGAGGGAGCCCGCGAGCGGCAACTCCGGTGTGGACGCGCCCGCCTGACGGCTCCCGCACACCCACGGGCGGCCCGGCTCCTCTAGGCTCGCGCCGAAACGCGTCCGTACGCCCAGGAACGACCAGGAGACACCGTCGCATGGCCAAGAAGCGCCGCCCCCAGACCCAGGCCGCAGCACACGGCACAGCCGCCGATGGGAACTACCCGGTCGTCGGCGCCCGGGAGCCCTGTCCGTGCGGCTCCGGCCGCCGTTACAAGGCCTGTCACGGCCGGAACGCCTCGCACGCCGTCACCGAGCTGGTGCAGCGGCCCTTCGAGGGCCTGCCCGGCGAATGCGACTGGGTGGCGCTGCGCGAGCTGGTGCCCGCCGCCACCGTCGAGCTGACCCTCAAGGACGGGCTGCCGGAGGGCGTCCCGTCCGTGACCCTCGCGACGGTGCTGCCGATGGCCTGGCCCGCGCTGCGCCGCGACAACGGCACCGTCCTGCTCGGCCTGCAGAACGACACCGCCTCCGGCGACATCAGCCGCGACCTCGCGGACACGCTCCAGCGGGCGCTGGCCGCCGAGCCCGGCACTCCGGTCACCTCCCGCCGGCCCTCCGCCGACGGACCGCGACTGCAGGATCTGCTCGACCCGGGCGCGGCTTTCGAGCCGACCGTGCACAGCGGCTTCGAGTTCTGGGTGGAGGACGCCGAGAACGCCACCGGTGATGTCGCCGCCTCCCTGGAGCGGGCCAACGCCGCGGCCATCCCGACGGCCCGGATCGCCGGCCTGGAGGGGGCGTACTGGTGCGAGGCCCCGGAGAAGAACCACCTGCGCTGGGTGACGTCCTACCCGGAGGAGCAGCTGCTGGACGCGCTCGCCCGGCTGCACGCCGCGGGCACCGCCTCGCTCGGCGAGGGCACCCGTCTCGTGGGCTCGTTCCGGGCGCACGGCCTGGTCGTGCCGGTCTGGGACCTGCCCTCGGCGATGACTGCCGAGGAGGTCGCGGGGCCGGCCGCCGCGTTCGCCGAGCGGCTCACGAAGGCGCTCGCCTCGGACGCTCCGCTGACCCCGGAGGAGCGCAGGTCGCGTGGCGGGCTGACCAACCGCCAGGTCACCCTGAGCTGATCGCGCGGCTCCGGGCGCCTGGGAAGTGAGCCCTGTCACAACTCCCTTACCAGCCGGTAAATAGGCGTCCGGAAATCCACGATCGAATTTGCGAACCGCCGATCTCTTGTTACGGTTCTAAAAGCCCGGTCGCTGGTGCATCCCCCGTCGCCAGCGACCGGGCGTTTCCATGCCCGGAGCCGGACGTCCTTCCCGGCCGGGCCGCCTCGCGGCCGCCGTGCCCGCCCCTGCGCCGCACCGCTGCACTCGCCGCGTGAACCCCCGTCCGATCGCCGGGGGATTGCCTGTCGGCACGCTCGGAGCCGACGCCGCCCGTCCGCGCTTCCCGGCCCGGCGGCCTCCTGATCACCGCTTTCACCGGCCCGGATCGGTGCCGCGCTACGCGGAGTTGCTCCCCGTGCGCAGCAGCAGCCGCTCGCCCGTCGCGTCGGCGAACTCCGCGACCGCGCCGTACGGCACCCCGCGCTTGTACACGGTCGCGCCGGTCGGCGTCTCGCACATCCCCGGCTGGTCCGCCACCGCCACCGCGCAGTGCACCTGGAGGGTGCTGTCGTCCGGCCGCAGCAGTGTCAGCACGGCGCGCAGCGGGTCACCCGTACGGTTGCGGTAGTACGTACGCGCCCAGGTCAGGCCGTCCTCGGCGAGCACACAGGTCTGCGCCTGGACCCGCTGGGGAGAGGTGAGTTCGGGGCCGCAGCGGGAGATGCGCCGGTCGTCGGAGAGCAGGGGCAGGCCCAGGTCGGCGAGGGCGCCGTCGCGGGCGTCACGGTTCGCGGCGGAGCCGGGATCGCCGCTGTCGCTCAGGGCCCGGGACCCGGCGGGCTTCCCGGCATGCCCGGTCTTTCCGGCCTTTTCGGCGTGCACGGAATGTCCCGACTCGCCGGGCGGGACGGCGTCTTCGGCCGTTTCGGCCCGCGCGCCCGGCGTGAGGGTGCCCGCCGGGCCTGCGGTCGCCGCGGCCAGCGGGATGGCGATGGCTGCAACGGCTGTGCCGGCGAGCGCGATCATGCGGAGCTTCGGGGCGCGCTGCAAGGGGACCACCTGCGATTGATGTGCCACCGGTGGCGGCTTGACGGTCCGCCGAACCTACCGGGAGGTGGGGGTGGTCCCCGGGCCGCAGACACCCGTTTCCCGTAGTGGTCCGCGCCGCTCACACCCGGACGGGTGAACCGCCCGCGTGTTCTTTCCGGCCATGCCGCTCAACTCTCGCGGCACGGCCCGGCCCGGATGTGGTCCGGATGGCGTCCGGCACGCGTCAGTACGCGAGCCGGCTGCCCCCGTCGGGTGCGCTGGTGCTCGCCGTGACCAGCGCGTCGACGATCGTGGCGACCTTCGGCAGCCAGGGCGCGGCCGGGGTGGCGGCCGGCGGCCGCTCCCAGTGCACCGCGCCGGCACCGATCTGCGACGGCGGGAGCATCACATAGCCGCCCTCGCCGTGGAAGCGCAGCGAGCTGGGCACCCAGTCCCGGGAGTGCAGCAGCTCGCCCAACTCCGGGAGGTCGTACGGCGATACGAGCAGCGACCAGCGGGTGGGCGTGGCCACCACGGGGCCGAGGCGGACGCCGAAGTGGTCCAGGGCCGCCAGCGCGCGGGCGCCGGCGACGGCGGGCAGGCTCACCGCGCAGGGCGCGCTGCCGCCGGTGGCCAGCACGATCGGGGCGTCCGGGCGGTTCGTCCACCACCAACGCACCATTCGCGCGTCGGTCGTGGCCGCCAGGAGGCCGGGGTCGAAGGGGTGCGCTCCGGGCACCACACAGTCGGGGTCGGGACAGCTGCACTCTCTTGCGCCCCGCTCTCCGAGGCCGAGCCGACCGCCGGCCGACTGCCGGCCTCCGGACCGCATTCCCACACCCGGGAGCACCGGCCACTGCCACTCGGTGGCGCAGTGGAGCGCCGCACCGAGCAGTGCCGACCTTCCGCCGCGCCGAAACAGGGGCTTGCGTCGCCTTCCGAGGATCTCGCGCATGAGCGCTCGTTCCTTTCCGTTAACGCCGAGGGCTATGTCCATCGCACTACATACCGGTTCATGCCGCTATGTGGCGTTTCATGCGACCTGGTCAAGCAACCCGGGGTCGAACACGCCACGTGGATCATTGGTCACCGCGTGTACAAAAGCAGCGCATCACGCCGTACGCCGAGCGTGGAACGTGGCGGGGGGTGGCGCGCGCATGGCGCTTGCTGTGCGGTGGTGCAATCCCGCCACTCGGGAGTGCGTCGCGGTCGTCGTCGTGTGAGACGTCCGCGCCCGCCGGAGGGTTCCGGTGCGGCCCCAACTGGCCCCGCACCTTTCCGAGTACGTACCCGCCACTGTGGATATGACGCGCTGTCGATCGCCGCCAGTCGACCTCAAATTGACGGTTGGGGGGCTATTTTCAGGCCAATCTACAGACCTGGTTGACACCGCAAAGCCCTTCGGGACAATGCTGGACATCACGTCGTCGGTGCGTGTAGATGTGGAGACATTGATAGCGGAGCAGCATGACATGGGGGTTTGCAATGCTATTGAGGAAATTGAGCGGTCGAACAAACCGCACAACATCACTCAACAAAACGCTTCACTCCCAACCAAATTCTGCTCTGACCTGCGGCAATACTAGATACAACGATAGCCGCCGGCCATGACCTCCTCCCACGTGCCGAAAGTGGCTGGAATCGAACCAGGACTTCCCACCCCCGCGCACACTGCCGATCCGCTTGCCGCAAACGGCGCGGATTCCCCGGATACCTCAGGCTCTTCAGCGGCCTCCGAGGCCGCCGCGGATGCCCGCTCGGACGCCGCCGGCGACCTCACACCGGACATCTCGCCCGTCGATCAGCTCGCCGCCGTCCAGGACCGGCTCGCCGGCTGGCTCTCCGACCTCACCACGCTGCACGACCTGACCGAACAGCTGGCCCGCACCCGCACCTTGGAGGAAGCCCTCCACGAGATGCTGCGGGCCGGCGCCTCCCTGGTCGGCGCGCGGCGCGGCCTGGTCGTCCTCGAACCGGCCGACGGCCTCGGCCCGGAAACCTCGCTCGGCCTCGGACTCGGCCACGCGGACATCGGCCACATCGAGACCATCCCGCGCCGTGCCCTGTCGTACGCGCGGATACTGGACGGCCTGCCCGAGCCGGGCGCGGGCGACGACGTCCGCACGGGAGGCGACGCCGACCCCCGTACCGAGATCGCCGAACCCGACATCCCCGGCGAGAAGGACCTCGACCCCCGCCTGCGCGAGGTCGCCGCCCGCCTCGGCTACGCCGCCAGCTACGCCGTCCCGATCACCGCCGACCCGATCGGCAGGATCGGCGCGGCCGTCTGGCTCTACGACGAGCCCGCCGAGCCCACCGAACGGCAGCGGCACCTCATCGGCCTCTTCCGCGCCCACGCCTGCGAACACCTCGCCCGGCTCCTCGAACTCCACCGCAGCCAACAGGTGGCCCGGACGCTCCGCGAGGAGTTGCTGCCCAGCCGGCTGCCGCGGGTACCGGGCGTACGGCTCGCGGTACGGCACAGCACCGGCCCTCGCGGCGGCGGTGACTGGTACGACGCGCTGCCGCTGCCGGACGGCGCGCTGGGCCTGGCCGTCGGATCGGTCACCGGCTCAGGACCGAGTGCGGTGGCCGCCATGGGACGGCTGCGCGCCTCGCTGCGCGCGTACGCGGTCATGGAGGGCGAGGATCCGGTCGCGGTGCTCTCCGACCTCGAACTGCTGCTGCGGCTGACCGAGCCGGCCCGCAGCGCCACCGCCCTGTTCGCCTACGCCGAGGCGCCGCCCGGCGCCCCTGGCGGACCGCCCGCGCCCCCCGTGCCGGCAGGCACCCCCGCCCCCCGCAAGCTGGTGCTGGCCGGGGCCGGCCACTGCCCACCGTTGATCATCGGCGATACGCGCACCGAGTTCGTCGAGACCTCGCTGTCCGCACCGTTGGGCATGCTCGCCTGCTGGGAGGCGCCGAGCGTGGAGATCGGCCCGGCACCCGGCGAGACCCTGCTGCTCTACAGCGACGGTCTGCTGCACCGCACCGGCGATCCCATGGACCGCGCCTTCGCCCGGCTGCACGCCGCGGCCGCGGGCGTACCCAAGGGGAGCCGCCACGACCCGGACGCGGTCGTCGACCACATCCTGCGCACGATGCTCCCGCAGGGCCTGGACGAGCCCGACTCGGAGGAGGACGTGGTGCTCCTGGCCGCCCGCTTCGACGGCTAGCCGGGGCGGCCGTGGACCCTATGGCCGGATCGCCGGAGAGGTCACACCTTCCTGCCCCTGGACCGCATTCGATCCGCACATACGATGGAAGGCGGTTCAGTCTTAATAGGAGGCATCGTGACCGACGAGCTCACACCGGAGACCCCGGACGAGGACGAGCAGCCGATCAAGCAGCGCAAGAACGGCCTGTACCCGGGCGTGTCGGACGAGCTCGCGGAGTCCATGAAGAGCGGCTGGGCGGACACCGAGCTGCACGACCTGCAGCCGATCGAGCAGGCCCCGAACGCCGCACGGCGTCGGGCCGCCCTGTCCGCGCGCTTCCCCGGCGAGCGCCTGGTGATTCCCGCGGGCAACCTCAAGACCCGCTCCAACGACACCGAGTACGACTTCCGCGCGTCGACGGAGTACGTCTACCTCACCGGCGACCAGACCGACGACAGCGTCCTGGTCCTTGAGCCGCGTGCCGGTGGCGCCGAGGGCCATGACGCGACGATCTACCGCCTGCCCCGCTCCGACCGCGAGAACGGCGAGTTCTGGCTCAACGGCATGGGCGAGCTGTGGGTCGGCCGCCGCAACAGCCTCCAGGAGTCCGAGGCGCTGCTCGGCGCGCCCTGCAAGGACGTGCGCGAACTCTCCGAGGCACTCACCGAGGCCACCGGCCCGGTCCGCGTCGTGCGCGGGCACGACGCCGGCATCGAGGCCGCGCTGACCGACAAGGTCACCGCCGAGCGCGACGAAGAGCTGCGGGTGTACCTCTCCGAAGCACGCGTGATCAAGGACGAGTTCGAGATCGGCGAGCTGCAGAAGGCCGTCGACTCCACCGTCCGCGGCTTCGAGGACGTCGTGAAGGTCCTCGACAAGGCCGAGGCGACCAGCGAGCGCTACATCGAGGGCACGTTCTTCCTGCGCGCCCGCGTCGAGGGCAACGACGTCGGCTACGGCTCCATCTGCGCCGCGGGCCCGCACGCCACCACCCTGCACTGGGTCCGCAACAACGGCGAGGTCCGCTCCGGCGACCTGCTGCTGCTGGACGCCGGCGTGGAGACGAACAGCCTCTACACCGCGGACATCACCCGCACCCTGCCGATCAACGGCCGCTACACCGACCTTCAGCGCAAGATCTACGACGCGGTGTACGAGGCCCAGGAAGCGGGCATCGCGGCGGTCAGGCCCGGCGCGAAGTACCGCGACTTCCACGACGCGTCGCAGCGGGTGCTCGCCGAGAAGCTCGTCGCCTGGGGGCTCGTCGAGGGCCCGGTCGAGCGGGTACTGGAACTGGCACTGCAGCGCCGCTGGACCCTGCACGGCACCGGCCATATGCTCGGCCTGGACGTCCACGACTGCGCCGCGGCCCGCACCGAGGCGTACGTCAACGGCACTCTGGAGCCCGGCATGGTGCTGACCGTCGAGCCCGGCCTGTACTTCCAGGCGGACGACCTGACGGTGCCGGAGGAGTACCGCGGCATCGGCGTCCGGATCGAGGACGACATCCTCGTCACCGAGGACGGCAACCGGAACCTCTCGGCCGGCCTGCCGCGCCGCTCCGACGAGGTCGAGTCCTGGATGGCCGGCCTGCTCGCGAAGTAGACGGGCGGCAGCACGCCCGTAGCCGCGCCACAGACGGCCGGTGGCCCCTTCTGGGGACCACCGGCCGTCGTGCGTCTCCCGAAGGGTTCAGTCCGCCCTCGGCGGCGTGCCGCCCTTCCTCGCGTAGGCGCCCGCGCGGACCGCCGCCCAGACCGCGGTTGCCGTGGACTCGGCGACGGCGGGGTCGACGGGCCGGCGAGCGATCAGGATCCGGTAGTAGAAGGGCGCGCCGAGGGCCGACATCACCTCCTCCGGGTCCGTGTCCGCGGGCACCTCGCCACGCTCGACGGCCCGCTGCACCATCCGGCCCGCCAGCCGCAGCCGGGCGTCGAAGAAATCCCGCAGCACCGTGGCGGCCTGGGGGTCACGGCCCGCGGCGGAGACCACCGCTTCGATCATGCTCTGCATCCGCGCGTCCGCGTAGAAGGCAGCGATCGAGCGGGCGAGCGTGCGCAGGTCCCCGGGCAGCGTGCCGGTGTCGGGAAGCGGCACCTCGGCACTCAGCTCCGTCAGCAGCTCACAGACCACGCCCTCGACGCTGCGCCAGCGCCGGTAGAGCGTCGCGGGATGCACGCCGGAACGCTGCGCGATCTTCTCCATCGTGAGGGAGGCGTACCCGCCGGAGCCCAACTCCTCGAAGACGGCGGCCATTACGGCCTGCCGGGTCCGGGCCGTGCGGCCTCCGGGCCGGCTCTCGCCCGGGGGTTGGTGCGCTGTCACGGCGGCTCCGTATTGCAGTGCAGGTTCACGCCAAGTATTGTCCGAACAAGATTAACGCGAGCAACTTCGCGTTAATCCTGGTGCGCGCCGGTCTCGCAGGCCCAGGGGACGCCGCGGGGGAGGTCCTCTCGTTGCGAGACCGCGCTGCTCACCTTCCACCGGAAGTGATTTCCGGCCAGCTTTCCGCGGCCGATGTTCACTCCGGGACTGCCCTTCGGCCCGGGTTGCACGCCTCCGTGCGCGGCGATCCGCCGTATCCGGCCGCCCTGGCGCTCAACCTCCGCACCGCTGACGGGCTTTGACGCTGCGTCATGCCGTTGACCGCCTCACGCGACGACACGGCGGGGGCGGCACCTCGCAGCGGACCACGGGCGCCCGGTCGGACTGCCCTCTGCGGCTAGGCATCGGGGGTGCCCGCAGGGTTGGCGGTGAGGGCGGGCCGGGCGTCCCCGTCGCCCTCCTGGGGCGGATGCTGCGCGAGCGCGGTCCAGGAGCGCAGAAGCAGGTCGAAGGCGTCGACGACGACGTCGCCCGGGATGCCCTCAGGGGCCAGCAGGCGCTGGATGAGCAGGCCGTCCTCCAGGGCATGGACGATCAGGGCGAGGAACGCGGGGTCTGCGGGCGATTCGACGCCGCGGGCGGCGAACGCCTGCTCCAGACCGCCGGCATGGGCATCACGGGCGAGGAGTTCACGTTCGGCGAGCAGGGGACGCAGCTCCTCGTTCCGCAGCGCGTGCAGGACGAGTTCCATGCGCAGGGCGAGCCATTCGGGCAGGTGGCGAGCGCGGTCGCGGTTCCAGGCCCGGAGCCGGTCGAGGGCGTCGGCGAAGGAGGTGGCGCCCTGGGTGAGGGCACGGACCTCCTCCAGTTCGCGGCGCGTGCGGTGCTGGAGCAGCTCGGCGACGAGAGCGTTCTTGTCCTCGAAGTTCCCGTAGAAGGCGCCGCGGGTGTAGCCGGCGCGCTCGGCGATCTGCTCGACGGATGTGCCGTTGACTCCGCGTTCGACGAACAGCTCGGCGGCGGCGGCCAGCAGGCGCTCACGGGTCTGCTGTCGGCTCTCTTCGCGGGTCAGGCGCTTGCGTTCGGGGCTCACAGCGACATCCTACGGCGCACCCCGGCTGAAATATTCAGTTCCGTATCCAGATCCATGTCTGTATCTTGGTTGTCGGAGCGAGGGGAGAGCTCGATGGAGAAGACCGAGAAGACCGAACTGTGGGCGCTGGAGGCGTCGGAGCTGGCGGAGCTGATGGCATCCGGAGAGGTGTCCGCGGCGGAGGCCGTGGAGGCACACCTGGAGCGGATCGCCACGGTCAACCCGCGGGTGAACGCGGTGACCCGGCTGCTGGAGGACAGCGCCCGGCAGGCGGCGCGGGAGACCGACCGGCGCCGGGCCGCCGGAGAGCGGCTGGGCCCGCTGGCCGGGGTGCCGTTCACGGTGAAGGAGAACATCCACGTCGCCGGATCGGCGACGACGCACGGCGTGCCGTACTTCCGCGACCGGGTGGCGCAGGCGGACGCTCCCCCGGTGCGGCGACTGCGCGCGGCCGGGGCGATTCCGATCGGGCGCACCAACATGCCCGACCTGGCGATCGCCGGAGTGCACACGGTCAGCCAGCTGTTCGGGGACACCGTGAACCCATGGGACCCGCAGCGGACACCCGGCGGCACCAGCGGGGGTGACGCGGTCGCGGTGGCTACCGGCATGGCGGCGCTCGGCCTGGGCAACGACTCCGGCGGATCGGTGCGCAACCCGGCGACGTTCAACGGCGTCGCGGGGCTGAAGCCGAGCTATGGGCGGTTCCCCGCCGACCACCGGATGAACGACCAGGAGCCGGTCCTGGGCCACCAACTCTTCCCCGTGGACGGGCCGCTGGCCCGGTCGGTGGCAGACCTGCGGGCGGCCTACGAGGTGCTGGCAGGGACCGACCCGCAGGACCCTCGGGCGGTCCCGGCCCCGCTGTACGGGCCGCGGCCGGACGCGCCGGTGCGGGTCGGCGTGGTCACCGACCCCGGCGGCCGGGGCGACGTCCACCCGGACGTGCGCGCGGCGATAGAGGCGGCGGCAGCAGCCCTGGAGGACGCCGGACACCCCGTCGAGGAGGTGGAGGTACCGCACCTGCAGGACGCCCTCGACGGCTACGGCGCACTGCTGCGGACCGAGTTCACCCTGGCCTGGCCCGTGCTCAGGCGACTGCTCACCGACGACAGCGCCCGCCACATCGAGCTGGACACGCAGCGCCACCCCGCCGTCGGCCTGGAGGAGTACATCCGGCAGACCGGCGTACGCCTCGGCGTCCAGCGCGCCTGGGCCCGCTTCTTCGAGCGCTGTCCGCTGCTGCTCGGGCCGGTGTCCACGCAGCCGGCGCCGGCGCCCGTGGTGCCACGGACCCCGGAGGAGCGCGACGCGATGATGACGCCGATGCGGCTGCTGACCGCGACGACGTATGTCGGGGTGCCGGCCGTGGCCGTGCCCACCGGACTCGCGGCCGGGCTGCCGCAGGGCGTCCAGGTCGTGGCGGGGATGTACCGCGAAGACCTGTGCCTGGACGCGGCACAGCGGATCGAGGAGCGCCTCGGCGTACTCGCCCCGCTCGATCCGCGCCCGCACCGGTTCGACGGAGCGGAGAGGGTACGGGGGTAGCGGGGTAGGGGCGAGCAACCGAGGTCGGCACGACTGCCCGCTGGTTCAGCAGCTCAGGGCCCGGTTCCCCTGGCTCTACCGGTCATGACGCCATCGGCAGTGCCGCGCCCTCGCGCCACTTGAGGATCTTGTCGAAGCTGACGACCGCGCCGCGGCGGCCGGTGCGGTTGCGGTAGCGGACGTGGTCGGTGAGGGCCTCGATGAGGAAGAGGCCGCGGCCGTCCTCGGCGTACGGGGAAGCCTGCGCGGGGGCCGGGGCCGGCAGCGGGGCAGGGCCCTCGGCCGCCTGGCCGGTGGGCGGGGACTGCGGGCGGCTGAAGCCGGGGCCGGAGTCGGTCACCTCGATGCGGCAGGTGTCGCCGTCGATGAAGGCCGTGACGCGATAGTCCTCGGTCGCGGCGTCCCCGCCGTGCTCGACGGCGTTCGCGCAGGCTTCGGACAGGGCCACCGACAGGTCGTAGCAGATGTCGGGGTCGACGCCCGCCGCTTCCATGGTGCCCAGCAGCAAACGACGGGCGAGCGGCACGCTTGCCGCCTCGCGCCGCAAGTGGAGGGACCACCAGATGCTCATCGCTCCAGCCTCCTGGCCGCGGCTCGACATACCGATACGTATTGCCGCACCGTATGGTCCGTAAGCGTGTCCGGGATGTGACACCGCTCATTCGGCGGATGCGGCACCAAGCGCACCGGTGTAGGCGCACTCTGCGGCGCGCGCCCCCGTGCGCCCCGCCGGGCGCCGATGCGGCCCCCGCACGCGGCGCTGAGCGGCGCCCTGCCGTAGGCAGCCGAGGGGCTCAGTGGGATGATGACGCCGCCATGACTGCCTCGCCAGCCCCCACAGCGCGCGCAGCTGCCGATCTACGGCTGCTGCGTGCCGCGGTGTTCACCGCGGTCTGTGTCGTGCTGTCCGCGGCCGGGCACATGGCTGCCTCGTTGACCGCCGTCCCCCTGTGGACCCTGGGTGTCGCCGCTGCCGCCGTGTTCGCGGTCGCGGCCCCGCTGGCCGGGCGGGAACGGTCGCTTCCGGGGATCGCCGCCGGACTGGCCGTCGGTCAGGTGGCACTGCACGCGCTGTTCGCGATGAGCCGGCAGCCGGCGTCCGCCGTGGCGGAGACCGGCGGCAAGGGCGTCGCGGGCCTCTCCGACCACGCGGCGATCAGCATGGCCCGGCATGCGGTCTGCGGCCTGGGCAGCGGCCGGCTGGACGGCGACGAAGCGCGCCGGATCCTCGGCTCGGGCGGCTTCGACACGGCCCTGGCGGCCGGCTCCGCCGGACACGCCGGGCAGCGGATGCCGACCGGGATCGCCGCCGACCCGGCCATGGCGCACTGCCTGCTGCCGTCCCTCCCGATGCTGCTCGGACACCTGCTCGCGGCGCTCGCCCTCGGGTGGCTGCTGCGCCGGGGCGAGGCGGCGCTGTGGCGGCTGGTCCGGCTGTCGGCTCCGGCAGCGCGTGAGGTCGCCGCGCAGGCGCTCATCGGCGCGCTGCGCGGGGCGCTCACGCTGGTCGGCGCCCTGATCGCCGGGCTGGACACGGCGCACGACAGTGGGATGCGCGCCCCCGTTTCGTACGGGGATGACAAACCGGGCCCGCAGCACCTCACGCTCCACCACAGTGTCGTCAGGCGGGGGCCACCCACCCTGGCCCTCGCGGCCTGACGACACGCGAAGCACACCCCCACAGGACGGGTACGGGCTCTCGCGCCGTCGCCGCATGCGCGCCAGAGCAACTCATCCGAACCGTTCTCCTGTCTGTGGAGTGTTTTCTACATGTCGAAGATGTCGCACCTCTCGCACCCGGCGCCTGCCCGTACCTCGGCCGACCCGGCCGACGGCCCCACGGTCCCCGCGCGCCGGTTCGCCCGCCGGCTGCCCGTCGTGGGCGCGATCGCCGCGGGCGGCGTGCTGCTGCTCGCCGGCCCGGCCTTCGCGCACGTCAGCGTCCAGCCCGAAGCGGCCGAGAAGGGCGGCTACGCCACCGTCAATTTCAAGGTGCCCAATGAGCGTGACGACGCCTCGACGGTGAAGCTCGAAGTCAACCTGCCGACCGACCACCCGCTGGCGTCCGTCATGCCGCAGCCGGTGCCCGGCTGGAAGGTGGAGGTCACCAAGTCCAAGCTCGACAAGCCGCTGGAGATGCACGGCGAGAAGATCAACGAGGCGCCCTCGAAGATCACTTGGACCGCGGACGGCAAGGGTGTCGAGCCCGGCCAGTTCCAGCAGTTCCCGGTCTCCGTCGGCCAGCTTCCCGAGGACGCCGACCAGCTCGTCTTCAAGGCCCTCCAGACGTACGACGACAAGGAGGTCGTGCGCTGGATCGAGCCGGCGAAGGAGGGCGGCGCGGAGCCGGAGAACCCGGCGCCGGTGCTGAAGCTCACCGCGGCGACCGGCGACGGCCACAGCGCCGGCGCGGCCGGCGAGGACGCCAAGGGCGGCGAGGACGGCGGCAAGCACACCGCGGCCGCCGAGGACATGGCCGACAGCGACACCACGGCACGCGTGCTGGCCGTCGTCGGCATCGTCGTCGGCCTCACCGGAGTCGGCTTCGGCGTCCTCGCCGGCCGGCGCCGCAGCTCCTGACCTGCGACCGGGCCGATGCCGACGCGCGCCGGCCCGGCGCCCCATCCCCTGGTTATACGGATATCTCTGCAATGCGTAGAAGGACCATGCTGGCGTCCGCCCTGGCGGCGGCCGCAGCCCTCACCCTGACCGCCTGTGGCACCGAGGACGGCAAGCCCGCCGCCGATGTCTCCGGCTCGACCTCCCGGCCGATCGTCACGCTCGACAGTCCGCTGGAGAAGCCGGACCTTCAGCTGACCGACTCCGACGGCGAGAAGTACGACCTGTTGGAGAAGACCAAGGGCCACCCGACGATCATCTACTTCGGCTACACCAACTGCCCGGACGTCTGCCCGCTGACGATGGCCAACATCGCCGTCGCGGTGAAGCAGCTGCCGAAGGCGGAACAGGACGACCTGCGCGTCCTGTTCGTCACCTCCGACCCCGAGCGCGACACCCCCGCCGCCCTCAAGAAGTGGCTCGCCGGCATCGACGCGGACTTCACCGGTCTGTCCGGCTCGTTCGACGCCATCCAGCAGGGCGCGCGCAGCGTGAACATCGGCATCGAGAAGCCGGTCAAGAAGAAGAACGGCGATGTCGTCTCGACGCACGGTGCCCAGGTCCTGATGTCGTCCCCCAAGGACGACCGGATCCACTGGATGGGCATGCAGGAGGCGACCGCCGACAACTACACCAAGGCACTGCCGAAGATCATCAAGGGACAGAACCCGTGAACCGCCGTACAGCCCTGACCGCCGCTCTCGCTCTCACCGCAGGTCTCACGCTCGCCGGCTGCGGCGGAGGCGACGACGAAGCCCCGGAACTCGAGGTCTCCGGCGCGTACATGCCGCAACCGATCACGCAGGACATGGCCGGCGCGTTCCTCGTCGTCAAGAACACCGGGGGCGCGGCCGACAAGCTCACCTCGGTCACCAGCGACCTGTCCAAGGACATCACGATCCACAAGACGGTCGGCAGCAAGATGGAGGAGGTCCCCTCCCTGAACGTGCCGGCCGGCGGTGAGCTCACGCTCGCCCGCGGCGGCAACCACCTGATGTTCATGGGCCTGAAGAACAAGCCCACCGAGGGCGACACCGTCACCATCGAGCTGCACTTCGCGAGCGCCGACCCGATCAAGGTCGACGTCCCGGTGAAGTCGGTCTCGTACGCGCCGAAGAAGTAGCGGCGGTGGACGCCACGGCTGCCGAGCAGAAGTAAGGGAGCACCACTATGGCCATCACCGGCTCCTGGCCGCGGCGGTCCGCCGCGCTGCGCCTGCTGGTCCTCGCGGCGGCGCTGCTGGGCGCGCTGCTCGGCGGCGCGGCCCCGGCCGACGCGCACGCCGCGCTGACCGGCAGCACTCCCGCCCAGGGGTCGGTGGTGGACCGTGCCCCCGAGCAGGTCACGCTCACCTTCTCCGAAGGTGTCGCGATGGGCGACGACTCCATCCGGGTCCTGGACCCCCAGGGCAAGCGGGTGGACCGCGGCAAGCTGCGCAACCTGTGCAGCGGCAGCGTCGTCAAGTTCGGCGCCGGACTCCCGCCGGGCCTGGCCGACGGCACGTACACCGTCGCCTGGCAGGCGGTCTCGGCGGACAGTCACCCCGTCTCCGGCGCCTTCACCTTCTCCGTCGGCGCACCCTCCAAGACCACCGCCGCGGTTCCCCAGCAGGAGGCCGGCGGCGGGCTGGTGGGCGCGCTCTACGGCATCGCGCGCTACCTCGCCTACGCCGGTTTCGTGCTGCTGGCCGGTGGCGCCGCCTTCATCGTGGCCTGCCGTCCGGCCGCCGCCCGGGTCCGCTCCGTCCAGCGCCTGGTCGTCCAGGGCTGGGCCGTGCTGACCGCGACCACCATCGCGATGCTGCTGCTGCGCGCCCCGTACACCGGGTCCGGCGACCTCGCCGACGTCTTCGATCTCGGCGGTCTCCGGCAGGTCCTGGCGACCAAGCCGGGCGCGGCGTTGGTCTCCCGGATCCTGCTGCTCGCCGCCGCGGCGCTGTTCGTGGCGGTGCTCTTCGGGGCGTACGCGCGGGCACAGGAGCCGGAGCAGGGGGAGGACAGCACGGAGGCGGCCAGGCGGCGCACGGACCTCACGAGGGGGCTGGGCATCGGCGGAGTGATCGTCTCCGCCGGGCTCGCCGCGACCTGGGCGATGGCCGAACACGCCTCGACCGGTCTGCAGACCGCCGTCGCCATGCCCGTCGACGTGCTGCATCTGCTCGCCGTCGCCGCCTGGCTCGGCGGGCTGGCCGCCCTGGTCGTGTCCCTGTACTGGGGGCCGGCCGTGGAGCGCGCCGCCGTCCGCCGCTTCTCGCGGATCGCGTTCGGCTCCGTGGTGGTGCTGGTCGTCACCGGCATCTACCAGTCCTGGCGGCAGGTCGGCAGCTGGGACGCCCTCACCGACACCTCTTACGGGCGGCTTCTGCTGCTCAAGGCGGGCCTTGTCGTGGTGCTCGTCGGCATCGCCTGGGTGTCCCGGCGGTGGACGGCCCGGCTCTCGGAGCTCCGTACGGAGACCACGGAGGCCACCGAGGCCACGGAGGCCACGGAGGCGGCGACGAACGCGGCCCCGGGCCTGTCCGAGGCGGCGCCCTCGCCCGCTTCCGCAGCCGATCCGGAGCCCGAGCCCAAGCGCACCCCGGTGGCGGTCACCGTCCCGTCCGCGTCCACGAGCGGCTCCGGGACGGACGAGGCGTCCGACGCCGCCTCGGGCTCCACGTCCGACGCCACCTGCGTCTCCGCGTCGGACGACGAGGTCGACCCCTACCGCGCGGCCCAACTCGCCCGCCAGCAAGCCGCGTTGAGCACCGCACGCACCAAGCGCATCCGGGACGCCGATCCGCAGCGGCTGGGGCTGCGGCGGTCGGTGCTGGCCGAGGCTTCGGTGGCAGTCGTGCTGCTCGCGGTGACCACCGTGCTGACCGCCACCGAACCGGCCCGCACGGAAGCCGCGGTCAAGGCCGCCGAGGCCGGGCAGTCCGCCGACGCCAACCAGCCGCGGGTGCTTTCCATCCCGTTCGACACCGGCGGCCCGCGGGGCAAGGGCACCGCGCGTATCGACCTCGACCCCGGGCGCAGTGGCAGCGCCAACGAACTGCATCTGCGGATCTCCGATCCGTCGGGGGCGATCATGGACGTCCCCGAGGTGAAGATCTCCTTCACCCTGAAGACCAAGAAGCTCGGGCCGCTCCCGGTCGCTCCCGACCACCTCAGCGAGGGCCACTGGAGCGCGAGCGGCGTCCAGCTGCCGGTCCCCGGGAAATGGCAGCTCTCGCTGCTCGTGCGGACGTCCGATATCGACCAGGTGACCGAGACCAGGAACGTGAAGATCGACTGATGAGCAAGCAGGCCCCGGGCAGGAAGTCGCCCGGCAAGAAGATCCCCGAGCCCGGCCGCGGGCCGCGCCCCGGGCCGGCCGCCCCGGCGACCGCCGACCGGGCCGCCGCCCCCGCACCGGACGGCGCCGACGTACCCACCGTGGAGCTGTCCCGCCGCCGCCTGCTCGGCACCGTCGGTGCCGTGGGCGCGGCCGGGCTGGTCGCGGGCGGCGCCGGTGGCGCCCTCGCGGTCACCGCCGCGCGCGACGACGCCCCCGCGGCGCTCACGAGCATCGGCTCGACCGAGGTCGCCTTCCGCGAGGAGCGCGCCGCGCACCAGGCGGGCATCACCACCCCGCTGCAGGCCAACGGCCACCTCCTCGCCTTCGACCTGGCCCCCGGCACGGACCGCAAGGGCGCGGCCGCCCTGCTGCGCCGCTGGTCACGGACGGCCGAGGAGCTGATGGCGGGCCGGACGCCGGACGCCGACACCGCGGTCGCGCTCGACGCGGGCCCCTCCTCGCTGACCGTCACCTTCGGCTTCGGCCACAGCTTCTTCGGGCGTACCGGCCTGCAGAAGAAGCGCCCGGTACAGCTCGACCCGCTGCCCGACTTCTCCGCCGACGCCTTGGACCCGGGCCGCGGCAACGGCGATCTGTGGATCCAGATCGGCGCGGATGACGCCCTGGTCGCCTTTCACGCGCTGCGCGCGCTGCAGAAGGAGGCTGCGGGACGGGCACGGCTGCGCTGGCAGATGAACGGCTTCAATCGCACCCCGGGCGCCACCGCCCACCCCATGACCACCCGCAATCTGATGGGGCAGGTCGACGGCACCAACAATCCCCGGCCGTCGGACTCGGACTTCGACGCGCGCATCTTCGTGGGGCGCGACACCGACCAGGAGTGGATGCGCGGCGGCTCCTTTGCCGTCGTCCGCCGGATCCGGATGCTGCTGGACGACTGGGAGAAGCGGTCACGCCGCGAACAGGAGCGGGTCATCGGCCGCCGCAAGGACAACGGTGCGCCGCTGACCGGCGGCTCGGAGACCACCCCGATGCGGCTGGACGAGACCGGCGCCGACGGACTCCCGGTCATCCCGGCGAACGCGCACGCCAGAATCGCCGCACCGGAGTCCAACCAGGGCGCGGCGATGCTGCGCCGCCCGTTCTCCTTCCACGACGGGTTCCGCGACGACGGCGCCCCGGACGCGGGTCTGCTCTTCATCTGCTGGCAGGCCGATCCGCTGCGCGCCTTCACCCAGATCCAGCGCAAGCTGGACCGCGGCGACGCGCTGTCGCCCTTCCTGCGGCACGAGGCGAGCGGTCTGTACGCGGTGCCGCCCGCCGCGGCGCCCGGGGACTACGTCGGCCGCCCCCTGCTGGAGGGCTGAGGAAAGTGGCCGCTGGGCCGGGAAACGGCTCGGTATCGTGACAGGGCAGGGAGATCGGCGGGTTGCCCCCGCAATGACGCGAGGGAGTCCTTTGTGATGTCGGCCAGTCGCTATACGTATCTCGGCCCCGCGGGCACGTTCACGGAGGCCGCCCTGCGCACGCTTCCCGAGGCGGCCACCCGGGAGCTGGTGCCGATGGTGTCGGTGCCGGCCGCCCTGGACGCGGTGCGCAGCGGTGAGGCCGCCGCCGCCCTGGTGCCGATCGAGAACTCCGTCGAGGGCGGGGTGACGACCACCCTCGACGAGCTCGCCTCCGGCGAGCCGTTGATGATCTACCGCGAGGTGCTGCTGCCGATCGCCTTCGCGCTGCTGGTGCGTCCCGGTACCGCCCTGCACGACGTGAAGACGGTGACCGGCCATCCGGTCGCCCAGCCGCAGGTACGCAAGTGGCTGGCCGCCCATCTCCCGGAGGCGGTCTGGGAATCCGCGGCCTCGAACGCGGACGGCGCGCGGCTGGTGCAGGAGGGCCGCTACGACGGCGCCTTCGCGGGCGAGTTCGCGGCCGCCACGTACGGTCTGGAGCCGCTGGTCTCCGACATCCACGACGCGCAGAACGCCGCCACCCGGTTCGTGCTGGTGGGCCGGCCGGCCCGGCCCGCGTCGCCGACCGGCGCGGACAAGACATCGGTCGTGCTGTGGCTGCGCGAGGACCACCCAGGCGCGCTGCTGGAGCTGCTGCAGGAGTACGCCGTCCGGGGCGTCAACATGATGCGGATCGAGTCCCGGCCGACCGGCGAGGGCATCGGCCGCTACTGCTTCTCCGTCGACTGCGAGGGGCATCTGACCGACCGCCGGGTCAGCGAGGTCCTGATGGGCCTCAAGAGGGTCTGCCAGGAGGTGCGCTTCCTCGGCTCGTATCCGCGGGCGGACAAGGTGACGGCGACCGTGCGCCAGGAGATGACGGACGCGGCCTTCACCGAGGCGTCGGACTGGCTCGGGCGCTGCCTGGACGGGCGGGCCTGACGGGCGGTCCGGCCCGTGGGACCTGCGGCTTTGAGCGGGTCCCAAGGTTGTCCACAAAGTTATCCACAGGGTCCGTTCTCGACCTGTGGGTAAGTCGACACGAGAGTCGGACAGAGTCGACAAATCCCTCTACCGACCCCACACCGCTCCACAGTGCCCCACAGCGCCTCACGAGGTGTCGCGTCAGCACAATTCCCGTGATCAATCCTTTAGGGCTAGTCAATCCCACACGAAAGAGTGTGGGAAGAGGGTTTGGGCAAGGAATCCATAGCCGAGCATTCGAGGGTCGGAATGATCAGTTCCGACTTCCACAGATCTCACACACAGCCTGTGGATAAGAATCCCTCAACCCCCTCCCCCTGTGGAAAACCGAGGCGCCCGGCCCACCCGACCGCCCACCCAACTCCCCGCCCCCGCCCAGTGGATCACTCGTCACGCACGCCGCGAATGCCCCATACCGGGGAATGCCCGCGAATTCCCCGGCGGCTTTCCGTGGACTCCCGGAGGCACCCTTTCTCGCATTCCACCCCGCAGCCACCCCACGCCCACTCAAGAATAAACTTCCCCAAACCGGACAAAGCGGAACGTGGGGGAATATGACGTCGAGGTCCGCGGCCCGTCCCCGGTAGCCTGGTGGGGTGATTGACCTTCGCCTGCTCCGTGAGGACCCCGACCGTGTGCGCGCCTCCCAGCGCGCCCGTGGAGAGGACGTCGCGCTCGTCGACGCGCTTCTCTCCGCCGACGAGCGGCGCAGGTCGTCCAGCGTCCGCTTCGACGAGCTGCGTGCCGAGCAGAAGTCGCTCGGCAAGCTCATCCCCAAGGCTTCCGGTGACGAGAAGGCCGAACTGCTGAAGAAGGCCGGCGAGCTGTCCGCCGCCGTCAAGGCCGCGGACGCCGCGCAGGACGAGGCCAAGGACGAGACGCAGGCCCTGCTGCGCAAGCTCGGCAACCTCGTCCACCCGGACGTGCCGATCGGCGGCGAGGAGGACTTCACCGTCCTCGAAACCCTCGGCACCCCGCGCGACTTCGCGGCAGAGGGCTTCACGCCCAAGGACCACCTGGAGATCGGCGAGCTGCTCGGCGCGATCGACGTCGAGCGCGGCGCCAAGGTCTCCGGCTCGCGCTTCTACTACCTCACCGGTGTCGGTGCGCTGCTGGAGCTCGCGCTCGTCAACGCCGCGATCGCGCAGGCCACCGCGGCCGGCTTCACGCCCATGCTGACCCCGGCCCTGGTGCGTCCGCGCGCCATGGAGGGCACCGGCTTCCTCGGTCAGGCGTCGGAGAACGTCTACCACCTGGAGAAGGACGACTACTACCTGGTCGGCACCTCCGAGGTCCCGCTCGCCGCCTACCACATGGACGAGATCGTCGAGGCGTCCAAGCTGCCGCTGCGCTACGCCGGTTTCTCGCCGTGCTTCCGCCGCGAGGCCGGCACGTACGGCAAGGACACCCGCGGCATCTTCCGGGTGCACCAGTTCGACAAGGTCGAGATGTTCTCCTACGTCGCGCCGGACGACGCGCAGGCGGAGCACCAGCGGCTGCTGGACTGGGAGAAGCAGTGGCTGACCGGCCTGGAGCTGCCGTTCCAGGTGATCGACGTCGCCACCGGCGACCTCGGCGCCTCGGCCTCCCGCAAGTTCGACTGCGAGGCGTGGATCCCGACCCAGGGCAAGTACCGCGAGCTGACCTCCGCCTCGAACTGCGACGAGTTCCAGGCCCGCCGGCTGTCGGTCCGGATGCGCGAGACCGTCAACGGCAAGCAGCGGGTCTCGCCGCTGGCGACCCTCAACGGCACGCTCTGCGCCGTACCCCGCACCATCGTGGCGATCTTCGAGAACCACCAGCTGCCGGACGGTTCGGTGCGCGTCCCCGAAATGCTCCGCCCCTACCTGGGCGGCCGGGAGATCCTGGAGCCCGTCTCCAAGTGACCGCCGCAGGTTCAACGGTGCCCGCCCCGCGGGCGCTGCCGTACAAGCTCATCGCCACGGATCTCGACGGGACGCTGCTGCGGCACGACGAGACCATCTCCGAGCGCACCCGCAATGCGCTCGCCGCGGCCACCGCGGCGGGCGCGGCGCACATCGTCGTCACCGGGCGCTCGGTGCCCTGGACGCGGCACATCCTCGACAGCCTGGACTACCACGGGCTCGCGGTGTGCGGTCAGGGCGCGCAGGTCTACCACGCCGGTGAGCACCGGCTGCTGACGTCGGTGACGCTGGACCGGCAGCTGGCCGGGCTCGCGCTGTCCAAGATCGAGGCGGAGACCGGCCCGCTGCTGCTGGCGGCGAGCCGGGACGGTCTGGAGGGCGAGGTGCTGGTGGCCCCCGGCTACCGCATCCAGGAAGGCCCGCTGCCGAACGTCATGATCGACGACCCGGGTGAGCTGTGGGCGGCGCCGCTCAACAAGGTCTACCTCCAGCACCCGACCCTCGGCGACGACGCCCTGGCCGGGGTCGCGCGCGAGATCGCCGGGGATCTGGTGGGCGTGACGGTCTCCGGCGAGGGCATCGTCGAGCTGCTGCCGCTGGGCCTGACGAAGGCCACCGGCCTGTCGCTGGCCGCCCGCCGCCTGGGCATCACGGCCAAGGAGACCCTGGCCTTCGGCGACATGCCCAACGACATCTCGATGTTCGCCTGGTCCGCGTACGGCGTGGCGATGGCCAACGCCCATGACGAACTCAAGGCCGTCGCCGACGAGATCACCGCCTCCCACGAGGAGGACGGCATCGCGCACGTCCTGGAGCGGCTCTACCCCTGCGCCGCCCCCGCGGGCGCCGAGGGCACGACAGTCTGAAGCCCCTCCACGGGAGGGCTGTGCCTTCGTGGTCCGCAGCGCCTCCCGGGTACGTCTTCCCGGTGATCACCCGGGGTTCGACGTCAATTTCCTTTGCCGCAGGGCACCTTGGACCGCACAGAGCGGTCCAGGACCGACAGGCCGGCACCTGGGCCGCGGGGCCCGCGTCAAGGGCGAGGAGCTCGGTTCACGGAAGGCGGACGCGGCGGCAGGTGTCCGTCCGGGTGCCGTGCAGGGGCCGCCCGTCGGCCACCGCGCGGCAGCATCGCGTCAAGTCCCGTCCGTTCGCCGTCAATGACGCGTCAGCGGGCGGAGGCCGACGGATTTCCCGGGCATAGCGTCAGTGTCGAGCCCCGGCACCTTCTTCCCTCCGGTCGGGGCCACTGTCCTCTGCGAGGAGCATCGCCGTGTCCCACATCCTGTACGCGGAAGATCCCGAGCCTGCCGAACGCCTCCCGGCCGGGCCCCTGTTCGTTCCCGTCCGGCCGGGCCCCGCGGGCTGCACCGCCCGCCTGTTCCGGACGCCGCTCGGTGGCCGTACCGCTGTCGGCTTCACCTCGGCCCAGCGGCTGACCGCGGCGCTCGGCGGCGCCCAGCCGTGGATCAGGCTCTCCGTGTCCGCGCTGCGCGCGCTGGCCGAGCCGGTCGGGGTGGCGGTGGTGACCGTCGACCCCCGGTTCCGCCCCGAAGCTGCCCCCCGGCAGCACCTACGGGCCGTCTGAGGGAGCAGTCACACCATGACTCACCGCACTCTGCCCCCGGCCGGCCCCTCGCCTGTGCCCGCTCCCTCCGCCGGCCGGCCGACCCCGGCCCCGGCCGTCCCGTCAGCCACTACGCCACCGGCCGCCGTCTCCCCGGGGCCCGGCCGGGCGCCCGCCGTCCCCGGACCGCGGGCGGCCGAGCCCGACGCGCCGGCCGCGCCCACGGAGACCGCGCCGCTGTCCGTCTGGCCGACGTCCACGCTGCCTCTCGCCGACGGCGACCTCTCCGTCGGCGGCGTCCCCCTCACACAGCTGGCCGACCGCTTCGGCACCCCCACCTACGTTCTGGACGAGGGCGAGGTCCGGCTCCGCTGCCGGGCCTATCTGCGGGCCTTTCCCGAAGCCGATGTCTTCTACGCGGCGAAGGCGTTCCTCTGCCGCGCCATGGCGCACTGGGTCCAGCAGGAGGGCCTCGGCCTGGACGTCTGCTCCGCCGGCGAGCTGGAGCTGGCCGTCACCACGGGCTTCCCGGCCGAGCGGATCCTGCTGCACGGCAACGCCAAGAGCCCGGCCGATCTACGGGCGGCGCTCCGGCTCGGCGTCGGCCGGATCGTCATCGACAGCACCTCGGAGATCGCCCGGCTGGCCGCCCTCGTCCCGCCGGGCAGCCGGCAGAAGGTGCTCATCCGGGTCGTGCCGGGGATCGCGGCGGGTGGCCACGCCAAGATCCGCACCGGAACCGACGACCAGAAGTTCGGCCTGTCGCTCACCGACGGGTCCGCCCAGCACGCCATTGCCAGGGTGCTGGGGCAGCGGAGCCTCGAACTCGTCGGCCTGCACTGCCACTTGGGCTCGCAGATCACCACCGTCAAGCCGTTCCTCTCGGCCGTACGGCGACTGGTCGGCCTGCTGGCCCGGATCCACGAGCAGCACGGCAGCACCCTGCCGGAGCTGGACCTGGGCGGCGGCCACGGCATCGCCTACCGCCCCGGCGAGCCCGCGCTGGACCTCGCCTGCCTCGGCACGAAGGTCCGGGCCGAGCTGGCCCGCGGCTGCGCGGCGGCCGGACTGCCGGTGCCCCGGCTCGCCATCGAGCCGGGCCGCGCCATCGCGGGGCCCGCGGGCATCGCCCTCTATCGGGTGCTGGCCGTCAAGCAGACCGGCGCGCATCGGTTCGTGGCGGTGGACGGCGGCATGAGCGACAACCCCCGGCCCGCGCTGTACGGGGTGCGCTACGCGCCCCTGCTGGTCGGCCGGCGCACCTCCGCCGCACCCGAACCGGCGACCGTCGTGGGACGGCACTGCGAGGCGGGCGACATCCTCGCCTCCGATGTCGCGCTGCCCGGCGATATCCGCCCCGGTGACCTGCTCGCCGTCCCCGTCGCCGGCGCGTACCACCTCTCCATGGCCTCCGGCTACAACCTCGTCGGACGGCCACCGGTCGTCGCCGTCACCGCGGGCCACGCGCGCCTCCTCGTCCGGCGCGAGTCCCTGGCCGACATCCAGGAGCGGGACATCGGGCTGTAGGGAGGCGGAACGCGGCGGGCCCCGGGGCGGGCCGGTCGAAGGGCCTGCCCTCGACCAGGCCGCCCCGGGGCATGCGCCCGTCTTCGGCCACCTCCCGTCTTGCGTGTACGCTGAACGCATCAGTTGTAGGATGACTGGGCAACCGGACAGAGCGCGTCGCAGGGACCGCAGCATCGCGGGCAGCGGCGCGGGCAAGGACAGAGAGGCGGCCGGACGGCATGGCATTGCAGGCAGCGGGGCGGCAGTCCCTGGTGGACACCGTCGTCGAGGCCCTGCGGTCCCAGCTGGCCGCCGGCGAGTGGCAGGTGGGGGCGCGCATCCCCACCGAACACGCCCTCGCCGAACAGCTCCAGGTCGGCCGGAACACCGTCCGGGAAGCGATCCGGGTCCTCGTGCACGCGGGGATGCTGCGCTCGCGCCAGGGCGAGGGCACCTTCGTGGTGTCCGCAGCCGACCCCGGCGACATCATGCGCGGCGTCCAGCGCGCCGGTATCCGCGACGTCCTGGAACTGCGGATCGCGCTGGAGGCGGAGGCCGCCCGGCTGGCCGCGCTGCGGCACGAGCCCGCCGACCTGGAGCGGATGCGGACCGCCCTGGACGCCCAGGCCCAGCTCGCGGACGCCGCCGGACAGCCCGCCTCCGGCAGCCTCGAGCTCTACGCCGACCACGACATCGCCTTCCACAAGGCCGTCGTCGAGGCCGCGCACAACACCGCGCTCACCGCGACATACGGCTGGTTCAGCAGCTCCGTACGCGAGGCGCTGGTCAGCGCGCTCGACGACCGGGCGATGCCGAAGGTCGTGCACGGTGACCACCGTGCCGTCCTGGACGCGATCGCGGCGGGCGACCCGGAGGCCGCGGAACGGGCCACCCGCGAGCTGCTGGACAAGCCGAAACGGGCCGTGGAAGCCCTGCTCGCCGCCCGCTGAGACGGAGTCCGCAAGACCGCGCACGCACACGGGCACCCTCCGCGCCTCGTCGCACTCCCCGCAGCGGCGCAGCAGCTGCCCGCCGCGCCGGCACACACCCGCACGGCCCCCAGATACACGGCAATCGATTGGCGAGGTACGCACCCATGTCAGGGCCCAGGTTCGAAGCACCCTTGATCGACGCGGAGGAGGAGACGGTCTCGGCACCGGAGGCCACCGCGGTCCGCCGTCGGCTGCGGGAGCACCCGGCCCTCCTCCTCGTCGGGATCGTCCTCGCGGCGCTCAACATGCGGGCCGCGCTCGCCGGCGTCTCACCGCTGCTCGGTGAGATCGGTGCGCACTTCCACCTCACCGCGACCGCCAGCAGCCTGGTGACGACGATTCCGCTGATCTTCATGGGCCTGGGCTCGATCGCCGCGCCGAAGCTGGCCCGCCGCTGGGGCACCGAGGCGGTGCTGTGCGGGGCGCTGGTGCTGCTGTGCGGCGGCATCGTGCTGCGCATCGCCCCGCCGGTGATCGCGCTGTTCGCGGGCTGTGCGGTGGTCGGCACCTCCATAGCCCTGCTGAACGTGCTGATGCCGGGCCTGATCAAGCGCGACTTCCCGGACCGGGCCGCCGGCATGACGGCGCTGTACTCCACCGCGATGATCCTTGGCGCGACCGTGTCCGCCGCGACCGCCGTGCCGCTGGAGAGCGCGCTGGGCGGCTGGCAGGGCTCGCTGGTCTCCTGGGCGCTGCTGGCCGCCGTCGCGGGGGTCGCGTGGATCCCGCAGACCGTTCTCAGCCGCCGCGGCCGGAGTGCCGCGCGCCCCGGCGGCCCGGGGGAAGGCCACCGCGGCAACGCGCCCGCGCACACCGCCGAGAACGGACCGAAGCTGAGCCGTTCCCCGCTGGCCTGGCAGGTCACGCTCTTCATGGGGTCGCAGTCGCTGATCGCGTACGTGACCATCGCCTGGATGCCGACGATCCTCACCGACCACGGCATGGCGAAGGGCGAAGCCGGTCTGGTCTTCGCCTTCAGCACGCTGGTGCAGATGGCCGGTTCGTTCGTGGTGCCGATGCTCGCGGGCCGGATGCGCCGCCAGCGCCTGCTGGGCGTCACCGTCTCCTCGCTGATGGCCTCCGGCGTCGCGGGACTGCTGGTGGCGCCGGCGGCCGGGGCCTGGCTGTGGGCCGCGCTGCTCGGCATCGGGCAGGGCGGCGCGCTGGGCCTGGCGCTGACGATGATGGTGCTCCGGTCCGGCGACGCGCACACCGCGGCCCGGCTCTCCGGCATGTCCCAGACCGGCGGCTATCTCCTCGCCGCGGTCGGCCCGCTCGCCCTCGGCGCGGTCCACCAGGCCACCGGCGGCTGGACCGTCCCCCTCCTGCTCCTCCTCGGCGTCTGCGCCGGACTCGCCCTCCTGGGACTCGGCGCGGGCCGCGACCGCCGGATCGGGGACACGGCCTGAGGTCACCGGCCGCGGGCTGACCCGAGGGGCCCGGTGCGTACGGCAGCGCCCTGTTCGTCGTCGGCTGTTGGTGGTCGGCTGTCCGTCTTCGGCTGGTCATCCTCGGCGATGATCAGGGGGGAGGGCATCCCGTCCGGCTGCGTACTGGCTTACGGTGCCCTCATGAGCGATGTTGAGCGCACCGTTCGCCGGCCACGTCCGCGGTTCTCCCGCACCGGCCGGCTTCTTCTTGTCGCCGGGCTGTGTGTCCTGGTGGTCCTCGCCGTACTCCTCGTGCCCCGGTTGCTGCGCGGCGGGCCGGAGCGGGCGGAGACGCTGACCGTCCCGGAGGGCATGCGGGCCAAGCAGATCTACGCCGCCGCGGACAAGGCCCTCCATGTGGCCGAGGGCACCACCGCGAAGGCGGCCAGGACCGCGCGGCTCGAGCTGCCGGACGAGGCGAAGGGCAACCCGGAGGGCTATCTCTTCCCAGCCACGTATCCGATCGGGGCGGACACCACCCCGGCCTCGCTGCTCTCCTACATGGTCGAAACCACTCACGACCGGCTCGCCGCGGACGGCATCGCCACCTACCGGACCGTCGTGATCGCCAGCATCGTGCAGGCCGAGGCGGACCGGCCGGACGACATGGGCAAGGTCGCCCGGGTCATCGACAACCGGCTCGCCCGGAAGATGCCGCTGCAGATGGACTCGACGATCAACTACGCGCTGGGCCGCAGCACACTCCACACCACCCACTCCGACACCAGGACCGACAGCCCGTACAACACCTACAAGCAGCAGGGCCTGCCGCCCACCCCGATCGACAGCCCCGGGGCGGACGCGCTGAAGGCGGCGGGTGCGCCGCCGGCCGGTGACTGGCTGTACTTCGTGACCGTCAAGCCGGGTGACACCCGCTTCACCGCTGACTACCAGGAACACCTCAAGAACGTCCGGGAGTTCAACGCTCAGCAGCAGAGCGGGGACGGCGAACAGGAGGGGTGAGGCGGGGCGGGCCGCGCCTCACCCCTCCTCACGCCCGCTCACTCCGGCACTCCCTCGCCCTTCCGGCTGCTACTCCTCGCCCGCCAGGGTCAGAGCCTTCAGCCGGCGCCCGGCGTACCAGGTGGCGAGTCCCGTGACAGCCACCAAGAGGCATACGGCGAGAGGCAGTTGCACCTCCGAGGTGATCGCGCCTTCCGCACCGAGCCGCTGCCCCAGCGCCAGCGCCCACTGCTGGACACTGAGCGTCCGCGCGCCGGGGACGAGGTTCCCGAAGAGGGCCTCCCACACCAGGGCGTAGACCAGGCCGAAGACGACGGCGTGCCGTGTGATCGTGCCGAGGAAGAGGAACAGGGCGCTGTAGGCGATCGAGGCGATGGCCGCGGCGAGGGCGTACGCCACCGCGATCTGCTGGCTGTTGCCGTTCAGGACGAAGCCCGCCACCAGGACCGGGACGGCGGAGAACACCACCGTCACGCCGATCGCGACCAGCAGCTTGGTGAAGATGATCGTCGGTCGTCGCACCGGCTTGGCCAGCAGATAGACCACCGAGCCGTCGTCGATCTCCGGGCCGATGGCGCCCGTGCCGGCGATGACGCCGATCAGCGGCACCATCGTGCCGAGCGCGAAGCCGCCCAGGATGCCGCTCGCGGTGGCGTCGTCGGCGCCGGCCAGCATGCGAATGGCGAGGGCGATGACGATGAGCAGGGCGGGCAGCGCGAAGAGGATTCCGGCACGCCGCCGGCCGAGCAGGGCGCGGTAGGTGAGCCGGGCGACGGTCGGGTTGAACAGCGAGAACTTCGGAGGGGTCAGGGAATTCGACGGGGCCGTCGGGGAGGTCGTGGACATGCGTCAGGCTCCTTTCAGGCCTCAGGCCGCTACGAGGTAGGAGAAGACGGATTCCAGCGACTCGTCGGAGGGCGAGACCGTCAGGAGGCGGATGCCGTGGTCACGGGCGACCCGCGGCAGGAGTGCGGTGAAGCGGCCGAAGTCGATGGCCTGGATCCGCAGTGCGCCCTCGACGACGTCGACCTCGATGCCGGAGGTCGACGGGTCGGCGATCAGCGCCCCGGCCAGCGCCCGGTCGTTGTCAGACCGGACGAGATAGCGGTGCGGGCGGTCCGTCATCAGCCGCCGGATCTTGCGGAAGTCACCGGACGCGGCGTGCCGGCCGGCGACCACCACCTCGATGTGCGAGGCCAGTTGCTCGACCTCTTCGAGGATGTGCGAGGAGAACAGGACCGTACGGCCTTCGTCGCCCATCCGCCGCAGCAGCTCCATCAGCTGCATCCGCTGACGCGGGTCCATGCCGTTGAACGGCTCGTCGAGCAGCAGTACCGACGGGTCGTGGACCAGCGCGGACGCCATCTTCACACGCTGCCGCATGCCCTTGCTGTACGTCGAGATCTTGCGGTCCTGGGCGTACTCCATGGCCACGGTGGCCAGCGCCTTGGCCGCCTCGGCACGGCCGAGACCGTGCAACTCGGCGTTGGCCACGACGAACTCGCGGCCCGTGAGGAAGTCGTACATCGCCTCCCGCTCGGGGACGATGCCGAGGTGGCGGTAGATCCCGGCGTTGCGCCAGATGGTGGCGCCGTCGAGGGTGACGGAGCCGCCCGATGGCGCGAGGAAGCCGCCCATCATGTTGATCAGCGTCGACTTGCCGGCGCCGTTGGGCCCCAGCAGGCCCGTCACTCCGGGGCCGATGGTCATGGTGATGTCGTTGACGGCGACGACATTGCCGAACCAGCGCGAGACATGGTCGATGTGGAGGGTGGTCATGGCCGCAGCCCCTTCCTTCCAGGGGTGGTGGTGGGCTGGGGGCAGCGCCCAGCGGTGGCCCGCGGAGAGCGGACGGTCACGGTCGCAGCGGTCGGAGCGGTCACAACCCCGCCTTCCGGTAGCGGCGCATCAGCAGGGCGTAGCAGCCGACGATGACGGTCAGCGAGACGAGGAGATAGACGAATCCGGCGGCGGTGGACGGCCCCAGACCGTTGGGGAAGGAGGTGCTTCCGCCGAGGAGCGCCGACTGCACACCGTCGATGAGCGTGATGGGGGAGAACAACCCGAGCCAGCCGACGGCGGATTCGTTGCCCTGCACTGAGGCGATGCCCTGGACGGCGCTCACGGCGCCGTACGGAATCGTCAGGACGGCGATCACGGCGGCGACGCCGAAGCCGCGGCGCGGCGTGAGGGCCGCGCCGACCAGCCCGATGCCGGCGAACAGCAGCGAGAGCAACGCGACGGAGACGAGCCCCTGCCCCAGGCCCTTGGTCTGGTCGAGGAAGTCCAGCTTCGCCAGCAGGGCCCCGACGTAGAGGACCACCAAAGGAGCGGCGGTCAGGAGGAACAGCGCGCTCGCCATGGCCGCGAACTTCGCCACGACGTAGTCGACGCGTTCGATGGGGCGGGAGAAGTAGAGCGGGACGGTCTTGAAGCGCAGGTCGCGGGAGACGGACTGCGGGGCCTGGGCCGCCAGGTAGAGGCCGATGACGGCCTGGAGGTAGACGGCGTAGCGGGTGTAGTCGACGGGGAGGCTGCCGGCCTTGGTGAACACGGCCACCGCGACGATGATCCCGGCCGGCAGGCACATCACCGCGAAGAGCAGCATCGGCAGCACCTTGGTCCTGGCCGAGCGGCCGAGACCGTAGGCACCACGCAGGCTCTGCGAGAAGAGCGAGCGGCGGGCGTAGGCGCGGCCCTGACGGGGGCCGTCGTAGTGGCGGTAGCCGATGTTGTGGATGAAGGCGCCCGCGGGCGCTCCCTGCGGCGCGACGGGAGCGGAGCCGGGCGTGGACGTGGTGGGCTCAGGCGACATCGGGGGCGCCTCCGTCCTTGGTGGGGTGCGGGGCGCTCGGGGCACCTGCGGGAGCGGCGGGCGTGGCTCCCGCGGCGCCGGGGTGGGGCTGGGTCGGCACCTCGGCAGCCGCCTCGGCGGCGGCGTCCGCGTCGTGGAAGACCTCGGCGATGTGGTGCCTGCGCTGTTCCATCCGGATCAGACCGAGCCCGAGGCCGGCGACGGTGTCCCGCACCAGGTCGTAGGTCTCCTCGCCCGCCGCCTCCACATTCAGCAGGTGCCCGGCGGTGACGCTCCCCGGGCCGGCCGCGTCGGTCGTCACCGCGGCGCCGGCCGCGGTCAGCGCCGCCCGCAGCGCGCCGGCGCCGTCCGGATGCGCGTCGGTGTCCGTGACCTCGACCGCCAGCGAGGCCGTGACCTGCGTGAACTCATCGGTGGAGGAGGAGCGCAACAGCTTGCCGCCGTCGATGACCACGACGTGGTCGCAGGTGCGCTCCAGCTCTCCGAGGAGATGGGACGTCACCAGGACCGATATCCCGAAGTCGGTGTGGACCCGCCGGATCAGGCCGAGCATCTCGTCCCGGCCCGCCGGGTCCAGACCGTTGGTGGGCTCGTCGAGGAACACCAGCTGCGGGTCGTGGACGAGGGCCTGGGCCAGCTTCACGCGCTGCTTCATGCCCGTCGAATAGCCGCCGATGGGGCGGTAGCGCTCCTCGTAGAGGCCGACGTGGCGCAGGGTGTCGGCGGTGCGCTCGCGGGCGGCGGTCGGCGGCAGGCCGGACATCCGGGCCATGTGTACGACGAACTCCGTCGCCGAGACATCCGGCGGCAGGCAGTCGTGCTCGGGCATGTAGCCGACCCGCTCGCGGATGGCGCCGCCGTCCTTCGTCACATCCATGCCGAGGACATGCGCCGTCCCCTCGGTGGCAGGGGCCAGTCCCAGGAGGATCTTGATCAGGGTGGACTTGCCGGCGCCGTTGGCACCCACCAGGCCGGTCACGCCGGGGGCGATGTCAACGGAGAGCCGGTCCAAGGCGGTAACCCGCGGGAACCGCTTGCTCAGGCTTTCGGTCACGATCACAGTCACGGCAACGACGGTAGTGGCGACCGCCAGGCCCGTCGTCAGACCTGGCGGTTGGATATCCCTACCTCTACGGGACTACGGCCCCGTAGGGGAATCATGCCTCCAGCGGTCCTGGGCTCGGGGTTCCGCACGGCGGGCGGTGGCCGCGGAAGCGGAGGGGTCCGGGCCCGGGGAGCAGGGAACCTGTGGATAACGAGCCGGGGATCGGGTGGCGTTCTTCTCGCTCCGTGCACACCCCCTTGACGCAGCCGCCGGTCATTGTCACATTCATCAGTGTCAAGTTACGGGCACGTACCGCGATGGACCGCTTACGGACGGACGGTTGGCGATGGCCTCAGTCACTTCAGCGACCTCGGCAGGAGCCGGCGAACTCACCGCCGAGCTACGGGGATTCCGGGAGGTGCAGCGCCTCGCCTACGCCTGCGCGGAGGCGGTGGCCGCCCAGCTCAAGCCCGGCGTCACCGAGCGCGAGGCGGCGCGGATGCAGCGCGAGTGGCTGCGCGAGCGCGGGGTGCGGGACTGGTTCCATCTGCCGTTCGCCTGGTTCGGCGACCGCACCGCGTTCGCGAACTTCCGCATCCCCCTCCAGTTCTTCCCCACCCACCGCGAGCTGGAGCCGGGGATGGCCTTCATCCTCGACATGGCACCGGTCCACCAGGGCTTCACCGCCGATATCGGCTACTCCGGCTGCCTCGGCCTCAACCCCGTGCACGACCGGCTGCTCGCCGACCTCGAGGCGCACCGCGAGCTGATCCTGCGCGAGGTGCGCGAACGGCGCCCGCTGCGCGAGATCTATGAGGACGTCGAGCGGCTGATGGTGCGGCAGGGGTACGCCAACCGCCACCGCGCCTATCCCTTCGGCGTGATCGCGCACAAGATCGACCGGGTCAAGGAGCGCCGCTGGTCACCCACCCTTTTCGGCTTCGGCACCCAGTCCCTCAAGGGCCTCGCCTCCGACGCGCTGCACGGCCACCGTGACGGCTGGTCCCCGCTGTGGAGCCCGTACACCTTCTCCGACCACCCGCCGCAGCCGGGACTGTGGGCGGTGGAACCCCACCTCGGATTCCGGGGCACGGGCGCGAAGTTTGAGGAGATCCTGGTGGTCACGGACTCCAAGGACCCGCAGGAGAGCGCCTTTTGGCTGGACGACGATCTGCCGCATGTGCGGCGTTGGCAGGAGGAGAAGGCCGCATGAGCACCGGACGTGAACAGGGTCGTGGGCAGGGCCGGCGACAGGGCAAGAGGCAGAACAAGGAGCAGAGCGAGGGGCAGGCGCTCGTGGTCGGTCTCTCCGGCGCCCGGGAGCGCCGGGTGGCCACCGGTGGGGTGGAGCTGTGCGTCGCCGAGCTGGGGGATTCCGCCCGGCCGACGGTGATGCTGGTGCACGGCTACCCGGACAGCAAGGAAGTGTGGTCGGAGGTCGCCCGCGGCCTGGCGGATCACTTCCATGTGGTGCTCTACGACGTGCGGGGCTGCGGCCGGTCCACCGCCCCCAGGCCGCTGCGCGGCGGCTTCACCCTGGAGAAGCTGACGGACGACTTCCTGGCCGTCGCCGATGCCGTCAGCCCCGGCCGCCCGGTGCACCTCGTGGGGCACGACTGGGGATCGGTGCAGGGCTGGGAGTTCGCCACCGCCCGGCGCACGGAGGGCCGGATCGCGTCCTTCACCTCGATGTCGGGCCCGTCGCTCGACCACTTCGGCCACTGGATCAAGCAGCGGATGACGCGTCCCACGCCTCGTCGCACGGCCCAGCTCCTCAGCCAGGGCGCCAAGTCCTGGTACGTCTACATGCTGCACACCCCCGTGCTGCCCGAGCTGGCCTGGAAGGGCCCGCTCGGCAAGCGGTGGCCCGACATCCTGCGCCGGGTGGAGAAGGTGCCGGGCGACGGCTATCCGACGTCGTCGCTGCCGACCGACGCCGCCCACGGCGCCTGGCTCTACCGCGACAACGTCCGTGCCCGGCTGCGCCGCCCCCGCGCCGACGCCTACGCGCACTGCCCGGTCCAGCTCATCACCCCGACCGGCGACGCGTTCCTCTCCCAGCGGCTCTACGACGACCTGGAGCAGTGGGCGCCGCAGCTGGTGCGCCGCACCCTCCCGGCCAAGCACTGGGTGCCCCGCACCCGTCCCGACCAACTGACGGCCTGGATCGGCGAGTTCGTCACCGCCAAGGAGGAGGGCGATCCGACGAAGCAGCTCGTGGCCCGCGGCCCGCACGCCGACCGCTTCGGCGGCCAGCTGGTGCTGGTGACCGGCGCGGCCGGCGGCATCGGCCGGGCGACGGCATTCGCCTTCGCGGAAGCCGGCGCGCGGATCATCGCCGTCGACCGCGATGCGGAGGGCGCGGCGCGGACCGCCGACATGGCCCGGCTGATCGGTGCCCCGCAGGCCTGGGGCGAGGTCGTCGACGTCTCGGACGAGGCGGCCATGGAGAAGCTGGCCGACAAGGTCGACGCCGAATACGGCACCGTCGACGTCCTGGTGAACAACGCCGGCATCGGGCTGTCCGGCTCCTTCATGACGACCTCCTCCGAGGACTGGAAGAAGGTGCTGGACGTCAATCTGTGGGGCGTCATCCATGGCTGCCGGATCTTCGGCAAGCGGATGGCGGAGCGCGGGCAGGGCGGCCATATCGTCAATACCGCCTCGGCCGCCGCCTTCCAGCCGTCCAGGGTCCTGCCCGCCTACAGCACGTCCAAGGCGGCGGTACTGATGCTCAGTGAGTGTCTGCGCGCCGAGCTGGCCGGCCAGGGCATCGGTGTCTCGGCCATCTGCCCCGGGCTGGTCAACACCAACATCACCGCCACCTCCCGCTTCACCGGAGTCTCGGCGGACGAGGAGAAGCGCCGGCAGGCCAAGGCCGCGCGGCTGTACGGCATGCGCAACTATCCGCCGGAGAAGGTCGCCGACGCCATCCTGCGCGCGGTGGTCCGCAACCAGGCGGTGGTGCCTGTGACCCCCGAGGCCCGTGGCGCGCACCTGATGTCCCGCTTCACCCCGCGAGCGCTGCGCGCCCTGGCCCGGATGGAGCCACCGCTGTAGCGCGGCGGTCCCCTTCGCAGTCCCCCGCTGCCTCGGGCCGGGCGGCCCGTCCCGGGGCGCCCCGGGCTCGGAGGTGGGGGGACCGGCGCCGGTGGTGGCGAAACGACTGCATCCGCGGCGGTCGTACCATCCCTCGCAGGAAGGGCCGCCGCGCACGGCCGTCGCCTGTCCGGCGTCATCGCCTGGCGCACGGGCCGCGGCGGGCGCAACCGGCCGCGCGGACCTCTCGTAGGACGCGGCCAACCGTAAGGAGCACCGCAGTGACCGAGCAGCCGCCGTCGGCCGAATACCGCATCGAGGACCTGGCCCACCTCAGCGGCGCCACGGTCCGCACCATTCGCGCCTACCAGGACCGCGGTCTGCTCCCCCGCCCGGAGCGCCGCGGCCGCGCCAATGTCTACGGCGACGCCCACCTGGCACGGCTGCGGCAGATCGCCGATCTGCTCGACCGCGGCTACACCCTCGCCAGCATCAAGGAGCTGCTGGAAGCCTGGGACGCGGGGCGGGGCCTCGGCGGGGTCCTGGGCCTGGTCGCCGAGATCGACGGCCCGTGGACCGACGAGGAGGCGTCCCGCATCAGCCGTGCCGAGCTGGACTCCACCTTCGGCGGCACGTCCGACGACGCGGCGGTGTCCGAGGCCGTCGACCTGGGGGTGCTGGAGCGCATCCCCGGCCGCGACGACGAATTCCGCGTCCCGAGCCCGCAGGAACTCGCGGTCGCCGCCGAACTGCACTCCGCGGGCGTCCCCCTGCCCGCGATCTCCGGCCATCTGCGCGAGCTGCGCGGCCAGGTCGAGCACATCGCCGCCCGCTTCCTGGACTTCACCACCGAGTACGTCTTCCAGTCGTTCCTCGACCACCCGCCCACCGAAGCCGCAGCGGTGGAGGCAGCTTCCCTCGTCCGCCGGCTGCGTCCCCTCGCCCAGCAGACCGTCGACGCCGAACTCGCCCGCGCCATGCGCACGTTGGCCACCCGGTACCTGCGTCACCACCTCATCGAAGGGCTCCCGTCGGACGTTGAGGGGGAGCCGGGCGGAGCGGTGTACGCAGGGGCCTCCGGTCCCGGGGCGCTACGGGGCGATGGCGGGCCGACAACAGCAACAGAGACCACGACAGCAGAGACAGCGATAGCCGCGGCGGCAGGGCGAGAGGATCGACAGGATCGCGGGACGGTCCCGGGCCATGCCGGGGCCGAGGCCCCCGGGGCGTCAGCGCAGGGCGGTCCCGTGGCGGAAACTCCGGCCGCGGGCCCCGGGCCCCTGCCCGGCTCCGAGCCGGTGGTGCTGCCCGCCGAGGCCGTGCGTGCCGTGCGGGATCTCGTGGGCGCGCAGAACACGGCAGCCTTCATCGCGGCCGCGGCACAACGCGAGGTACACGCACGCGCAATGGACGCCCTGACCTCGGCAGCCCGCACCGAGTCCTGATCCTGCCCGGAGACGAGGCCCAAAGCGTCCCCGTGAGGCACTCAGCGTTCGGTGAGGCATTGCCCTAAGGTGCGGCACGTAAGCCTCCCCCTCACCCGGGAAAGCGCAGAAATTCCGGCGGTACGCGGCTGGTGAGCCAGACCCCGTTGGCGCTGACCCGGAACTCATGGCCCGCCCCGTACATCGCGCCCGCGTCGACCGTCAGCACGACGGCCCGGCCGCGCCGGGCGCCCACCCGCGTCGCGGTCTCCCGGTCGGCCGAGAGATGCACGGCGTGCCGGGCCATCGGCCGCAGCCCCTCGTGCCGGATGACCGCGACGGTGCGGGCGACCGTGCCGTGGAACAGATGGGCGGGCGGTTCAACCGGCGGCAGACCCAGGTCGACGCGCACGGAGTGACCTTGGTTGGCGCGAATCCGGTCGCCCTCGATGGCGTAGCGCTGCTTGTCGTTCTCGGCGACCACGGACTCCAACTCGGCCCGGGTGAAGCGGAAGCCGTGCCGGCCGGCCGCCGCGATCAGCTCCGCCACGGGCACCCAGCCCTGGGCGTCGAGGGTGAGACCGATCCGTTCCGGATCGTGGCGAAGATGCTTCGCCAGATACTTCGAAATGCGCACGGAGCGCTGGACGTTCATGCTCCCAGGGTGGCGCGTGGGGTGCCGCAGAGCATCCGAATTGCGTACGGCGCAGGTCAGAGCCCCGGAGCCCCCCACACCGGGAACCACCGCGCAAGATCCTTCTCGACGGTCAGGTCGTCCGCCAGCATCGCCCGCACCTGAAGCTCCAGTGCGCTGTCACGCTTCTCGCCACCGTGGGAGTGCGGCGCGAAAGGGTAGAACGTGCCGCGCTTGTAGAGGTAGACCAACGCCAGTGGCCGCTGCCGGTCGTCGCGGAAGCCGACCAGCGAACACAGCAGCTGCGGTCCGAAGCCGGAGTCCGCCAAGGACGTGTTGACGGCGTGCAGGTCGTTGACCAGACCTGCGGTGTCCTCCGGCGGATGGCGGACGAGTAGCCAGGTGTAGCCGTACCCGTCCTGGGTGAACTCCACCGAACCGTCCAGCAGCGAGCGTGCCTCCTCCTGGATGCGCGAGAAGGCCCCGCCCTCGACGCTCGCGAAGCACACCGAACCCAGCCCGGTGGGCACAAAACCGGCTGCGGCCTGCAGGGTCACCGCGGCGGACGGCAGCGCGAAGAGCTGGTCGAGGTCGGGGCGTACCGGCTTGCTGCGGCCGAGGATGGCGTCGAGGAATCCCATGCGCGACGTACTCCTTGATCGATTGTTCCGCCGGGCCCGGTGACGCGGCGCGGAAGACGCCCGCCCTCACGGCCGCCCCAGCTGCGTCGCGATGCGCGCCAGCTGGTCGAGCCGCTGTTCCAGGGTCGGGTGGGAGGAGAGCAGCCGGCTGAAGCTCTGCTTGCTGAAGGCCGGGGCGAAGTAGAACGCGTTGAACGGCTCGGCCTTGCGCAGGTCCCGGGTGGGGATGCGCGCGATCTGCCCGGTGACCTTCGTCAGGGCGGACGCCAGCGCCGACGGACGGCCGGTCAGCATCGCGGCGGCCCGGTCGGCGGACAGCTCCCGGTAGCGGGACAGCAGCCTGGTCAGCAGGAAGCTGATCGCGTAGACGACCACGCTGACGGCGGTGACGATCAGGACGGCGATGGCCGCGTTCTGGTCGCGGCTGTCGCGCCCGACACCGCTCCACAGGGCGGCGCGGGTGATGATCCCGGCCAGCACGCCGAGGAAGGACGCGATGGTCATCACCACGACATCGCGGTGCGCGACATGCGAGAGTTCGTGGGCGAGCACACCCTCCAACTCCTCCGGCTCCAGCCGCCGCAGCAGCCCGGTCGTGGCGCACACCATCGAGTTCTTCTGGTTGCGGCCGGTCGCGAAGGCATTGGGCACATCCGACTCGGCGATCGCGACCTTCGGCTTGGGCATGTCCGCCAGCGCGCAGAGCCGGTCGACGGCGCCGTGCAGCTCGGGGGCCTGCTCGGGCGTGACCTCGCGCGCCCCCATGCTGAACGCCGCGATCCGGTCGCTGAACCAGAACTGCGCGACGAACAGCGCGCCCGCGATGAGCAGGATCACCACCCACGCGCCCTTGAGCAGCACCACCAGCACGCCGACGACCACCACGTACAGAAGCCCGATCAGGAACATCGTCGTGACCATGCGGGAGGTCAGCCCGCGGTCGGGGGCGAATCGGGTCCGGGCCATGGCATCCTCCGCAACGCCGCGATGTCGCGCAGTGCGCCGGACCCGGCTCGCGCGCTCACCTCACCCGCGCGCCGCGCCCTGCACACTGCGCCGCTGCACCAATTCTCCCTCTTGTTCCCTATATATGGGGTAAAGCCCAGGCCAGCGGGCTATGAGGCGGGTCTGTCGGCCGGGCGACACACCGACGGGCGCCCCACCGGCCGCGAAGCCCGCCGCGCGGGCCGTCCGCCCGCCTGCCGGCCGAACGGGCGGTGCGCCTACTCGCCGGCCAGCTGGGCCGCCCCTTCGGTGGCGATCCGCTCGAAGACCGCGAGATCGGCCTCGAAGACGGAATCGGCGATCGGCCAGTGAAGGACGAGTTCGTCGAAGCCCAGCTCGGCGTAGGCGCCCGCGAAGTCGACGAAGGCGTCCACCGAGTCCAGCGGCCGGTCCGGGGTGAAGCCGGACAGCATGATCTTGCGCAGTTCGCCGGGCTCCCGGCCGAGTTCCGCGCACGCCTTGCCCAGGCGCTCGATCTGCCCCCGGACCGCGTTCCGGGAGTCGGCCGACGTGCCGCCCTGGGCGACGACCTTGGGATCGCCCGTCGTCACCCATGCCTGACCGTGGCGCGCAGCCAGCTTCAGGCCGCGCGGTCCGGTGGCCGCCACCGCGAACGGCAGTCGGGGCCGCTGCACGCAGCCGGGGATGTTGCGCACCTCGTCCGCGGAGTAGTGCGTGCCCTCGTGGGAGACGACGTCCTGGCTCAGCAGCTTGTCCAGCAGGGGCACGAACTCGGCGAAGCGGTCAGCCCGTTCCCGCGGCGACCACTGCTCCTGGCCGAGCGCGGTGGCGTCGAAGCCGTTGCCGCCGGCGCCGATGCCGAGGGTGATCCGGCCGTCGCTGATGTCGTCGAGGGAGATCAGTTCCTTGGCGAGGGTCACCGGGTGCCGGAAGTTCGGGGAGGTGACGAGGGTGCCCAGGCGCATCCGCGACGTCGCGGCCGCGGCCGCCGTCAGCGTCGGCACGGCGCCGAACCACGTCTGGTCACGAAAGGTCCGCCAGGAGAGGTGGTCATAGGTGTACGCGGTGTGGAAGCCGAGCTCCTCGGCGTGCTGCCACACCGCCCTTCCGCCTTCGGACCAGCGGCGGACGGGGAGGATCACGGTGCTCAGTTGCATACCTCCGAGCCTACGGCGGCGCGGGCGCACCCTCGCCGCCTCGCCTGACGGCACCTGGCCGAAGCCCGGGCACGGCGGCCGTCTGCCCACGCCACCGGTCGCCGCGGCACCGTGCGCCACGACGCATGAAAGCTCATGCGCGCGCCCCACCGCACGCCTGTGCACCCTCGTACGGGAAGATGGCCCGGTGACTGATGCCTCTGCCACGCCACCCCGGGCGCCCGAGCCGGCCGTTGCGCCCCGGCTGATCGCCACCGACCTCGACGGCACGCTGCTGCACGACGACAAGACGGTTTCCGACCGGACGATCGCCGCGCTCGCCGCCGCGGAGCGGGCCGGCATCGAGGTCTTCTTCGTCACCGGCCGCCCGGCCCGGTGGATGGATGTGGTCAGCGACCATGTGCACGGCCACGGTCTGGCGATCTGCGCCAACGGCGCGGCCGTCGTCGACCTGCACCGCGGCCGCCGCATCGTGGAGGTCAGCCCGCTGGAGCGCGCGGTCGCCATCGACGTCGTGGACATCCTCCGCAGCGCCGCGCCCGGCACCTCCTTCGCGGTCGAGCGCACCGGCGGCATCCACTACGAACCGCACTACCCGCCCTTCCACCGCGACCCGGCCGCGGTCATCGCCCCGGCGGAGAAACTCCTCGCCGAGGACTTCGCACCGCCGCCGGCTCCGGACACCACCGGGATCGACGCGACCGGCATCGAGGTGACCGGCATCGACGTGGGTGAGGGCGACGCGGGTCGGATCGGCGCCGACGCGCTCGGTGGCGTGAACGGCGCCGCGCCCGGCCCCGCGGCCACGGGCGTCGACGACATCTCGGATACCCTCACCGCCCCCGCGCGCGGGAGTGCCACCGCGCAGGACGCGGCCGGCGGCACCGAAGCCGCTGTGTTCGTCAGCAGCACCTCCGGCATCGACACCCCTGCGGGCCACATCAACACCACGGGCCCCAACCAGCCCGTCCTCAAACTGCTCGCGCACCACCCCGAGATGGACCCCGACGCCTTCCTCGCACTGGCCCGGTCGGCCGCAGGTGGTCTGGCGTCCTTCACCCGGTCCAGCCCCACCGCCCTCCTGGAGATCAGCGGTCCTGGCGTCAGCAAGGCCGGCACTCTCGCCCGCTGCTGCGCGGAGCGCGGTATCGCCCCCGCCGAGGTGGTCGCCTTCGGCGACATGCCCAACGACATAGAGATGCTCACCTGGGCCGGTACCGCGTACGCCATGGCCAACGCCCATCCGGACGTGCTGGCGGCCACCGACCACCGCACGGAGTCCAACAACAACGACGGTGTCGCCGCCGTCATCGAGCGGATCGTTCAAGGGCGTTGAGCCCGCGCAGGCGCCGGCGCCTCACAGCCCCTGACCCGGCCGGGGTGAGGGACCCGGCCGGGCGCACGGCACCTCGCGGGTAGCCCCGGGCGCGCCGATCCGCAACGCGGACCCACACGTCCCCGCGCGTCAGAGCCGTACCCCGTGCCGCCGCAGCCACGGCACGGGATCCACACCCGACCCCAGGCGGGGCGTCCGCCGCACCTCGAAGTGCAGGTGCGGGCCGGTGGAGTTGCCCGTGTTGCCCGACAGCGCGATCCGGTCCCCGGACCGCACCCGCTGACCGGGCCGCACCATCGCCGCGGACAGATGCGCGTACTGCGAGTACAGACCGTTGCGATGCCGGAGGACCAGGCTGATCCCGAAGCCGTCCCCGCAGGTCAGGCTGGTAACCCTGCCCGAGCCCACGGCTCTTACCGAGGTACCGACGGGTACCGCGAAATCCTGCCCGGTGTGGCCGCCGGCCCAGCGGGTGCCCGCGCCACCGAAGGGCGCGGAGAGTTCGTAGCGCTCCACCGGGCGCGTCCACCGTCCGCGCGGGGCAGCCGCCCGGTCGCCGGAGCCCGCCTCGGTGGACACCGCACGCGGCAGCCTGCCGCAGGACCCGTCGCGCAACGCCTGCTGAGAGAGCGCCTGCAACGTGCCGCGCGCCGCGAGCAGTCCGGTGTCGGCGTGCGTCCGCTCCTCCTGGAGACGGTCGGTGCGGGCGGTGAGGGCGGCGGTGCGGTTGGCCGCCGTCGCGCTGTCCTCCGCCATCACGCGACTCTCGCGGCCCGCGCCACGCAGCCGCGCGGCCAGTGTCCCCTCCCGCTCCTCCGCCTCCTCGAGCACCGCGGCCAGTGGCCTGCGCGCTTCGGCCCCCGCCTGGCGCACGGTGTACGCGATCATGCTGCCGGTGCGGTACTGCTCACCCGCGATCGCACCGGCCGACCGGCGCAGTGCGGCGACCAGCCGCTGCTCCCTGAGCAACGCGGTCCGCAGCCGATCATGCTCGGCCCGCTGAGCCCGCGCCGCACGATGCCCCTCGGCGTACGAGCGGCTCGCCCGGCGCGCCACCTCGCCCAGCCGGATCACCTCCAGGCTCACATCGGCCAGCCGCCGACCGGGAACACGCGCCGCCTGCCGTGGGGCGGACAGCTGCGGTTCCGCGGCGGGCCGCCCGCCGGGCGCCACCGGGCGGCCCGGCCCGCGGCCCTGGCGATCGACGCGTGGGCCGGGGAGCCGGCCTCCGGCCTGCACGCCGCTCCCTGAGGTGTCCCTGGTGGCCGGCCCGGTGGGATCGAGCGGGCCATCGGCCCCAGAAGGCCCGGCAGGGCCGGTGGGTGCTCCGGAGAAGCGTGCGCCCGCACCGAGCACCATCGACACGACGAGGGCAAAGGCCCCCACCGCGCACATCGCGCAGGCCCCGGCCATACGGCCGCGCCGTACGCGCCGGCGGCGCAGGAGCCCGGCGAGGCGGCGGAGGCGGCCGTGTCCGCCCCCACCGGGACGACCGGGCCGGCCGCGGCGCCGGGCCTCGGTGCACCTCCGTTTTCGCCACCATGGGTGTCTCCACGCAGATGAACACATAGACAGATAATTGCCCGAAATGGCAGCGAACTGCCTGATTCAGTGCTCCGAGGTGCCGTCCAAAGCCCCGAACGGCCCAATTCCGCACCCGCCCGGCGCCGACCCGCAGCCCCCGATCCCCCGGCCGCCGGCAGCGCGCCCCCCCTCAGAGCGGCGCTTCCCAGATCACCCGCGTCCCGGCCCCGCCCTCGCCCAGGCCGGGGCCGTACGTACTCGATCCCCCGAGCGCCTCGGCCCGTCGGGCCAGGTTCTTCAGGCCGCTGCGGCGACCTCCGGCCGGGATTCCGACGCCGTCGTCGGCGACCGACAGCCGCACGCCGTCGGCCCCGTCCGGCAGGGTGACCGTCGCGTCGACGGTCACCTCGATCCGGGTGGCCTGCGCATGCCGGAAGGCGTTCGACAGCGCCTCGCGCACCGCCGCGATGAGATTTTTCCCGGTCAGTTCGCCGACCCGGGAATCGACCGGGCCGACGAAGTGCGCCGACGGCTGGAAGCCGAGCGGTACGGCGGCCGTGCCGATCTCCCGCAGCACCCTGGTCCGCAGGCCCGACGGCGCCTCCACCGGCCCCTGTTGCAGCGCGAAGATCGCGGTACGGATCTCCTGGATGGTGACGTCCAACTCGTCGACGGCGGTACGGATGCCCTCGGTCACCTCGGGCACCACGGCCTTGCGCTGGGCGCTCTCCAGCATCATCCCCGTCGCGAACAGCCGCTGGATGACGAGGTCGTGCAGGTCCCGGGCGATCCGGTCGCGGTCCTCGAAGACGGCCAGCCGCTCCCGGTCCCGCTGGGCGTCGACGAGTACCAGAGCCAGCGCCGCCTGGGCCGCGAACTGGGTGGCCAGCGTCCGTTCCGCACCGGTGAAGGGACGGGCGCCGCGGTGGCGCGGCGTGGCGAGCGTGCCGAGCACCCGGCCGTCGCTCTTGAGCGGCAGCATCATACTGGGGCCGAAGCGCGGCGCGATCGGCGTGATCATGCGCGGGTCGCTCGCCGAGTCGTCGACGAACACCGGCTCCCCTGCCAGGAGTTGCTCGGCCACGGGGCTTTCGGGCGGAATCCGCGTGCCCAGGATCCCGGCGGGATCGTCCGCCGATGCGGCGACGATCTCCAGGCCGCCTTCGTCGTCGGGCAGCAGCACGATGCCCGCGGCCGAGTCCGCCAGTTTCCGCGCCTGCTCCGCCACGACCGCGAGCGCGTCGTCCATATCGCCGCCGGCGAGGAGTTCGGTGGTCACCGCGACCGAACCGTCGATCCACCGCTCACGCTGCCGGGTCAGCGCGTAGACCCGGGCGTTGCCGATGGCGATACCCGCCTCGGTGGCGAGCACCCGCACCATGTGCAGGTCCTCCTCGCTGAACTCCCCGCCGCCGCGCTTCTCCGTCAGATAGAGATTGCCGAAGATCTGCCCCTGGACGCGGATCGGCACTCCCAGGAAGGTCCGCATCGGGGGGTGCCCCGACGGCAGCCCGGCAGAACGCACGTCCTGAGCGAGGTCGGCGAGCCGCAGCGGCTTCGGGTCGTGGATCAGCGCGCCGAGCAACCCCGTGTGACCGTCGGGCAGCGCGGCGATCCGTTCACGCTCCTGCGGGCTCACGCCGTACGTCACGAAGTCCGACAGCCCCTCGCCGGCGTCGTCGATGATCCCGATCGCGGCGTACCGGGCGTCGGCGAGCTCGGCCGCCGTCTGCGCGATCCGGTCGAGGGTGACATGCAGGTCGAAGCCGGCGCCGACCGTACGCATCGCCTCCAGCAGCTGCGGTAGCCGGGCGGTCAGCTCCAGGGACAGCCCCCGCAGACTTCGGGTGGCTTCGGTGGCGACTTCCATCGGGTCGGAACCCGTGCCGCCGCCCGTGCCCGTCGGATCCGAGGGTCCTTCCGTGACTGCCATGCCCTGAGCCTAATAAGGGCCCATTTCTGACGAAAGTCCAGTTATGCGGGGAGCGCCGGCACGGGGACGGACGTGGAGTCCGCCGGACCGCCCGGTGCCGTGGGGAGGCCGTGGGCCGCGTCCACCGCCCGTTCGCGCTCCAGCATCCGCCGGAACGGGCCGTCGGCGACGGCCAGCTCCGCGTACCCGCCGTGCTGCACGGCCCGGCCGCCGTCGAGCACCAGCACCTCGTCGACAGCGTCCAGACCGGTGAGCCGGTGGGTGATCAGGACCGTCGTACGCCCCTCGGTCGCGGCCAGCAGGTCGGTGGTCAACGCGTCGGCGGTGGCCAGATCGAGGTGCTCGGCGGGCTCGTCGAGGACAAGCACCGGGAAGTCCGCGAGCAGCGCGCGGGCCAGCGCGAGCCGCTGCCGCTGACCGCCGGACAGCCGGGCGCCGTGCTCCCCGACCATCGTGTCCAGACCGTCGGGCAGCCCACGCACCCAGTCGGCGAGCCGCGCGCGGCCGAGCGCGTCCCACAGATCCCGGTCAGCGGTGGCCGCCGGTTCGTGGGCGTCCGACGGATGCTTCGCCGCGGGCGCCGGGCGTCGTCGGGCGAGCTTGAGGTTCTCCCGCAGCGAGCTGTCGAAGAGATGCGCGTCCTGGGCGCACAGCCCCACCAGGCGACGGACCTCGTCCCCGGCCATCGCCTGGGCGTCGGTACCGCCCAGCGTGTACGTCCCCGCCTCCCGGTCGAGGAAGCGCAGCAGCACCTGCGCGAGGGTCGTCTTGCCGGAGCCGGAAGGACCGACCACGGCGAGCCGCCGCCCCGCCGCCAGGGTGAACCCGACACCGTCCAGCGCGGGCTCGACCTGCCCCGGGTGGCGCGCGGTCAGATCGGCCACCTCCAACGGGAACGGAGAATCCGGAGCAGCCACCGGGGCGGCCGGCTCCGACACCGGCTCCGGCGCGTCCAGCACCTCGAAGACCCGCTCGGCGGCACGCCGGGTGCGCTGGCGGTACTGCACGGCGAGCGGCAGCCCCGTCACCGCCTCGAACGCGGCGAGGGGGGTGAGGACCACCACCGCCAGCGTGACCCCGTCCAACCGGCCCGCGTGCACCGCCTGGACGCCCACCACCGCGGCCGCCGCGACGGTCAACCCGCACAACAGCGCGGAAAGACCGGCGCCGACGCCGGCCGCTCCGGCCGAGCGGGACGCGATCCGGGTCAGCTCACGGTCCGCCCGCCGCACCGCGCCGACACGGCCCACGACGGCACCGGCGACCGTCAACTCGGCCGTTCCCGTGAACAGTTCGACGACGCGAGTGGCGAGTACACCACGGGACGGCGCCAGTTGGCGCTCCGCCCGACGGGCCAACGCACCCGACAGCACCGGCACGCCCGCGCCCGCGAGCAGCAGCCCGGCGGCGAGAATCGCGCCGGCCTCCGGCAGCAGCCACGCGGTGAAACCGACAGCGCCCGCACCGACCAGCACGGCCGCTCCGACCGGCAACAGCCAGCGCAGGAAGTAGTCCTGGACCGCGTCCACATCGGCCACCAGCCGCGACAGCAGATCGCCGCGGCTGCGCTCCTTGAGCCCGGCCGGCGCGAGCCGCTCCAGCCGGCGGAACACGGCGACCCGTACGTCGGCGAGCATCCGGAAGACCGCGTCGTGAGCGACGAGCCGCTCGGCGTACCGGAAGACGGCACGCCCGATACCGAACGCCCTGGTCGCGGTCACCGCCACCGCCAGATACAGCACCGGCGGATGCTGGGCGGCCCGCGAGATCAGCCAGCCGGAGGTCGCCATCAGGCCCACCGCGCTGCCCAGCGCGAGGCTGCCGAGGAGCAGGGCGAGCGCGAACCGCGACCGACGGGCACGGGCGGTGCGCCGCAGTCGGTTCAACGCCGAACCGCGGGCAGGGACCACGGCATCTTCCGGGCCGTCGGTGACGTCCACGGGGGAGGTGGGGTCCGTGCCCGCCGCCGGGCCGGCTTCCGGACGGGGCTGCGGCACCGGCCCGGCCTCGACAACGACATCGGCCCGGGTGCCGGCCTCGCCGACACCGACCCCGACACCGGCTTCGGCTTCGGCTTTGGCGGAAGGCGCCACCGCCGGGCCCTCCGGATTCTCCGCGCCCGCCGGGTCCGGCAGCCGCACCGTGCGGTCGGCCACCGCCAGCAGCGCCGGCCGGTGCACGACCAGCAGGACCGTACGGCCCACCGCGAGCCGTCGGACGGCCGCCACGACAGCTTCCTCGGTCTCGCCGTCCAGGTTCGCGGTCGGCTCGTCCAGCAGCAGGATCGGGCGGTCGGCGAGGAACGCGCGGGCGAGGGCGAGGCGCTGGCGCTGGCCTGCGGAGAGGCCCGCACCGGCTTCACCGAGGCGGGTCGCGGGACCGTCGGGCAGGGCGTCGATGAAGTCCAGGGCCCCGGCGTCCGCCAGAGCGGTCCGCACCGCGGCGTCGTCCGCGTCCGGGCGGGCCAGCCGCACGTTCTCGGCGATGGTGCCCGCGAAGAGGTGCGGATGCTGCGGCACCCAGGCGATCCGCTGCCGCCAGCTCTCCGGAGCGAGGGACGCGATGTCCTGGCCGTCGACGAGGGCCCGGCCCTCGGACGGTGCGGTGAAACCCAGCAGCACGCTCAACAGCGTGGACTTGCCCGCGCCTGAGGGCCCGACGAGAGCGACGGTCTCCCCCTCCCCGACCTCGAACGAGGTGGCGGGGAGCGAGGCACCCCTGCGCCCGGGGTGGCGGACGACCAGCCCCTCGACTGCCAGGGCGGTGCCCTCGGGAGCCGGAGCGGTGCCGGGTGTCGGCAGCGGCGTCTCCAACACCGCGAAGATCTCCTCCGCGGCCGAGAGCCCCTCGGCCGCGGCATGGTACTGAGCACCCACCTGCCGCAGCGGCAGATACGCCTCTGGCGCGAGGACCAGCACCATCAGCCCGGTGTAGAGGTCGATCTGACCGTGCACCAGGCGCATCCCGATACCGACCGCGACCAGCGCGACGGAGATCGTCGCGAGGAGTTCCAGGGCGAAGGAGGAGAGGAAGGCGATGCGCAGCGTACGGAGCGTGGCCTGGCGGTATTCGCCGGTGATGGCCCGGATGGAGGCGGCCTGCGCCTTGGCGCGCCCGAAGACCTTGAGCGTCGGCAGGCCCTCGACGACATCGAGGAAGTGCCCGGACAGGCGGGAGAGCAGCCTCCATTGACGGTCCATCCGCGCCTGGGTGGCCCAGCCGATCAACACCATGAACAGCGGAATCAGCGGGAGCGTGAGGACGATCGTGAGCGCCGAGATCCAGTCGCCGGTGACGATCCTGACCAGCACCGCGATCGGGACCACGATCGCCAGGCCGAGCTGCGGGAGGTAGCGCGCGAAGTAGTCGTCCAGGGCGTCGATGCCGCGGGTGGCGAGGGTGGTGAGTTCGCCGGTGCGCAGCTCCAGGGTGCCGTCGGACGCACCGTCGGCCCCGGCTCCCGGGCCCCTCTCCGCATCGGCGGCGTCCGGCCCGGTCTGCGGGCGGCGGAGGCTCGCGCCGGGACCGAGCCGCGACACCCGCTCGATCAGCCGGGTCCGCAGCTCGGACTTGACCGCCGCGCCGGCCCGGTGCGCGGCCAGTTCGGTGAGCCAGGAGACCAGCCCCCGGCCGAGGGAGACCGCGGCGAGCAGGCCGACCGGAGTGGTCAGGTCACCGAGCGCGAGGTCGTGCTGGAAGGCACCCACCACGAGCTCGGCGATCAGCATGGCTTGGCCGACGACCAGGCCCGCTCCGGCAAGCCCGAGCACCACCACCGCGACGAGGAAGACGCGGGTGGCGCGGGCGTATCGGAGGAGCCGGGGGTCGACCGGTTTCACGTGAAACCTTCCATCCTGCCGGGCCCGCCCCGAGGGGCGGACACGGCTACCGGGAGTCGTTCAGACAGGCCTTAGTGGGCGTCGGCGATGTGCTGGGTCCCGATCCGCTTGCGGAAGACCCAGTACGTCCACCCCTGGTAAAGCATCACGACCGGCGTGGCGATGCCTGCGCCCCACGTCATGATCTTCAGGGTGTAGGGGCTGGACGAGGCGTTGGTGACCGTGAGGTTCCAGCTCTCGTTCAGCGAGGACGGCATGACGTTCGGGAAGAGCGTCAGGAACAGCATCGCGACCGCGGCCACGATGGTGATCCCGGAGAACGCGAACGCCCATCCCTCACGGCCGAGTTGATTGGCCCCGATCGCCGCCACCAGCGCGACCACCGCGACGATCACCGCGATCAGGCTGGTGCCGTCCCCCTTGTCCACCTGTGTCCAGGACAGGAAGCCGACCGCGAGCACGGCGGTGACCAGCCCGAGGACGGCCGCCATCCTGCGCGCCCGTTCCCGGATGTCGCCCAATGTCTTGAGCGAGGCGAACACCGCGCCGTGGAAGGTGAACAAGGTCAGCGTCACCAGGCCGCCGAGGATCGCGTACGGGTTCAGCAGGTCGAAGAGGCTGCCCACGTACTCCTTGTGGGCGTCGATCTTCACGCCGCGCACGATGTTGCCGAACACGACACCCCACAGCACCGCGGGCACCAGCGAGGCCCAGAAGATCGCCTGTTCCCAGTTCCGCTGCCAGCGCTCCTCGCTCCGCTTGGCGCGGTATTCGAAGGCGACCCCGCGCACGATCAGGCAGACGAGGATGAGCAGCAGCGGCAGATAGAACCCGGAGAAGAGGGTGGCGTACCACTCGGGGAACGCCGCGAAGGTCGCGCCGGCCGCGCTGAGCAGCCAGACCTCGTTGCCGTCCCAGACCGGGCCGATGGTGTTGATCAGTACGCGCTTCTCCCGGCGGTCCCGGGCGAGCAGCTTGGTGAGGACGCCGATTCCGAAGTCGAATCCTTCGAGGAAGAAGTACCCGGTCCAGAGGACGGCGATGAGAACGAACCAGACGTCGTGGAGTTGCACGGTCGCCTCCTAGTACGAGAAGGCCATCGGCCGGTCGGCGTCCGTGGGGTCGCCGCCGATCTTGGTGGGCGGGTTGAGGTCGGAGTCGGAGAGCTCCTGGGGCCCTGCCTTGATGTACTTCACCAGCAGCTTCACCTCGACCACGGCGAGAATCGCGTAGAGCGACGTGAAGACGATCATCGAGGTGAGCACCTCACCCTGCGAGACCCCTGGTGAGACCGCGTCGGAGGTGCGCAGCACGCCGTAGACGACCCAGGGCTGCCGTCCCATCTCGGTGAAGATCCATCCCCAGGAGTTGGCGAGGAGCGGGAAGCCGAGCGTGACGAAGGCGAGCGACCAGTACCACTTGGTGAGGCGGGGGCCGAGTTCCCTGTTCTTGGTGAGCGCGAGGCGCGGTGGCTCCTCGTCCCCCGTACGCAGTCCCGGCGCGAGCCAGAACTTCTTGCGGGTGAGCCAGAGCCCGGCCAGTCCGATGGCGAAGGACGACATGCCGAAGCCGATCATCCAGCGAAAGCCCCAGTACGCGACGGGGATGTTGGGCCGGTAGTCGCCGGGCCCGAACTTCTGCTGCTCGGCCCTGTTGACGTCGTTGATGCCGGGGACCGGCGAGGAGAAGTCGTTATGGGCGAGGAAGGAGAGCACGCCGGGGATCTCGATGGCGACCTTGTTGTGTCCCTTGTCGACATCGCCGTAGGCGAAGACCGAGAACGGCGCCGGCTTCTCGGTTTCCCACAGAGCCTCGGCGGCGGCCATCTTCATCGGCTGCTGCTTGAACATCACCTTGCCGAGGGAGTCACCGCTGATCGCGGTGAGCACGCCGGCGATGACCAGGGTGACCAGGCCCAGCCGCAGCGACGTCCGCATCACCTTGACGTGCTTCTTGCGCATCAGGTGGAACGCGGAGATGCCCACCATGAACGCGGCGCCGGTGAGGAAGGCCGCGGTCAGCGTGTGGAAGACGACGACGAGGGTGGTGTCCTGCGTCAGCACCTTCCAGAAGTCGGTGAGCTCGGCGCGGCCGTTGGCGGCGTTGTACTTGTAGCCGACCGGGTGCTGCATCCAGGAGTTCGCCGCGAGGATGAAGTACGCGGACAGGATGGTGCCGATCGAGACCATCCACATGCAGAAGCAGTGGATCTTCTTGGGCAGCTTGTCCCAGCCGAAGATCCACAGTCCGATGAAGGTGGACTCGAAGAAGAACGCGATGAGGGCCTCGAAGGCGAGCGGGGCACCGAAGACGTCACCGACGAACCGCGAGTAGTCGGACCAGTTCATGCCGAACTGGAACTCCTGGACGATGCCGGTGACGACACCCATCGCGATGTTGATCAGGAACAGCTTGCCCCAGAACTTGGTGGCCTTGAGGTACTTCTGCTTGCCCGTTCGCACCCATGCGGTCTCGAGTCCGGCCACCAGAGCGGCGAGGGAGATCGTCAGGGGGACGAACAGGAAGTGGTAGACGGTCGTGATGCCGAATTGCCATCGCGCCAGAGTCTCTGGCGCCAACGCCAGTTCCACGTCGTTCTCTCCTTACGTCGCCGTTGCACTACGGCACGTTGCCCCTTTTTGTGCAGGACGAAGCAGCACAAAAGCAGCACGCTTGTGAACGCGTTCACATTCACAAGCAATTATCTCCCACGGTCCCGGAACCTTGCACAGGGGGGGGTACGTGACAGCGGTCACGCAGGAATCCATGGCACGCACCCCCTTCCCCCGAGCTTCAACATATTGTTGAATTCGGCGCCATGGAGATTCGCTTTTCGTGGCCTGCGGGCCAGCTGACCGCCACCCTCGACGACACGCCGACCACCACGGCCCTGGCCGCCGCCCTGCCGCTCCAGGCCACCGCCCACACCTGGGGCGAGGAGGTCTACTTCGAAACCGGGCTCACCCCCGCGCTGGAGGCCGGCGCCCGTCAGGTCGTCGAGCCCGGCACGGTCGCCTTCTGGACCGAGGGCAACGCCCTCGCCCTGCCCTACGGCCCCACCCCGATATCCCTGGGCGACGAATCCCGCCTCGCCTCCCCCTGCAACGTCCTGGGCCGCATCGACGGTGACCCGCGCCTGCTCGCCACCGTCCGCAACGGTGACCCCATCCGGGTGGAAAAAGCCTGAGGCCGCAGGTCAGCGACGGCTGACCCACGGCCTCGGGACCGCGAGGGGACGCTCAGAGCGCCTTGCGGAACTCCTCCGCGGCCTGCAGGAACAGGTCCATCGCGGCGCTCTCGCCGATCGTCACCCGCACTCCTTCACCGGCGAACGGCCGCACGACGACCCCGGCCCGCTCGCACGCCGCCGCGAAGTCGGTCGTGCGGTCACCCAGCCGCAGCCACACGAAGTTCGCCTGCGAGGTCGGGACCGTCCAGCCCTGCCCCTCCAGGGCGTCGGCCACCCGGGACCGCTCGGCGACCAGCCCGTCGACCCGCTCCAGCAGCGCCGCCTCGCTGCGGAGCGAGGCCACCGCCGCCTCCTGCGCCAGCTGGCTCACGCCGAACGGCACGGCCGTCTTGCGCAGGGCGGCGGCCACCGGCTCGTGGGCCACCGCGAAGCCGATCCGCAGCCCCGCCAGGCCGTACGCCTTGGAGAAGGTACGCAGCACGCACACGTTGGGGCGGTCGCGGTAGAGCTCGATGCCGTCCGGCACCTCGGGGTCGCGAATGAACTCGCGGTAGGCCTCGTCCAGGACCACGAGAACATCACTGGGCACCCGGTCGAGGAAGGACTCCAGCTCGGCCCGGCTCACCACGGTGCCCGTGGGGTTGTTGGGATTACAGACGAAGATCAGCCGGGTGCGCTCGGTGACCGCGGCGAGCATCGCCTCCAGGTCGTGCACCTCGCCCGAGGTCAGCGGCACCTGCACAGGGGTGGCCCCGGAGACCCGGGTGACGATCGGGTACGCCTCGAACGACCGCCAGGCGTAGATCACTTCGTCACCGGGCCCGGCCGTCGACTGGACCAGCTGCTGGGCGACACCCACCGATCCGGTGCCCGTCGCCAGATGCTCCACCGGCACCGAGAAGTGCTCGGACAGCTCGGCCATCAGGGCCGTGCAGGCCATGTCGGGGTAGCGGTTGAAGGAGCCCGCGGCGCTCACCGCACTCTCCAGGACACCGGGCAGCGGCGGATAGGGGTTCTCGTTGGAGGACAGCTTGTAGGCGACGGGACCGTCGGCCGCCGCCGGCCGGCCCGGCTTATAAGTGGGGATGCCGTCCAGCGCAGCACGCAGCTTGGGGGTCTTCTCGCTCACCGCAGGTCCTCCTCGACAATCCCGCTCGACTCCAATACTGCACACCTTATGAGGATTGCCCCGTCCGGCGGCAGCCCCCGGCCCTACAGTCGGGCCGCGACACAGCTCACGGCCCCGCCGGAGCGCCAGGCGCACACGGCTTGGGGAGCGCTTCGCCCGGTGTCGCGCGCCGGTGGCTCGCGCCGTGGCGCGCGTCCCTCGTGAAGGTGACTTGAGACCTCTTCGAGACCTGGGGCGATCGACAGGCAAAGCCGTCGAATCACACCTTAAACGATCTTCGTACAGGGCAACTGCCTGCACTTTGAAGGCAATTGACGGTTTCTCACCTTGCAGAAACGTGCCTCTGAGTAGGTACCGGAGAAGCCCCTCGACTTGCCCTGCCGAGCCCTACTATCGGCTCGCCATGACAGCAGCAGGGAAGCACCAGGTGAGCCGGTCTACCGGTCGCCGGCTGGGACGCGCGGGCATCCGGGACGTGGCCGCCGCAGCCGGTGTATCGATCACGACTGTCTCCGACGCGCTCAACGGCAAGGGCCGGCTTCCGGATGCCACCCGTAGCCACGTCCGCGAGGTGGCCGAACGGCTGGGCTACCGCCCCTCCGCCGCCGCCCGAACCCTCCGTACCGGCAAGTCCGGCCTCATCGGCCTGACCGTGACCACGTACGGGGATGAACCTTTCACCTTCACCGAATTCGCCTACTTCGCCGAGATGGCCAGAGCCGCCACCTCCGCCGCGCTGGCCCGTGGCTACGCGCTCGTCATCCTGCCCGCGACCTCCCGCCACGACGTGTGGTCCAACGTCGCCCTGGACGGCACGGTCGTCATCGACCCCGCCGACGGCGACCCGGTCGTCACCGAACTCGTCCGGCACGGCATTCCCGTCGTCTCCGACGGGCGGCCGGGCGGCAGCCTCCCCGTCACCGGCTGGGTCGACAACGACCACGAAGCGGCCGTCCTCGGCCTGCTCGACCACCTGGCCGACGCCGGCGCCCGCCGGATCGGCCTGCTCACGGGCAACACCACCGACACCTACACCCGGCTGTCGACCACCGCCTACCTGCGATGGTGCGAGCGCGTCGGCCAGGAACCGGTCTACGAGTCCTACCCGGCGCACGACCCGCGCGCGGGCGCCGTCGCCGCCGACCGGCTGCTGGCCCGCCCGGACCGGCCGGACGCCGTCTACGGACTCTTCGACCCCAACGGCACCGACCTGCTGGCCGCCGCCCGGCGCTACGGCCTGCGCGTCCCCGAGGACCTGCTGCTGGTCTGCTGCAGCGAGTCCACGGTCTACGCCACCACGGAACCCCCCATGACCACGCTCTCCCTCAAGCCGCGCCGCATCGGCACCGCCGTCGTCCAGATCCTCATCGACGCCATCGAAGGACTCGACAACGGCCGGCCCGTCGAGCAGGTGATACCGACCGATCTGATCGTCCGTACCTCGTCCCAGCGACGGTCCCCCCGGACGACCGTGATCCCCCCGCGGGGCCCGGCGGGCGACTGAGCGTGCCCCCGCGAGCGGAGGAGTGGGCGTATCGGCGACGGCCGGGCGCCTCCTTCACCCAGGAAAAAATATGGCGATCCCGGGACAAATCATCCGGGAATGCCGGGCTCCGGCCGATTGACCACCCCCGGGTGCGTCACAACCCGCGAGCGGCATTCCTATGATGGGCGCACGACACCGCGGACCGCCGTCGACCAGGCAAAGGTCCGAGAGGTGCACGGCGGCGCGATGGTGGAGGGGTCGATGACTCAGGGGGCCAGTCAGGGACCCATGGTGTGGACCATGGCGGGACAGACACCGGCGTCCCCTCCACCGCCCTTCCCGCCCGCCGGTGCGCCGGCCGGGCCGCCTCCGGTGCCGTCGGCCGACCACCCCCTCCAGCAGCCCGCGGGCCCTCCCGCCGCGCCCCCTGCCGCACCCCCCGCCGTGCCGCCCGCCGCCCAGCCGGTGGACCTGCCGGAGGAGTACACCCCGACGGCCCGTGACCTCCCGGTCATCGGGGCCGACCGTACGGACACCCTCATCGACCAGCCGGCCGTCGGCCTGCTCCCGGAGGCCGAGACCGCGCTCGACCCGGAATCGACCGAGAGCATGGGCCCGCTGTACGTCGTCGGCGACGTACACGGCTACTACGACGAGCTGCGCGAGGCACTCGCCGCCGAGGGGCTGATCGACGCCGACGGCAGCTGGGCGGCCGGCAATGCCCGACTGTGGTTCCTCGGCGACTTCACCGACCGCGGCCCGGACGGCATCGGCGTCATCGACCTCGTCATGCAGCTCTCCGCCGAGGCCGCGGCAGCCGGCGGCTACTGCAAGGCCCTCATGGGCAACCACGAGCTTCTGCTGCTGGGCGCGAAGCGGTTCGGCGACACCCCCGTCCAGTCGGGCGCCGGTACGGCCTCCTTCCAGGCCGCCTGGCTGCTCAACGGCGGCCAGAAGTCCGACATGGACCGCCTGGAGGACCACCACCTCCAGTGGATGGCCCGCCTGGACGCCGTGATGGAGGAGGACGGGCATCTGCTCGTGCACTCCGACACCACCGCCTACCTCGAATACGGCGACTCCGTCGAGGCCGTCAACGACACCGTCCACGACGTGCTCACCCGCAGCGACGCCGACGAAGTGTGGGATCTTTTCCGTAAGTTCACCAAGCGCTTCGCCTTCCGCGACGAGACCGGTTCGCAAGCTGTGCGCGAACTGCTGGACGCCTATGGCGGAACGCGCGTCGTGCACGGCCACAGCCCCATCCCGTATCTGCTGGGTGAGGTCGGCGGGGAAGAGGGCGAGAAAGACGCTGTCACCGTCGACGGCCCGCACGTCTACGCCGACGGCCTCGCCATCGCCATGGACGGTGGCGTCACGATGGCCGGAAAACTGCTGGTCGTTCAACTTCCGCTGTCCGACTGAGCGTTATTCGCGCAGGTCTGCGCCGGGCCGAGGGAGTGCGGCGGCCCGGCGGCCGGGGTGCGGTCCGGCAATGGACTGGCTCATTTTCCGGAAACACCCTGTAACCCCGTGCCAAAAACGCTCTACCATCGGTCTATCCGTAGCAGGCTCTCCTCCGTTTCCGCCCACCGCCCGGCCACGCCGGCTCGTACGGCCCTACGGAGCATCGGGGGATGCACATGAACAGCGCTTCGCACCTGCTGAATGAGGACCGCGAGGAATTCGCGCGGATCCTTGATGACGCACTGCGTACCGCCGAATACCGCCCGGACCACCTCGCTTCCGGCGCGGCCGACGCCCTCAACACCGAACAGCTGCGCACGATGGCCCTGAGCGCCACGAGCGCCATCGCCGCCTGCGCGACGGCCGAATACCAGCGCTATGTGGAACTCCGCACCGCATTGCGGGCGGCCCCGTCCACAGCGCCGACTGTCGCGGCGGACGACCGGGAGGAGGACGACGCGGCGTCCGGGCAGGAGCACGTTCCGGCCACGGCCGTGATCGAGGCCCCCGAAACGGCCGGCGCGGGACTGGCCGCCATGGTCGCCGTCCTCGCACCGGTCCTCGCCGGTATCGCCGCCATCCTCTTCCTCCTCATCGGCTACGTCCTGCGCGCCTTCGGCCCGGACCCGGCCGCGGCGCGGCCACTGATCAGCGTCGGCTGGATCTTCGCGGCGCTCACCGCCGCGGGCGCCCTGGTCGCCATGGGATGCCTCGTCGTCACGGCCCTGCGCAACGGTTCCTCGTCCGCGCAGGACGCGAGAGAGGGCGCGGACGAAGAACTCCACCGCGCACACGACGAGTGGCGGCGCGTCCTCCTGGAGCGCGGCCTGCTGCCGTTCCTCCGCGAGGCACTCACCGACACCGCACCGGGCGGACCGGACCGCGACCCCGCCCATTACGTCCCCCGGCCCCACTCCGAGCCCAAGAGCCGCATCCCCACCCTGGGCTACTCCCGCCCCGACTTCACCAGCCCCGACAACGGCTCGGCCTCTCGCCCCCGCCACTCCAGCCCGGGCTTCACCAGCCCCGAATACGGCGGCTCCGACCACGCCCCCGAGTGAACGACCGGGCACGGGGACGCAATACGCCCGACCGCCCTGGGCAGCAGGCCCAACTTCCTCAGGAATTCGTCCTGATCGAAGTAGCGGCGGTGGCTGACGATCTGCCCGTTCTCCGCCGTGGCGACGTCACAGCGGTGGCCGCATTCCCTGGACACAACTGCGGTGGCACGCATGCCCATTTTCCCACACAGCGGGCCAAAGGGAACTTGACCGCCAAACCTCCAACTGACGGGCAACATACGGCGCTTTAATGTCAATTCGGGCCTACGCTGGAGAGGCAAGGTGTGATCGACGGCATTGGCCGCCGTCGGCGTGATCCGCCGCGTCTCCCGTGAAGAAGATCGCACCCGGAATTCTTCGGGGTCGACTGGGGGTCCCCATGCAAAAAGCAGCGCATGCAGCGCAGTCAGTGCGACAAGCTCAACGAGTGCAGCCCGCTCCATCAGCGCAGCTAGCGGATTCCGTTCAGCAAGCGGAATCCGTTCAGCAGGTGCAATCCGTTCAGCAAGTGGACCGCTACGTGCACGAGAGGCGCGCCACCGACCAGATCTTTGTCGGCTGGGCCATCTACTTCTTCCTCCTGTCGTGGATCACTCTGGGCATCTACCCCCTCGTGATCTTCTACCGCCGGCTGGAGCGCTCGGACCTCTTCAGAGACCGTCGCCTTCACTACTACGGCGCCGTCATCGATTCGTCGAAGCAGTACGCCGAGGAGCGCGGCATGTCCGATGCCACGCACGATGACCTGCACGATCTGGAGCACTTCGTCAAAGCGCGCTTCGCGGACGAGCACCAACCGCTGAGGGCGGGACTGTCGCTCTTCCTGAGCTTGATCACACTCGGCGTCTACGGGTTCATCGCGACCTACCGGCTGATGCGTTTCTGGTGGCAGATCCAGCTCACCGAGCAGGATGTCGACGACAAACTCAGCGTCATCTGGAAGAAGCTCGGAATCGTGCGGTATCCGATCACCTTCGAACCCGTACCGGCGCTGAATCGCAGCTTCGGTCTGCACCTCCTCCTGTCCCTCGTCACGCTCGGGATCTACGCCGCTGTCTGGAGCTACCGGCTCCACACCGACCCGGAGAAGGTCTATCCGGAGTTCCACTCCGCCGAGGACACCGTGCTCAACGCCCTTCGGAACGCGCCGTAGGCAGCCACGAGCCAGCGCCGCCACGGAAGCGGAAGCCTCCGGTGCGGCGCTCGTTCGTCTCGTATCGCCCTTGGCGGGTGAGGGCGCCAGGCCATCCTCAAAGACGCCGAACAGCTTGTGCCTCTGCTCGTTCCACCGAGGCACGCCCGTGGGTGTGAACCAGCGCCAGGTGAAACAGCGCCGGGGCCAGTGGAGCCCACCGGTGGATTCGGTCCGGACGCAGCAGATACTTGGCCACCTCCGCAGAGCGAAACGGAACGTAGTCGACCGTTTGGTGCTCCCATCTGTCGGCGACGCCTCTGCTCATGCGTGCCTGAAGTCCGTCGCGGGACAGGTCATGCAACTTCGCGGAGAAGTGGGCACTCCAGTGGCGTCTGTCGACATCCAGCACGAAGGCCAAGAGGGCCAGGGAGTACTCGTGCGGCTCCAGCGACAGCTCCTCCCGCATGCCACGGCGTGCAACCGCGTACAGGTCCGGTGCGTTCCTGCCGGATGAGTCGATGTGCCGGGACAGCCCCTCATTCACGGAGGAGTTCCATACTCCGGGTGCCATACGCACGCGATCGCTTCGCTGACTGACAACCACCATGTCATCGGCTGTCACCACGGCAACGTTGACCGCGAAGCTGCACTGCAGGAAGGCCGGCGCCATGAGCGGCTTGTCCGGATCGAGGTAGCGGGACCGCGGTGTGGTGCCATCGGGCAGTCGGCGGTCGAGCTGCTGGGCCGCGAGGAACGTGTAGTAATCCGTCGGGCGCAGCCGCAAGTGGACTTCCGGCTGTTCGTCGAGGGCAGTCCTGGAGACGTCGAAGGACTCGACGGCATAACGAGAGCCGTTCCACACCGGCGTCCGGCCCTCTGCCCGGAGCTGTGTGCTCTCGGCCTCGATCTCGTCACGCCAGCCGGCCATCTCGGAGGGCAGCGCTATCTCATCGTCCAGCACCTGGATGTGCATAGCCTCGCCAACGATCGTGGACTCGCCGTCCCCCTCCACAATCAAGGCCGAGGTGTGGAGCGGCCCCAGCGAGAAGGTCGTCCACGCGCGGCTGGGCTCCTCTCGAAACCGAAGGCTCCGAACCGCACTCGACGAGCGCCTGCGAACCTTGAACCAGGCATCTTGCAGGGGCTGTTGGAACAGAGTTGCGAACACCATGCCCAAGACGGCGCCGACCACTCCGTTGGCCAAGTCGATTCCTCCCATGCCTGGGAGGTTAGACAGAGTGATCAAGTACGGGGCAGCCTTGCCTCTTTCGTTACTTCGGGCCTCGTGGGCAACACGATTGCCTGGCGTCGCGTCGTGTCTCCCTCCGCGCGGAGCTGCCCCCGCCGCAGCGCACCCACGACCGTTGCAAACCCCGAGGGGCCCCGACTCCATCAGGGCCCCTCGGTGTGAGTCGGTCAGATCCCGGCGATCAGTCCGCGAGCGGCAGGTAGACGCGATTGCCCGCCGCCGCGAACTCCTTGGACTTCTCGGCCATCCCGGCCTCCGGGTCGATCGCCAGGTCGCCACCGTGTTCGCGGCGGATGTCCTGGGAGATCTTCATCGAGCAGAACTTCAACAAAATACCCACATGCTAGATTGCCCGACGAGACAGGGGCAGCGACGCGAGGGGGATCAATGGCCGCAAGGGACGAGGTAGTTACCAGGCTGCGAGGTACGCCAGCCGACCTACCAACCGTGGCGGACGTCCAGGCCATGCTGGCAGCCAACCCAGCCATGAAGTGCGTCGTCTGCTACGCGCGCATCTCCTTCGACGGACGAGCCAAGGACGCGCACGGCATCGAAGATCAGCACCGTGAGCTGAGTGCCAAGGCCAAGGCATTTGATTGGCTCGTCGTGTACCGGTACACGGACAACGACAAGAGCGCGAGCAAAGAAGAAGTCGTCCGCGACGACTTCGAGCAGATGCTCGTAGATCTGACGGCGGGCCGGACCCCGGAGGGCTACCCCGTCCACGGTGTCATGGCGATCAACGATGACCGCTTGTACCGGAGGCCCGGCGACTGGGAACGGTATCTCCGTGCCTTCACATCGCACCCCGACCGCGTCTATTTCGACTCCAACGGGCCCCAGGACCTCTACGCCGAGGGGTTCGAGGTCAAGGGCTTGGTGGGCGTCGCCATGTCCCTCGCCGAGACCCGGAAAAAGCAACGGCGCAGCCGGACCAGCCACCACAACCGCGCGATTCGCGGGCAGTCGGTAGCGGCATGGCGCCCGTTCGGCTGGGACGACGACAAGATCAGCCTTCGCCCGGACGAGGCGGAGGCGATCCGCGATGCCGTGCGCGACCTCCTGGCCGGCGCTTCCATCAGCGAGATCACCACACGCTGGAAGGAAGCCAAGTTCATCACCAGCAGGGGCAACCTGTTTCAGTACCAGACTGTGAAACAGGTGCTACTCAACCCGCGGCTCTGCGCGTATCGCGCGATCAAGGACGAGCTGGTTCGTGATGAGGACGGGCAGCCCATCGTGGGCGAATGGGCACCGATCATCACCCCCAAGGAGTGGTTCGCCGTCGTTGCGACCATCCGGAAGCGAGGCCGGGGCAGCGGTCAGCCGCGTGGCGGTCTTGTTCACAAGTACCTGCTCACCGGGATTCTGCGATGCGGCAGCGTGAGCGATGACGGAGTCATCTGCAACAACAAGATGATCGGCATCAAGGCCAACGACTGGCTGAGCTACAAGCACGCATACATGTGCAAGAAGACTGTGGACGGCGGTTGCAACAAGACGTACAAGCGTGGCGATGAGACCGACAAGCACACAGAGAAACTAGTCCGGGCCAAGCTCAAGCAGGACGCCGCCGCCGCCGCTCAGGAGGTACCCGACTGGACTCGGGGTGAAGAGTTGAACGCCGCCACGGCGAGGCGGAACGCCCTTGAGCAGCGTTGGCAGTCCGGACAGATCGATGATGAGACGTTCTTCCGCAACCTCCCCGCCCTTGATTCGATGGTGAAGGAGTTGCGAGCCGACCATGCAAAGCACCTCGCCACGGTGGCCGCAGCCGAAGCCGCGACAGTCGATGTTGACGTGGAGTGGAACGGGAAGACACTCACCCAGAAGCGAGAAATGATCAAGGGCGTGCTGCACGCGATCATTGCTACGCCTAGCGGCAAGGGCCGGAAGCCGTTCGACGTTGACCAGCTCAGGCCAGTGTGGCGGTCTTCCGAGTAAGGACCACGCCAAGGATTTCCCCCATGCGGCGAAGCTGAGCGTCACCGAGTGGTGGAGCATCGCGCAGGCAGCGTTCAATCCAGGCGTCCACAGCGGCTTCATCGCACGTCATCGAAGGCGTGCGGGTTTCGGTCGTGCTAGTCACTGCCACAGCTCTCCTTCAGTCTTGGTGCGGTCGGCGGCTTGTCGGGCTTGGTGGATGTCGTGGCGTGTCTGGGCTGCCAGGAGTTCTTCGCCGGGGCGGTAGCCGGAGGTGAGGTAGGCCCAGGAGGATTCGGTGAGGAGAGTGGTGCTTCCCTCGGGCTGGTCTTGGCCGGCCTCGGTGTGGGCTTGTGCGGTGCGCCAGGCTTTTCGTACGTCGCGTAGGGCGCCGAGGGTGGTGGAGTAGCGGCGGGATTTGGTGGAGAAGTGGCCGCGGAATCCGAGCATGTGCGCCCATTTCCAGAGCTTGAGGTCCGCGAATTCTGGGAGGTGTCCGAGTGCCCAGGCGGTGCGGATCATCTGGCGGACGTGGCGCTGTACGCGGAGGTTCGGGAGGGGTTCGGCCTGTCCGGTGCCGTCGCAGTCGGCGCACAGGTCCGGCAATCCGTCGGGGCCCCGGTAGCCACGTCCGCCGCAGGGGGCGCAGATGAGGGAGCGGTCTACGGTGCCGGAGTCTTCGGCGCTTTTGGTGGCGTACTTGGCGACGTAGCCCGCGACGGCCTTGTCAGTGAGTTCGCCGTCCCCAAGTGCAGTGATCTCGCGGACATCGAGGCGGTCACCCCAGCGGATTTCGCGGTCTCCAGTGTGGTCGGAAGCCACGGTGAGACGGGCGCGCGTGTCCTTGTTGGCGGTCTCATCGGCTGCATTGGTGACTGTGGCGTTCTCGATCGCAGCCTTGAGGGCGTCGATGGTGGCCCAAGGGGGCGGGGGCTCGGTGCTGCCTTCGGGGCCGTCAAGGCGGATCACAGCGTGGAAGTGGACGAGGCCGCGCTGTTGGTATTCGGCGACCTTGGCGAAGGAGATACGCAAGGCGGCGTTCAGGGCCTTTTGCGTCATGTTGAGGTAGGCGGCCAGGGCGCGGCGGATGTAGGTGGTGGTCCGTGCCCACAGGGCACCTGCGTGGGCGTTCCAGAGCACGGCGCCCGTGTAGTCGTAGCTGGACGGGCGCAGGGGCGTGCCCAACTCCGGTGCGTCTTTGTCGTGTTGGGTGCCGCATGCGCAGCGGGGCTTGTTGGCGCGGATGTTGTGGACGGGGCCGAAGGAGGGGGCGGTGAGGGTGGCGAAGACGCGGGGGTGGGTGCGGACGGTTTCAGGGACGGTCTTGCCGCCGGAAAGGCCGGCTTTGATCAGGTGGTAGGTGTCGGCGGCGTAGACGCGGGAGCAGGACGGGCAGCGCGAGGCGCGGCGGTTGCCGCAGGTGGTCAGGAGGCGGCCGGTCGGTTCATCAGCGGTGCTGTAGGAGCGCAGGACGGTACGGGTGGCGGCATCAAGGGTGGTGGTGTGGCCGACGAGGTTGACGGGCCGGGTGCATCCGGCAACGCGGTCCACCTGTTCGGTGACGCGGTCGAAGTCGTCGAGGTTGGCCAGTTCGATCAGGTCCCGCACGGCGAGGCTCTTCACGTGGCGCAGGTCGAGCATGCGGGGCATGGGGCTGTCCTTTCCTTTGGGAAGGGGGCCCCGAGCAGCACCGGACAGGGGTGTGGTGCTGCTCGGGGCATGGCGAACCGAGCCCGGTAGGGCAGGGCGGGGGAAGTTGCCGGGAGGCCGGCAGAGGGTCAGGCGGTCAGCGCCTGGTGTGCAGCGGCGGCCAGCGGGAGGCCAACGCCGAGTCGGGCTTTGAGCTGGGCGGCCGTGATGGGCTCGCTGTGCTCGGCCTGGTGGGATGCCGCGATCTTGCGCGCTTCCTCCAGCAGCGGAGCAGGCACCGGAGCCGAAGCCACAGGGTCCTCTACCGCTCTTGCCGCAGCCACGACCGGAGCCGGGGCCGGGGCCGGGGCGGGAGTCGGCTCGGGCACAGGGGCCGGAGCCATGTCCGCAGGTTCCGGAGCCGGAGCCGGTTCGCTAACCGGGGCCGGGGCCGGGGTGGTGGCGGCGGAAGCCGGGGCCGGGGCCGGCTGTGTCACGGTGTGGAAGTGGCGCAGGAGCTGGGGACCGACTGCTCCCCAGCCGAGGAGGAGCAGGGGTGCTACCGCGTCCACAGCGGCGCGGCCCCAGTGGTGGGCGATGAGGGGTTCGGCGATGTTGAGGGCCAGGGTCAGCAGTCCGGACAGGTGCATCAGCCGGGAGGCGGATTTCATCTGTTCGGCCTGGATGCCGCGCAGGGAGAGGTAGCGCAGGGCGACCAGGAGACCGACCACCGACAGATCCACCATGGGGGCGATCAGCGGTGCGACGGGGCGGGGGACGCCCAGGCGCAGGGCCAGGGACCAGACGTTGCCGAAGGAGAAGACGAACGCCAGGGCAGCGATGACGGCCATAATCACGGTCACGGTGCGCTGGGTGATCCGGTCCTCAGACATCAGGGTTCACCTCCTTCCAAGTGCTGTCCGATCAGGGGGTCTTGGTGAGCATGGCCCTCTTGATTGCGCTGCCGGGGAGCTGTGCGTTCAGGAGGTCTGCCGGGTTACGGGTCAGGTGGGCGGTGTTGGTTGCGATCGACGCGGCGTGTGCGTCGTCCACGAGCGGAGTGCGCAGGCGGGTGAAGCCGGGGCGTCCCTGCAAGGCCATGGAGGCGACGCCGACGTAGGCGGGGTCTTGCAGGTTGACCGGGTTGGCGTCGGGCCAGTTGCGGATGTCGTCGCCCAGGGCGGCAACGGAGGCTTCGGCGGTCTTCTGGGCGAAGCTCAGGCCCACCGGGCACACGTCCCGAATGAACGTCGGGATCGCGTCTCCGGTGCTCTTCTGGGTGGCGAGGATGACCACGATGCCGACGCTGCGACCCTTCTTGACCAGGTCCTCCACGAGCCGGGCGTTCTCCGCAGCCAGGCCGGCCAGCTTCTTGGTCTCGGCGTCGCCGCCCTTGTAGTCACGGAAGTAGGTGTGCGCCTCATCGATGATCAGCACCGTGAGCGGCCAGTTCGCCGAGGGGCCGACCTGCCACATGTTCTTCACGCCCAGGACTGCCTTGATACTGGCCGAGCGGTCGCGGCGCAGCTGCACAAGCCGCTTGAACAGCTCGTTAGCCGCTTCCAAGTCGTCGCCAACGAAGTCGAACAGCCGGTGCATCAGATCGGCGTAGTCGCCCTCATAGGCGGCCGATACCTTGCCGTCCGCTACCGCGAACTGGATCTGCGGCGCGGGTGCGCAGTCGCAGATGAACCGGTTGATCAGCGAGGTCTTGCCGTAGCCGGGCAGGCCGGCCACCGTCACCCCGGGCACATTGCTCAGCGCCACCGTCACCGGCTGGGCGTACTCATCCACCCCTAGATGCCACGTCGCCAGTTCCTCCGGCACCTCACCGGTAGGGACATGCTCGGTTGGGGTGGTCAACGGATCGACACGTACGCCACGGATGACGACCTGCCCAGGCCCGTCCGGCAAGACAGAGACACGCACGCAGCGCCAGGCATCAGCGAGGAACGGCGCGGCCTTTTGGAACTGCTCCAGGCTGACCTTGGGCAGGCAGTTCGCCCGCGCCACGACCCCGAACCGGTCCGGCTTGACCTTCAATGCCGGAGTGAGCACCCGCGGCTTGGGCGGCTTGTCGGCGTCGGCGGTAAAGGCGGCCAGAGCGGTGGGCATCTTGTCCGTGACGGACAGTCCGGCCATCTGCGCGAAGCGCTTCCAGCTCCGCCGCACACGGATCGCCTGACGCATGCTGGCCCGCATCATGCTGTCGGCTGCGATGTAGCGGCCCAGCCACACGGCGGCTATGACCGTGAAGACGGTCAGCACCAGCACCGCCACCACCGGGGCGTAGGTGGCGAGTTCGTTCACTGTCATGGCTACTTCCGTTCTTCGTAGAGGAAGCCCCACAGGGCCATTTCAAGCTCGCCCCACTCGAAGACGTGGGACAGCGACGGGTAGCCATGGGCGACCAGCAAGGCAGCTACCTGGTTGATCAGCTCTTCACTGAAACGGGGGTCGGGGGTGGGGGCTGGGACCGGATAAGCCCGATCCCAGCCCGGAATGAAGTCCCTCACTCGCCCGGCTCCGGCGCCTGATCCAGCACCAGAGCGGCGGCGCGGTAGGCCACGCCCGAGGACACCTGACCGTTGAACAGGTTGGCCCAGGGGTTGGCGACCAGGTCCACGGTCTTGACCGGCATACCGGGCTTGAGACCGTCGGGCAGACCCGACTGCGGAACGGTGACCTTCAGCGCCTCAGCGCGCTCACCCTCCATCAGGAAGATCATCACCGTGTACAGCGGGGAGCCGGTCTCACGGTCAACGGCGCGCTCGCCCTTCTCCTGGTCCGTCCACTTCGCCACCGGCAGAGCACCAGCCATGAGCTGGGTCTCGGGCAGCAGTCCGACGCGGATGCTCGTGCGAGCCATCTGTTTCTCCCTTTCGTTCGCCGGCCGCACCGTGCGGCTGGCGTGACACAAGTAGCACCTCGAACGCTCTAGAGCAGTCAAGAACGAATCAGAGCGATCCAGAGCACTTTTTATCTGAGGGTGCCCGTTCGGGCGGTGGATGGTGGGGCCGAGGGTGGGAGGGAAGCGCGGCCGCTTGCCGTGGCTGGATCACGGCAGGCGCGGCGGTCCCGGAGTACTGCAGGCTGTCCAGACCGGTCTAGAGCGGGCTACTCTCGCGGTATGAGCATGCCGACAGACCACCCGTTGCCGCCGTACCAGCTGGCGGCCGGCAAGCTGCGCAAGCAGATCCAGGAAGGGAAGCTGAAGCCTGGTGACCGGCTCCCCTCCTCACGGGAGCTGCGCACGGAACTCGGCATCGCGAACGCCACCGTCCACAGCGCGCTACGGGTGCTGCGGGATGAGGGGCTGGTCTACTCCGTCCCCAATCGCGGCACCTACGTCAGCGCCCCCGGCACGGACCAAACCGGCGAGTTCAAGATCGAGCACACCGCGCCCGCCTGGTACAGCGCAGCCAAGGAGCAGGCCGCCTCCGGCAATGAGGCGGCCTCCTCTCCCGTGACCGACGCCCTGGCGCAGACCTTGGAGCAGTTGAACCAGGTGGCAGCGGAAGTCGCAGCTCTCAAGCAGCACGTCGCGACTCTTGAGGACAAGGTCGATCAGCTAGAGCGGAAAGACGCTCGCTGACCCGACCGGCACGCTCCCGCACCTGCGTCATCTCCCGATTCAACTGCGCAGCCGTCTGGGCTATCTCGGCCAGCAGCTTCAGATCCGTCTCGTTCACCGCGCACATCCCCGTCTCGCCTGTCATTTCGTCTCCACCCCAGTTAGCGCCCATGCCCTTACCGCCCCGCTCACCGAATCCGCCCTGTGAGGTAACGGAAACGGCACAACCGCCCTGGTAAGCGCCGTGGTAAGCCCCCGGAAGCCCTGGTAAGCACAGTCCCGCTCACCACACACCGGCGCTCGGCCTCGCATCTGGCACCACCTTGCAGGCCGCGCACAACAGCCCCAGCGGCATTTCCCGCCCAGCGGCCGGCACCCTTGCGGAAACCCGTCATGCGGGAAGCAATCCGCACCCATGTCCCGCACGGCGGAACCCTTCTGCACGCACCGCTCCCCGCGTACATGGCGCACTCCTCCACTTCCTCGGGCCCACACGCGAGCAGGCACCCCGGCCGATCCTCACCACACCAACCGGTCCCGGATTTCCCCAGTCCGGCATCCCGCGCCGCTCCGGCCCCTCTCTGACCAGCACATCACCGCTGTCGGACACCTCCTCGTAAGGCCAAGCCATCGGCCGCACTCGCCGCTCCCTTCTTTGTCCTCACTAGGACCAAGTGCGGAAAACAGGCCCCATGTGACATGTGTGGCGCAAGTCACAGCAGCTAGTCCTCTCCGTTCGAGGTGTCGTCCGAAGCGAGATTCATGGTCCGGAGATTCGCCGGTTGGGCCAGCCGGTGATCGTCGGCTATGTTGCGCCGCTTCCCGCGCAGTTCTCCGGGGCTACATACAGAGAAAGGGGATCGAAAAAGCGCCGGATGTGACACCGCCCCGAAAAAGTGACCTGGATCACCCTCCCTCGATTCCGTCTTCCTTGGCACGAACACCGCTGCGGGCAATCCCTTCACGGAAGGCGGACACCTCCATCTGTGGACAACGTTTCGGCGGCCGGCAGAGCGAGGAGCGGAGCCCGGAACGGGCAGCGCGCAGCGCACAACCCGTGCGGCAACCGGCCGGGAGCACACGCATCTTGTGCAGGGAGTCGCGGACAACTCGAACCGCGCTCGCTGGAAGTCGGCATGTAGGAACTCTCTTCCGGAATGCCTGTGGATAGATTTTGACGATCTGCCAGACAGACCCGCATGAATCAGCTCAATCCAGGGCAATCAGGGGTGCTGGCGGCATGGGCGAGGTAGCAGCGACGGAACGCTTCGCAGAAGCGGCCAAGGAGGAGCGGCAGCCGAGCTGTTCAAAGTTTCTTTACTGGATCAAGGCGGCCCGCTACGCGGGCCGCGCGCGCTGGCGGCCGAAGGCCGCCGACGCTCCTGTCTACCGCCCCGCTCCGGCAGCCCCCGGCAGCTCAGCGCGCAAGGACAGCGAGCATTCCGACAGACCCCGCGAAGCAACCCGACCAGCCCGAAGCAGCACCACCAGGCCGACACCACGACGCGATCCACGCAGGCACCACGACCAGGCGCACGCGACCAGCAACCAGGCCGCGCCGAATCCGCGGTGATGCCCCGCAGTTCCCGGGCCAATCCAAAACAGAGCAGCGTGGCGCAGGCCGGATCGGGCGTGCGTGGCACACGTGACGGGTGCTTCCCACAGCGCGAGCGCATCGTGGCTGACTTTCCGTGGCTCAGGCGGAACAACCCACCAACCCCTACCGCCCGTCCACCCCGCCGCCTCACCAGTCCGAACAGCCTCACCACTCCCTCTCGCCACCCAACAGAGGCGAAGCCGCCCGAACGTGCGCACGACAACAGCCCCGGTACCATCGGCACCAGGGTTCTGAAGAGGAACTCTCCGACCGGACCGCCCGCGTGCTTCCAGGCTCAGGGGGCGGTCCGGTCTCAGTTGTCGTCAGGCCGGCATCTCCGGCGAGGCCGGATCAGTCAGCAAGTCCACCGCCGACAACGGTCACGTTGCGCAGTTCGCGGTAGAGGCGCGAGGCAAGCAACCCTCGGAGATTCGGGTCACCGAAGGGCAAGAGCGAATCATGCTCGTGCGTCCTCCAACCGTCGGCGGTCAGCGTGTAGGGCGTGCCGGAGACGCCCCACAGGCGAGGCGTCCACACCCTGAGCACGAGGACCTCCGTGCTCCTGAGGTGCGGGCATTCCTCCATGGACAAGCGGACATGGGCATCGCACAACGGCGGCATGGCCGTCAAGGATCGCTCCGGCCAGGTCGGCGGGTCCTGGGGCTTACGCCAGTCCAGGAACAACCAACCGTCCTTGTTCTTGGACGCCGGGCCCCCACACACCTGGCACTTCATCGCATACATGGCGATGTACTGGCGCCCCGGATGCATGCTGTCGAACTGCGGCCGGCCCACACCGCGTGCCTCCTCGATCCGCCCCCACAACACGTCACCGCTGCCGGCACGGTCTTCCGGACACTCATTCCTGTAGCCCAGCCTTGGCTCACCTCGCCCAAGCTGAACCACCAACTCATCTTCGAATCCCGCCACTTCACCAGACCATGAAGCGACATACGGCACCATCGACGGCTTACGAATGGGGCACTCAGCCACTTGCCTCTCCCTCGCCATCCGCGCTCCCTTGTTCCTCGTTCTGCCCACCGGCAAATCTCCCCTCCTCATGCAGGCCCTCCAGCGCCGAGCGCAGCAGTCCCAAGGCGTCAAGCAAGTCGAGGCAATCGCTGCGGTCCCGCGCGGTCCGGCACACCAGGGATGTCGCCGCCTCGACCTCACCGGCAGTGAACCCCCGCGCCAGCGGCAGGAAGTCGACCGGAACATTCGGCCTCACCATCAAGCCCCCACCCGTACGTCACGGCTGGTCCGGGACCACTCAGCGATGCTCAACGCCTTGGGCGGCGTGGCTATGGTCATGCCGCGTTCCTTTCGATCAGGCCAAAGGGAGTCGGGTGGGGCGCCGGCCCCTCTCGGGGGTGAGGGACCGGCGCATTGCCTGCCCGGCCGATTGCCAGGGCGTTCGGGCAGACACCGTGGCCGCCGACCTGCCCCTACGAGCGCGGGATGCCAGAGGGCGGACAGCGGAGTTTGGTGACCCGGCGGCCGGGCGGGAGAAGGGAGGGTTCACCGCCCGGCCGCCGGGGGCTAGAGGATGCTGCGGAGTCCTCAGTGGAGAGACGCCCAAGCGCCATGTGTCGAGGTAGGGCCCTGTGACCAGTGATGACGGCCGATCACGGCACACCTCCGTCCGGGTCCACCGCATCCAGCAGGATGCGCACGTTCTGAGCCATCGCCACCATGGGCAAGTCGGTATAGCCGTACAGAGCTTCGGTGAGCTCCTTCACGGCCAGGGCCACACCCTCACAAGCGCAGGCACAAGGACGAGCCCTCACGATCGGCACCAGCACCGCCGCATGGGCCCGCAGCTTTGCCCGTAGGCGCCCATCCAACGGCCGAGTGGGATCCAGCACCGCGCGGACACTCTGACGGGGCACCGTCCAGTCCCAGCGCATCAGCGGACCTCCCCACTGGGCCCGATACCGTCCGACTGCGTTTCGAACGGCTCCGCGCCCGGCTGAGAGACAGGGACAGGGGCGGCCTGGACGGATGTGTCTGCGATCTGCACGCCCAGCAGGCCGAAGGTAGCGAGGGAGCCGAGACCCCAGACAACGGACAGCACACCGTCAACTGTCGGCTTCGGAAGCGCATGCCGGCCGCTCATCCGTCCGCCCCCTGAGCACCGGAGTTCTCCAGGAGGAACCGCAAGGTGTAGCCGAGACGCTGCACCTGCGACGCGGCCGACTGCAACCCAGAGCCCAGCCCCCGACACACCTCGTACGGAACCGAGTCCAGCTTGGCCCGCTTCCCGTACCACGCCGCCGTGCCATGGTTCAGACCGTCAATCCGAGCCGCCGCCAGCGGCCTCAGCACCTCAATGTGCTTCAGCAGTACCTGATGCAACTCACACAGCTCTGCGTACGGAGGCAACGCCGAAAACTCGGGGAGCGCCCGGACGATGGCGGTCTTGACCTCATCAACATTTGCCGAGCGCTCGGTAGCTTCCTTGAGGAGGTTGTCCAAGCGAACCGGGGCTTGCTCACGCTCACTCGATCCCAGGCTCTGCGTTCCCATGGCTGCACCCCTTGATGGCGTCGACCAGTCCCATGTAGCTGACACCGTCAAGGGAACCGCGATGAGTTGGAGCTCTCCACAGCATCCATGAGGCAGTCTTGATGCACATCAGATGCACCGTGGTGCACCCCCGCCTAGCAGGCGATGAAAGCGGGAAGGGGCCCAGCATGGGTCTTGCTGAACGGCGAAAAGTCCTGGGCTACAGTCAGGAGTCGTTTGCGCATGCCCTCGGCGTTGACCGCACGACGGTCGGCCGCTGGGAGAACGGAAAGACCGCACCTCAGCCGCCGTTACGACCGAAGCTGGCCGAGATACTGCAAGTCGACCTCGCCGAACTTGACGCCCTGGTGGCCCAGCCACAAGCCACCCCCCAGGAGCCCGCAGGGTCGGCGCCAAGGGCTCACAACGGTTCAGGGGACACCGACGACATGATCCGACGCGAATTCCTGCGTGCGATTGCCATAACCGGTGCTCTTGCCGCGCTACCCGATGACGAAGCCGACGCGAACAGCGAGGCAGTGCGCCGAGGCGCCTCCACTGACTTCCTGCGCATGAACAGCCACCTCTGGCAGGTCTACCAGCTCGCTCGCGCAAAGAGGTCTGTGTACCCCATCGTTCGTGAGCAGTTGGCAGCCCTCAACGAGTCGATGCATGGACGCTCACCCTCAGAGGTCCAGGTTCTCTGCGGAGCTGCCGGCGACCTCTTCCAGCTAGCCGGAGAACTGGCCTTCGACAACAACCGCTACGCAGACGCAGCAGCGTCCTACACACTCGCCGCATCAGCTAGCAAAGACTCAGGGTCGTTCGACCTCTGGGCATGCGCACTCGTCCGGCATGCATACGTCGATGTGTACGAGCACCGGTATAGAGAAGCCGCCGGAATTCTGTCGGCCGCCGAGAGGGTCGCCAAGCGCGGCGATAGCTCCCTGTCGACACGCCACTGGGTCGCCTCTGTACAGGCCGTGGCCCATGCCGGCCTTGGCGACTTGAATGGCTGCGAACGCGCTCTAGACGAAGCAGACAAGGTGCAGGAGCTTGCTGGCCCAGGCCACAACGGCGGGTGGTTGCGCTTTGACGGATCGCGGCTAGCAGAGGACCGCGGGGCGCGCTACGTGCAGCTTGGACGGCTCGACCTCGCCGAGAAGGCTCTGCAGAGCGCCCTTAAGCAAGAAGCCCTCGCTGAAGGCCAGTCGTTCCGACGCCGAGGCGCCGTGCTTACCGACCTCGCTGCGATCGGAGCAAAGCGGCGTGACCTTGAGCAAGTAGTCACGTTCGGCGGCCAGGCCGTACAACTCGCCAGGGAATCTTCCTCCGGCTACGTCGCCCGTAGACTCCGGGACCTGCGAGCCGAATTTGGCCCCTTGGTCCGCGATGGGCGCGTGGCCGAGCTGGGAGCCGAGATCGACGCACTGAGCACTGTGCGAGGAGAGGGGTAGAACATGTCACAGACCGAGGGCGCCCGGCTGTTCCGGGAAACGTGGATCGCTGGCGTACGCGAGCACTTCCCCGGCGAGCCGAAGGCCGGCTATGTCACTCCCTGGGAGGACACCCCCGACTGGGAACGCCAGGCTGCGGCTGCCGTATACGAGCAGGTCCGACAGTTTCTCGAAGTGAGCGCGGGCCACGCGTCGAGACTGACACGCGAGCAAAAGGGCCGGTTCGTCGCGACGTGCTGGACAGCCCAAATGTTCAAGCACTTCGAGGACCCGAAGCCCGGCTACGTCGCCGACTGGCCCGAGCTGCCGGACTGGCAGAAGGAAACCGACTCCGACATCTTCGAGGCCATCGACAAGTCCTTGGGCTGACGGTCTGACGTCAACCTTGAGCACGCACGAGGCTGACGCCATAGTGCTTTGACCGGCAACGTTTGCCGGGTTGGCGGTGCATGGCGCCAGGACCGCTCGGATGCGGGTGAGCGTAAGGGCCGCTGGCCGCGATCGGCGGAGGCTGAGTCCGGGGATCGCCCAACTATGCGGGCGAACGAGGAATCGCTGCGGCATGTGATCCATCAGTTCAACGAGATCGGCCTAGCTTGCCTGGCCGGTCGGTGGGCTGGGACGTCTCTGAAGGCGATTCCTGCGGTAGGTGCAGGGGCTCGCCACCGGATCGGATGATCTTCCGCGCACAACCTATTGCGTGATCGGGCGAATGCATAGCGTGTTCACCGGGTGGGGTCGAGGGACCCCACGAAAGGGAGCACATCAATGACGCCGAAATCCACCGACATCACACCTGCGGAGAAGAGCTACTGGGTCCGCTGGCTGCCGAACGCTCTACCCGCCGCCGGCTACGTCACCCTGAAGAACTCCTCCGACCAGAGCTTCGACGTCACCAAGATCAAGAGCCCCGACTACAAGGACATCTCGATCTATCAGACCGTCGTCGACAGCGAGAGCTCGAAGATGGTCAAGGTCGACAAGTTCACCATCCCCGCCAAGGGCGAGTTCGCGCTCGTACCGGGCAAGTACCACATCATGTTCCAGAAGCCGACTCACCTGATCACCCCGGGCGACAACGCCCGCGTCATCTTCTTCCTGAGCGACGGCAAGGTCTTCAAAATGCGGATGCCCGTCCGTACCTCCCCCGAGCTGTACTGACCCGCCGACGCCACCAGGAGACCCCAACATGACCGCATACCACCTCGACCTCGGCAACAACCACGCCGAAGCGCTCGACTCCGTCACCAAGCTCACCCTCATCAACAACGACCTCGATATCGACGCCTTCCTCACCTCCAACCCCAACGCCCCCGTACCCCTGTGGGGCAACGTGGTCCTCACCCGCGGCGACGTCCGCCACCCGGCCACCACCACCTGGGTCGAGGACGTCGAGAACACCGACACCCACCAGGACGTCGTCCTCATCGCCGGAGACCCCGCCAACCCCGCCTCCCGCCGCATCCGCCTCACCGACGCCTGGGCCAGCGCCAGTTACCACCTCGACGAGGACGACGACCCCGACGCCTTCCTCATCAGCTTCGCCGACATCACGATCGAGAAGTAACAGCGCAGCGGACCAAGTGTCCGCAGAAGGACCCGGCCAGACGGGCACGTGGCGCGGTGGCCGCCGTCGTTCTCTCGATCACGGTGAGAAGGGGCCTGCCTCCTCACTCAGGCGTCCCCGAGCACATATGCCCGGGGACGCTGAGACGTCAGAAGATCAGTCAGCAATAGGCAGGTAGACCCTGTTGCCCGATGCCGCGAACTCCTTCGACTTGGCGAGCATCCCCGCTTGAACCTCATCATCGCTGGTCACAGCGAGATCAGGGGCAAATTGCTCTGTGATGCTTCTACTAATCTTCATGGAGCAGAACTTCGGGCCGCACATCGAGCAGAAGTGGGCCGTCTTCGCCGGCTCCGCGGGCAGCGTCTGGTCGTGGAAGGACCGGGCGGTGTCCGGGTCGAGGGCCAGGTTGAACTGGTCCTCCCAGCGGAATTCGAAGCGGGCGTCGGACAGCGCGTCGTCCCATTCCTGGGCGCCGGGGTGGCCCTTGGCGAGGTCCGCCGCGTGAGCCGCGATCTTGTAGGTGATGACGCCGGTCTTGACGTCGTCGCGGTCCGGTAGGCCCAGGTGCTCCTTGGGCGTGACGTAGCAGAGCATCGCGGTGCCCCACCAGGCGATCATCGCGGCGCCGATACCGGAGGTGATGTGGTCGTAGGCAGGCGCGATGTCGGTGGTCAGCGGGCCGAGCGTGTAGAACGGCGCCTCTTCGCAGATCTCCTGCTGGAGGTCGATGTTCTCCTTGATCTTGTGCATCGGGACGTGTCCCGGGCCTTCGATCATCGTCTGGACGCCGTGCCGCTTGGCGATGGTGTTCAGCTCGCCGAGGGTGCGCAGCTCGGCGAACTGCGCCTCGTCGTTGGCGTCCGCGATGGAGCCGGGACGCAGGCCGTCACCGAGGGAGTAGGTGACGTCGTAGGAGGCGAGGATCTCGCAGAGTTCCTCGAAGTGGGTGTAGAGGAAGGACTCCTGGTGGTGCGCCAGGCACCAGGCGGCCATGATCGATCCGCCGCGCGAGACGATGCCGGTCTTGCGGCGGGCCGTGAGGGGCACGTAACGGAGCAGCACACCGGCATGCACCGTCATGTAGTCGACGCCCTGTTCGGCCTGCTCGATGACGGTGTCCTTGTAGATCTCCCAGGTCAGCTCCTCGGCCTTGCCGTCGACCTTCTCCAGTGCCTGGTAGAGGGGAACGGTGCCGATGGGGACGGGGGAGTTGCGCAGCACCCACTCGCGGGTGGTGTGGATGTTGCGGCCGGTGGACAGGTCCATGACCGTGTCGGCGCCCCACTTGGTAGCCCAGGTCATCTTGTCCACCTCCTCCTCGATCGAGGAGGTGACGGCGGAGTTGCCGATGTTGGCGTTCACCTTCACCAGGAAGTTCTTGCCGATGATCATCGGCTCGATCTCCGGGTGGTTGATGTTGACCGGCAGCACCGCACGGCCGGCCGCGATCTCGTCGCGGACGAACTCCGGCGTGACGTTCTCGCGGACGGCGACGTACTCCATCTCCGCGGTGATCTCGCCGCGCTGCGCGTACGCGAGCTGGGTGACCGCCGCGCCGTCCCGGCCGCGGCGCGGCTGCCGGGGCCGGCCGGGGAAGACCGCGTCGAGGTTCTTGAGGCCGCCGCGCGGCGAGGTGTGCTTGAGGCCGTCGTCCTCGGGCCGCAGCGGACGGCCCGCGTACTCCTCGGTGTCACCGCGGGCGATGATCCAGTTCTCCCGCAGCGGCGCGAGGCCGCGTCGGACGTCGGTTTCGATATTGGGGTCGGTGTACGGCCCTGACGTGTCGTAGAGCGTCACGTCCTTGCCGTTGGTGAGGTGCACCTTCCGGACCGGGACCCGAAGGTCGGGCCGCGAACCGGAGACATAGCCCTTGTGCCAGCCGATCGTCGGCTCGGCGCCGTCGCCGGAAAGGCCACCGGCACCGTTTTCGGGCGTGCGTGCATCCTGCAGAGTCATGTAGACCCAACTCCCTACGCCGGCATTACCCGGTAACAGGTTCGGCGGTCGACGCAGCGATCTTCCGTGGGTTGCGTCCCGGCGTCTGCCGGACGTCCCGCGGAGGTCAGCGCCCTCTCAGCCCGGTGCTCCGAGCTCCCGCGATTGCAAAGTGCCACCACGGTAGCGGCCGATGTGGCGTGGTGGCCAGGGGGCCCCTGCGTTCTTGCGATGATCGGGCGGTGAGCAGCCAGGAGCCCCATACGCATAGCCACGCGCACGGCCACGCGCCTGCCGCGCCCGTATCCCGCCATCTGCGGAAGGTCATCGCGGCCGTTCTGATCCCGTTCGCCGCCGCGGTGGTCGTCGGTCTGGCCGTGCTCTGGCCGGGCGGCGCACCGGCGCACAAGCCGTCCGGTGTGGGCTTCGACCAGCCCACGGAGCAGGCGACGGTGCTCAAGGTGGACAAGGTGAACTGCGCCGATGTCAACGCCGAGCAGCAGCCGCAGCCCACGCCACCGCCGGGGCAGCAACCGGGCGGAGGATCGACGACCGGCAAGGACTGCGACCAGGTGACGATCAAGGTCACCACCGGCGAGAACGCCGGGCGGACCTTCCAGACGGTGGTGACGCCGGACGCCTCGCGGCACTACACGACCGGGCAGGACGTGGTGGTCGCGTACTCCCCCAACGCGCCCAAGGACCTGCAGTACTCGGTCAGCGACGTCGACCGGAGCTTCCCGATGTGGGTGCTGGCCGGGATCTTCGCGCTCGCGGTGGTGGCCGTGGGACGCCTGCGCGGAGTGCTCGCGCTGGTGGCGCTGCTGGCGAGCTTCGGCGTGCTGACGCTGTTCATCCTCCCGGCCATCCTGCAGGGCTCCAATCCGCTGGTGGTGGCGGTGGTCGGGGGCAGCGCGATCATGCTGATCGCGCTGTACATGTGCCATGGGCTGACGGCCAGAACATCGGTGGCAGTGCTCGGGACGCTCGCCTCACTGCTGCTGATCGGCCTGCTCGGGTCGGTGTTCATCGGCTGGGCACTGCTGACCGGCAACACCGACGACACCACCGGACTGGTGCACGGCCTGTACCCGGACATCGAGATCCGGGGCCTGCTGCTGGCGGGGATCATCATTGGTTCGCTGGGTGTGCTCGACGATGTGACGGTGACCCAGACCGCCGCGGTCTGGGAGCTGAAGGAGGCGAATCCGTCGGCGGGTTGGCGCACGCTCTACAGCGCGGCGATGCGCATCGGACGGGATCACATCGCGTCCGTCGTCAACACCCTGGTGCTGGCCTACGCGGGCGCCGCCTTGCCTTTGCTTTTGCTGTTCTCGATCGCACAGAGCGACGTGGGGACCGTCGCCACGAGCGAGGTGGTGGCGGAGGAGATCGTGCGCACGCTGGTAGGCAGCATCGGGCTGGTCGCCTCGGTGCCGCTGACGACGCTGCTCGCGGCGATGGTCGTCTCCGCGGACCGCAAGGGGCACAGCGCGGCAGCACCGGGCGCCGAACCGGATGCCGGCTCCTCCGCGCCAGGGGCTGCCGACGGCTTCGGGGCGCGGCAGAGCGCCGCGCGGGGCCGGTCCGGACGGCGCGGGTCGCGGGGCAGGCGACGAAAGCAGTGAGAGGGCCGGCACGGCCCGGTCGCCGGGGAAGTGCGGTCGGCGTGGTCGGCGGGGCATGACCGACTGGGCCGGCCCTTCGGGGGTCAGCCGGCCGGCGCCTCCGTGAGGATCCGGTCCAGTACGGCCTCCAGCGTGTCGAAGACCTCTTCCTTGCCGAGCGGTACCAGCCGGTCCGTGCGGTCCAGGAAGGCGACCAGCGGGGGCGCGCTGACCCGGAACAGAGCCTTCTCGGCGCCGACCTGGAGACTGATGAAGATGTCGCTGAGGTGCTCCGCGGAGGACGGTTCGATGCGCACATCGCCCTCACCGGACGGCCGGCTCAGCCCGTCCAGAAGCAGTTCGCGGCTGAAAGCCCATGTCACGGGCACATCGCCGGGGAGATCGAAGGTGAGCCGGACGGCGTACGGATCGGCGCTGTCGAAGTCCAGCTCCACCGGGATCCGGAACGCGAGCTCCTCCGAGACGAGGAAGCTCATGATCACTTCTGCCTGAACTGTGTCGGTCATCAACCACTGCCCCGCACTTGATCGGAGATGGCCGGGAATCGTCCCCCGAAGCCCTATTGACGCCATCGTCTGTCACGTGCAAGCAGATCACAAGGAGTGAGTTTTCAGATACTGATAGAGAAGGCGAGTGTCGTTAGTGTCGCCTCCGCCATTTTCCGTAGTCGGTTCGTCACGTTACGCAATCGATGCAGCTCGGCCACGGGAAGGGAAACAGCCAAGGCGGCAGCGGCAGCGCCGACCTGGATGGGGATCGCCGCGCAGACGGTGCCCAGGGCATATTCCTGATGCTCGAAAGCGACTTGGCCGCGACGCACCGTATGCAAACGGTGCAGCAGATCGTCCTCTGATCGCACGGAAAATGGCGTTATCGACTGCACCGGATATCGGGACAAATGCTCCTTCCGGGAGTTTTCGTCCAACTGCGCGAGCAGGCACTGGCCGATCGCATGTGCGTGTGCGGTGGTGCGGAAGTCCACCCACTCCTCAACCGGCGGCCGGCCCGGCTCATCGGTCACCGCCACGACCTCCACTTCACCCTCGCGGTAGACGGCGAAGTAGACGGCGGCGCCCAATTCCCGTCCGGCGAGGGCCAGCGCCTCGGCGATATGGGCGCGCTGCCGGCGCCGGGCACCGACCTGGCCGATGGCCTCGGCCGCCTCCCCGAACACGAAGACGCCGTTCTCGCGGCGCAGATATCCCTCGTGGGTCAGGGTCCGCAGCAGGTGATAGGTCGTCGGGAGGGGAAGCCCGATCTCCCGGGCGAGTTGCTTTGCGGGCGCTCCGTCGGGGTGCGCGCCCACGGCCTCCAGTAGACGGAGTGCGCGCTGCACCGATCCGATCAGCGTGGGGTGAGAAGCGGATTCGCCGTTCACAATTGCCAACGCCAGCCCCCAGGTTCTGTCCCCATGGGGCACGGAGCCCCGTCGCGGGACCCTCTCCCGCGCCGCGCGCGTCTCCCAGCGCCCCGTCGGCGACGCCCCTTCGGCCGCCGCTCCCGGTATTTTCCGGAACTTCACCGTCCGGAAGACGCCTGCGCTTCGCACTCTAGCCGGGCCGATCGGAGCCGTACGCCAAATGGCTTGCGAGTTAACTCGCCTGGCGCACTTGTTGACCGTCCGTGACACGACGGAGCGGTGCAGGGTCGCCTCGTGAACGGCGAAGGACATCGGGGGAAAACGCGGAACGCCCCACTCCGGGTGACGGGTTGGGGCGTTCGGTGAGGACGTGGGGGCGCCGTTGGTGAGGGCGCGGGCCGTGGTGAGGGCGGCCCGTGGGGGGCAGGCGTGCCTGGGGCGGGCGGCGCCTATCGGAACGGGCGCGGCCTGTGCTGCGGGTCGGACGAGGGCTCTACCACTCGCTCTTCGACGAGGACGAGGAGGACGAGGAGGACGAGCCGCTGAATCGGCGTACGAGGTAGATGACTCCGGCGATCAGCGCTGCCGCGATCAGGACCTTGAACAGCAGGCCGATCAGGAAGCCGACCGCGGAGGCGATCAGTCCGCCGAAGACGACGATGAGGATGACGGGCACCACGACCCAGGTGACCCACCACGGAAGCCCTGCGAATATCCCCTTACCAGCCACTGCTCTGCCCTGCTTTCTGTCTGTCTCGTCGACCTGTCGCGTCGATCTGTCGCCTGGATGGCACCGTTCACGTACCGCGCGTCCGCCGCGTCGCGTCTCCGGTTCCCCCTTCACCGTCGATGCTAGGGCGCCGCCCGCCGCTGTGGGGGCCTCGCAGCCCCGGCCCGTCCCTGACCCTTCCCCTACGGGTCGTGGGGCCCGGCCCTCAGCTCTCGGGCGGAGAGAAGACCACCATCACCCGGAGGTCCTCGCTGATGTGGTGGAACTTGTGGGCCACCCCGGCCGGCACGTAGACCACGCTGCCGCGCGCCACCGACTGCGTCTCCATCCCGACCGTGATCGCCGCCCGGCCGCTGACCACGAGGTACACCTCGTCCTGGGCGTGCGGCTGCTGCGGGTCCGTGCTGCCGGCGTCCAGCGCGTACAGACCGACCGACATGTTGCGTTCCCGGAGGAACTGCAGATACGCGCCGTCATTCGCGGCCCGCTCCGCTTCCAGTTCTTCCAGTCTGAAAGCCTTCATGCCGTTCGCACCCCTCGATGATTCAGACTCGTCTGCGACGATCTCACCATGAAGAATTTTCTGGTCAAGACGCTCGCCAACGCCGCGGCACTCGCCGTAGCGGTCTGGCTGCTCAAGGACATCACGCTGACCGGCAACAACACCGGTCGCACGATCCTGACACTGGTCCTGGTCGCGTTGATCTTCGGGCTGGTCAACTTTGTCGTCAAGCCCGTGGTGAAACTGCTCTCCTTCCCGCTTTTCATCCTCACGCTCGGCCTGATCACTCTGGTCGTGAACGCGCTGATGCTGCTGCTCACTTCCTGGCTCGCCGAGAAAGCCGATCTCGCCTTCCGTGTGGACGGCTTCTGGACCGCGGTGCTCGGCGGCGTGATCATTTCGATAGTTTCCTGGGCAATGCACATGATCCTTCCCGACAATGACTGACCAGCCGCAGGCTCCTTTCCGCGTCTGCTTCGTCTGCACCGGCAACATCTGCCGTTCGCCGATGGCCGAGTCCGTCTTCCGCGCCCGGGTCGCGGAAGACGGGCTGGCCGGCCTGGTGGAAGTCGACAGTGCGGGCACCGGGGGCTGGCACGAGGGCGACGGCGCCGACCCGCGCACCGTTGCCGTGTTGCGCGCGGCCGGCTATGCGCACGAACACACGGCGAGGCAGTTCCAGGCCGCCTGGTTCGACCACCTCGACCTGGTGATCGCGCTCGACTCCGGTCATCTGCGCGCGCTGCGTCGCCTGGCTCCCACCGCACGGGACGCCGCCAAGGTGCGACTGCTGCGCTCCTACGGGGCCGCAGGCGCGTCGAACAGCACAGCAGGATCGGGTGAATCGGGCGAAATGGCAACAGACCTGGATGTTCCTGATCCTTACTACGGCGAGTTCGCCGGCTTCGAGGAATGCCTGGAAATGGTCGAGGCGGCGAGCGACGGTCTGCTGGAAGCGGTCCGCTCGACAGTCACGGCGGACACGGCGAACGCCCCGGAGTCACGCACCTCCGGGATCGACGACTCCGGCAATGCCAATTGCCCGTCATTGCCGGCAAACCACCACGCATGACCACCAAACTGACCCATCGCCACCGAAATACTCGCAATACCCGTAACACCTGAAACCCCGTAACACCCGCGGTCCCCGTGCCATCGGTGACGCCGATGATGCCGATGCCCCCTTGGCGCCGGGCGCACCCGCAGTTCCCAGAAGCAGGAGAGCGCATGACGGGCGATGGCACACGCGTCGTACGAGCGGGACTTCCCGAGCCCGCGGCCTACGAGCCGACCCTCCCCGGGCCGGTCTTCGCGGCCCACTACCACCTTCCCGGCGACGCCGTCGGCCCGTATACGTACGGGCGCGAGTCCAACCCCACCTGGACCCTTCTGGAACAGGCCATCAGCGACCTCGAATCGCCCGGTGAGCCCGCCCGGAGCATCGTCTTCGCCTCGGGTATGGCGGCGATCAGCGCCGCCCTCTTCTCGCAATTGCGCACCGGGGACGCGGTGGTGCTCCCCAACGACGGCTACCAGCTGCTGCCTGCCGTCCGTGCCCGCCTGGAGAGCTACGGCATCGAGGTGCGCACGGCGCCGACCGCGCACGACGCGCAGCTCGATGCGCTGGACGGCGCCCGGCTGCTCTGGATCGAGACGCCCTCCAACCCGGGCCTGGACGTCTGCGACATCCGGCGGCTGGCCGACGCCGCGCACGCCCAGGGCGCCCTGGTGGCGGTCGACAACACCCTCGCCACCCCGCTCGGCCAGCGCCCCCTGGAGCTGGGCGCCGATCTCTCGGTCGCCAGCGGCACCAAGGCCCTGACCGGCCACGGTGACGTGCTGCTGGGCTACGTCAGCACGCGCGACGCCGCGCTGGCCGATTCCGTACGGCTGTGGCGCAAGACGATCGGCGCGATCCCCGGCCCCATGGAGAGCTGGCTCGCGCACCGCTCGCTCGCCACCCTCGCGCTGCGCGTACGCCAGCAGGCGGCCGGCGCCTTGGCGCTCGCGCAGGCCCTGGCCGACCGCCCCGAGGTCACCGGGCTACGCCACCCCGGGCTGCCGTCCGACCCCTCCCATCAACTCGCCCTGCGGCAGATGCGCTCCGGGATCTTCGGCTGTGTGGTGTCGTTCACGCTGCCCGACAAGGCGCATGCCGAACGCTTCATGGCCGCGCTGACGCTGGTGGACGACGCGACGAGCTTCGGCGGTGTGCGGTCCACCGCCGAACGGCGCGGCCGCTGGGGCGGTGACGCCGTCGCGGAGGGATTCATCCGCTTCTCGGTCGGCGTGGAGGAACCGGCGGACCTGGTGGCCGACGTCCTCCGGGCACTGGACACGGCGGCGCGACCGGCCTGACGGCACTCCCCGGCCGGGCTGCCGGCACCGCCTGCCCGACCTCGTCGCGTCCTCACCCGGCCGTCACGCGTGCACGCGTAAATGGGCCGGCAGGGTATCCCCCCTCGTCACCCTGCCGGCCGCGGTTCACCACAACGAACCGCTCTCACAAGGCTAGTTGACTCAGCGTCAGTGTCCAATCACGCTAGCGACACAGCCCTATCGACATATTTATGGTGGGGCCGCGACCAGGCATCCCAGGGGCGCAGGAGGTACCCGATGGATCTGGCTCTGCTGCGCACCTTCGTCACGGTGCACCGGGCCGGCTCCTTCACCCGCGCCGCGGCGTTACTTGGCCTCTCCCAGCCGGCGGTGACGGGCCAGATACGTTCCCTGGAGCGCCAGTTGGGGCGCCCGCTCTTCCTGCGCAACGCCCGCGGCGTCACCGCGACCACCATCGGCGACGAACTCGCGCACAAGGTGGCGCCCCACCTCGACGCGCTCACCGCGATCACCGAGGCCGACCTGGACGAGGACTCCGCCACCCGCACACTGCACCTGGCCGGGCCACCGGAGTTCACCGCGGAGCGCACACTGCCCGCGCTGGCGCCGCTCGTCTCCCAGGGACTGTCCCTGCGCACCGCCTTCGGCCCCTCGGAAGAGCTGCTGGCAGGGCTCGCCGCCGGGCACCACGACCTGACCGTCACCACCGCCCGGCCGCGGGGTGGCCTGCTGACCTCGACGCCGCTGTGCGACGAGGAGCATGTGCTGATCGCCGCGCCGCGCTGGGCGGCCCGGCTGGGTGGCCCGGCGGTCCTCCGGGCCAGAGGGGTGCGGCTCCTCGATCCCGTACCGCTCGTCGAGGTCCACGAGAGTCTGCCGCTGATCACCCGCTACTGGTCCGCCGTCTTCGAGGCCAAGCCCGCCGCCTCCGCCACCATCGTCGCCGGTGATCTCCGCGCGGTGCTGTCCTGCGTCGTGGCGGGCGCGGGAATCGGCGTGCTGCCCCGCTACCTGTGCACCGGCGCGCTGGACAGCGGTGAGATCGTCACCCTCCTCGACCCACCGGTGCCGCCGCTGCGCACGTACTTCCTGGCCGTACGCACCGGGACGCTCGGCCTGCCGCACATCGCGCGGGTGCACGAGTGGCTGTTGCGGACGGCGACCGACTGGTGAGAGGGCCGGTGTCCAGGTGACGGGCCGCGTCGGATTGTGGGGCGGGCGGCGCATTGAGTGGTGAAGCGGCGCGAAGGGGGCGTGTGGCACCATCTCGGGCGGCGTGGGTTTCACCCGGCCGTGACTGCGGCATCTGTCCCCTATGACCGTACGGCCAGTCGTGAAACGCACCGCCCGCGCGATTCTGCTCGACGGCGCGGACCTCCTTCTGATCAAGCGCACCAAGCCGGGCCACCGCCCGTACTGGATCACCCCGGGCGGTGGCGTGGAGCCCGAGGACTCCACCGTCATCGAGGCGCTCCACCGCGAGGTGGACGAAGAGCTGGGCGCGAAGATCAAAGATGTGGTGCCGGTCTTCGTCGACACCGTCGAGCACTTCAGCGAGGGCGGGGTGGACGGCGTGAAGGTGCAGCACTTCTTCGTCTGCCGACTGGACTCGATGGACCCCTCCCGCCGGCACGGCCCCGAGGTCGAGGAACCCTGTGGCGAGTACGAGATCGTCCGGGTGCCCTTCACCCGGGTCGGGATCGCCTCCGTGGAGGTCGTACCGCTGTCGCTGCGGCACTACCTCGACGGCAACATCGAGGGCGTACGCGCCATGCACGCCCCCGACCTCGGCTGACGGAGCAGGGGACCGGCGGACCGGCGGACCGGCGGACCGGAACGACGGTCGGCGGCCGCGATGCGCCCGCCGGCCGCTACCTCAGCTGAACCACCCGCGGAATTCGGGATCACCCTCCGCGGCCCGCCGGGGCTGAGCGCGCGCGAGCACCCGCTCGACCCGGTCGAGAAACGCCCCGTTCAGCTCCGCGGCGAAACCGTCCGGCGCAGGGGCCCGCCGCGCAGCTCGTGCGCCGACGGAGGCGTCAGCAGAGGCATCGATGGAGGCGTTGACTGAGGTGTCGCCGGAGCCATTGGCAGCAAGCTCACCGAAGGCGGGAACGCGCGCTTCGAAGGGTGCGCCGTCGTACGCCGGCGCGTCACCGGCCTCCCGGTGCGGGTCGTCCCAGGCTTGCTCGTCCTTGCGCTCCACACGCCGGAACGGCGCGCGCCCGGGGGCCTCCTCCGCAGCGCCGAAGAAGTCGCCGCCCTTGCGCTTGTAGTCATCCGTCCCCCAGGCCCGCGCCCCACGCTGCTGCGCCGGGACCTTCTGCAGATGCGGGATGTGCTTGGAGCAGTGGATGTACGCCTCTTCGATCCCGACCATCACCCACAGCTGGGCACGCCGCCCGGGGACCGGGTCGACCGGCAGGCCGGGGTGGCTCGCCCGCATCTCCTCGTCCATCACCACACGCGCCCGGCCGTTGATGTGCAGCCCGATGCGGTTGCGGGTGAAGTCGACCATCAGGAGGCCCAGGCGCGGGTTCTCCGACATGTTGCCGACGGACGCCATGACACCGTTGCCGCGGTACTCCGGGTACGCCAGCGTCCGCTCGTCCAGCACCTGCACGAACCCGGCCGGCCCGGCCCGGAAACTCGCATCGCATTCGCCGTGCCGGTCGGCCGTGGACAGGAAGAACATCTCCTGGCGGGCCACGAACTCCCGCATCCGGTCGTTGAGATGATCCAGCACCTGGTCCCCGTAGAAGCGGTCGGCGCGCTCGGTCGTACCGAGCCTCTGCTGCACCAAGTGCTCGCCGTCGCTCCCGGGCCGCTCTCCCTGCCGCATGCCCCGCCCGTCCCCTGTCCGACCGTAGTCGCCCTGTGCTGCCAAGACCTCAATCCCCTGCCGAGACCAGCTCTTCGATGGAGTCATGCCGTATGCGAGCGGTCGGGATGCCGACCCCCACCAACGCGTCCACACCGCTGCGGATCAGCCCGGGCGGCCCGGAAAGGTAGGCGTCGTACTCACGCCACGGCCCGTATTGGCGTACGGCGTCCGGGAGTTGGCCGCTGACGCTGTTGGTCCCGCTGCGCGCCGGGCCGGAGGCCACGACCGGGCGGACCGAGAGCCAGGGGTGGGTCTGCTCCAGGCGCAGCATCGTGTCGATGTCGTACAGGTCGTGGTCGCTGCGCGCGCCGTAGAAGACCTCGACCGGGCGTCGGGTGCCGTGCTCGGCGACATCCTCGACCAGGGCCTTGATGGGCGCGATGCCGGTGCCGCCACCGACGCACAGCAGGCCGTTCCTGGTGGAGTGGTCGACGGTCATCGAGCCGCCCGGTGCGCCGAGGCGGATGACATCACCGGGGCGGGCGCGGTGGACCATGGCGTTGGACACCCAGCCCGCCGGAACTGCCTTGACGTGGAACGAGAGCAGCCCGTCGGAGCGGGGCGCGGAGGCGAACGAGTAGTGCCGCCAGATGCGCGGCCACCACGGGGTCTCCACGCTGGTGTACTGCCCGGCGCGGAAGGGGTACGGCTGGTCGGGGCGGACCGTCACCACCGCGATGTCAGGCGTGCGCAGCTCGTGCGAGACGACCTCGGCCTGCCACCACGCGGGGGCGACGGCCTCGTTCTCGGCAGCCGCGTCGATCATGATCTGTGAGATCGCGGTGTACGCGCGCACCCACGCGGCCTCCGTCTCCGCGTCCCAGGTCGACGTCGCATAGCGCGAGAGCGCGCCCAGCAGGCACTCGCCGACCGCGGGGTAGTGGTCGGGCATCGTGCCGTACTTCCGGTGGCCGCGCCCGAGGTGCGAGAGGTACTCGGTGAGCGTGTCGGCGTCGTCGGCGTGCTTGGCGGCGGTGAGCAGCGCCTTGAAGAGCCGGTCGCGCTGGGTGTCCATCGAGGCGGGGAACAGCGCCCGCAGATCGGGATGCTGGACGAAGAGCAGCGCGTAGAAGTACGAGGTCACCTTGTCGGAGATGGGCTCGATCTCGGCCATGGTGCGGCGAATGAGAATCGCGTCGGGCGAGGCGGGAGACGCGGCGGAGACCGATGCGGTCAAGGAGTTCAGCGTGGGCTCCGCGGCGCCCGAGCGCTCCGGGACCGAGGTGCGTTCCGGTGCCGAGGGACGCTCGGGGGCCGCAGCGCGCCCGGGGGAGTGGGGGGCCTCCGGGGCGGCCGGTCGCCGTGTGCGGTCCGGCCGCGGGATGGGAGTGAAGGCCGGGGGTGCGGAGGCTGCCGGGGGCGCGGAGGCGGCGGTCGGTCGCTGTGCGCGGTCCGGTCGCTGCACGGGGGTGAAGGCCGGGGGTGCGGAGGCTGCCGGGGGCGCGGAGGCGGCGGACGGTTCGGCGGCCGGCGCGAAAGCACCGGTGGCTCCTGCGGCATGCGCGGGTTCGTGTACCGGCTCGGGTTCACGGCCGGACTCACGACCGGGGTCACGGTCCCAGGGCGCCGAGGTCTCGTCGCCGTGGGATGCGCCGTACCCGGGGTGCGGCTGCTCGGTGTACAGGGCGGCGCGGGGCTGCCCGGCGGGAGCGGCACCCGCGGGCGAGGAACCCTGGTGCGCGCCGGCGGCCGCCTGACGCTCCGCGTCCGTCTGCGCCTGCGCCTGCGAAGTCGAGGGCTGCGACGGGCCGTACGGCGAAGACTGCGACTGCGGCGAGTGGTGCGACTGGGAGTGCGGCTGCGGGGACGGGGCCTGCGGGGACTGGGCTTGTTGGGACGGGGCCTGCTGGGAGTGCGGCGTCTGTCGCGCGTCCCGGAGAGTCTCCGGCTCGCGCTCGCGCGCGGCGGCGGTACCTACCGGCCGTATCGGGTTGACCGGCCGGCTGGGTATCCGTTCCCGGTCGTCACGGCCCGCCTGGCCCTGCGGGTCGTTCGGGTCGTTCTGTTCACTCCGGTCGTCCTGGTCCTGCCGGCCGTCCTGGCCGTGCTGCCGCTCCGGCTGATCCTCGGAGGGGCTTTTCGACGGAGGAGTGAACCAACCCCAATTGCCACTGCTGCCGCCAGAAGAGCCGCCATCGGCCGACGTGGTGGTCGGAGCGTCCATGGTCTGCCTCGCCTCGAACGTCTTTCGGTTGTCTTCGCACTTCCGTGGATCGGAAGTGCCCGGAATTCCCCCGCCTGCCCCCGGAATCCTCATCGGCTCACGCTATTCCGGCAACATCCTCCAAAGCGGACACATCTCACGTCCCTACAACAATCGGCGCAGATGCCGCCTGCGCAGCATGCCACCCCGGTTCATCGCATCGGACAAATTAGTCGGAAGTCCGGATGCGGGGCCCGCTCGCCGCTAGGCTGACGGGTTTTCGCCTGGCTGCGCGCACACCCTCGGAGCCTGGCCCCATCTGAACCGGACTCGACCATACCGGCAGTAGTTGAAACCACAAGCCCTGATCTGCGAACACTCCACACGGGCCCCGTGATAACAGTGATCCTCCCCACAGAGCGGCTTTTCCGTACACACAGCGGACGAATCCGCCGCCGAATGCTCTTTATTACCGGCCAGTACGAACGAGTGCGTATGCATCGCGCAGATCGCGGCCCGCGTACGCGAATGAGGCCACGTCCCTGACGTGGTGATCGGCATTCACTGCCACGGACGCCGGAACCGCGGCGAAAAGATCAACATCCGACATGGAGTCGCCGTACGCCACGCAGTCAGCCCGGGTCAACCCGTACTGCGCGCAGAGTTCATCGGCGATCCGCACCTTCGCGGCCGAGGAAAGGATGCCGGCCGGCTCCACCCGTTCCATGATCGGCACCGCCGGCCAACGCGATCCGTGTGCTGTATCCGCACCCCACGCCAGCAGGCGTTCCACAAAGAATCCCGGCGACAGCGAGATCACCGCGCACCGTTCACCACGTGCACGGATATCCGCCCAGACCTCCTGGATTCCGAGCAGCCACGGAGCGTTTTCAAAAGCCGCCGCCACTTGCGGTTCGGTGAGCTCCGCCCCCCACAGATCGCACGCGCGTTGCGCGAATTGCGGCGGCGTCAGCTCGCCCGCGGCGAACCCACGCTCCAGTTCGGCGATCTCCCGGTCCAGGCCGAGCTGCCGGGAGATCTCGATGGCGGCCGCGGACCCGTGGAGCAGGGTCCCGTCCATGTCGAACAGATGCAGCTTCCCCATGGGGGGAGCCTAGGGCTGGGGGAGGGGGTCGGGAGGGACGGGGTTGGGAGGCGGGGGTTGGCTGGCGGGGGTTGGGAGGCGGCCGGGCGACGTACTCAACCGCGCGTACTCGCGGATACTCCCGCCGACAGATGTCCGACGCCGCCCCGCGCGCCATCGTGAGACCCATGCAGCAGCTCAGCCGCCCCGCACGCCGGGCCTTCCTCGTCGTCCATGTCGCCGTATCCGTCGGCTGGTTCGGGCTCACCCTCGGGCTGCTCACGCTGAGCATCACCGGGTACACCACCCGCTCCCCCGAGATGGCGGAGATCGCCTACCGCGCGATGAAGATCTTCGGTGACTGGCTGGTCGTCCCCGTTGCCCTGGCCTCGCTGCTCAGCGGGCTGGTGCTGTCCCTCGGCACACGGTGGGGCCTGGCCAGACACCGCTGGGTCTACACCAAGTTCTGGCTGACCCTCGTCACCGTGCTGCTGTCGGTCTTCTCGCTCCGCCCGGGGATCAACCGTCTCGCGGCCGAGGCCGCCGCCGGGGCCCCGGTCGCCGACATCAATCTCGTCGTCGCTCCCTCAGTCGCCACCGCCACCTACCTCTTCATCACCGCGATCTCCCTCCTGAAGCCGTGGGGCCTGACCAAACGCGGCAGCCGACTGCGCGAGACGCAGTCGGCCGGGGCCCGCGGTGTCGGGGCTGTGCGGAGCAGTTGAGGGGTACGGGGTGGAAGTGGGGAGCCGGCGAACCGGTCGTCGGGGGGCCTTCGGCGGACCGGTCGTCAGGGGCGAAGAGTGGCGGCGTCAGCCGAGTTCGGCGTCCGCTGCCGCCGCCGTGGCGATCCGGTGGTCCTGCTCCGGGGCGCCGCCACCGAAGCCGATCGCCCCGACCAGGCGGCCGTCCCGGTGCAGGGGCACCCCGCCCGCGATGAAGAGCAGGGGGCGGTCCAGCGCCGTCGGCAGGGTGTGGAAGAGCCCGTCGGGACGGACGAGGTCGACGAGGTCGGCGGTCGGTGCGTCCAACTGGAGCGCGGTGTACGCCTTGCGGTTGCTGGTCTCGCCGGAGATCAGCACCGCCTCGTCGTCCCGGCGGAAGCCGAGCAGATGACCACCCGCGTCCAGAACGGTGACGGTGCCACGTACTCCGAGCCCCTCGGCTGCCCGGCGGGCGGCCTCGATGAGCGCATCGGCGTCACGCGTGGTGAGCGGGCGAACGGTGGGGAGTTCGGTGGACGCGGTAGCGGCGGAGGTGGTGGAGGGGGCGGTGGTGCTCATGGTTGGGCTCCTGGGGAGGGTTGAGGGGGATCGAACGGGGGCGTTTTCAGGGGACGCGAGGCCCGCTGGTTCGTGTTGTGTGCCGGCCCGCTCGGTGATGCGCGGGGCCGAGTGATCGGCATGGCTGGGAGGGCTCCGCGTGGCCCAGGAAGCCGCCCGAACGGGGCTCCGTGGGACGGGGGATTCGCTTCCGCCGGGTAGGGCACGGGCCCCGTACGTCCACCGGGATGTCCACAGGGACGTCCACCGGGACGTCCATGAGGCCCAAGCCCGCTTTCCCACTGCCGGCACGGTCAGCTCCGTGCCGCCGGGACGGGCTCCTCCGTGACCACGGCAGGGGTGCCACTTGCCACCACCTGGTTGCGGCCGGCGGTGCGCCGCTCCAGGGCGGACGCGAAGATCGCCACACCGAGTGCCACGACGGTCATCAGCGCACCGACCCAGTTCGGAGCGGTGAAGCCGAGACCGGCCGAGATGACGATCCCGCCGAGCCAGGCCGCCAGCGCGTTGCCGAAGTTGAAGGCCGCGATATTGCCCGCCGAGGCGAGCGTGGGGGCGGCAGCGGCCTGGTCCATCACCCGCTTCTGCAGCGGCGGCACGGTCGCGAACCCGAAGATGCCGATGAGGGCGATGGTGATGGTCGCGGCCACCTTGTTGTGCGCGGTGAAGTTGAACGCCGCCAAGGCGAGCGCCAGCCCCGTCAGTGACACGTACAGCATCGGCATCATGGCGCGGTCGGTGAAGCGGCCGGAGACCAGGTTTCCCCCGACCATTCCGAGACCGAAGATGGCCGTCAGCCAGATGACGGAGGACGGCGCGAAGCCGGTGACCTCGGTCATCATCGACGCCAGGTACGTGACGGCCGCGAAGACCCCGCCGAAGCCGAGAACCGTCATGAGCATCGCCAGGCCGACCTGCGGGTTGCGGAAGACCGCGAGCTCACTGCCGATACGGGAAGCGGCCTTGGCCTGGTGTGCCGGGATGAGCTTGAGGATGCCCACCAGGCCGATCACGCCGAGAGCGGTGATCGCGAAGAAGGTGGTACGCCAGTCGAACTCCTGGCTGAGCATGGTGCCCGCCGGGACACCCACGACGTTGGCGACGGTCAGGCCGCTGAACATCAGCGAGATGGCGGTGGCCCGCTTCTGCGGCGCCACCAGGTCAGCGGCCACGAGGGCGCCGATGCCGAAGAACGCGCCGTGCGTGAAGGCCGAGACGATCCGTCCGGCCAGCATGATCCCGAAGTTGGGCGCCAGTGCCGTGAGCAGGTTGCCCACGATGAACAGGCCCATCAACAGCACCAGCATCTGCTTGCGGGTGAATCGTGTGCCGAGCGCCGTCATCAGGGGCGCTCCGACGACCACGCCCAGGGCGTAGACGGTGGTCGCGTAACCGGCGAGCGGGATGGAGACGCCGAAACCGGCAGCCATGTCGGGCAGCAGGCCCATGACCGCGAACTCGGTCGTTCCGATCCCGAAGGCGCCGATGGCGAGCGCCAGGAGTGCGAGTGGCATGACGGATCCCTTCAAACGATTGCGTCCGTCGCTTACAAGCGTCGACAATAATTGCAGACGCTGGTTACATGCAAACGCGGGCTATTTCGAAAGTGCCCTATCCTGGTGCGTACGACCTATGAGGAGGTCTTCGATGACGCCGCAGACGCACGAGACGCCGCAGGTGACAGCCGTTCCAGACCTCCGGTCCGACGCGGGACCCCGAACGGCTCAGGAGCACGACGGGGCTCCGACTCGTGCCCTTGCTACGACTCCGGCTCCGGCTTCGGCCTCGACTCCCGTTCCGGCTCCGCCTTCGGCTTCGGCTGTGTCCGAGGGCGCCTCCCCCGGCTGCCCGCCCTCGCGGTCCGGGCCTGCACGCGGGCTCGCCCAAGGCTGGTGCGCACTGTCCGCCCTGCACGGCCGGATCGAGTCACACATCGAGCGCGCGCTCCAGGCCGGGCACGAGCTCAGCGTCCGGGAGTTCTCCGTCCTCAACGTGCTCAGCGAGCAGCACGACGGGCCCGGCGGCCACCTGCGCATGAACCAGGTCGCCGACTCCGTCGTCCTCAGCCAGAGCGCCACCACCCGCCTGGTCACCCGGCTCGAAGAGCGCGGGCTGCTGTCCCGCTACCTGTGCCCCGACGACCGGCGCGGCATCTACACCAACGTCACCCCGGACGGCCTGGCCCTCCTCGGAGAGGCCCGCCCCACCCACGACAACGCCCTCCGCGAGGCCCTCCAGGAGGCCGCAAGGCGCCCGGAACTGGCACCGCTTGTCACGGCGGTGGAGACGCTGGCGCCGTCCACATAGGGGCGGGGCAGGACCCGACTCCCTGGCCGCTGACGCAGGGGGGCGGGGCAGGCGCAGTCAAGACGAGCGGGCGGGCGCGCGGCACGTTACGGGGGCCGACGAGCAGGGCGGGGCGCGCCCCGCCCTGCCCACCGGACCGTGCTCGACGCCACGTCCACGGCCACGGCCCCGCGTAGGACTGCATGGGCTGCACGGCCGCACCGCCGCACGACCGCACGGCTACACAGCGCATGGGCCGCATCATCACCCCGCTGGGCACGCATAGGGTCGCGCCCATGAGCGATTTCGAGATACGGCGCGCCACCGAGGCCGACTTGCCGGCCATCGTTGCGATGCTGGCCGACGACGCACTGGGCGCGACCCGCGAATCCCCGGACGACCTGACGCCCTATCGCGCCGCCTACGAGGCGCTGGCCGCCGACCCGCAGCAGCACCTGGTCGTCGCCGTCCGGGAGGGACGTACGGTCGGTACCCTCCAGCTCACGGTCATCCCCGGCCTCTCCCGTCGCGGCGCCACCCGCTCGATCATCGAGGGCGTGCGCATCCACGCCGAGGAGCGGGGCAGTGGCCTGGGCACACAGCTCATCGAGTGGGCGGTCGCGGAATCCCGCACCCTCGGCTGCCAGTTGGTGCAGCTCACCACCGACGCGACCCGAATCGACGCCCATCGCTTCTACGAGCGTCTCGGGTTCGAAGCCTCCCACCTGGGGTTCAAGCTCCAGCTCTGACGAGCGCCGGGCGGGCCGCCCGGGCGATGCCGCACCGACCGTGTCAGGCATTCGTCGGCACCCGCCCCTCAATCGCCCGCAAGCCCCCGCCACACGCCGCCGGGCAACCGGATGCGTGCGGTCCCCCGATGCCTGCGGTCCCCGACGCGTAGGGTCCCCGACGCGTAGGGCCGAGGGCTGGACTCGTACGGACTAGGGCTGACGCATGCCGCCGAGGGCTGTCACCAGGGCGGCCCGGCTGGCCCTGCCACGCTCGGACCCGACGGGCCTGCCCTCCGGCCCTCCCCGTCCTTGCACCGCACACCGGACGTCACCCACCCGGCTCGGCTCGGCTCACGGCCGTGGCGCCCGCTCCCGCACCCGCTCCCGATGGGCCTTTTGCCGGCATGCGCCACCGCAGTACCGCGCGGGCCGCCCGGTGCGCGCTGCCCCCACCGGCCTGCCGCACACCTCGCAGCGGGCTTCTCCGCGCCGGGTTTCGTCGCGTTGGGATTCCTCGCGCGGGGTTTCGTTACGCCCTTCCCCCGAATCCGGCAGTTTCGTTACGGCGCTGTCCGGCCGCAGCCCGTCACACATCAGGGCGGTCATCCGGCCCGCAGCCGCCCCCACGGCCCCCGCCCCCGACGACCGCTGCCGCTCCATCGTCATGCATCCGATCAGCAGCGCACGGACGTCCTCCAACCCGACGTCTCCCCTTACCGCTCCTGCCTCTTGCGCCCGAACGAGCAGGACACCCCACGCTTCCTCGAACTCACGCTCGACCCCGGGCGACGCCTCGTCGACCCCACCCCCGCGAGCAGCATCAGCCGCCACGCCGGCCGCTTCCAGCGCATCGCACAGCCCCCTGTTCCGCGAGGCCAACCGCACCACCGCCGCCAGAAAGCGAAAGAACACCCCGCCCGGATCCTCGGCATCGGCCAAGTCCCGTGCGGTATCGGTGAAGAGCTGATGCCGGTCCTCGATCGACGCCCTGAACAGGGCTTCCTTCGAGGGAAAGTGGCGATACACGGTTCCCGCACCCACCCCGGCACGGCGCGCGATCTCCCACAGCGGCACCCCCAACCCCCGTTCCTCGAACGCCGATCGAGCCGCCTGAAGTACCAATGCGCGATTGCGCCGCGCGTCCGCACGCGAGTTGCCGGAGCCGACGTTCTGCACCTGCAAGCCTCCCGAGATCGCAGCACACCCCCATCAAAAACATGCCGATTTTAAACGGGCTGGGCATTCCGATTCTACGAGCGGACCAAAAGATGAGCCGTGAGGGCCACGCGCGGCTGTCGAAAGCTACAAATGCCGATGCCTACGAACGAACTCCGTCACAGCCGGCAGTGACGCAAGAACGCGGGCCAGGGACGGCCGCAAAGGCCACAAGGACAGAGCGGGAGATCAGAACGGGGATCAGAACGGCGTTCCCAAGCGCCCACGCCTGACAGCCTCACGCAACGCCCCGCACTACGTCTCGCGGGAAGCGCGAGAGCGCCAGGGCCAACTGGCTCGGCTGGGTCGCGCCGCGGCACACGGCACACGGTCGACAACCCTCCACGCAACACCCCGGCCCCTCCCCACCGCCGCACCAGCACACCGACAAGAGCCGACATCGCCGCAGCTGGGCACCGCCAACTCCCCTACAGAGTAGGGAACTTGAGGGCCAAATGGGTGACCGGAAGAGCAAGAAGGCGTGGACCGATAAACGCCCCCAAGCACACAACAAAGCTCGCCCGTACCACCCCAACAACCCCAACAACCGCGACGGCCCAACGAATGACCCGCCGTAGCCGCCCCCGCCTCCCGTCCGCACCCAGAAGCCCTCCTAACCGGGGCAAGCATCGCCCTCTCCCCCGGCCGGCGACCGACACCGGAACCGCCTCAGCCATTCCACCGGGTTCGCTATCCGGCCCCTGGCTGCTGCCCGCCCAGTCCCGTCGCCCTGATCGGTCTGGCAGCCAGGCCTTTCTGGCGGCCTAGCTCGCCGGGAGGTCCGGCTGGCCTGGTTGACGTGGTTGCCCGGTTCGGCTCTCCGGAAAGACTGTGGGGCGCTGTGTTTCACGTGAAACACAGCGCCCCACCCAGAACGAGCTGCTCAGCACGAGCCACCCGGCCCCAAGCACCCACCACCCGCACCAATCAGCCGGTATCAACCAGCCGACACAGACCCCGGCAACCCACGACCGCCTCAGCCGGCGGCGACAACCTCATCCCACGCAGCCCCGGCCGCTCCGGCCGCAGCGTCCTCGTCGATGGTTGCGCCCAGCGCCCGCAGACCGGCCGCCAACGCTGCCAGCGACGCCAGCACCACGTCACGGTCCGCCGCACGACCGTAGTGATTCACCCGGATCATTTCCTTGGCGAGTGCGCCGGCCGCCGCCTGCAGCGGCACCGAGCTGTTGGCGGCGAGTGCGGCGGAGACCACCTCGCGAGCATCAAGGCTGGCGGGCGCCCGCAGCGTCGTCGCGGCCGGCGCCGCGTCCTCGTCGCGGATCACATACGGCACCGGCCCACCGAGCACCCGAACCCCCGCGCGTACCGCTGCGGCGGCAGCGCGGTGGCGGGTCATGGCCGCGTCCAGCCCCTCCTGCTCAATGCGATCCACAGCCTGCTCCAGGGCGAGCATCTCCAACTGCGCGGGAGCATGCGGCAGGGCAGTGCGACCGCCGTCGATCCACCGCTCCTTCCAGTCCAGCAGCGACAGGTACGACCGCCGCGGCGCCTGCTCATTGGCAGCGATGCGTTCCCAGGCGCGGGCGCTGACCGACACCGTGGAGACACCGGCCGGCCCGGCCACGGCCTTCTGCCCACCGATCACACACAGGTCCACGCCCCACTCGTCGGTGAGGAGCGGCTCAGCACCCACGGAAGCCACCGCGTCGAGCATCAGCAGTGCCCCATGCTCACGCACCAGGGCCCCGATCTCGGCGACGTGGTTGGTGTTGCCGGTTGCCGCCTCGGCATGCACCAGGCTGACGAAGTCGATCTCCGGATGTTCCCGCAGCGCATCAGCCACCTGCTGGGCATCGACGGCTCCGGTGAAGGGCGCGCTGACAGTGACCACCTGGGCGCCACAGGACCGCAGCCAGCCACCGAACGTCTCACCGTAGGGGCCGGTGATGATGTTGAGCGCCGTACTGCCGGGCCGCACCGCGGAGCGGATGCACGCTTCGAGAGGCAGCAGCGCCTCGCCCTGCATCGTCACGACATCGCAGCGGGTGCGCATCAGCGCAGCGACCTTGTCCTCGATACGCGCGAAGTGGGCTGCGTCGAGCGGCGGCAGGTCGAGCAGAACCGGGGCGTCGGGATTCGCAGTCACGGCAGTCACAGTGGCCTTCCAGCGGTGGCGAGCCGCAGCTCGGGCGGCTCCTGACATCTGGATCGACTGTACGTCCGTGAAGACCGACCGCGCCGTGCGGCCCTGCCACCCAGGCGGCCGCTGAGCGCAGCTCAGACCCGCCAACCCACCGCGTCCACGCCTCCCGGCACCGGTCCAGCCGGCTCGTACGGGCCACGGGTGAAGACGAAGGTGCCCAGATCCAGATGGCTGACCACACCCTCCTCGCTCCGGACCACCCTCAGCGTCTCTCCCGCGTAGTAGCCGTCGAGCCCGGTCCAGGTACCGTCCGCCTCCGCCCGGAACCGTGAGCCGCGCCCGGTACCGGACAACGGCGACAGCTTCAGTCCGCGCTCAGCCGTCAATCGCAGGGCGAACGGGTTCGCGCCCCAGTACCAGGGACCGGTCAATGCCAGCAGGTCCTGGTCGAGCGGCTCGGCCAAGGGACGCCACGGCTCCGGAATCCTGGGCTCGCGGTCGGCCACGATCTCCAGAAGGTCTGTCGCCACCGCGCTGATCGCCGGCCCCGAGGTGCAGTTGGCCAGGGCGATGCCGGCGACATCCTCATCCACATCGACCCACAGCGACGCCAGGAACCCCGGCATCGATCCGGTGTGTCCCGCGAGCCGGCGCCCGCTCCGCGCCGCACCGTCGCCGCCCTCCCCTCGCCCGCTGGTGCGTGCGAGCTGCAGCCCCAGGCCGTAGCCCGCCTCCCAGCTCTCACCCTCCGGCGGCACCGCCGGGGCACGCATCTCGGCGAGGCTCGACTCGCTCAGGACCCGCGCGTCGCCCCGCAGCAGGAACGTCGCCCACCGGCACAGGTCCTCCAAGGTGGACCACAACTGCCCGGCCGGGCCCATCAGCCCGGTGTCGTGTGCCGGTTCGGGAAGCAACGCATCCGCCCATGGGTGCACCGCCCAGCCACCCGCGTGCGGCATCGCCGGCTGCAGCGTCGTACGCCGCATGCCCAGGGGTTCGCACACCTCGCGCCGCAGCACTTCCCCCCAGGGCTCCCCTCCACGCAGCCGCTCCACGAGCGCACCCAGCAGTGCGTAGCCGGGGTTGGAATAGTGGTGCCGACGTCCGGCCGGAAGTCGCTGCGGCCGCTCACCGAACAGATCGGCCGGCTCGGGCCGCAGACCGCCTGCGGTCCGCTCCCACCACGGCCCCTGCGGCTCCGCCACCAAGCCGGAGCTGTGGGCGAGCAATTGGGCGACGGTGGCGGTCGGCAGCGGGGCATCCTCCAGGTGCGTGCCGATCGGATCCTCCAGCCGAAGCATCCCTTCGTCCCGGAGCCTCAGCACCATGACCGCCACAAAGGTCTTCGTGATCGAGCCGATCCGGTACTGCACGTCGCCGTGCGGCACTTCCCCCTCCACCGAGGTACGGGCCCCGGTCCACACCGTTCGTCCGCCACGCACGACCGCCCCCATCATCGACGGCGCTCGCCCCTCGGCCTGACCGATGGCGAGCCTGCGCAGGAGGGCCCGACGCGTCTCGGGCAGCAGCTCGGCAAAAGCGCCGGCCTCCTCCACAGTCGCCCCGCTCCCGCGCGCGTCTCCGGCAGCCGGCTTCCGCTCAGCGACCGGCTGGTCGAGCGGCCCGATCTCGCGAGGCTCGGGCCCGTGGGATTCCGCAGACGGTGCGGTGGTCATGACGCTCCTCAACGGTCGATCCAGCTCGTGAGCAGGCAACCGACTGCCCATCAGAGATCACACCATCTCCCGACCACTGCCTGGACGCCACCACTTCGCGGCTCATCGCCACAACCCGCTGAAGCCGGGGGCACCCCGACACCAGCTCAGGAAGCCGGGCCGCGCGGGATCAGGTCTGTGCCATGTCCACGAAGCGCGAGTAGTGGCCCTGGAATGCCACGGTGATCGTCGCCGTCGGGCCGTTACGGTGCTTGGCCACGATCAGGTCGGCCTCACCTGCGCGCGGGGACTCCTTCTCGTAGGCGTCCTCACGGTGCAGAAGGATCACCATGTCGGCGTCCTGCTCGATGGAGCCGGACTCACGGAGGTCGGAGACCATGGGCTTCTTGTCCGTGCGCTGCTCCGGTCCTCGGTTCAGCTGGGAGAGCGCGATGACGGGGAGTTCCAGCTCCTTCGCCAGCAGCTTGAGGTTTCGGGACATGTCGGAGACCTCTTGCTGGCGACTCTCGGCGCGCTTCGAGCCGCCGGACTGCATCAGCTGCAGATAGTCGATGACCACCAGCTTCAGCTCATTGCGCTGCTTGAGCCGACGGCACTTCGCGCGGATCTCCATCATCGACAGGTTCGGCGAGTCGTCGATGAACAGTGGGGCGGCCGAGACATCGGGCATCCGGCGTGCCAGCCGCGTCCAGTCCTCGTCCGTCATGCTGCCGGAGCGCATGTGGTGCAGCGCCACCCGCGCCTCGGCGGACAGCAGACGCATGGCGATCTCGTTGCGGCCCATTTCGAGCGAGAAGATCACGCTGGGCAGGTTGCTCTTGATCGAACAGGCCCGCGCGAAGTCCAGCGCGAGCGTCGACTTACCCATGGCGGGACGGGCCGCGATGACGATCATCTGGCCCGGGTGCAGACCGTTGGTGAGCGAGTCCAGGTCGGTGAAGCCCGTGGGCACACCCGTCATCTGGCCCTGACGCGAGCCGATCGCCTCGATCTCGTCGAGGGCGCCCTCCATGATGTCGCCGAGCGGCAGGTAGTCCTCGCTGGTCCGCTGCTCGGTGACGGCGTAGATCTCCGCCTGGGCGCTGTTGACGATCTCGTCGACATCGCCGTCCGCCGCGTATCCCATCTGTGTGATGCGTGTGCCGGCCTCGACCAGCCTGCGCAGCACCGCTCGCTCGTGGACGATCTCGGCGTAGTACTCGGCGTTCGCGGCCGTCGGGACGGACTGGACGAGGGTGTGCAGATACGACGCTCCGCCGACCCGCGCGATCTCCCCGCGCTTGGTCAGCTCCGCGGCAATGGTGATCGGGTCGGCCGGCTCACCCTTGGCGTAGAGGTCGAGGATCGCCTGGTAGACCAGCTCATGGGCGGGGCGGTAGAAGTCCTCACCCTTGAGGACCTCGACGACATCCGCGATGGCGTCCTTGGAAAGCAGCATGCCGCCGAGCACGGACTGCTCGGCGTCCAGGTCCTGCGGGGGCACTCGCTCGAAGCTGCCGGCCCAGGAGCCGCCGTCTTCGTCACCGCGGTCCTGGCGGTCACCACGGCCGCGGCTCTTTCCGTCATTGCGGCGGGAGCGGGCGGCCGGCAGCCGGTCGCTCGGACCGGAGTCCGCCCAGGGGTCTTCCATGGACTCGGGAATGCTCACCCCGGCACCTCCTCCCGTCCGCGACGCGGACCTTGCTGTGCTCCTCTTTCTTACGGCACAGCTCTGACAATCGAGACGCCCGACTCCGGCTACGGCGCGTCGAGTTCGGACGATTTCTCACGGCGGAACAGGCTGCGGGTGCCGGACCACGGTAGGCCCGCAGGCACCGTCCGCCAATCTGGTTATCCACAGGCTGTGTGGATGACGGCCCCATAGCTGTGGAGAACCCACCGGATCCTGTGCACGGGCCGGGGGAAACCGCTGTGGACAAGCACACAATTACTCCGTCCCCACCATCCTGACCTGCACTTTTCTCATCCATAGGCTGTGGGGGAGAAAAACTTCCCCAACCTGTTCAAGATCGCGGTAAACACCGCGGAGGAGGTAACTCCACAGAGCGGAAAGTAAGGACTGCACGCCAGTTGCATCTGTTACCTGTGGAAGATTAGATTGAGTGCATGACACAGGCTCCCGCGACGCCGCGGCGCACCGACCGCCGCCACGACCGCGAGATCATCGCTCTCGCCGTGCCCGCCTTCGGCTCCCTGGTCGCGGAACCCTTGTTCGTCATGGTCGACAGCGCCGTCATCGGCCACCTCGGCACCCCTCAGCTGGCCGGCCTCGGCGTCGCCGCCGCACTGCTGACCACCGCAGTATCCGTCTTCGTCTTCCTCGCCTACGCCACCACCGCGGCGGTCGCCCGCCGGGTCGGCGCCGGCGACGTCGCCGCAGCCATCCGCCAGGGCATGGACGGTATCTGGCTCGCCCTCCTCCTCGGCGCCGCCGTCATCGCCGCCGTCCTGCCCACGGCCCCATGGCTGGTCGAACTCTTCGGCGCCTCCGGCACCGCCGCGCCGTATGCCACCACCTACCTTCGCATCAGCGCGCTCGGCATCCCCGCCATGCTCGTCGTGCTGGCCGCCACCGGCGTACTGCGCGGCCTTCAGGACACCAGGACCCCGCTGTACGTCGCCATCGGAGGATTCTCCGCCAACGCCGCCTTGAACGTCGCATTGGTCTACGGCGCCGGCCTCGGCATAGCGGGCTCCGCGTGGGGCACGGTCATAGCCCAGTGCGCCATGGCGGCTGTCTACCTCGTCGTGGTGGTCCGCGGCGCCCGGCGTCACCATGCCTCCCTGCGCCCCCACGCGGCCGGGATACGCGCCTCCGCCCAGGCAGGGGTCCCGTTGCTGGTCCGCACCCTCTCGCTCCGCGCGGTGCTGATGATCGCCACCGCGGTCGCCGCCCGGCTCGGGGACGCGGAGATCGCCGCCCACCAGATCGTGCTGACGCTCTGGTCCCTGCTGGCCTTCGCGCTGGACGCCATAGCCATTGCCGGCCAGGCCATCATCGGGCGCTACCTCGGCGCGGGGGACCGGGACGGCGCCACCGCCGCCTGCCGCCGCATGATCCAGTGGGGTATCGCCTCGGGCCTCGTCCTCGGTGTCCTGGTGGCGCTCACCCGCCCGGTGTTCATCCCACTGTTCACCTCCGACCCAGCGGTCAAGGGCCCCCTGATGACCACGCTTCTCGTCGTGGCGGTCACACAGCCGATCTCCGGCATCGTCTTCATACTGGACGGCGTCCTGATGGGCGCCGGCGACGGCCCCTACCTCGCCGGAGCGATGGTGGTGACGCTGGCCCTGTTCGCCCCCGTCGCCCTGGCCGTCCCCATGCTCGGCGGCGGCCTGGTCGCCCTGTGGTGGGCCATGGCCCTGATGATGGCCGTGCGCATGCTGACGCTCTGGCAACGCACCCGCTCGGGCCGCTGGATTGTGACCGGGGCCTCTCGCTGAACCGGCCCCGTAACCCGCGGCGCGTACCGATAATGTCCCTGTGCGCCCGCTTGCCAGGAAATCCATCCTGCCCTTGACGCTCGTCGTCCTCGGGGCAGCAGCCATGGTGGGCTACGCCACGGAGGAAGCGGAAACGCACAGCGGCAGCGGTGACCGCAGCAGTTTCGGCAAGTCCGGCGAAGCCGGACACGACCCCGAGGACCAGGACCCCCACGCCACGGCTCCGGCCGAGGCCGGCGACGCGTACACCCCCCGCCGCAACGAACAGAACTCCAGGGTCGGCGCGATCTTCGAGAAGGACGACTCCGGCGATCACTTCTGCACCGCGAGTGTGGTGCAGAGCCCGGGCCGGAACATGCTCATCACGGCAGCGCACTGCGCCTTCGACAGTGACGCCGGAGCGCCCGTGGACGATCTCGTCTTCGCCCCCGACTACCGCGACGGCGACGAGCCCACCGGCCTGTGGAAGGTCAAGAAGGTCGTGGTGGACGACCGCTGGGCCAAGTCGAACGACGAGGATCTCGACGTCGCATTCCTCGTGCTCGCCAAGAAAGACGGCGAACAGATACAGGACGTCCTCGGTGGGAACACCCTCGGCATAGACCGAGGCTTCACCAACGAAGTCAAGATCACCGGTTATCCCACCAGCCGCGATACACCGATCTCCTGCCAGAACCGCACCACGAAATACAGCGCCACCCAGCTGCGCATCCGGTGCGAGGACTTCGAGGGCGGCACGAGCGGCAGCCCTTGGCTGGCCGACTACGACCCCAAGAGCCACACCGGCACGGTCATCGGCGTCCTGGGCGGTCACGAGGGCGGCGGCAGCCAAGACGACATCTCGTACGCCGCGTACTTCGACGACGACATCGCCAAGCTCTACCGCCAGGCCCAGGACGAGGACTGACACCGGCCCCCATCCAACGGGCAAGGAGCCGCACGCGGCAAAGGACCGTACCCCGGTGAGGGGTACGGTCCTTCAGCGTTGTGCTGGGGTGCTGCGATTACGCGGCGACGACCTCGACGCCGAGCTTCGCAACGACCTCGGCGTGCAGACGCACGGAGACCTGGTGCGCGCCCAGGCTCTTGATCGGCGAGCCGAGCTCGACACGACGCTTGTCGACGTCCGGACCACCGGCAGCCTTGATCGCGGAAGCGACGTCGGCCGGGGTGACGGAGCCGAACAGGCGGCCCGCGTCGCCGGCGCGAACGGCCAGCTTCACGTTGACGCCCTCGAGACGGCCCTTGACCTCGTTGGCCTGCTCGATCGTGGCGATCTCGCGGATCTTGCGACCGCGACGGATCTGCTCGACATCCTTCTCGCCACCCTTGGTCCAGCGGATCGCGAAACCGCGCGGGACCAGGTAGTTGCGAGCGTAACCGTCCTTGACGTCAACGACGTCGCCAGCGGTGCCGAGGCCAGAGACCTCGTGGGTGAGGATGATCTTCATTTGTCGGTCACCCTTCCCTTATCGCGCGGTGGACGTGTAGGGCAGCAGCGCCATCTCACGGCTGTTCTTCACGGCCGTGGCGACGTCACGCTGGTGCTGAGTGCAGTTGCCGGTGACTCGGCGGGCACGGATCTTGCCGCGGTCGGAAATGAACTTCCGCAGCAGGTTCGTGTCCTTGTAGTCAACGTAGGAGATCTTCTCCTTGCAGAACACGCAAACCTTCTTCTTAGGCTTGCGAGCAGGCGGCTTCGCCATTATCTCTCTCCAGTGAGTTCAAGAAGTTTGTGCTGACGCCCTTGAGGCCCCTGGCCGTTTCGCGGCGCTGTTTCACGTGAAACAGCGCGGAGACGGACCAGCTGTACGGACCTAGAAGGGCGGCTCGTCCGAGTAACCGCCGCCGGAGCTACCGCCCCAGCCACCGCCGCCGCCACCGCCACCCTGCTGGCCACCGCCGGCAGGCGCGTTGGTCGCCCACGGGTCGTCGGCGGGAGCACCGCCGCCGCCCTGCTGGCCGCCACCGGGGCCGCCGCCCCAGCCGCCGCCACCCTGGCCGCCACCGCCCTGCTGACCGCCGCCGAAGCCGCCGCCACCCTGGCCACCACGACCGCTGGTCTTGGTGATCTTGGCCGTGGCGTTCTTGAGGCTCGCGCCCACTTCCTCGACGTCGAGCTCGTAGACCGTGCGCTTCACGCCCTCGCGGTCCTCGTACGACCGCTGCTTGAGGCGGCCCTGCACGACCACACGGGTACCCCGCGTGAGGGACTCGGCGACGTTCTCCGCCGCCTGACGCCACACCGAGCAGGTCAGGAACAGGCTCTCGCCGTCCTTCCACTCATTGGTCTGACGGTCGAAGGTGCGGGGAGTGGACGCGACGCGGAACTTCGCGACCGCCGCACCGGACGGGGTGAAGCGCAGCTCGGGGTCGTCGACAAGATTGCCGACGACCGTGATGACGGTCTCGCCTGCCATTAGGGGAACCTCTCGGCGGGTGTGCTGCTGGCTGCTGGTGTTGCTGCTACTCGGACCCGGTTACCGCTGAACGCTTACGCGGTCAGTGGGTCTCGGGACGGAGGACCTTGGTCCGGAGGACCGACTCATTCAGGTTCATCTGACGGTCGAGCTCCTTGACGACCGCAGGCTCGGCCTGCAGGTCGATGACCGAGTAGATGCCCTCGGGCTTCTTGTTGATCTCGTAAGAGAGACGACGACGGCCCCAGGTGTCGACCTTCTCGACCTTTCCGTTGCCCTCACGGACGACGGAGAGGAAGTTCTCGATCAGCGGGGAGACAGCGCGCTCCTCGAGATCGGGGTCGAGGATGACCATCACCTCGTAGTGACGCATGTAGAACCCACCTCCTTTGGACTCAGCGGCCACGGTCGTTCCGTGGCAGGAGGGTCATGATGCGTTCCGCGCCGAGACCGGCCAGATCATCTGGACAGACATGGGCGCAGACCGTACAGAGTACCTGCCTCAAGCCTTCTGGTTGAAATCCGACCACCGCACCCCCAGTCTGGAACCCAACGGGTGTGAGCGGCGTTACAGTGCGCCGCCCTGTCAGTCGGAGGTGCCGCATGGCACAGGCAGTAAGGACCCAGCGCAATCTGCTCTCGCTGCTGAACAGCGATGGCAAGGCCCATCCGGTCGAAAACACCATGATCGCGGTGACCCTTGTGCTCGGCGCGGTCGCCATCTTCACCACGTTCTCGCAGAGCCTGCACCTGGTCAGCTCCTGGGCCGGCCTCGTCGGAATCGGCACCGGGGCCTGGGGCCAGTTCATCTCCTCGACGACAGGTGAACGCTTCCTGTTGATCATCGGTCTAGGGGCATCAGCCGTGGGCTTCTTCCTCGGTATGGCCCATGGCGGCCTCTTCGGCGGCGTACTCGGTTAGCCCTGGATCCGGGGGCCGTACGGAGCAAGCCCCGTACGGCCCAGACGGGGCGCTCCCCGGTCACAGTAGGCTTCGGCGCGAGAGCCGGAGCCCCGACCATGGGGACACACCTGCCGAGGAGCGCCCCGCATGAGCCTGACCCTGAGGACCATCAGCCGAGAGCAGCATCTGGCTTACATCCAGAGCCTGCCCGCGGCCAGCCACATGCAGGTCCCGGCCTGGGCTGACGTCAAGGCCGAATGGCGGTCCGAGAGCCTGGGCTGGTTCGACGCCAACGGCGAACTGGTCGGCGCCGGACTGGTCCTCTACCGCCAGTTGCCCAAGATCAAGCGCTACCTGGCGTACCTGCCCGAGGGCCCGGTCATCAATTGGTATGCGCCGAACCTGGACGACTGGCTCCAGCCGATGCTGCGCCACCTCAAGCAGCAGGGCGCCTTCTCCGTGAAGATGGGCCCGCCGGTCGTCATCCGTCGCTGGGACGCCGCGGCGATCAAGTCCGGCATCCAGAGCCCGGACGTCAAGCGCCTGCGTGACGTCGAGGCCACCCACATCGAGCCGCGGGCCTTCGAGGTCGCCGACAAGCTGCGCCGCATGGGCTGGCAGCAGGGCGAGGACGGCGGCGCCGGCTTCGGCGACGTACAGCCTCGCTACGTCTTCCAGGTGCCGCTGGCCAACCGCTCCCTGGAGGATGTCCACAAGGGCTTCAACCAGCTGTGGCGCCGCAACATCAAGAAGGCCGAGAAGGCCGGTGTCGAGGTCGTCCAGGGCAGCTACGAAGAGCTGGCCGAATGGCAGCGGCTGTACGAGATCACCGCGGAGCGCGACCACTTCCGCCCGCGTCCGCTCAGCTACTTCCAGCGCATGTGGACAGCCCTCAACTCCGAGGACCCCAACCGCATGCGCCTCTACTTCGCCCGTCACGAGGGGGAGAACGTCGCGGCCGCCACGATGCTGATCGTCGGTGGCCACGTCTGGTACTCCTACGGCGCATCCGCCAACCACAAGCGCGAGGTCCGCCCGTCCAACGCGATGCAGTGGCGGATGCTGCGCGACGCCTACGCACTCGGCGCCACGGTCTACGACCTTCGCGGCATCAGCGACTCCCTGGACGAGAACGACCATCTCTTCGGCCTGATCCAGTTCAAGGTCGGCACGGGTGGGCAGGCAGCGGAGTACCTGGGTGAGTGGGACTTCCCGCTCAACAAGCTTCTGCACAAGGCTCTCGACATCTACATGTCGCGGCGCTGACCGCTCCACCGCATCGTTCGCACCTCTGACACACCCCAGCCACGAGAAAGGTTCCGGGCCCGGCCATGGCGCTCACCCTCTACGTCGACACCGCGCGCTGGCGGGCGCATCAGCAGAGCGTTCTCCAGCAGTTCCCCGGGCTGGTCCCGGTCTGCAAGGGCAACGGTTACGGCTTCGGCCATGAGCGCCTTGCCGATGAGGCGACCCGCCTCGGTGCCGACATCCTGGCGGTCGGTACGACCTACGAAGCTGCCCGCATCAAGGATTTCTTCAGCGGTGATCTGCTCGTACTGACTCCCTTCCGCCACGGCGAGGAGCCGGTGCCGCTGCCCGACCGGGCCATCCGCTCGGTCTCCTCGGTCGAAGGCGTGGGCGGCCTGGTCGGTGCCCGAGTCGTCATCGAGGTCATGAGCAGCATGAAGCGGCACGGCGTCACGCCGGAGGAGCTTCCCAAGCTGGCCGCGGCCATCGAAGACGTCCGGCTCGAAGGCTTTGCCATCCACCTGCCGCTCGACCGCACCGACGGGACCGACGCGGTCGAGGAAGTCATCGGCTGGATGGACCGGCTGCGTGCCGCCAGGCTCCCCCTGCACACCATGTTCGTCAGCCACCTCAAGGCCAACGAACTCGCCCGGCTACAGCAGCAGTTCCCCCAGACGCGCTTCCGCGCCCGGATCGGAACCCGGCTGTGGCTCGGCGATCACGACGCCACGGAGTACCGCGGCTCGGTTCTCGACGTCACCCGCGTGGCGAAGGGCGACCGCTTCGGCTACCGCCAGCAAAAGGCCGCGTCCGACGGCTACTTGGTCGTGGTGGCCGGCGGCACCTCGCACGGCGTGGGCTTGGAGTCGCCCAAGGCCCTGCACGGTGTGATGCCGCGCGCCAAGGGTGTGGCGCGAGCCGGTCTGGCGACCGTCAACCGCAATCTCGCGCCCTACGTATGGGCCGGGAAGCAGCGTTGGTTCGCGGAGCCCCCGCACATGCAGGTGTCGATCCTGTTCGTTCCCAGTGACGCGCCCGAGCCAAAGGTCGGCGATGAACTGGTGGCCCACCTGCGCCACACCACCACGCAGTTCGACCGCGTCGTGGAGCGCTGAGGCGGCCGCACCCCACTCCAGGACCACTGAGGGCCCGGTGCCGCAGGCAATCGCTGCGGCACCGGGCCCTCGGCCTTGACCAGGCTGCGGGTTTCACTCCCGCACGGCTCCCCAGCGCACCTGTGGCGCGCTCTCGAAGTGCGCCGCGTGGCGCGGCGCGTGGTGAGCCCGCCCCAGCACGAACACATCGGGCGTACGGTCCAGCACACCGCCCGAGGGGTCGTCGTCGCCATCCTGGCGGACCACATCGCGCTCCGGCAGCAGGATGTCCCGTACGACCACCGCGCACAGGTACAGGGTCCCCAACAGGTGCAGCATGATGGCCAGTTGGTAGCCGTCCAGGGGTAGCCCCTGGTGCTTGTCACCGTTGCCCGTGTAGGCGAGGTACATCCAGATCCCGAGGAAGTACATGACCTCACAGGTCTGCCAGATCAAGAAGTCCCGCCAGCGCGGCCGGGCCAGCGCGACGAGCGGAATCAGCCATAGAACGTACTGCGGCGAATAGACCTTGTTGGTGAGAATGAAGAGCGCCACGACGAGGAACGCAAGCTGGGCGAACCGTGGCCGGCGCGGCGCGTAGAGCGTCAGGAGAGCGATGCCTCCGCAGCCCACGAGCATCAGCAGCGTGGCGTAGGTGTTGGCGTTCTCCAGCGGGTTTCCGGTCCGCTGGGAGATCAGCAACCAGACCGAGCCGAAGTCGATCGGCCGTTCCTGGCTGAAGGTGTAGAACTTCGCCCAGCCCTCCCGGATGTGCCATCCGGACGCGTCGTGCATGACCATCACCGGCAGATTCACCACGAGCCACGCCACGACAGCACCCGCCACTGCCTTCCCGTACGCGCGCCAGGCCCCCGCGCGCCAGCAGAGGGCCAGCAGCGGCCCCAAGAGCAGGACCGGGTACAGCTTTGCCGCAGTCGCCAGCCCGATCAGGACACCGGCAGCCAGCGGGCGACTGCGCGACCACATCAGCATTGCCGCTGCGGTCAGCGCGATAGCCAGCAGGTCCCAGTTGATGGTGGCGGTAAGTGCGAAAGCGGGCGCCAGGGCAACCAGGAGACCGTCCCACGGGCGCCGCCGATGCGTACGGGCCACACACACCGCGATGACCGCCGCGCACGCCATCAGCATGCCGGCGTTGACCAGCCAGTAGACCTGCTCGCGGTGCTGGATCGTGCCGCCGTCAGGAGTCATCCACGAGGCGACCTCCATGAAGACGCCGGTCAGCACGGGGTACTCGAGGTATTCCATGTCACCGGGCAGCCGGTCGAAATACGGGATCAGCCCGTCCGCGAAACCTCGACCAGCGTAGAGATGAGGAATGTCGGAGTAGCAGGCGTGGATGTACTGGCTCGTGGCGCCGAAGAACCAGCCGCCGTTGTAGCAGGGAAGCTTTTGCACCATGCCGAGCGCGAACATGCCGATGGCGATGAGTGCGATGACCCGGACCGGTGTCAGCCAGCTCGTTCCGAGCAGCGCATGCCGGCCGATGGGCCCTCCGATCAGCTCGCTCCCGGCCGCCGCAACCTCATCCCGCTTCGTCGGCCGTACGGGCTCGTCCTGTCGCACGCTCGTCATGGCCCCATCCTGCCGTAAAGCCCTGACGCGAACGTGGCGAAGCCCCCGCCCGGTTCAGCCGGGTCGAGGGCTTCGTGGTCCACGTTTCACGTGAAACAGTCACCGTTTCACGTGAAACAGGGGTCGATCATTAGGGTTCCGTGGCGCTGGGGCCGCCGAACAACCCGCCATTGCCATTTCCATTGCCCGGATCGGGAGTGGGACTCGTCTCGCCACCGGTGCTACCACCCGGATCACCGGGATCTCCGCCGGTGGTTCCACCGTTCTCCTTGCACCTGATGTCCCAGTCGGAGCAGGTCTCCGTCGGAGTGGGACTCGGGGAGTCGCTCGGGGAAGCAGAGTCGCTGGGTGTCCCGGAAGGCGTCTCGGACGGGTTCTCCGACGGTGTCGGGGACGGCGTGGGGCTCGGCATCCCTTCCTGGTCGAAACGCTGACCGATGGGCTGAGCAGGGGTGAAGCTCTCCTGCGGCACGCCCTTCATCGCCTGCAGCATGTACTCGGTCCAGACTTCGGTCGGCAACGCGCCACCGTGGATCGAGTCGAACCCACCGACACCGTTCATCGAGAGCTGGCGCGGGTTCTTCGGATCCTCACGGAACATCGTGACGGCCGTCGAAAGCTGCGGGGTGTAACCCACGAACCAGGCCGACTTGTTCTGGTCGGTGGTGCCGGTCTTACCCGCGGCCGGCCTACCCAGCCGCTTCGCGTCCTTTGCCGTGCCGTTCTGGATGACGTTCTCCAGCACCTCGGTCACGTTGTTGGCGATGTTGGAATCCATCGCCGACTCCTGCTCGGGCTTGTCGAAGCCCGACACATCTACGCCTCCGGACGTCAGCTTTGTCACCGAGTACGGCTCAACCTTCGTTCCCGAGTTGGCGAAAGTCGCGTAGGCGTCGGCCATACGGATGGCACTCGGAGTGGAGGTGCCCAGCGCGAAGGACGGGTTCAGGTTCTTGTCGAAACTGCCCTCGGAAATGCCGGTGGCCTGCGCCATGTCCCGCACCTTGTCCATCCCGACATCCATGCCGAGCTGAACGAACGGGGTGTTCACCGACTGCTCCATCGCCTTCGTCAGAGGAATGTATCCCCAGCGATGATCGCTTTCGTTTTCCTGATAGAAGGGCGAGTTATCCCGCTTCCGGACGAAATTGCCTTCCGCGTCCTTCACCTTGAGATGATCGTTGCCGTTGTAGCGGCTCGCAGGGGAGATCGGCTGATGGTTGCTGACGCTCGTCCCGTCCTGCATCGCCGCAGCCAGCACGAAAGGCTTCCAGGTGGAGCCGACCGGCACACCGAAGGTGTCGGCGTTGTTGCTGAAGTGGCCCTTGTCGTAACCCTCACCGCCATACAAAGCGACGATCTTGCCGTCTCCCGGCACCACAGAAGCTGCGCCGAACTGGACGTATTTGTCCTTCAGGCGCTCCTTCGGGTCGATGTACCGCTTGTCGACATTCTTGACCGAGTCCTCTAGCTCACGGGTCCTACGCTCGTTGAAGGTCGTCCGGATCGTGTAGCCGCCCTTGTCGAACTGCCGCTCACTGATGCCGTGCTTCAGCACATACTTCTTCGCGGTGTCCATCAAGTACCCGATTTGGCCCTTCTTGCTGGCCACGGGCTCAGGGTCGCGGGGCATCGGGAAGTTCTTCACGGTGTACTTGGCGCGCTCGCTCTTCTTCATGAGCTTGTTCTCGACCTCCCGGTCGAGAATCCAGGACCACCGCGCCTGCGCACGCTTGGTGTTCGAGTCCCGGTCGGAGTGCGGGCCTGTACCACCCGCCGGGTCGTACAGGTCAGCACCCTTGAGCACGGTCGCCAGCAAGGCACTTTCGTCAGGCTCGAGCTCCGCCGCGTCCTTGCCGTAGTACGCCTGCGCCGCCGCCTGGATCCCATAGGCACCGCGACCGTAGTAGCTGGTGTTCAGGTAGCCCTGCAGGATCTCGCGCTTGTCGACCTTCGCGCCCACCTTTATCGAGATGAACAGCTCTTTGAACTTACGTTCAAGCGTTTGCTCCTGGGTCAGGATCGCGTTCTTCACGTACTGCTGGGTGATGGTGGAGCCACCCTGGGTGTCGCCGCCCTTGGCCATGTTGAACAGGGCGCGTGCGATACCCATCGGGTCGACGCCCGAGTCCGACCAGAACGACGCGTTCTCCGCCGCGATGGCCGCGTTCTGCATGTGGCTCGGGATCTCGCCGATGTTGACGTTCTGCCGGTTCGCCTCGCCGTCCCGGGCCATGACCTTGCCGTTGGCCCACAGGTAGACGTTGTTCTGCTGCTTCGCGGCCTTGCTCTCGTCCGGAACGTCCACCACCGCCAGCGCGACGCCGGCTGCTCCGACGATCAGGCCGAGAAAGGTGACCATCAGGCCCGATACCTGTTTCCAGGACGGGACAAAGCGGCGCCAGCCGAAGCGGTTGGCACGCGGATAGTCGATGAAGCGCTTCCTGGCAGGCTCCCCGCCTCCTCGGCCACCCTCAGGGCCGTTTCCGCCACCGCCGGTGCGGCGTCGGCCTCCACCACGGCCGGCGCCACCTCCGCCAGAGGCCATCGCCTCTCTGTCGGGCGCTCGCCGGCGACCGCCGCGCTGTGCGGCCCTGCGAGCCTCGGCCCGGCCACCTGACGGACGCTCCTGGCCGTAGGGGTCGGAATTGGGCACAGGGCCGGCAGCGGAGCCACGTGAGGGCGCCGCGCGGCGCCCTGTTGGCTGCTGCGCGGCGCGTCGGGCCGCGGCACGTCCGCCACCCTGCGGCTGTGGCGATTTGCGACGGTGCTCGCTCATGGAACGAATACTCCTCGGGCAGGCGCGCTATCTCGTCGCCTGAAGGCGGCAGTTGTCTTCAGGTCCCCCCGATGCACGACCCGCTCCTGACGCGCGAGCCGCACTACACCGAGGACAGGGACGCCACAACTAGGTCCACGGTTCCCGGCAGTCTGCATGCCGCACAGACTACGCAGGGCCAAAACCTGCCCAGCGTTGAAATTCACTCCAAATCAGTCAGGTCGCCTGGAGCAAATTGGTGATGTGACGCCGTTCACCGACCCCCCACTTGTTCCAGCCGGGAGAGCGTTCTATCGTCTGGATGTATCGAGTCGATACATCAGGACGACATAAAGAGCGCACGAGGCCAAGGGGGCGGAGGATGAGCAGGCGTTCCGGCATCCTCGAGTTCGCCGTCCTCGGCCTTCTCCGCGAGTCGCCGATGCACGGGTATGAGCTGCGGAAACGGCTCAACACTTCACTCGGCGTCTTCCGTGCGTTCAGCTACGGCACGCTCTACCCCTGCCTCAAGGCGCTGGTCGCGAGCGGCTGGCTCATCGAGGAGACGGGCGGTGCGCCCGAGGGCGTACCCGCCGCGGCACTGACAGGGCGCCGGGCGAAGATCGTCTACCGATTGACCGCAGCGGGCAAAGAGCACTTCGAGGAGCTGCTCGCCCACTCCGGCCCGGATGCGTGGGAGGACGAGCACTTCGGCGTCCGCTTCGCGTTCTTCGGTCAGACATCGCGGGACGTCCGGATGCGCGTGCTGGAAGGCCGCCGTAGCCGGCTGGAGGAGCGCCTCGAAAGAATGCGCACCTCCTTGTCCAGGACCCGCGAGCGGCTGGACGACTACACCCTCGAACTGCAACGTCACGGCATGGAGTCCGTGGAGCGCGAGGTGCGGTGGCTGAACGAGCTCATCGAAAGTGAGCGCGCCGGACGCGAGCAGCGCGCCCCGGAGCCCGCAGAGCGGGACAAGAAGGACCAGTCAGGAGATACGGGCGGCCTGCCCCGGCACCGGGGTGGTTCCCGGCCGGATCCGTCCGATGACACCACCACATGAGGTCCTGCGGTGCAGGTCCTCATCGAGAACACAGGGAGCAACCGGAATGGGTTCGGTTCGCGTAGCCATCGTCGGCGTGGGCAACTGCGCCGCCTCGCTGGTACAGGGCGTCGAGTTCTACAAGGACGCAGACCCGGACAGCCGCGTGCCTGGCCTCATGCACGTGCAGTTCGGTGACTACCACGTGCGTGACATCGAGTTCGTGGCTGCCTTCGATGTCGACGCCAAGAAGGTCGGCCTCGACCTCTCGGACGCCATCGGCGCCAGCGAGAACAACACCATCAAGATCTGCGACGTGCCGAACGCCGGCGTGCAGGTCCAGCGCGGCCACACCCTGGACGGGCTGGGCAAGTACTACCGGATGACGATCGAGGAGTCCGAGGAGGCCCCGGTCGACATCGTCCAGATCCTCAAGGACAAGCAGGTCGACGTTCTGGTCTGCTACCTCCCTGTCGGCTCCGAGGACGCGGCGAAGTACTACGCCCAGTGCGCCATCGACGCCAAGGTCGCCTTCGTCAACGCCCTCCCGGTCTTCATCGCCGGCACCAAGGAGTGGGCGGACAAGTTCACCGAGGCCGGCGTCCCGATCGTCGGTGACGACATCAAGTCCCAGGTCGGCGCCACGATCACGCACCGCGTGATGGCCAAGCTCTTCGAGGACCGGGGCGTCATCCTGGACCGCACGATGCAGCTGAACGTCGGCGGCAACATGGACTTCAAGAACATGCTCGAGCGAGAGCGCCTGGAGTCCAAGAAGATCTCCAAGACGCAGGCCGTCACCTCCCAGATCCGGGACCGCGAGATGGGCGAGGACAACGTCCACATCGGCCCGTCGGACTTCGTGGCCTGGCTGGACGACCGCAAGTGGGCATACGTCCGCCTTGAGGGACGCGCCTTCGGCGATGTGCCGCTGAACCTCGAGTACAAGCTCGAGGTCTGGGACTCCCCGAACTCCGCCGGCGTCATCATCGATGCCCTGCGCGCCGCGAAGATCGCCAAGGACCGGGGAATCGGCGGCCCGATCCTGTCGGCGTCCTCGTACTTCATGAAGTCGCCGCCGGTGCAGTACTTCGACGACGAGGCGCACGCGAACGTCGAGAAGTTCATCCGGGGCGAGGTCGAGCGCTGAGGCGCCCACCGCACCGTCTCTCCGCAGGCCTCCGGGTATTCCACCTGGAGGCCTGCGGGCTGTCTGAGGCTGTGTGAAGCTGAGCCCCATGCATGCTGTGCGCGACCTCCGCGTATTACTCCACCTACGCGACTTCCGGTCCCTCCTGGCCGCACGGCTTCTCTCCCAGGCGGCGGACGGCGTCTATCAGGTGGCTCTTGCCGCCTACGTCGTCTTCTCACCCGAGAAGCAGACCTCGCCCGCGGCCATCGCCTCGGCCATGGCGATCCTGCTGCTTCCCTACTCGCTCCTCGGACCGTTCACCGGGGTGCTGCTCGACCGCTGGCGGCGTCGGCAGGTGCTGCTGTACGGCAACCTGCTGCGGACCGCGCTGGCCACGGTGACAGCGGCACTGATCATGGTCCAGGTCCCCGACTGGCTCTTCTACGCATCGGCCCTCTCCGTGACCGCCGTGAACCGCTTCGTTCTGGCCGGACTCTCCGCCGCCCTCCCCCGGGTCGTCGACGACGAACAGCGGCTCGTCATGGCCAACTCCCTTACGCCTACGGCGGGAACGCTCGCCGCTACGGCCGGTGGCGGGCTTGCCCTGGCGGTGCGGCTCGCCGGCCCCGACGTGGACGCCATCGTCGTACTGCTCGCCTCCGCGCTCTATTTCTGCTCGTCCGTCACAGCTCTGCGACTGGCTCCGGGGTCGCTGGGACCCGACCCGTCGGAGCTCCAACCCCACCTGCGGGAAGCTGTGTTGAGCACCGTGAGGGGCCTCGTGGAAGGTATGCGGCACGTCGCGGAGCGACGCACGCCGGCACGCGCACTTGCCGCCATGACCACGGTCCGCTTCTGCTACGGCGCCCTGACCGTCACGGTGCTCATGCTGTGCCGATACGCCTGGACCGACAATGATGCGGACGGCCTCGGTCTGCTCGGCGTCACTGTCGGAGTCTCAGGAGCGGGGTTTTTCGCGGCCGCCGTTATCACCCCGTGGGCCGTCGAGCGGGTCACCGCCTTCGGGTGGATCGCCTGTTGCGCCGGCCTGGGCGCGGTGCTGGTGCCCGCCCTCGGCCTCTTCTTCGCGCCGGCGCCGATGCTGACGGCCGCATTCATGCTCGGGCTGGGCACCCAGGCCACCAAGATTTCCACGGACACCGTGGTGCAGTCATCCGTCGACGACGCCTTCCGCGGCCGGATCTTTGCCGTCTACGACGTGCTGTTCAACGTCGCCTTCGTCGGCGCCGCAGCGGTCGCCGCCCTCATGCTGCCGCCAGACGGAAGATCAACTGTTCTGTTGGTCTTCGTGGCCTGCCTGTACGCGGCGGTCTTCGCAGCAATGGTGCGCAAGGGGCGTCGCTGGACACCGCTCTCCTGGAGTTAGGTGTCGAGCCCCTGCGAAGGCCGCTGACGCACCCGATACCTTACGGGCGTCACACCTCAGCCTGGACACTTCAAAATCGGGGGAACACGCATGACCACACCGCATCAAGGCCAGTACCCATACGGCCAGGCGCCGTACGGACAGCAGCCGTACGGACAGAGCCCGTACCCGCAGGCACCCCAAGCACCCCAGGCCCCGTACGGACAGCCGCAGCCCGGCTATGGATATCCCCAGCAGCAGGCGCCCTACGGGCAGCAGCCGCAGCCGGGTTACCCGCAGGCCCCGCAGCAGCCCTACATGCAGGGCGGTTCCCCCGTTCCGCCCTCAAGGCCGTCCCGCGGCCGTTCCCCCATGGCGATATTGAAGGGGATAGGCGTTGTCTTCGCTCTGATCGTGTGCGCGTTCTTCTGGGTGAGCAGTTGGGATGACGCCGACACCGCGGAGGTGGGGGACTGCATGAAGAACAACGGCAACCAGATCAACCCCGACCTCGAGGTGGTCGACTGCGGCACGGCGGAGGCCAAGTACAAGGTGGCGGAGGTCCACACGGACACCACCGACACATCCCTCTGCCCGAAGAGCACCACGGCCTACGGGGAGAGCCAGCACCGCCGGAGGGGTTCCGACACGAGGTTCGTGCTCTGCCTCACCGTCGAGAAGTAGAGCGGGCCGACCCCGTCATCTCGTAGCGGCGAGCCGTGTTTCACGTGAAACACGGCGGTTCACCACCGACCGTTTCACGTGAAACACAGCACCGTCCGCCCTCAGCCTTGGGCGGCCCACCATTCCTTGAGCACGGCCACTGCGGCGTCACGTTCCATGGGGCCGTGCTCAAGCCGCATCTCGAGCAGGTGCTGGTATGCCTTGCCGACCTCAGGGCCGGGGGCGATGCCCAGAATTTTCATGATGTCGTTGCCGTCCAGGTCAGGCCGGATCGCGTCCAGCTCTTCCTGTTCCTGCAGCAACGCGATGCGCTCCTCAAGGCCGTCATAAGCGCGCGACAGGGCGTTGGCCTTGCGCTTGTTGCGCGTGGTGCAGTCCGAGCGCGTCAGCTTGTGGAGCCGCTCGAGCTGAGGACCGGCGTCCCGGACGTAGCGACGAACCGCCGAGTCCGTCCAATCTCCCGTGCCATAGCCGTGGAAGCGCAGGTGCAGCTCCACCAGACGCGACACGTCCTTCACCATGTCGTTGGAGTACTTCAGAGCGGTCATCCGCTTCTTGGTCATCTTCGCTCCCACCACCTCGTGGTGGTGGAAGGACACTCGACCGTCCTTCTCGAAACGCCGCGTCCTGGGCTTACCGATGTCGTGCAGAAGAGCCGCCAGCCGCAGCACCAGATCAGGACCGTCCTCTTCGAGGTCGATCGCCTGCTCCAGCACCGTCAGTGAGTGCTCGTAGACATCCTTGTGGCGGTGATGCTCGTCACTTTCCAGCTGGAGCGCCGGCAGCTCCGGGAGGACCCGTTCGGCCAGTCCCGAGTCGACGAGCAACCGCAGTCCCTTGCGCGGGTGCGGCGACAGGATCAGCTTGTTCAGCTCGTCCCGCACGCGCTCCGCAGAGACGATCTCGATGCGCTCGGACATCGCCTTCATGGCGGTGACGACCTCGGGCGCGACCTCGAAGTCGAGCTGGGCGGCGAAGCGGGCCGCGCGCATCATGCGCAGCGGGTCATCGGAGAACGAGCCCTCGGGGGTCCCTGGTGTCCGCAGAACGCGGGCGGCGAGGTCCTCCAGGCCGCCGTGCGGGTCGACGAACTCCTTCTGCGGCAGAAACACAGCCATGGCGTTCACCGTGAAGTCACGGCGGACCAGGTCCTGCTCGATGGAGTCGCCGTAGGACACCTCGGGCTTGCGCGAGGTGCGGTCGTACGCCTCGGATCGGTAGGTGGTGACCTCGATATCGAACGAGCTCTTCTTACAGCCGACAGTGCCGAAGGCGATGCCGACCTCCCAGACCGCATCCGCCCACGGACGAACGATCTTCAAGACGTCTTCGGGGCGCGCGTCGGTGGTGAAGTCGAGATCGTTACCGAGCCGGCCGAGCAACGCGTCCCGGACCGAACCGCCGACCAGGGCAAGCGTGAACCCGGCCTCCTGGAAGCGGCGGGCCAGGTCGTCCGCGACGGGGGACACCCGCAGCAGTTCGCTCACGGCACGGCGCTGTACGTGACTCAACGCGTTCGTCGACTGCGGAGTCCGGTCGGGCTGCGGGGCGATGTCATTGTTGGCGTTCGGCACAACAGAACAGAGTACGTGCCTGTGCTGCACGAGGCGGCACCCTATTAAGGGGACAGGCATCCGGTCCCCGGCCCACGATCATGTGGCGCAGTCCCCGGCACCACGCCGCAGCGGGCCTCGTTACCATTCGTGGACGCACATTCCGACGACCACTGACGACGACGAGGGACGGGCGAGCGCGTGGCCGAGGCGGCAGGGTTCCAGGGGACTGAACGGCCGCGTGGTCGATGGCTGAGAAGGACCGTGGCACTGCTCACCGGAGTACCCCTGCTCGTGGGGCTGCTCCAGGTCCCACAGGCACCCTCCGCGCACGCGGCTCCGACGGGCTCCCGCACCGTCGACGTCACCATCGATTCGATGACCCCGTCGGCTCCCGCGAAGTCCGACACCGTCACGGTCTCCGGCACGCTGACCAACGACAGCAAGTCCGCGATCACCGATGCGCATGTCGGGATGAGCCGCAGCTCGGCCCTCGGTGGCCGGAGCGCCATCGACACCGCGGCCAAGCGCACCGGCTATGTTCCGGGCGTGGACGGCCAGGAGGTCAAGGGACACACGGAGAAGGTCGCCAGGCTCGATCCCGGTGTGAGCCGCTCCTTCACCCTCAGCGTGCCGGTGAAGGACCTCCACCTCGGCCAGGACGGCATTTACCAGCTCGGCGTCTCGCTGTCGGGCCGCACTCCGGCCGCGCCTTTCGAGCACGTACTCGGCATCGACCGGACTTTCCTGCCCTGGCAGGAGTCGGACGCCGACAAGAAGACGCAGCTCACGTACATGTGGCCGCTGATCTCCTCTACGCATCTCACCGCCGAGACCGACGCCGACGCCCAGCAGACACCGGTCTTCCGCGATGACGATCTCGCTGCGGAGATCGCCCCCGGCGGGCGCCTGCAGCAGATGGTCGCGCTCGGCAAGAACCTGCCGGTGACTTTTGTCATCGACCCCGATCTGCTCGCCACCGTCGACGCGATGGCAAAGACCTACAAGGTCGACGGCCCGGACGGCCCCACAGGCAAGAACCAGGCAGTCGCCAAGCAGTGGCTGACGGACCTCGAAGAAGCGGTGAAGACCCACGAGGTGGTCGCGCTGCCGTTCGCCGACCCCGACCTGGCCTCGCTCGCTCACCACGGTAAGAGCGTGCCCAGGGCTCTCAGCCACCTCGGGCCGGCCACCGAACTCGCCGCGAAGACGGTCGACACGGTTCTCGGCGTCAAGCCGCGCACGGACTTCGCCTGGCCCGTCGACGGCGCGATCGACTCTTCGGTCGTCGATGTCGCCACCTCTGCCGGCGCGCACAACGTCATCACCCGCAGCGACAGCCTGCGCGACCCCGGTGTGCCCTACACCCCGACCGCGGCCCGGCCCATCGGCGGCGGCAATACGGCGGTCGTCGCGGACACGCGGCTCTCCCGCGCCTTCGAAGGCAATATGGCCGATGCCGGGGCAGCGTCCCACGCGGTCCAGGAGTTTCTCGCTCAGACCCAGATGATCGGCCGGCAGAGCCCGGGCCGACAGCGCAGCATCGTGGTCGCGCCGCAGCGCATGCCCTCGGCCAGCCAGGCCCAGGCCATGGCCTCCGCGCTGCGGGCTCTGGAGTCGGGACGCTGGACGCAGCCGCTGGACCTCAGCCGCGCCGCGAAGGCGAAGCCGGATCCGTCAGCCAACCGGCAGGTGCCGAGCGGAGCCACCTACCCGGCCTCTCTCCGCAGGCAGGAACTGCCGACCGAGGCCTTCCGGCAGATCCAGGACACCCAGTCCGCGCTGGACGAGTTCCAGGTGATCCTCGACCAGCCGGAACGCGTCGTCACACCGTTCGGCACCGCCATAATGCGCGAGATGTCGACCTCGTGGCGGGGTGACTCCTCGGGCGCCACGGGTTTCCGGAACTCCGTACGGAGCTACCTCAGCGGTCTGACCAAGAAGGTCAGCCTGATCCAGAAGTCGGACGCGACGCTCTCCGGGCGCAGCGCCACGATTCCGGTGACGGTGCAGAACAACCTCGTCCAGGGTGTCGAGGACATGACCCTGGAACTGAGCTCTTCGCAGCCCAATCGTCTGGACGCGGGCAAGCCTCAGCGGATCAAGGTGGACGGCGGCCACAGCCAGTCGTTCAAATTCGACACCACGGCGAACGCCAACGGTCGAGCCTGGGTGACGGCCCAGCTCTACACATCGGACGGCAAGCCCTACGGTGACCCCATGACGTTCCAGGTGAACGTCACGGAGATCACCGCGACGGTCATGCTCGTCATCGCGGGAGGTGTCCTGCTGCTCGTCCTCGCCGGCGTGCGGATCTATCTTCAGCGCAAGCGGCATGCCGCCGAGAGCACCGAGGACGGGCCCGACGGCGACGACGGCGACGACGGCGACGGCGACGGTTCCGAGGGTGGGGGAGACACGGACGGCGACAACGGCGGCACGGACGGCGATGCGCCCGAGCAGCCGAGTGACCCCACGCCGGACACCGGTTCGGAAAGCCCGGACGCGTCCGGCTCAGGTGAGAAAGTGGACCGTTGATAGATGGCGGGGCCGGATGGCCGGCGACGGATGAGGTGGGGCAGCGATGAATGCGCCGTACGACGGTGACCGCAGCCGGGGCGCCCACGGCGACCCCCCGGGGCCGGTCCCTGCGACGCCCCAGGCCCCCGCGGCCCAGGACCCCTATGTCCAGGACGCCTACCGCAACGATCCGCACCATGCCCAGGACCCGACGGTCCAGGATCCGGTTGCCGATGCGCTCTACGACCGCGCCGCCCACCCGCCGCCGCCTCCCGGCCAGGCCCCGCATCCGCTGTATCAGCAGCCTCCCGCGGCACGGCACACACCCGACCCGCAGTTGTGGGCCTCGCCGCCGCCTCCCGAGCCGCAAGGCCCGACCCGAAACCTTCCGTACGGCGACGACGCGGCGACGACACAGTTCGTAGGGGTCGACGACCTGATCACCCAAGCCGCGGACGAACGCCCGGAGCCCGATGCCTTCGCGCATCTCTTCCGGGACCAGCAGCAGCCTTACGACCCCCAGCGTCCCGCGGGTCCCCCCGTAGCCGGGGACGGTCAGGGGCCCGAGACGGGACCGCAGCCAGGCGCAGCCTCGCCGGAGGCCGCCCCCGTGGCGGCGGCCGGCGGCAAGTCTTCCGGCGGCCGCGCCTCCAGCCTCCTGAAGTCCAGCGCCCTGATGGCCGCGGGCACGATGGTCTCCCGGCTCACCGGCTTCGTCCGCTCGGCGCTCATCGTTGCGGCGCTCGGTGGCGCGGTCCTCGGTGACTCCTGGCAGGTGGCCTACCAGCTGCCCACGATGATCTTCATCCTGACCATCGGCGGCGGCCTGAACTCCGTCTTCGTCCCGCAGCTCGTGCGGGCGATGAAGGAGGACGAGGACGGCGGCGAGGCCTACGCCAACCGGCTGCTCACGCTGGTCGTCGTGATCCTCGGTGCGCTCACGGTCCTCGCGGTGTTCGCCGCACCGTTCCTGGTGAAGCTGGTTTCCTTCGACATCTCGCGGGATCCGGCGGCCAACGAAGTCGCCGTCGCGTTCACCCGCTACTGCGTGCCGACGATCTTCTTCATGGGCCTGCATGTCGTCATGGGCCAGATCCTCAACGCCCGCGGCCGCTTCGGCGCGATGATGTGGACACCGGTCCTCAACAACATCGTCATGATCGCCACCTTCGGCCTGTTCATCGGCGTCTACGGCTCAGCCGAGACCTCCCACATCGGTGTCACCACCATCCCCTCCGAGGGCATCCGCCTGCTGGGCATCGGCACGCTCCTCGGCCTGGTCGTCCAGGCCCTGGCGATGATCCCGTATCTGCGGGACGCGGACTTCAAGCTACGGCTGCGCTTCGACTGGCGCGGCCACGGCCTCGGCAAGGCCGCCAAGCTCGCCAAGTGGACGGTGCTCTTCGTCCTCGCGAACCAGGCGGGCGTCCTGGTCGTCACCCAGCTGTCCACCTGGGCCGGCAACACCGCCGACCAGCAGGGCCACCCGGGCACCGGCTTCATCTCCTACGCCAGCGCGCAGCTGATCTGGAACATGCCGCAGGCGATCATCACCGTCTCCGTGATGGCGGCGCTGCTGCCTCGGCTGGCCCGGTCGGCCCACGACGGTGACACCGGAGCGGTCCGGGACGACATGTCCCAAGGCCTGCGCACCTCGGCAGTCGCCATTGTCCCGATCTCCTTCGGGTTCCTCTCGCTCGGTATTCCGCTGTGCACCCTGGTCTACGGTTCGTCCGGCGCCGGTGTGCCGATGGGCTACATGCTGATGGCCTTCGGCGTCGGACTGATCCCCTTCTCGGTGCAGTACGTCGTCCTGCGCGCCTTCTACGCGTACGAGGACACCCGCACCCCCTTCTACAACACGGTGATCGTCGCCGCGGTCAACGCTGCGGCGTCCGCCCTCTGCTTCCTGGTGCTGCCCGCACGCTGGGCCGTGATCGGTATGGCGGCCTCGTACGGCCTCGCCTACATCATCGGCGTCGGAGTGGCCTGGCGCCGCCTGAGCAAGCGGATGGACGGTGACCTCGACACCGCGCATGTCGTCCGGACCTACGCGCGGCTGGCCGGTGCCAGCATCCCGGCCACAATCATCTCCGGGGCCGCGGTCTACGGCATCATGCAAGCGCTCGGCACCGGGGTTCTCGGCTCGCTCGCGGCCCTCGTGGGGGGTGGCGCCGCACTTCTGGGCGTCTTCTTCGTCGCCGCTCGCAAGATGCGCATCGAAGAGCTGAATGCGCTGGTGGGAATGGTTCGCGCCAAGCTGGGGCGCTGACCGAGCACAACCATCGACCGCCTCCGTGTGTCGTGCATAGTGGCGGACTGTGGGCACAATTGTCTTGGCTCAATGAGCCTGCAACGGATGGGGAGGCAGGAACGACGGTGGCGGAACGGAGCACGGCTGCCGTCGACGTGGCCGACACGAGCGGTGAGGAACCGCTGACCGCCCAGGCGGGTAAGGCCACGGACGACGGTGCGGAGGCCGAGAAGGTATCCGGCAGGGATGAGGACGCCGCGGGCACCGGTGAGAAGCCGGCCGCGGGGCCCGACGCCCAGCCACCGGAACTGCACAGTGGCCACAAGCTCGCCAGACGCTACCGCCTCGAGGAGTGCGTCACCCGTCTGGACGGCTTCAGCAGCTGGCGTGCGGTCGATGAGAAGCTGCGCCGGGCCGTGGGTGTCCACATCCTGCCCGCCGACCATCCGCGGGCCCGCCCCGTGCTGTCCGCGGCGCGTTCCTCCGCGCTGCTCGGTGACCCCCGGTTCGTCCAGGTCCTCGACGCCGTCGAGGAGAACGATCTCGTTTACGTCGTCCACGAATGGCTGCCGGACGCCACCGAACTCTCCACCGTGCTCGCGAGCGGCGCGCTCGAACCGCACGACGCGTACCAGCTGGTCAGCCAGGTCTCCCAGGCCATGGCAGCCGCGCACCGCGAGGGCTTGGCCCATCTGCGGATCACGCCCGGCTCGGTGCTGCGTACGGAATCCGGGCAGTACCGCATTCGTGGTCTCGCCGTCATGGCCGCCCTGCGCGGCATCAGCTGCGAGCACCCCCAGCGCACGGACACCGAGGCGATCGGAGCGCTGCTGTACGCCGCGCTGACACAGCGCTGGCCCTACGAGAACGACGCGTACGGTCTCACCGGCCTGCCGAAGGGTGTCGGGCTGATCGCTCCCGACCAGGTGCGGGCGGGCGTCCACCGCGGGCTGTCCGAGCTGGCCATGCGGGCATTGGTCAACGACGGTGCCACCGCTTCCCGCCAGGAACAGCCGTGCACCACTCCGGAAGAGCTGTCCAAGGCCGTGGCGGCCATGCCGCGCATCCGCCCGCCGGAGACGTCCTTCACCACCCCACCGCCCTACCAGCGCACCGGATTCCAGCAGGGTTCCTACGGACAGCCCACGAGCCGCAACGGTCGGCCCGGCCATCCGACGCAGCCCGTGCCGGCCCCACCGCCCCCGCTGCAGAGCCGTACCGGAAAGGCGCTGAAGTGGTCTGTTTCGGCGCTGCTCATCGCGGCACTGGGGCTCGGCAGCTGGCAGCTGGCGGACACCCTCTTGAAGGGTGAGAAGCAGTCCGATTCGCCGGGCAGTTCCCAACCCGGCGGCGGTGCGGACAAGCCCGCTGCCAAGCCACTCGAGATCGCGAAGGCCACGGAGTTCTCGCCGCTGTCATCGCCCTTCGCCGATGAGCAAGCTCCCAACGCGGTGGACGGGGACCCAGGGACCGCCTGGGTGACCGGCCGCTTCAGGGGGATGGCGAACTTCGGCAACCTCCCGAGCCGCGCCGACGGAAGCGGCATCATCGTGGACCTCGGGAGCGAGAAGAACGTCTCCGGCGTAAAGGTCAGCATGCACCGCCCGGGGCAGACCGCCGAGGTGCTCGCCGCTGATCCGTCCGCGTCGGCCCCGACGTCGCTCGACGCCTTTTCCCAGCGTATCGGCAAGAAGAATAAGGTCGACGGCGAGCTGGCCGCGAGCCTCGACAAGCCCGTACGAACGCGTTATGTGCTGATTCACATCACGGAACTGCCGAGCGACGGCACTCCGGAGTGGTTCCGAGGCGGCATTTCGGAAATCAAGGTCACGGGCAGCTGACACAATGCCCCGTGCGCCCTCCAGCACCCGCTGGAGGGCGCATTGCGTTGGGCCTGCGCGATCAGACGACAGACGCCGTTGAGCAGGCACAACCGGGCCGCCTTGATTGCGCTGGAGGGCCACAGCGCGGCCCTGGACCCACGCACACAAGCTTCCCTGACGAGAATCCAGGTCGCCCTTTTCAGCTACCGCACGCTCTGCCGGTCAGCCGCGAGCATGGGGTTGGGGAATCAGAATTGCGTGCGCAGCCACAAGAAGGAATTTCGCCGCGAACAGACCGCCAGGGATTACCTGACGAATTGGTGTTTTCGCGTCATTTTTGGCCTGCTCATTTACTTTCCGGGCATCACCAGCTTCAATGGCTGCGAGGTTGAGTACCTGTAGCGGGGGGCTTGTGTCCACAGAGAGCAGCGAGGCGTCCACTCCGCCGAGCGACAGCGACCTCCTCGCGAGCCATGTCGCGGGTGACCCCGACGCCTTCGGAGAGATTGTCCGCCGGCACCGCGACCGGCTCTGGGCAGTGGCGCTGCGCACCCTCGGGGACCGGGAAGAAGCCGCCGACGCCGTCCAGGACGCGCTGGTCTCCGCCTATCGCGCCGCTCACACCTTCCGTGGTCAGTCGGCCGTGACGACCTGGCTTCACCGCATCACCGTCAATGCCTGTCTGGACCGCGCCCGCAAGGCCGCCTCCCGGCGTACGTCTCCGGTCGCGGAGACCGAGCGCCTGGAGCAGCTCCTGGAGCCCCACGAGTCCGCCGCCGTGCCCGCCGAGCGCAAGGATCTGCACCGCGAGCTGATCAGTGCCTTGCGCACCCTCCCGGAGGAACAGCGCGCGGCTCTCGTGCTGGTCGACATGCAGGGCTATCCGGTGGCCGAGGCCGCCGCGATCCTCGATGTCCCCACCGGCACGGTGAAGAGCCGCTGCGCACGCGGCCGCGCTCGACTCCTCCCGTTGGTCACCCATCTGCGCACTGACGACGGGGATAACAGACCCGCGGGCCGGGAAAGGAACCGGGCGCAGGGGACATCCGTCCCACCGACGGCAGGGCCGAACGACACAGGTGCCGTGAAGGGCGGAGGTGGGCGAGCGTGACGACGACCGGCACGGGTCAGCACCCGGAGGTCTCCGAGATCTCCGATCTCACGGATGGGCTGCTCTCGCCGTCTCGTACGGCGGATCTGCGTAACCACCTCGCCTCGTGCGCGCTGTGCGAGGACGTCTACGAGTCCCTGGAGGAGATCCGGGGGCTGCTCGGCACGCTCCCCGGCCCGAGCCGGATGCCGGCAGATGTCGCGGGACGCATCGATGCCGCACTCGCAGCTGAAGCGCTACTCGATGCCACGGCTCCTGCCACAGGAACGTTGGTTTCACGTGAAACAACGAGGGACCCTTCTCCTGTTTCACGTGAAACAGGAGAGAGCGTGCCTACCCGCGGCTCGACCTCCACCCGCCCGGCGGGCCGGCCCCGTGGGGTCTCCGGTCCGGGCCGTCAGACAACGGGTGGGCGGTCATCGCGCACACGACGCTGGCCCCGCCTCCTACTCGGCACCGCGGCAGCCGCAGCGGTGTTCGGTCTCGGCGGTCTCCTCGTCCAGAACGCCGCTACCGACGGCGCTCCGGGTAGCAGCCAGGACAGTTCCACCGCGGCCACCGGTCAGAGTGAAGGCGGCACGAGCGCCCTGACCTCGGCGACCCTTGGCTCGCATGTCCATGACCTTCTGAAGTCCAAGGGCACGCACAAGTCGCCGGAGATGGGTACCCGAAGCTCTCCCGAGACCCCGCTGCGCGGAGGGGCCGACACCATCCCGTCGTGCGTGCGCCAGGGCATCGGGCGTACGGAAACTCCGCTCGCGTCCACTCAGAGCCGCTACGAGGGCAAGGATGCCTTCCTCGTCGTCCTGCCCCACCCGTCCGACCCGTCTCAGGTCTCCGCGTATATCGTCTCTTCCTCCTGTATCTCCGCCACGCCGCCGGCTCCTGGCAAGGTCTTGCTGAGCCACTCCTACCAGCGAGACTGAGCGGCCGGCAGTGCACTGTGGGATTGCGGGAATGCTCGACCCGTAGGATCCGTTGGGTGGGGTGAGAGTTCCGAGACAGCCCCATCAAGCAGTCGGCAGAGACAAGGAAGACACCCGTGAGCGACGTCCGCAACGTGATCATCATCGGCTCCGGGCCCGCGGGCTATACGGCAGCGCTCTACACCGCCCGCGCGTCCCTGAAGCCGCTGGTCTTCGAAGGTGCTGTCACCGCCGGAGGCGCGTTGATGAACACCACCGACGTGGAGAACTTCCCCGGGTTCCGCGAGGGCATCATGGGTCCCGACCTGATGGACAACATGCGCGCCCAGGCCGAGCGCTTCGGCGCCGAGCTTGTGCCGGACGACATCGTCTCGGTCGACCTCTCCGAAGAGATCAAGACCGTCACGGACACCGCGGGAACGGTTCACCGCGCCAAGACCGTCATCGTCACCACCGGCTCTCAGCACCGCAAGCTCGGTCTGCCCCGCGAGGACGAGCTGTCCGGCCGCGGCGTTTCCTGGTGTGCCACGTGCGACGGGTTCTTCTTCAAGGACCAGGACATCGCCGTGATCGGTGGTGGCGACACCGCGATGGAGGAGGCCACCTTCCTCTCCCGCTTCGCCAAGTCCGTCACGATCGTCCACCGCCGCGACACCCTGCGAGCGAGCAAGGCGATGCAGGAGCGTGCCTTCGCCGACCCGAAGATCAAGTTCGTGTGGGACAGCGAGGTCGCGGCGATCCAGGGCGAGAACAAGCTCTCCGGCCTGACCCTCCGCAACCTCAAGTCCGGCGAGACCGCCGAGCTGCCGGTGACCGGCCTGTTCATCGCGATCGGCCACGACCCGCGCACCGAGCTGTTCAAGGGCCAGCTGAACCTGGACGACGACGGCTACCTCACGGTCGAGGCGCCCAGCACGCGTACGAACCTGGAGGGCGTCTTCGCGGCCGGTGACGTGGTCGACCACACCTACCGTCAGGCGATCACCGCGGCCGGCACCGGCTGCTCGGCCGCCCTCGACGCCGAGCGGTTCCTCGCCGCGCTGACGGACAGCGAGTCCCCCGAGCCGGAGAAGACTCCTTCCGCCTGATCCCGGACCTCCCCAGCTTTTTCACCACCCACCAGTAAGGAGATTGCCATGGCCGGCGCCACGGTGACCGTGACGGACGACAACTTCGAAGAGGTCGTCCTCAAGAGCGACAAGCCCGTACTCGTCGACTTCTGGGCCACCTGGTGCGGTCCGTGCCGCCAGGTCGCCCCGTCCTTGGAGGCCATTGCCGCCGAGCACGACGAGATCGTCATCGCCAAGCTGAACACCGACGAGAACCCGGCGACCACCGCCAAGTACGGCGTCATGTCGATCCCGACCATGAACGTCTACCAGGGCGGCGAGGTCGTGAAGACCATCGTGGGTGCCAAGCCGAAGGCCGCGATCGAGCGGGACCTGTCGGACTACCTCGCCTGAGTCACGCGTCACGTTTCACGGGAAACGGGCCCGCCCCTTCATGAGGGGCGGGCCCGTTTCTTCGTTCCATCGCGCCATTCGCTACAGCGGTCGGAGGGCAGGTTCCTTCTGGACGGCCCCCAGCAAACGGTCGAGGGCCAGCTCCACGTCTTCCTTCCACGAGATCGTCGCTCGCAGCTCCAGCCGAAGCCGTGGGAAGCGTGGATGGGGCCGTACGGTCTTGAAGCCGACCGCCAGCAGATGATCGGCGGGCAGCACGCAGGCCGGCTCGGTCCAGCGAGCGTCCCCGAAGGCCTCGATGGCTTTGAAGCCCCGCTGAATGAGGTCCTTGGCGACGGTCTGCACCATCACGCGGCCGAGACCCTGGCCCTGGTACTCGGGTAGCAGCGACGCGGTGAGCAGTTGCACCGCGTCCGGAGACACCGGGCTGGTGGGAAACGCCGTGGACCGCGGCACATAGGCCGGAGGGGCGTACATCACGAAGCCTGCAGGCTCATCGTCGACGTAGACGACGCGTCCGCAGGATCCCCACTCCAGCAGCACCGCCGAGATCCAGGCTTCCTTTTCCAGTTCGGGTCGGCCCGCCTTTACTGCGGCTTCGCCGCTGACGGGGTCGAGTTCCCAAAAGACGCATGAGCGGCAGCGCTTTGGGAGATCCGGAAGGTTGTCCAGCGTGAGCGGTACGAGTCGACGGCCCATGAAGCCAGGTCCTCACTTCCCTCGCCCGCCGCACCTCGAAGCGTCGTCAGCGACGCCTGCTCTCTGAGCAGACCCCCGACAAACCCTCCCACCGCTGCGAGGCCGAAACCTACGGCCAACAGTCCGGTGCGGCTCACCGATCGCATGGCCTCTCCTCGATCTGAGGTATTTTCTCCGTGGATGGGCGCCATACCCGATCGCATCGTATCCACCCTTTACGGGCACCGGTACCGCCAGAGAGCAAAGGGCGGGCCGTGTTCCGGTATGAACTCCGGAACACGGCCCGCCCTGAAGCAGCAAGCGGTGAGCTCACGCCTCGCCGTCGATCTCCTCGGCCAGCGACTTCCCCAGTACGCGCCCCTCGCCGGGAGCGAGGCTGCCGAGGATGCGCTCGAGATCGTCTATCGAAGCGAACTCGACGACGATCTTTCCCTTCTTCTGCCCCAGGTCCACCTTCACCCGGGTCTCGAAACGATCCGAGAGGCGGGAGGCCAAATCGGTGAGAGCGGGCGACACCCGGTTACCTGCCCTGGGCCCCTTCGCCTTGCTCGCGCTCTTGGGGTTCGACCCCATCAGCGTCACGATCTCCTCGACCGAACGCACCGACAGCCCCTCCGCCACGATGCGGCGCGCGAGGTGGTCCTGCTCCTCCGGGTCGTCCACCGAGAGCAGAGCACGCGCATGCCCCGCGGAGAGCACACCCGCAGCAAGCCGCGACTGAACGGACGGAGAGAGCTTCAGCAGACGCAAGGTGTTGGAGACCTGCGGGCGCGATCGCCCGATGCGGTCGGCCAACTCGTCATGCGTGCACTTGAAGTCCTTCAACAGCTGGTCGTAGGCCGCTGCCTCTTCCAGCGGGTTGAGCTGCGCCCGGTGGAGGTTCTCCAGGAGTGCATCGAGCAGCAGCTTGTCGTCGTCCGTGGCTCGGACGATGGCGGGGATCTTCTCCAGGCCGGCCTCACGGCAGGCGCGCCAGCGACGCTCACCCATGATGAGCTCATAGCGCTCCGGTGCGGTCTGACGTACCACCACCGGCTGGAGCAGGCCCACCTCCTGAATGGAGGTGACCAGTTCCGCGAGGGCGTCTTCGTCGAAGACCTCACGCGGCTGCCGGGGGTTCGGGGTGATCGCGTCGAGGGGAACCTCGGCGAAATGCGCGCCGGCGACCTCCGATGCCGTCTCGCTCGACGTCCCCTGCTCCGGCAGTTCCTCCGTTTCACGGGAAACACCGTGTGCCGAAATTCCAGCGACCTTCGCCGCTGCGACGCCCCGCTCCGGAGACAAGACCGGTACGGCCGTCGGTGACGTCGCTCCTCGACCCACCACAGGCCCGGCCTGGTCCGTGCTCTGCGGTGCCGCGGGGATCAGCGCACCGAGCCCACGGCCCAGTCCTCTACGTCGTTCACTCACTGAGTCCCCTCCGACATGCTGTGCTGTGCTTCGTAGTTGACGCTGAGGCCTTGGCCCCCGGTCTGGGGAGCCCCGCGCATCGCGATCTCTCGGGCCGCTTCGAGGTACGAGAGCGATCCACTGGATCCCGGGTCATAGGTGAGCACTGTCTGCCCATAGCTCGGCGCCTCTGAGATGCGCACGGAGCGGGGGATGCTCGTACGGAGCACCTCGTTTCCGAAGTGGCTACGCACTTCGTCGGCGACCTGGGAGGCCAGCCGGGTGCGTCCGTCGTACATGGTGAGCAGGATGGTCGAGACATGAAGCTTGGGGTTGAGATGACCCCGCACGAGGTCCACGTTACGCAGGAGCTGCCCCAGCCCCTCCAGCGCGTAGTACTCGCACTGAATCGGGATGAGCACCTCGGCGCCCGCGACCAATGCGTTGACCGTCAGCAAGCCCAGCGAGGGAGGGCAGTCGATGAGGATGTAATCCAGTGGCTGCTCGTACGCCTGGATGGCGCGATCCAGGCGACTCTCGCGTGCCACCAGCGAGACCAGCTCGATCTCCGCGCCGGCAAGGTCGATGGTGGCGGGCGCGCAGAACAGGCCCTCCACATCAACCACTGGCTGCACCACGTCCGAGAGTGGCCTGCTCTCCACCAGGACGTCATAGATGGACGGGACTTCGGCGTGGTGGTCGATCCCCAACGCCGTCGACGCATTGCCCTGGGGATCGAGGTCGATCACCAGAACCCGTGCCCCATGCAGGGCGAGGGAGGCCGCCAGGTTCACCGTGGTCGTCGTCTTCCCGACCCCGCCCTTCTGGTTGGCCACCACCATGACCCGGGTCTGCTCAGGTCGTGGCAGCCCCTCGCCCGCCCGGCCGAGTGCCTCCACCGCCAGCTGAGCGGCACGACCGATCGGGGTGTCGTCCATCGGGGGCGGCGTTTCACGTGAAACGTCGTCCCCGAACGACTCGCTGCGGGGACCGGGGACCGGATCGGTCATCGGTCCCGCGATGTTGGCGTCGGACCGCACGGATTCACTCTCCTCGACATCAGGCTCGCAATGTGCAGAGCCTGCCATGCTTTCGGTGTCGTGAACCAGTGAGGTCCGTTCTCCTGTGGATGAATCCACTTCTGTGGATACTTCCCTGACCCTCGTGGGCTTACGGTCACGCGGCGCGGCAGCCGCCCGACCACGACTGATAATCCCTTGCAGCAGAGAACGACGTTTCACGTGAAACACGATGCCAGCGTCGCGCCCGATTAAGCCGCGACACTCCGCCTTGTCCCGTTTTGATAGCGTTTGAGTAATTCACAGCTCGCGCCGTGCGACTGACGCCACACCCATCACAGCGGTGCCGGCCAGCACCTTTCCGGCATTCGAGCCTCAGCGGCGGCGCCCTCTCGACGCACGGCTGACTCGTGCGGCCTTCGCCCGCTTGGCGGCAAAGCGCACACCACCCGGGCTCTCGCCCACCTCGACCCGGACCACCGTCGACGGCGGATCCACGATGCCCTCACCGACGTGCACCACCGAGGTCTCCACCACACCGAGCTTACTGAGGGCGGCTCGCGCCCCCTTGAGCTCTTCCTCGGCGGCATCGCCCTTGAGTGCCAGCATCTCGCCGTAGGGACGCAGCAGGGGAACGCCCCAGCCGGCCAGACGATCGAGCGGGGCGACGGCCCGCGCTGTCACCACATGCACCTGAGGAAGCTTGCCCATGACCTCTTCGGCTCGCCCCCGGACCACCGTCACATGATCCAACCCCAGCAGCTCGACAACTTCCTGCAGGAAGTTGGTCCGCCGCAGCAACGGCTCCAGGAGCATGATCTTCAGGTCCGGTCGCACCAGAGCCAGCGGAATGCCGGGCAGACCGGCTCCCGAGCCCACGTCACAGACCGAGACGCCCTCGGGCACGACCTCGGAGAGGACCGCGCAGTTCAGCAGGTGCCGCTCCCACAGCCGGGGCACCTCACGCGGGCCGATGAGCCCTCGCCTCACCCCCGCGTCCGCCAGCAGCTCGCCGTACCGCACGGCCTCCGCAAAGCGCTCACCGAATACCTCCTGCGCCGCCTTCGGCGCGGGAGGGAGCTCCGCTGCTTCCTCCGTCACGGGAACCGCCCCTTCCACTGGACTGCTTTTGCTGCCGGGAGCCCGGGTTACGCCCCGGGATAACACAGAACGCTGACAAGATTTGGCCCCGCCTGCGAGCAGACGGGGCCAAAGACAATCTGGAGCGCTGAGAGGTCAGGCCGGGAGGACGACCACTCGGCGCTGCGGCTCCTCGCCCTCGGACTCGCTGCGCAGTCCGGCCGCCGCCACGGCGTCGTGGACCACCTTGCGCTCGAAGGGCGTCATCGGGTCGAGCTTCACGGGCTCACCGGTGCCCTTGGCTTCCTCGGCCGCCTTCGCGCCGATCTCCGCCAGCTCCTCGCGCTTCCGCGCCCGGAAGCCGGCGATGTCCAGCATCAGACGGCTGCGGTCGCCCGTCTCTCGGTGCACAGCGAGCCGGGTGAGCTCCTGCAGCGCCTCCAGCACCTCACCGTCCCGGCCCACCAGCTTCTGCAGGTCCCGGCTGGTCGAGTCGCTGATGATCGACACAGCGGCACGGTCGGCCTCGACATCCATGTCGATGTCGCCATCGAGGTCGGCGATGTCCAGCAGACCCTCGAGGTAGTCGGCCGCGATCTCGCCTTCCTGCTCCAGGCGACTCATGGTGTCGGTGCCCTTGGTGGCAGGGGTCGTGTCCGTCACGAAAGGACTCCTTCTTACTTCTTGGACGGGTGCTTGGGGCGCTGCTGGCCCTTGCGCTGTCCGGACTTGGCGTTACCGGAGCCGGAAGCGGAGCTGCCCTTCGCGGGGGTGCCGCCCTTCGACTCGCTGTCCTGCGCGGTGCTGCCCTGCGGGGCCTTCTTCTCCAGCGACTGCTTCTTCGAAGCACCCGATCCCTGCGCACCGGCCCGCGTACGGCCCTGCGCTCCGGCGCTCGACGTGCCCGTGCCGGCGGTGTGGTGGCGCTTGGACTTCGGCTGACGCTTGGGCTGCTGGCGGTTCTGGCGCGCCTCCTCGACGGCCTTCTTCGCCTCGACCTCGGCCGGGTCCTCGACCAGCTTGCCCTTGGCACGCAGGCGGTCCTGGCGCTCCGTGAAGGCCTTGCTGCCGGGGGTGGGGTTACGGCGGATGACGAACATCTGCTGGCCCATGGTCCACACGTTGGTGGTCAGCCAGTAGACGAGGACACCGACGGGGAAGTTGATGCCGAAGACGGCGAACATGATGGGGAAGACGTACATCAGCATCTTCTGCTGCTGCATGAACGGCGTCTTCACCGTGAGGTCGACGTTCTTCGTCATCAGCTGGCGCTGCGTGTAGAACTGCGACGCCGACATCAGAACGATCATGATGATCGTGACGACCCGGACGTCGACCAGCGAAGCACCCAGGCTCTGGATCTTCTCGGCGCTGTCCAGGAACTTCGCGGCCAGCGGTGCGCCGAAGATGTGAGCCTTCTGCGCGCTCTCCAGCAGTGGCTGGTCGATGACGCCGACGGTCTTGTTCTGGGCGATGTGGTTCAGGACCTGGTACAGGGAGATGAAGAACGGCGACTGCGCCAAGATCGGAAGACAGCTCGAGAGCGGGTTGGTGCCCGTCTCCTTGTAGAGCTTCATCATCTCTTCGGACTGGCGCTGCTTATCGCTCTTGTATCGCTCCTGGATCGCCTTCATCTTCGGCTGGAGCGCCTGCATGTTCCGCGTTGCCTTGATCTGCTTCACGAAGAGCGGGATCAGGCAGATACGGATCAGTACCACCAGCGAGACGATGGACAGACCCCACGCCGCGCCACTGTCCTTGTCAAAGATGAGGCTGTAGAACGAGTGGAACTGGACGATGATCCAGGAAACAGCGATATAGAGGGGACCGAGGATCGTGTCCACGAATCAGGCTCCTTGGGCGTTGGGCTGAGTCTCGGGCTGGGCGACAGGCTCAGGGACGGTGGGCCCGCCCAGGCGGCTCCTCAGCCGCTGATGCCAAACCGGACGCTTCCGGGGAGGGACGTGGTCGACGCCACCGAGCGACCACGGGTTGCACCGCAGGATGCGCCAGGCTGTCAGCGCAGTCCCTTTCACCGCACCGTGCCGGTCGATGGCGGTGAAGCCATAGTGCGAACACGACGGGTAGTACTTGCAGACCGGGCCCAGCAGCGGGCTGATGGTCCACTGATACAGCTTGATCAAAAGCAGCAGCGGGTACTTCACTGTGCGCTCCCTCCCGGGTCCCGACCGGGGTTCCGGGGGGCGTCCCCCGGGGGATTGCAGCCTCTCGGCACCCCTCCCAGCAGCCGCTGAAGGGCGGCATCCAGGTCGCGGGCCAGCTGTTCGTGGTCCGCCTCACCCGCGCCGGGCAGGGCCCGTACGACAACCAGGCTACCGGCGGGAAGCCGGTCCAGCCGGTCGCGCATGAGGTGACGCAGTCGGCGCTTGACCTTGTTGCGGACAACGGCAACGCCAACGGCCTTGCTCACGACGAAACCCGCACGCGTCGGGGGAACACGTTCCCCCGACGCGTGCGGGTCCGTTGAACCGCTACGAAAATGAACGACAAGGAGCGGGCGCCCGGCCCTGCGTCCCCGGCGTACCGCGGTCGCAAAGTCCTCGCGCCGCCTCAGCCGATGTTCGGTAGGCAGCACGTCATGGACCTAGGTCAGGCTGCTCAGGCCGACAGGCGGGCGCGACCCTTGCCACGGCGGGTCGCCAGAATGGCGCGACCGGCGCGGGTCCGCATGCGCAGACGGAAGCCATGGGTCTTCGCGCGGCGGCGGTTGTTCGGCTGGAAGGTGCGCTTGCTCACTCGGGGGCTCCAGGAATGCTTGTTGTCTCGGGAGAGACAGATGTGGGGCGTCGACTGGCTGTCACCGTGCGCCCACGAGTAGCTCGCAACGCCTAAGTGCACCGCTACACGATCACTAGAGCGCGATCTTTGCCCATCGGAGGCAGGCGGCAGCAGCCATCGACAACTCGACCTGTGCACGGTACGCGCGGCTGCGCCATCCGGTCAAACCGGCTCCGGACACCCTCCAACAGGCCCTTGTCAGGACACACTATGCACAGCCTGTGGACAACAACTTGAATCCCCAGGCCCGGCCTGACTACCGTGGCCGAACTCCGATTCATTCCCGCCCGTCCTGAGAATCACACATTCGCGGGACTGTGAGAGAGCGTGCCCTGTGGCTGATGTCCCTGCCGATCTTGCCGCAGTGTGGCCGCGCGTACTCGACCACCTCCTGCGAGCGGAGGCCGACGGCCTCAAGCCGAAGGACCAGGACTGGCTCAAGCGCACCCAGCCGCTGGCGCTGGTCGCCGACACCGCGCTGCTCGCCGTCCCCAACGAATTCGCCAAGGGCGTGCTCGAAGGGCGACTGGCGCCGCTGATCGGGGAAGCCCTCAGCCATGAGTGCGGACGGCCGATCCGGATCGCGATCACCGTGGACGACTCCGCAGAGGAGCCGCCGGCGCAGTCCGGGTCCGCTGCGCCTCAGCAGCACCAGCAGGCGCAGCACCAGTCCCAGCAGCACCCGCAACATCAGCAGCAGCATCAGTCGCAGCAACAGCACGATGCGTACGACGGCTATGACGGCCGGCACGACAACCGCCATGACAGCCGGCAGGGATACGGACGTCAGGGCGACGATCTGCCCAGCGTCCGGCCCGCCTACCCGGATTACCAGCAGCACCAGCAGCCCCGGCACGAGCCCGGCTCCTGGCCGCAGCACTCCTCCGGCATGGGCGGCGGCCCTCGCGACGACTACGGCGGCTGGCAGCAGCAGCGGCTGGGCGGATTCCCCGAGCGCGACCCCTACGCCTCGCCGCCCCCCTCGCACATACAGCACCAGCAGCATCAGTCGCAGAACGACTACCGCTCGCAGGGCCCCGACCGCTCCGGGCCTCCGCAGCACTCCGACGGCCCGCGCTCCCCCTATGATCAGCCGCGCCGCGACCTCTCCGAGCACCAGGGCCACAACGGGCGCCCCGGCGGCCCGGGGTCCGGACTGCCGGCTCCCAGTGGTGCGCCCAGCCCGCTCGCCGCGCAGCCCGCGCCCGCGACCGGTCCCGGAGAGCCGACCGCCCGGCTGAATCCGAAGTACCTCTTCGACACCTTCGTCATCGGTGCCTCGAACCGCTTCGCGCACGCCGCCGCGGTCGCCGTTGCCGAGGCTCCGGCGAAGGCCTACAACCCGCTGTTCATCTACGGCGAGTCCGGCCTGGGCAAGACGCACCTGCTGCATGCGATCGGGCACTACGCGCGGAGCCTGTATCCGGGCACCCGGGTGCGGTACGTGAGCTCGGAGGAGTTCACCAACGAGTTCATCAACTCCATCCGCGACGGCAAGGCGGACGCGTTCCGCAAGCGGTACCGCGACATGGACATCCTGCTCGTCGACGACATCCAGTTCCTGGCGAGCAAGGAGTCGACGCAGGAGGAGTTCTTCCACACCTTCAACACGCTGCACAACGCGAACAAGCAGATCGTGCTCTCCAGTGACCGGCCGCCCAAGCAGCTGGTCACCCTGGAGGACCGGCTGCGCAACCGCTTCGAGTGGGGTCTGATCACGGACGTCCAGCCGCCCGAGCTGGAGACCCGGATCGCGATCCTCCGCAAGAAGGCGGTGCAGGAGCAGCTGAACGCGCCCCCCGAGGTGCTGGAGTTCATCGCCTCGCGGATCTCGCGCAACATCCGCGAGCTGGAGGGGGCGCTGATCCGGGTCACGGCGTTCGCGTCCCTCAACCGGCAGCCGGTGGACCTGGGGCTGACGGAGATCGTGCTGAAGGACCTGATCCCCGGTGGCGAGGACGCCGCGCCGGAGATCACCGCGACCGCGATCATGGCGGCGACAGCCGACTACTTCGGTTTGACCGTCGACGACCTGTGCGGCTCCTCCCGCAGCCGGGTGCTGGTGACGGCCCGGCAGATCGCGATGTATCTGTGCCGTGAGCTGACGGATCTCTCACTGCCGAAGATCGGTGCGCAGTTCGGCGGCCGCGACCACACGACCGTGATGCACGCGGACCGCAAGATCCGCGCGTTGATGGCGGAGCGGCGCTCCATCTACAACCAGGTCACCGAGCTCACCAACCGCATCAAGAACGGCTGAGGGGGGCCGGCGCCACCCGCCGGCCGCCAGAGGCGCGCCCAGGGCGCTCAGGGACTCGTTCCCGGGGCGCCCTTCGTCGTACGGGCCTGTGCGTGGGCGTACCGCAGCGGTCCGCGGAGCGGTCAGGGAGCGTCTCCGGCACCTCTGCGCCGCCCCGAACCGCTCTCGAAGTCGTCCCGAACCTGTGGAAGCGCACCGCCGCTGTTCGATTCCGTGCCGGGTCACGGCCTCCCTCCACAGATTGGGCAAGAATCTTCCCTCCACACCCTGGGGAGGGGAAAGTTATCCCTGTGGGATCCACAGGCAGGTGTCCTGACGGGGCATCGGGCAAGGTCAGCAGCATGTGGATTTGTGGCCAACCTTGATCCACAGGCTGTGGACGAAGAATCCGTCCACAGGGGGAGGATCGGCTTGTCCACCGGCTGCCCACAGGCAGGGCGGTGTTGTCCCCAGCTTCTCCACACCCCTGTCCACTGTTCGGCAACACAACACCCCCTCTCACCGGGCCGAGTGAAAGCGGTCACACCAAGGTGGTGGGTTGGGCTGTGGGGAACGTGGGTAAACCTGGGGACGGCGCTGGGGAGAAGTACCCCTCGCCTGTGCATCGGGTGTGCAGAACTTTCGGCGGTCCACAGAACCGCCCGCTTATCCACGACCGCCACCCACAGGGCCGGTGGACAAAAAATCCGTGTTGACCTGCGCAAAGGCAGTTGTCCACGGTTTCCACAGCCCCTACTACTACGACCACGGATATCTACCGGGGAACTCGCTTCGAAACGGGGCCTGTGCACAAGTTGGCCAGGGAGCGTCCCGGACGGGTCGAGTCGACTTGACCCCGAGCCGCACCGACTGTCGGTGGCGTACGTCAGACTGGTCTCCGGCAACTCAGCCGACGACGAAAGCCAGCAGGGCGAGAGCCAGCAACAGCAGGAGGCGGTTTCCGGTGAAGATCCGGGTGGAGCGCGATGTACTCGCGGAGGCGGTGGCCTGGGCGGCCAAGAGCCTCCCGGCCCGTCCGCCGGTGCCCGTCCTCGCGGGCCTGCTGCTGAAGGCGGAGGAAGGCACCCTGAGCCTGTCGGGCTTCGACTACGAGGTCTCGGCGCGGGTCTCGGTGGATGCCGAGGTCGACGAGGAGGGCACCGTCCTGGTCTCCGGCCGGTTGCTCGCCGACATCTGCCGTGCCCTCCCCAACCGCCCGGTGGAGATTTCCACCGACGGTGTACGCGTGACCGTCGTCTGCGGCTCCTCCCGGTTCACCCTCCACACCCTGCCGGTGGAGGAGTACCCGACCCTGCCGACGATGCCCACCGCCACCGGCACGGTGCCCGGTGAGGTCTTCGCCGCCGCCGCCGCCCAGGTGGCCATCGCCGCCGGCCGTGACGACACCCTGCCGGTGCTCACCGGTGTGCGGATCGAGATCGAGGGCGACACCGTCACCCTCGCCTCCACCGACCGCTACCGCTTCGCCGTCCGCGAGTTCCTGTGGAAGCCGGAGAACGCCGACGCCTCCGCGGTCGCGCTGGTGCCCGCCAAGACCCTGCTGGACACCGCGAAGTCGCTGAGCAGCGGCGACACCGTGACGCTGGCGCTGTCCGGCTCGGGTGCCGGTGAGGGGCTGATCGGTTTCGAGGGCGCCGGACGGCGGACGACGACGCGTCTGCTGGAGGGCGACCTTCCGAAGTACCGCACCCTCTTCCCGACCGAGTTCAACTCGATCGCCGTGATCGAGACCGCCCCGTTCGTCGAGGCCGTCAAGCGTGTGGCGCTGGTGGCCGAGCGGAACACCCCGGTGCGGCTGAGCTTCGAGCAGGGTGTGCTCATCCTGGAGGCCGGTTCCAGCGACGATGCACAGGCTGTGGAGCGGGTGGACGCGGAGCTGGACGGCGACGACATCTCGATCGCGTTCAACCCGGGCTTCCTCCTGGAGGGCCTGTCGGCCATCGATTCCCCGGTGGCCCAGCTGTCCTTCACGACGTCCACCAAGCCCGCGCTGCTGAGCGGCCGGCCCGCCAAGGACGCCGAGGCGGACGACGCGTACAAGTACCTGATCATGCCGGTGCGACTGTCCGGCTGAACCGGTCGGCAGCGTGGTCCGGCCGGCTCGGTGGAGCCCTTGGGGCGACTGGCCGACGGGGTTCTGATGAGCGGCTGAGCCCACAGGTGTGCACGCACCTGCGGGCGTAGGCTCGGACCGGGTACGAACAGCAACGACTACGTGCAAAGAGGGTCTTTGATGGAGCTCGGTCTCGTCGGTCTCGGCAAGATGGGCGGCAACATGCGCGAGCGCATCCGCCGCGCAGGCCACACCGTCATCGGATACGACCGCAACCCCGACCTGGCCGATGTGGACAGCCTCCAGGAGCTTGTGGGCAAGCTCAAGGGTCCGCGAGTGGTCTGGGTCATGGTGCCGGCCGGTGCCGCCACCCAGGCCACGGTCGACGAGCTGGCCGAGCTGCTCTCGCCGGGCGACATCGTCGTGGACGGCGGCAACTCGCGCTGGACCGACGACGAGAAGCACGCCGAGGAGCTCAAGGCCAAGGGCATCGGCTTCGTCGACTGCGGCGTCTCCGGCGGTGTCTGGGGCCTGGAGAACGGCTACGCGCTGATGTACGGCGGCGACCAGGACGACGTCGCCAAGGTGCAGCCGATCTTCGACGCGCTCAAGCCCGAGGGTGAGTTCGGCTCGGTGCACGCGGGCAAGGTCGGCGCGGGTCACTTCGCGAAGATGGTCCACAACGGCATCGAGTACGCGATGATGCAGGCCTACGCCGAGGGCTGGGAGCTGCTGGAGAAGGTCGACTCCGTCACGGACGTGCGCGAGGTCTTCCGCTCCTGGCAGGAGGGCACGGTCATCCGCTCCTGGCTGCTCGACCTCGCCGTCAACGCGCTGGACGACGACGAGCACCTGGAGAAGCTGCGCGGGTTCGCCGCCGACTCCGGTGAGGGCCGCTGGACGGTCGAGGCCGCGATCGACAACTCCGTCCCGCTGCCGGCGATCACCGCCTCGCTCTTCGCCCGCTTCGCGTCCCGTCAGGACGACTCTCCGCAGATGAAGATGATCGCCGCGCTGCGCAACCAGTTCGGCGGCCACGCGGTCGAGAACAAGAAGTAGCAGATCGTTTCACGCAGCAAGACAGTACGCAGCAAGCAGTACACGGCAGTTCAGCAGCCGGGGGAGGTCGGCGAGTAGCTATGCACGTAGCGCATCTGTCGCTCGCCGACTTCCGCTCGTACGCCCGGGTCGAGGTCCCGCTCGACCCGGGCGTCACGGCGTTCGTGGGCCCCAACGGCCAGGGCAAGACCAATCTGGTCGAGGCCATCGGCTATCTCGCGTCGCTCGGCAGCCACCGCGTCTCCTCCGATGCTCCGCTGGTGCGGATGGGAGCCGAGCGGGCGATCATCCGGGCTGCCGTCGTCCAGGGCGAGCGGCAGCAGCTGGTGGAGCTCGAACTCAACCCGGGCAAGGCGAACCGCGCCAGGATCAACCGGTCGTCGCAGGTCAGGCCGCGCGATGTGCTGGGAATCGTCCGGACGGTGCTGTTCGCGCCGGAGGATCTGGCGCTCGTCAAGGGCGATCCCGGTGAGCGCCGGCGGTTCCTGGACGAGCTGATCACCGCGCGCTCGCCGCGGATGGGCGGGGTGCGCTCGGACTACGACCGGGTGCTCAAGCAGCGCAACACCCTCCTCAAGACGGCGGCGCTGGCCAGACGGCACGGCGGACGGCAGATGGATCTGTCGACGCTGGACGTGTGGGACCAGCACCTCGCGCGGGTGGGCGCGGAGCTGCTGGCGCAGCGGCTGGACCTGATCGCCGCGCTGCGGCCGCTGGCGGACAAGGCGTACGAACAGCTGGCGCCCGGTGGCGGGCCGCTGGCGCTGGAGTACCGCGGGTCGGCGGGCGAGTCGATGGCCGACGCGACGACCCGCGAGGAGCTGTACGGCGTGCTCCTGGCGGCGCTGGGCGAGGCCCGTAAGAACGAGATCGAGCGGGGCGTGACGCTGGTCGGCCCGCACCGCGACGACCTGGTGCTGAAGCTGGGGGAGCTGCCGGCGAAGGGATACGCCAGCCATGGCGAGTCCTGGTCCTACGCGCTGGCGCTGCGGCTCGCGTCGTACGACCTGCTCAGCTCGGAGGGCAACGAGCCGGTGCTGGTGCTCGACGATGTCTTCGCGGAGCTGGACGCGCGGCGCCGCGAGCGGCTCGCCGAGCTGGTGGCGCCGGGCGAGCAGGTGCTGGTGACGGCTGCGGTGGACGACGACGTGCCGGGGGTGCTGGCCGGCGCGCGGTTCGCGGTCGCCGACGGCAGTGCGACGCGGGTGACGCGGTGAGCGGCGAGGAGCTGCCCGAGCGCGGGGAGCCGGGTGCCGAGGTGCCCAAGCCGCCGGAGCTGTCCGGAGTGGATCTGGCCCGCCAGGCGCTGGTGGCGGCCAAGGAGCAGGCGCGGGCGCGGGGCGCAGCCGCGCAGCAGAAGAAGCAGGCCAGACGCGGTGGGCTGCGCTCCGGCGCGCGTGCGGACGGCCGGGATCCGCTGCCGCTGGGGGCGGCGATCAACCGGCTGATCACCGAGCGCGGCTGGGAGACCCCGGCGGCGGTCGGCGGCGTGATGGGGCGCTGGCCGCAGATGGTGGGCCCCGAGGTGGCGCAGCACTGCGAGCCGCAGAAGTACGACGAGGATGCCCGGGTGCTGACCGTGCAGTGCGACTCCACGGCGTGGGCGACGCAGCTGCGGCTGCTGGCGCCGCAGCTGGTGGCGCGGCTGAACCAGGATCTCGGCCAGGGGACCGTCAAGCTGATCAAGGTGCTGGGGCCCGGCGGCCCCGCGCGGCGCTACGGCCCGCTGCGCGCGCCAGGCAGCAAGGGCCCGGGCGACACCTACGGCTGAGCCACCTGACAGACCTGATCACCGTTGTCCACGGGAGTGTCGGGTGAGACCCCGCTCACCGTAGTCGGAGGTTGACAGTCCGAAGCGCTGAGTGCCCGCGTGAGCGTCCTGGGGCCCCTTCTCGAATATGGGGAGTCGGCGGACGTCAGTTCAGGGCGGCACATGACGACTCAGGTGCCTGCAAACCCCCATGGATGTCGGCGCTACCGGTAGACTGGGGGCAATCCCGCCCACTCGCGGAACATGTCGAACGACGTAGCCGCTCCCGCCTGTCTTCCCTGGGGTGTCCCCCGCAGGCGCGGAAGGGCTCGTGCTGTGCCAGAAAGGGCGCTTCGTGGCCGACTCCGGCGACCTCAACGAGAACAACACGGCTTCCACAGAAGAGGAGGTTCCTGCCGGTGTCATGGGCGACTCCTCGGTGGAGAAGTCGTATGACGCCAGCGCGATCACTGTCCTCGAAGGCCTGGACGCGGTTCGCAAGCGCCCCGGCATGTACATCGGCTCTACGGGCGAGCGGGGTCTGCACCACCTCGTGCAAGAAGTCGTCGACAACTCCGTCGACGAGGCCATGGCCGGCCACGCCGACACGATCGACGTGACGATCCTGGCCGACGGCGGCGTCCGCGTCATCGACAACGGCCGCGGTATCCCGGTCGGCATCGTGCCGTCGGAGAACAAGCCGGCCGTCGAGGTCGTGATGACCGTGCTGCACGCAGGCGGCAAGTTCGGCGGCGGCGGTTACGCGGTCTCCGGTGGTCTGCACGGCGTGGGTGTCTCGGTCGTGAACGCGCTCTCGCAGCGGGTGGCGGTCGAGGTCCGCACGGACGGCTACCGCTGGACGCAGGAGTACAAGCTCGGTGTGCCGACGGCGCCGCTGGCCAAGCAGGAGGCCACGCAGGAGACCGGCACCTCGGTGACGTTCTGGGCCGACGGCGACATCTTCGAGACCACCGAGTACAGCTTCGAGACGCTGTCCCGGCGCTTCCAGGAGATGGCGTTCCTCAACAAGGGTCTGACGATCGCGCTGACGGACGAGCGCGCGGACCATGTGGACGAGGAGGGCAAGCCCCTCTCGGTGCGCTACCACTACGAGGGCGGCATCGTCGACTTCGTGAAGTACCTGAACTCCCGCAAGGGTGAACTGGTACATCCCACGGTCATCGACGTGGAGGCCGAGGACAAGGAGCGGATGCTCTCGGTCGAGATCGCGATGCAGTGGAACACCCAGTACAGCGAGGGTGTCTACAGCTTCGCGAACACCATCCACACGCATGAGGGCGGTACGCACGAGGAGGGCTTTCGGGCGGCGCTGACCGGGCTGATCAACCGCTACGCCCGCGACAAGAAGCTGCTGCGCGAGAAGGACGACAACCTCACGGGTGAGGACATCCGCGAGGGTCTGACGGCGATCATCTCGATCAAGCTCGGCGAGCCGCAGTTCGAGGGCCAGACGAAGACGAAGCTCGGCAACACCGAGGCGAAGACCTTCGTGCAGAAGGTCGTCCACGAGCACCTCACGGACTGGCTCGACCGCAACCCCAACGAGGCCGCGGACATCATCCGCAAGGGCATCCAGGCGGCGACGGCCCGGGTCGCGGCGCGCAAGGCGCGCGATCTGACCCGCCGCAAGGGTCTGCTGGAGACGGCGTCGCTGCCGGGCAAGCTGAGCGACTGCCAGTCCAACGACCCGACGCAGTGCGAGATCTTCATCGTCGAGGGTGACTCCGCCGGTGGCTCGGCCAAGTCCGGCCGTAACCCGCAGTATCAGGCGATCCTTCCGATCCGAGGCAAGATCCTCAACGTCGAGAAGGCCCGGGTCGACAAGATCCTGCAGAACAACGAGGTCCAGGCGCTGATCTCGGCCTTCGGCACCGGAGTCCACGAGGACTTCGACATCGAGAAGCTCCGCTATCACAAGATCATCCTGATGGCGGACGCCGACGTCGACGGTCAGCACATCAACACCCTGCTGCTCACCTTCCTCTTCCGCTTCATGCGGCCGCTGGTCGAGGCCGGGCACGTCTACCTCTCCCGTCCGCCGCTCTACAAGATCAAGTGGGGCCGGGACGACTTCGAGTACGCGTACTCCGACCCGGAGCGGGACGCGCTCATCGAGATGGGCAAGCAGGCCGGCAAGCGGATCAAGGACGACTCGGTCCAGCGGTTCAAGGGTCTCGGTGAGATGAACGCCGAGGAGCTGCGCATCACGACCATGGACACCGACCACCGTGTCCTGGGTCAGGTCTCGCTGGACGACGCGGCCCGTGCGGACGACTTGTTCTCGGTGCTGATGGGTGAGGACGTCGAAGCACGGCGTTCGTTCATCCAGCGCAACGCCAAGGACGTCCGTTTCCTCGACATCTGAGCCCTGTCGGCCCGTACAACAGCCGCAGCTCGAAAGGACTTTGAACCAGCATGGCCGACGAGAACACCCCTGTGACCCCTGACGGCGTGACCGCCGAGGGCGCGCCCGCCGCCATCGAAGGCGTGGGCATGCGCGTCGAGCCCGTCGGGCTCGAGACGGAGATGCAGCGCTCCTACCTCGACTACGCGATGTCCGTCATCGTCTCGCGTGCGCTGCCCGACGTGCGGGACGGCCTCAAGCCGGTGCACCGCCGCGTGCTGTACGCGATGTACGACGGCGGCTACCGCCCGGAGAAGGGCTTCTACAAGTGCGCCCGCGTCGTCGGCGACGTCATGGGCACGTACCACCCGCACGGCGACTCCTCGATCTACGACGCCCTGGTGCGTCTGGCCCAGCCGTGGTCGATGCGGATGCCGCTGGTGGACTCCAACGGCAACTTCGGTTCTCCGGGCAACGACCCGGCCGCGGCCATGCGGTACACCGAGTGCAAGATGAAGCAGCTGGCCATGGAGATGCTCCGGGACATCGACGAGGAGACCGTCGACTTCCAGGACAACTACGACGGCCGTAACCAGGAGCCGACGGTTCTGCCGGCGCGCTTCCCCAACCTGCTCATCAACGGCTCGGCCGGCATCGCGGTCGGTATGGCCACGAACATCCCGCCGCACAACCTGCGCGAGGTCGCCGCCGGTGCGCAGTGGGCGCTGGAGCACCCCGAGGCCACCAACGAGGAGCTGCTCGACGCGCTCATGGAGCGCATCAAGGGCCCCGACTTCCCCACCGGCGCGCTGGTCGTGGGCCGCAAGGGCATCGAGGAGGCGTACCGCACCGGCCGTGGCTCGATCACGATGCGCGCGGTGGTGGCGGTCGAGGAGATTCAGAACCGCCAGTGCCTGGTGGTGACGGAGCTTCCGTACCAGACCAACCCGGACAACCTCGCGCAGAAGATCGCCGACCTGGTCAAGGACGGCAAGATCGGTGGCATCGCCGACGTCCGTGACGAGACATCCTCGCGCACGGGCCAGCGGCTGGTCATCGTGCTCAAGCGGGACGCGGTCGCCAAGGTCGTCCTCAACAACCTCTACAAGCACACGGACCTGCAGTCGAACTTCGGCGCGAACATGCTCGCCCTGGTCGACGGCGTCCCGCGCACGCTGTCCCTGGACGCGTTCATCCGCAACTGGGTCGCCCACCAGGTCGAGGTCATCGTCCGGCGGACGAAGTTCCGGCTGCGCAAGGCCGAGGAGCGGGCCCACATCCTGCGCGGTCTGCTCAAGGCGCTGGACGCGATCGACGAGGTCATCGCGCTGATCCGGCGCAGCGAGACGGTCGATGTGGCGCGCGAGGGCCTGATGGGCCTGCTGGAGATCGACGAGATCCAGGCCAACGCGATCCTGGAGATGCAGCTGCGCCGGCTGGCCGCCCTGGAGCGCCAGAAGATCACCTCCGAGCACGACGAGCTGCAGCGGAAGATCAGCGAATACAACGCCATCCTGGCCTCCCCGGAGCGCCAGCGGCAGATCATCAGCGAGGAACTGGCCGCGATCGTCGAGAAGTTCGGCGACGACCGGCGCAGCAAGCTGGTGCCCTTCGAGGGCGACATGTCCATCGAGGACCTGATCGCCGAGGAGGACATCGTCGTCACGATCTCCCGTGGCGGCTATGTGAAGCGGACGAAGACCGACGACTACCGCTCGCAGAAGCGCGGCGGCAAGGGCGTCCGCGGTACGAAGCTGAAGGAAGACGACATCGTCGACCACTTCTTCGTCTCCACGACCCACCACTGGCTGCTGTTCTTCACGAACAAGGGCCGGGTCTACCGAGCGAAGGCGTATGAGCTGCCGGACGCCGGGCGGGACGCGCGCGGTCAGCATGTCGCCAACCTGCTGGCGTTCCAGCCGGACGAGCAGATCGCGCAGATCCTGGCGATCCGGGACTACGAGGCCGTGCCGTATCTGGTGCTCGCCACCAAGGCCGGCCTGGTGAAGAAGACGCCGCTCAAGGACTACGACTCGCCGCGTTCCGGCGGTGTGATCGCGATCAACCTGCGCGAGCAGGAGGACGGCACGGACGACGAGCTGATCGGCGCCGAGCTGGTGTCGGAGGCCGACGACCTGCTGCTGATCAGCAAGAAGGCGCAGTCGATCCGCTTCACCGCCACCGATGAGGCGCTGCGGCCCATGGGCCGTGCGACGTCCGGCGTGAAGGGCATGAGCTTCCGCGAGGGGGACGAACTGCTCTCGATGAATGTGGTCCGAGCAGGTACGTTCGTCTTCACCGCCACCGACGGTGGTTACGCCAAGCGCACTCCGGTCGACGAGTACCGCGTCCAGGGCCGAGGCGGCCTGGGCATCAAGGCCGCCAAGATCGTGGAGGACCGGGGTTCGCTGGTCGGCGCGCTGGTCGTCGAGGCAACCGACGAGATCCTCGCGATCACGCTGAGCGGTGGCGTGATCCGTACGCGGGTCAACGAGGTACGCGAGACCGGGCGTGACACGATGGGCGTCCAACTGATCAACCTGGGCAAGCGAGATGCCGTGGTCGGCATCGCACGGAACGCCGAGGCCGGTCGTGAGGCCGAAGAGGTCGACGGGATCGAGCCCGACGAGACCGACGCGGCCGAGGGAACCGAGCCCGCAGCCGAGGGCGAGCAGCCCGCGGCGGAGTAGCACGAGGAGTAGTCGTGAGTGGAGCCACGGGCGCTGCGGCGGGTGGACCGGGAGAAAGCAAGAACTCCCCGTCAGGACCCGCGACCGTGACGGACAACAGCGCCCGTGGCTCCGCCGCGTCCGGCGGCCCCCGGGACGAGGGCTCCTACGAGGGGGGAACCGTGACCGATACGCGCCAGCCGCAACCGCAACCGCAGGCTCAGGGCGGTCAGCAGCCGTACCAGCCGCCCCAGGCGTACAGCACGGGCGGAGGCAAGGCCGGCGGACAGTCGGTGCGTCTGCCGCGCACCGGAGCGCGTACGGCGCCGCGCACCCGCAAGGCCCGCCTCCGGGTGGCCCGCGCCGATCCCTGGTCGGTGATGAAGGTCAGTTTTCTGCTCTCCATCGCGCTGGGCATCTGCACCGTCGTGGCCGTCTCGGTGCTGTGGATGGTGATGGACGCGATGGGCGTCTTTTCCACCGTCGGCGGCACGCTCAGTGAGGCGACCGGCTCCGGGGACGGCGGGGGCTTCGATCTCCAGTCGTTCCTTTCGCTGCCGCGGGTGCTGCTGTTCACAGGGATCATCTCGGTGATCGACGTGGTGCTGGCGACGGCACTGGCCACGCTCGGCGCCTTCATCTACAACCTGTCGGCGGGCTTCGTCGGCGGGGTGGAGCTCACCCTCGCCGAGGACGAGTGAGGCCCTGCTGGGAGCCCGTTCCGGGTGCTGCGGGAACCGATTTTGGGAACGCCTCTGAAGTGCGCTAATCTTTCGGTGCAGCGAACGCGCGGCTATAGCTCAGACGGTTAGAGCGCTTCCCTGATAAGGAAGAGGCCCCAGGTTCAAGTCCTGGTAGCCGCACTGCACAATCGGCCCGGCCGGAGATTTCTCCGGCCGGGCCGATTCGTTGTGCCGGGCCGCGAGTTGGGTGTGTGCCGGGCCGCGAGCGGGGGCGGTTGCCGGGTGCGGGCTAGATAACCGATCGGTATCGGTCGGTGTGTATCATCGGCCACCATAGGTCCCCTACGTCAACGAAAGACGAGGTCGCGCGGTGAAGAAGCTTCTCCTGGTCGCACTGGCCGCCATCGGCGGGCTCCTCGTGTACCGCCAGATCCAGGCGGATCGCGCCGAGCAGGATCTGTGGACGGAGGCGACCGACTCCGTGCCCGCAGGTTCGGGTGTGTGAGACCCAACGCGCAGCACATTGCGTACGAACCCCGGTTGCCCCTAGGCGACCGGGGTTTCGTGCGTCCGGGGCGGGGAGGGCGCGTGGTGTGGTGCTGCACCGGGGTGGCCGGTGGGCGCCGGGCGTTGGCCGTTGCAGGACCGTAACGGCCCCCACTCTTGAATTTGCTAAAGCACACCATTAGATTGCAGCAGCAAAGTTCATATGTGTGATGTGACATGTGGGACCAAGGGGGACGAGGGGACATGGCACGACGACCACGCAGGGGGGCGGTGGCGCTGCTCGGCGGGCTGCTGCTGGCCCTCGCCACGGCGCCGCTCCAGGCGGTGGCCGCACCGGCAGCGCCCGCGGCGCCGGCCGCCGACGGCACCGGGATGGTGATGGTGCTGGACTCGTCCGGCTCGATGGCCGAAAAGGACGGCTCCGGAAGCACCCGGATCGCCGCCGCCCGCAAGGCCGTCGGCACGGTCGTTGACGCGCTCCCCGACGGCTACCCCACCGGACTGCGGGTCTACGGCGCCGACAAGCCCAAGGGATGCGACGACACCCGGCTCGCCCAGCCCGTGTCACCCCTGGACCGGGCAGGCATGAAGCGGGCCGTCGCCGGGGTGACTCCCAAGGGGGACACCCCAATCGGGCTGTCGCTGCGCAAGGCCGCCGCCGACCTGCCCAAGGCCGCGGCCGGCTCGATCGGCAAGCGCACGATCCTGCTGATCTCCGACGGCGAGGACAACTGCAAGACGCCACCCTGCCGGGTCGCCGCCCAACTGGCCGCCTCCGGCGTCGACCTGCACATCGACGCCATCGGCTTCCAGGTGGCAGGCGCCGCACGTCAGCAGCTGGAATGCCTGGCGAAGGCCGGCAACGGGCAGTACTACGACGCCCCGGACGCCGCGTCGCTCGCCCGCCAGCTGCAGCGGGCCGGCCAACTCTCCGCGGACGGCTACCGCTTCAAGGGGGAGAAGGTCCGTGGCACCGCCACCCAAGGCGGCGCGCCCACCATCGCCCCGGGGCAGTACCTCGACACCATCGGGCCCAACGAAGAGCGCTTTTACGCCACCGATCTCGACGCCCCCTCGACGGCCAACTTCTCGGCGACCGTGGTGCCGCAGCCCGGGGCGGCCGTCGACTCCCTCGACACCTTGCGTACGAGGATCGCGTACGGCACCAGCAGTGCCTGCGACTCCACCTCGGAACTGTTCGGACAGCAGGAGGGCGCGACGCCGCTCACCTCGGGCGTCAGCCGGATTCCCTCGGAGAGCGGCACCAACGGCTGCGACAAGGCCGGCCGGTACTGGCTCGTCGTCGAGCGCAAGGCCGCCAAGGGCTCGGACGCCACACGTTGGCCGCTGGAGCTGACCTTCGACGTCGAGGCCCCGCTGAAGAAGGGCGTCACCCCCGCCCAGTCGGAGCCGGAGTACGGCGCGGGCGGCAAGGACGCCACACTGCCGACCACCGTGCCCGAGGACGTCACCGGCGGCACCGGCTTCAACGACGCCCGTCCGCTCGCCCAGGGCGTGTGGCGGGACAAGATCCTTCCCTCGCAGACCCTTTGGTACAAGGTCCCGGTCGGGTGGGGACAGCAACTGCGCTACGACGTGGAGTTCGCCAACGAGCCGACGGTCAAGGGCTATGGCGCCGGCAGCTCCTACGCGGGCACCCAGGTCTACACCCCCTCGCGGACCCCGGTCGGCAGCGGAACCGGTGAGTTCAGCGCGCAGGTCCCCTACAACGGCCGGCTGGCGTCGCTGAGCATGGGGACGGTGCCGGTGGCGTGGACCAACCGCTACGAGAGCCACCCCAACACCCTTCCCGTGCACCGCAAGGGCGACTTCTACATCGCGGTGACCCTGGGTGCCAAGGCAGCGGAGATCGCCGAGAACGCCCGGATCGGTGTGGTGCTGCGGGTCGCGGTGCTCGGCAAGGAGAGGACCGGTCCGCAGGCCGGCGCGGCCGCCGTCAAGGCAGGGGCGGACGCGGACCTGGCCGGGCCCTCCGCGGCGGACGGTGCCGGCGGCGGGGCAGGATGGGCGGCGGGCCCCGTGGTGGCGGCCGTCTCCTTCGGTGCGGGCGGCCTGCTGCTCGCGGGGCTGGCGGTGGCCTACCTGCGGGCCCGCAGGAAGCAGCATCCGGACGGTGGGAACGGGGATCCGATGAGAGGTGGCTCGTGGTGACGGGGCGGACAGCACACAGGGGTCTGGCCGCGCTGGCGGCGCTCGCGGTGGTAGCGCTCATGCCGGGGTCGGTGGCCACGGCCGCGGAGCCGCCCGCCTACCGTCCGGCGGACGGCGCCAAGGCCACGAAGGGCACCTCCAGTGCCGCGGACGCGCCCCAGATCACGCCCGGCCTCTACACCGACGTCATCGAGCGAGGGGAGACGCATTACTACGCGGTCACCCTCGACGCCAAGTCCAGCGCCTACTTCTCCGCGGTCGCCGCGCCCGAGCCCGGCACCAAGGTGGCGGACTCCGGCGACCGCCTGACCGTCAGCGTCCAGGACAGCAGCGGCAACACCTGCAGCACGGACGCCACTCCGACCTTCCACGGGGGCGACACGGCCTACCCCATCGCCGACTACGCCACCCGGCGCATCGGCAGTGACCGGACGCAGTGTCAGGAGGCGGGCCCCTACTACCTGGTGATCGGCCGCGAGGGGTCGGCGACCTCCGGGCCCGACCGCTGGCCGATCGAGGTGGGCTATCTCAGCGAGCCCGCGCTCAAGGGCAGCACCCCGGGGCAGCCGGGCGAGGGCAGCTGGAGCACCGTCACGCCCGCACCCCCCACGGCCACCGGCAAGCGCACGGCCAAGGGCGGCACGGGTTTCAACGACGCCGGGTCGGTCGGCGCCGGCGTCTGGAAGGACCGGATCACGCCCGGCGAGACCCGCTTCTACCGGGTACCGGTCGACTGGGGTCAGCAGCTCAATCTGCGGGCCGAGCTGCCGAACGCCAAGACCGGGTCCACCGAGTACGTCTCCGACGCGCTCGGGCTGAGCGTCTACAACCCGGCGCGTGGTGCGGTCAGCGACGACAACTTCGTCTCGTACGACGGCAAGCCCGCCGTCGCGAAGGAGTTCACCGCGCCGGTCGCCTACGGCAACCGCTTCCACACCTCCGACGCGATCAGCGCGATGCGGTTCGCGGGCTGGTACTACCTCGAAGTGACCCTGCACCCGGATGCGGCGCAGTTCTTCCCCAAGGGGGCGGACCTCACCCTCCGTGTGGATGTGCGCGGTACGCCGAAGCAGGGGCCGGGCTACGCCGGACCGGCGAGCGACTTCTCCGTGACGCCCGACGAGCGGGAGATGGCCGACAAGGGCCAGAGCGAGCAGGAGGCGGCGCAGAGCGGCACGCTGCGGACGGTGGCCTACGCCGGGATCGGCGTGGGCGTCGTGCTGGTCACGGGCCTCGCGGTCTGGACCGTGGTGGCGCGGCGCAGGTCCGCGGCGCCGGGCGCGCCCGGCGCCGACACCGGCGCGGTTTCCGGAGGCGGCCCACAGGCGCCGGCCGACGGGTCGTGGCCCGGGCAGCAGTTCCCCCGGCAGGGCGGGCAGACGCTGCAGGACCCGGGCGGGCAGGCGACACAGGACCGTCAGTTCGGGCCGCCGCGGGGCTGGTAGCGGCGCGGCGGCCGGCCGGTGGGGTTCCTGGCCCCGGACCGGCCGGCACGCCCGTACGGGCCGCGTGACGGCTCAGGAAGCCATCAGGGCCCAGACTCCCACCGCGATGCACAGCAACGCGACGATCAGCACCGGGACCGCGACCTTCGGGGGTGGTCCCGGTTTCCTTTCCGGCGAGGCGACGGCCCGCACCGCGGGGGTGTGCGCGCCGAACGGGGCCTGCCCGGGGGCCGGGTACTGACCGGCGGTGTACGGGCGGGTCGCCGACTGCTCCGGGCGGACGGCCGCCGTGGGCTCGTACGCCGGGATCGGGGTCGGCGGCGGGGTGGTGGGCGGGGACGGGATGTGGTGTCCGCCCGGCATCGGGGTCGGCGTCGGTGTGGGCGGCGTGCTCGGCTGCTGCGGCGCGGAGAACGGTTGCTCCGGAGGCGCGAGCGGGAAGCTGCCGGTCTCGGACATCGACGCCGGGCCGGTGGTCGCGCCCGGCCCGGGGGCGGCGGTACCGTCCGCGGCCGTGAGGGGGCCGTCGGGGCCGAAGCCCGCCGGCAGCGGCCCTATGTGGTCGAAGACCTCGACGATCTCGTCCTCGATCGTCGCTTCGGGCAGCAGCTCGACCGCCGACAGGATCGCCTTGCGCGCCCCGGTGGCCGTCTTGAACCGCGCTTCGGGGTCCGGGTGCAGCAGCGTGGCCAGCACCTGCCACAGCGGCTCGGGGACGCCCTCCGGGGCGTGCGGGATGCCGTGCTGCGCGAAGCGCCGGATCAGTGCCTCGGAGTCCGGCTTGGTGCCGGTGATCAGGTAGAGCGCCACCAGGCCGACCGCGAAGAGGTCCGCCGGGAAGTCCGGCTCGGCACCCAGCATCTGCTCGGGCGCGAAGTAACCGGGTGTCCCCATCACGTAGTTGGTCTCGGTGAGCCGCGGCTCACCCTTGCGCATCGAGATGCCGAAGTCCGACAGCCGCAGATGCGGTCGGCCGGTGCCGGTGGCCTCCAGCAGGATGTTCGCCGGCTTGATGTCGCGGTGCACCACGCCCTCCGCGTGCACCGCCGTCAGACCGGCCAGCAGCTGGTCCAGCAGGGTGCACACGAAGCGCGGCGGCAACGGGCCGTAGTCACCGATCAGATGGGCCAGCGATCCGCCGTTGACCAGGTCCATGGTGAACAGGACGTTGTCGTCGTCAGCGGCCCAGCTCGCCGGGGCCAGCACATGCGGATGGTCGATGCGCAGCGCCTGTTCGCGTACGAAGCGCAGCAGTGTGTGCGCGTCGCTCTGCTGCAGCACCTTGGCCGCGACATAGCGGCGGCGCCGGTGGTCCCAGGCGCGCCAGACCGCGCCCACACCGCCTCGGCCGATCGGATCGATCAGCTCGTACCGAGCGGCGAAGATCTCACCCATTGCGCCCCGTTCGCTTTCCGGCTCCGCGAGCTCCGCTGCGGAACATCCCGCTATCCCTGGTGCGCCTCGTAGTGGGCGACCGCGTCGGCGGTGCGACCGGCACCGTAGACCCTGAGGAACTCTGCCAGCTCGGGGTGAGTCGGGGCGAGGGTGTTCGCCGCATCGATGATGTCCCCCGCGTCCGAGACCGAGCGCAGCAGCGACTGGATCTCCCGCACCACGCGCCGCACGGTCGTCGCGCCCGTCGACGAGGTGGCCTGCGCGGTGTTGTTCAGCACCGAGCCGCCTGCCGTCTTCTTGATCTCGTCCATGCGGTCGGTGGCCTCGGCGGCGCTCGCACTGCCGTCGGCGACCTGCCCGGCCAGTTCCTGCAGTGCCTGCACGCGCTGCACGACGGCCGGGTTGCCTATCTTCGCGCGCTGCCCGCTCATCAACTGGGACAGCATCGGGGCGGACAGACCGAGCACAGAGGCAAGTCGCGCCTGGTTGAGACCGAGATCGTCGATGAGACGGCGGAACAGTGCGCCCAGAGGCTCCCCGTACCAACTGCGCTGCAGTTCCCGGGCCCGCGCGGTGGCTTCCTGCTGTGCTGCGTCCATGCCGTCTCCCCATCTCCCCGATACGCTTCGCTGCCGCGAATCTCGCGAAGCATCCTACGGAGAGCAACCGCGCCCGGCGATACCCGGTCGGGAAAGCGGCCGGGCACCGGGTACCCTGGTGCGCGAAGGGGCCTTAGCTCAGTTGGTAGAGCGCTGTCTTTGCATGGCAGATGTCAGGGGTTCGACTCCCCTAGGCTCCACCTTCAAAAAGGCCCTCCGACCAGCTGTTAAGGCTGGTCGGAGGGCCTTTTTCGTGGAACCTCCGCGGACCCGGGGCTGCGCGGAGGTTTTCTCGGTGGGATGTCGGGAGAGCGGGTCCGGGGCGTTCACCGGCCGATGTACCGCGGCGGGTTACGCGCGTGCCGGGGACACACCCACCTCCCGCGGGCGCCACAGCAGCGCCGCGGCCGCGAGCGCGGCGCTCACCACGGCGAGCCCCACCGCCAGCATTTCCGGCCAGGCGTCGGCATCACCCAGGACACTGCGCAGCGGGCCCACGAGGCCCACCCGGGACAGCGCGTGCAGCATGATGACGCCGACGGCCGCGGTCGCGCTCGCCGTCCAGGCCAGGGCCGTGTCCCGGACCGCGAGCCAGCCGGCCAGCAGCAGGTAGACCACGGTGATGGTCATCGAGAGACCGTTGCCCCCGTCCTGACCGGGCGCCTCGCCCACCGGCAGGTGGCTCAGTCCGCAGGCGGCCAGTGCCACGGCCGCGGGCCAGCGCAGCGTGGACCGCAGCACTCCGCCGGTGTTGTAGTCCTGCCGGTACGACGCGCCTACGTGGCCGCGGTCGGAGCGGTCGTGGTGGCTCCGGGCGGTCGTCTGCGGGGGGTGCGTCGGGTAGGGCGTCGTGGTACCCCACATCACGCGCTGGCCCTGGGTGGTCGCCTGTGCGGAGCCGGCCGGGTCAGGGGGCGCGTGTTCGGGCTGGAGTGGGACGGCCCAGGTGCCCGCCATCGGGTCGCCACCGGGGAAGGACCGGTCATCGTCCTGGCTCTCCGCCGACCCGCTGTGGTCGTCGGTGCGGCCGAACAGCGAGATCAGTTCCGCGACCTCTTCGACCGACCGGCCGATGGCCGCTGCGCGCAGGGCCTCGTGGCATGAGTCGGCCGTGCGCGGATCGTTGAGCAGGGCGACCAGGGGTCCCACCTCGCTCACCGGACGGGTGACTGCCGCCACGCGCAGTGCCTCGTCGGCGGAGTGGTAGTCGTCACCGTTGCGCTTGAGGAGTGCTACCAGGGCGGCGACCTCCTCCAGGGGGCGGTTGGTGGCTGCCGCCCACACGAGCGTGCGGACGGAGGTGGCTTCCGGGGTCGCGTGCGGGCGGGTCTCGTCGGGGTCTGTCGTGGACAGGTCGGCGTCGCCGTTGCCGAGAAGTGCTTGTTCGGAGGACATCGAGGACTCCACTGAACGAGGGGGAGCGCCAAACACCGGAGGCGCTGACACTCAGCGAGCGTTGAGCATGCTGATCCTCAGCCAACTGCCCCCATGGCCGCCCGCGCCATTCGAAAAGGCCATCCGGTGGACGCCACGCCGAACCGCCGGGCGCGTCGCGCTTCGCCACGCCCGGAGAATCCGATACGGCGACAGAGGGCGGTCGTACGGCGGATGGTGTCGACCCGTCAGCAATTCGGCGGGGGGCGGGGCGTCGCCTCGCCACGGCGAGCTGACGGTGGTCGGCCGGTTCGCTGCCCATTTGTGGATCACGATTCGAGGGCCGGCCGTGTCGTGGACGTCCCGCGCCCGCTGCTGTACTCGAGAGGCGGACGAGCCCTTCGGCGGCCGGTACGCCGTGGCCGGGTGTCCGGCCGGCTCCAGGGTTGCCGCGGTGCTCACGGAGACCGCGTGAACGGCCCGCCATGGCCCTGCCGTCATGAATCCGAGGACCGGCCTGCGGACCACACCGACGCGCCTTGTACGGGGCCGCGACTCGCCGTCCTTCGCGCGCTGAACGCCGACGGGCTGCTCGCTTCCGACCTCAAGGGCGGAGGCGAGCGGGTAGCCACCGGTTCCCTGAACCCATGGCACGGGCCGGGCCCGCCACCCGATCGAGGGGTGGCGGGCCCGGCCCGTGCCATGAACGTGGTGCCTGCCTCAGGCCGTGTTGCCGCGGCGCCGTTCGTCCGACTCCGACTCCGCCTGCTTCGCCTGGACCTCGGGGTCGAGGGACGCGCCCTCGCTCCCGTCGACGGCGTTGAGGTGGGCCCGGTCGCCGACCTCGGTGGGCGCCGGCGGCTCGACCAGCCAGTCGGGGTTGGCCTGCTTGTCCCACCACTTCCAGGCGGCGACCGCGCCGCCCGCCAGGATGCCGACCACCGCGAGCCGCTTGGCCAACTTGCCCGCGCGAGCCCGTCGGTTGTGCTTCTTGACGAGTTTCTCGATCTCGCGGGCCGTCACCCCACCGCGCAGCGCGGCGAGCGCCGCGGTGCCACGGGCGACCGCCTCGTCGCGTACCGGCTCGGCGGCGGCGCGAGCGGTGCCCACGGCGCTCTCCAGTCGCGGCGCGGTGTAGTCGGCGGCCTGCCGCGCGACCGCCTTGGTGCGGTGCGCGGCACGGTGGGCGGCGGCGTCGACCCTGGGAGGCAGCGCGCCCCGGGCGTGCTCGAGGCGCGGCTGCAGATGAGCGTCGTACTGGGTCCGGGCCTGCTGAGCGGCCTCGGCCACCTTCGGAGCCACGCGGGTGCGGGCCTCATGAGCGGCTTCGGCCACCTTGGGGGCCACGCGGGTGCGGGCCTCATGAGCGAAGTGCACGGCGGTGTCCTTGGCCGTACCGGCATAGGGAGCCACCACCTCCGCGGCGTGCCGCACGCTGTCCCTGGCCGTACCGGTCGCGGCGCGCACGCTGTCCTTGCGGGTCACGGGATCCTCCTCCTCGGTGGCGTGTCCGGGGCTTTGGGGGTTGGTCCCCCATGTCTGCTGTGTCGCCTGTCCACCCGATTGAAGATCATGCCTGCTCACGTTCCGTACGGCATGTGTGAGCGGGCATCCGGGTCATTGGGGACCTTCCGGAGCCTTGTGATGACAATGCCACGATTTGCCGCCCGACGCCCCGCTACCGACCGACCGGAGGCAGGAAAGAAATCTGTACGACGTCGTCCGGGGGCGCAGGCCGAACGACGGGCGGGCGTGACCGTGCGAGGATCGGGAGCCGTCAGCGAAGACTTATGGAAGGTAGACCGTGGCTGAACAGCTCTACGCCACCCTGAAGACCAACCAGGGCGACATCGAGATCCGGCTCCTGCCGAACCATGCACCGAAGACGGTCAGGAACTTCGTCGAGCTCGCCAAGGGCGAGCGGGAGTGGACCAACCCGGAGACCGGCCGGAAGACCACGGACAAGCTGTACGACGGCACGGTCTTCCACCGGGTGATCGAGGGCTTCATGCTCCAGGGCGGCGACCCGCTGGGCAACGGCACCGGCGGCCCGGGCTACGAGTTCGCCGACGAGTTCCACCCCGACCTGGCCTTCAACAAGCCCTACCTGTTGGCCATGGCCAACGCCGGTCCGGGTACCAACGGCTCGCAGTTCTTCATCACCGTCTCGCCGACCGCGTGGCTGACCGGCAAGCACACCATCTTCGGTGAGGTCACCAACGAGGCGAGCAAGAAGGTCGTCGACGCCATCGGCACCACGCCGACCAACCCGCGCACCGACCGCCCGGTGCAGGACGTGGTCATCGAGACGGTCGTCGTCGAGAGCCGCTGAGCAGGTCCGGTTCGCCCGGTCCGCACGGGATTCGGCCCGGCCCGGGCCCGGAGCGCGGACCGAAAGCGACCCGCCCAGGGAACCAATACGCCCCGCCCGGTCGTACTCCGGGCGGGGCTGTGCGTTGATACGCCCCGACGGAGAAGAGGACGAGGGAAGCGATGGACCAGGTGCCAGGCAGCCCGCAGGAGCCGCAGAACGCACACGGCGACAGCCTGCCCGGCTGTTACCGCCATCCGGACCGTACGACCGGCATCCGCTGCGCCCGCTGCGAGAAGCCGATCTGCACCGACTGCATGGTCAGTGCATCGGTCGGCTTCCAGTGCCCGGACTGCGTCCGCGGTGGCGGCGGCACCGGGCACACGGCGCAGGCGTCGGTGCCGCGCACGATCGCCGGCGGCACCATCGCGGCCGACCCGCGGCTGATCACCAAGATCCTGCTGGGTATCAACGCCGCCGTCCTCATCGCCGTGCTGGCGACGGGCGACGAGCTCGTCGACCGGCTCGACATGCTCGGCCTCGCCTTCGACCCGAACCGCGCCCAGCTCGCCGGTGTCGCCGACGGCGAGTGGTACCGCCTGGTCAGTGCGATGTTCCTGCACCAGCAGCTGCCGCACTTCGCCTTCAACATGCTGTCGCTGTGGTGGCTGGGCCCGTCGCTGGAGGCGGCGCTCGGCCGCGTCCGCTTCATCGCGCTCTACATGCTGTCCGGTCTGGGCGGCAGCGCCCTGTCGTATCTCCTCGCCGCGCAGAACCAGCCCTCGCTCGGTGCCTCGGGCGCGATCTTCGGTCTGCTGGGGGCGACCGCCGTGCTGATGCGGCGGATGAATTACGACATGAAGCCGGTCCTGATCCTGCTCGGCCTCAACCTGGTCTTCACGTTCCTGTGGCCGAACATCGCCTGGCAGGCCCATGTCGGTGGCCTGGTGGTCGGCGCCGCGGTGGCCTTCGGGATGGTGCACGCCCCGCGCGACCGCCGGACGCAGGTGCACATCGCGACCTGTGTCGTGGCGCTGTTGGCCGTCGTCGCGGTGGTGTGGGTGCGGACCGTCCAGCTGGTCGGCTGACCCTCCGGCCGACGGGCTGAGAGGGCCCCCGTCCCGCTCCGCCTGGTGGGGATGACCAGGACGATGGGGCCCTCCGCCGCATGTTGTCCACAGTGCGTGGCGGATCTTGTGCAAGCTGTGGGGAACACCCGTTCCGTACCCCGCTGACCTGCGTTTCCCCAGGAAGAACAAGGGAAGACGGGGTCTGGTGGTTGCCGCCGCCGATCACACCGGCGTCAACCTCCAGAGGGTTATCCACAGATCTTCTGAAGTTTTCCCCGGCTGTGGATAACCGTGTGGATGGCCTTGGGCAGGGCTTGCGCTACTTCCACTGGGTGGATACGCCGAAGCCCACCGCGATGAAGCCGAAACCGCACACGATGTTCCAGTTGCCCATGTCCTTGATCGGCAGATCACCCTCGGACACGTAGAACAGGACGATCCAGGCGAGTCCGATCAGGAACATCGCCAGCATCAAGGGTGCGACCCAGCTGCGGCCCGACGTCATCTTCAGACTGGTGGTCTGCTTCGCCGGCGGCGGCGTGAAGTCGTCCTTCTTGCGGATCCGTGACTTCGGCACGAGGAACTCTCCTGTCGATGTGCTGCTCCCCCATCCGACGGGGGCTGTACGGAATGGGAGCCGGGTGGGAAGCGGCGGGGATCGGTTCCTCGCCCGGGCGTCCGTTAGCGTAGTGCTTCCGCGGCGTCGTAAGGAGTAAGGGTACGTTGAGCAATTCCGCTGACTCCTCCGGCCGCCCCGCCCGTTTTCGGCTGCGGCCCGTGCGCCTTCTCACACTCACCGTGTTCGCGCTCGCAGGTCTGCTGTTCTGGCTGAGCTTCGACACCGCGCGCGGCACCAATCTGCGCTCGGACGACTCCATGCTGCGGCTGTCCGACCTCATCCAGGAGCGCAGCCACAAGAACGGCGCCCAGGACGACCGTAACGCGGCCCTGCGCGAGGATGTCGACGCGCTCGCGCAGCGCGACAACGGCAGCTCCGAGGCCGATGACGCCAAGCTCAAGGCGCTGGAGGAGAACGCCGGCACCAAGAAGCTCAGCGGCCCCGGCGTCAGCGTCACGCTCACCGACGCCCCGCCGAACGCCACCGCCAAGATCCCCGGTCTGCCCGAACCGCAGCCCAACGACCTGGTCATCCACCAGCAGGACCTGCAGGCCGTCGTGAACGCCCTGTGGCAGGGCGGCGCCAAGGGCATCAAGGTCATGGACCAGCGGCTGATCTCCACCAGCGCGGTGCGCTGCGTCGGCAACACCCTGATCCTCCAGGGCCGGGTGTACTCCCCGCCCTACAAGGTCACCGCCGTCGGCGACCGCGAGGCACTGAACCGCGCGCTGACCGCCTCCCCCGCAATCCAGAACTACCTGCAGTACGTGAACGCCTACGGTCTCGGCTGGAAAGTCGACCAGCACGAAGCGGTGACTCTTCCCGGCTACTCCGGCACAGTGGAGCTCCACTACGCACAGCCTGTGAAGCCGTAACCCGCCCGCCGCGGGACGGCGGGGAGGGGCGGAGCCGCATGACGGTGCGGTGGATCGTCAGGACGTTCAGCGAAATCTGCGTCACCCTCGGCACCCTCATCGTCCTCTTCGTCGCCTACGTGCTCTTCTGGACCGGCGTACGGGCCGACAGCGCCATGGACGGCGAGATCGGCGAGCTGGAGCACCAGTGGGCGGCGGCCGGACCGGTGGCAGGCGGCCCGGAAGGCGGCGGGACCGGCGAAGCGGCCCCCGACGGCACACCGGGGGACACCGCGGACGCCCCCGACAGCCGCCCGCACCGCCCCGTCTACCGGGACGGGCAGTCCTTCGCGGTCATGTACATCCCCCGCTTCGGCGCGGACTGGGCCAAGCCCGTACTCCAGGGCACCGCGGCCGGCACCCTCAAGCGCGGCCTCGGCCACTACGACGGGACCGCGCGGCTCGGCGCCACCGGCAACTTCGCGGTCGCCGGACACCGCAGGACCTACGGGGACCCCTTCAAGGATTTCCCCGAGCTGCGGCCGGGCGACGCCGTCGTGGTGAGCGACGGCACGACGTGGTTCACCTATCGCATGGACAAACGGCCCTACACGACGCTGCCCGGAGACATCGGGGTGATCGATCCGGTACCGCGGAAATCCGGCTACAACGGCCCGGGCCGCTATCTCACGCTGACCACCTGCGAGCCCGAATGGGGCCACAGCCAGCGCCTGATCGCCTGGGCACACCTGGATTCCACCCAACCCGTGGAACAGGGAAGGCCATCGGCTTTGACCGGCTGACCCTCCGGCGCCCGCTCTCTCCCCTTAGTCTGGTGGGGCAATCGTCATCGTCAACGGCATCGGCAAGGGGACAGCGACAGCATGTACGGCTGGATCTGGCGGCATCTGCCGGGCAACACATGGGTGAAGTCGCTGATTTCACTCCTGCTGGTGCTGGCGGTCGTCTACGTGCTTTTCCAGTACGTCTTTCCGTGGGCGGAGCCGCTGCTCCCCTTCAATGACGTCACTGTCGACGAAGGGATGGCAGCCTCCCGATGACCGCACGCATTCTCGTTGTCGACAACTACGACAGCTTCGTCTTCAACCTCGTCCAGTACCTCTACCAACTGGGTGCCGAATGCGAGGTGCTGCGCAACGACGAGGTCGCCCTCAGTCACGCCCAGGACGGCTTCGACGGCGTCCTGCTGTCGCCGGGGCCCGGTACGCCCGAGCAGGCCGGTGTCTGCGTGGACATGGTCCGGCACTGCGCGGACACCGGCGTCCCCGTCTTCGGCGTCTGCCTGGGCATGCAGTCCATGGCGGTCGCCTACGGCGGCGTGGTGGACCGTGCGCCCGAGCTGCTGCACGGCAAGACCTCCCTCGTCACGCACCAGGGCGGTGGCGTCTTCTCCGGCCTGCCCACCCCCTTCACCGCCACCCGCTACCACTCCCTGGCCGTCGAGCGGGACACCGTCCCCGACGAGCTGGTCGTCACCGCATGGACCGAGTCCGGCATCCCCATGGGCCTTCGGCACCGCGAACTCCCGGTGGAGGGTGTGCAGTTCCACCCCGAGTCGGTACTGACGGAGTGGGGGCACAGGATGCTGGCCAACTGGCTGGTGGAATGCGGCGATGAGGGGGCCGTGGAGCGCTCGACGGGGCTTGCCCCGGTGGTTGGCAAGGCCGGCGCGTGACCGCCCTGCGCCCAGAGCGTGAAGGGAGACCCTACGAGCCGTACGTGCCCTCCCAGCAGTACGCGCCACAGGGTCAGCACGAACCACCGGATCCGTACGCGCAACCCGAGGCGTTCGAGGCTGCCGTCGGACAGCTCAGCGACCCGCTGAACGATCCGCTGCCCGGCCGGTCCGCCCCGGCGCAGGCCGCCTCCCACGACCCGTATGCGGAGGCCGCCCAGCCGGTGCGGGAGGCCGCGGAGGTAGGCCAGGAGCCGGCGCGGCAGGGATCACCCTGGTTCCGTCCGCATCTGGAGCCGGAGCAGACCGCCCAGCAGCCTCCTGGGCGTCCGTCCCTCGGGGGAGCGGGGACGCCCGGCCCGCCGGCACCGCGGCGACAGCAGCGCCCCGTGCCCGGGCAGGCCGGCTCCCACCAGGGCTCCCCCTCGGGCTACGAGTCCTACACCGCACCGGCCGAGCCAAGGGCGGAGACGCCCGCCCCATCAGAGACGTACACGCGCCGGAAGCCGTCTGCGCCGACCGCGGCGCCGGCGCCGTCCCCCACCCCGTCGCCGGTATCCGACCAGGCGTGGGACGACGAGACGATGGCGCTGCGACAGGCCGAAAAGCAGGGCGCCGGGCGGGACGCAGACGCTGTTTCACGTGAAACCGATGCCGCGCCCACACCAGGTGGCCGTGCGGCCCGCCGTAAGGCCGCGCAGGAGGCCGCCAAGCGAGGCGGTAAGCACGGTCGCCACGGGGCCGGGGCAGCCGCCGCCGCAGCGGCCGCTGAACGGACGTCGGCAGCGGCCCCGACCTCCCGGCTGGAGGCCCGTCGCGCCGCGCGAGCGGCCAAGGACAGCCCCAGCTTGATCATCAGCCGCGCGGTGGGTGAGGTGTTCATCTCCCTCGGCGTGCTGATGCTGCTGTTCGTCACCTATCAGCTCTGGTGGACGAACGTCCTTGCCGAGCAGGAGGCGGGCGGCGCCGCCAACACCCTCCAGAACGAGTGGGACCACGGCGGCCAGGAGAAGAAGAACCTCGCGGCCGGTGAACGCTTCGCGATCATGTACATCCCGAAGCTGGATGTGAAGGCGCCGGTGGCCGAGGGCATCGACAAGCACACGGTGCTCGACCGCGGCATGGTCGGCCACTACGACAAGAGCAGCGGGATCAAGACGGCGATGCCCTGGGACAAGAAGGGCAACTTCTCGGTGGCGGGCCATCGCAACACCCACGGTGAGCCGTTTCGCTACGTCAACAAGCTCACCAAGGGCGACAAGATCGTCGTGGAGACCAAGACCTCGTACTACACGTACGAGATGGAGAGCATCCTCCCGCAGACCTCACCCGGCAACACCAGCGTGATCGGCCCTGTGCCGCCCGGTTCGGGGTTCACCGGCCCGGGGCGCTACATCACGCTTACGACCTGCACCCCGGAGTTCACCAGTACCTATCGGATGATCGTCTGGGGCAAGATGGTCGAGGAGCGGCCGCGGAGCAAGGGCAAGCCGGATGCGCTCGTCAGCTGAGCGAACGTAAAAAGGGGACTACGCGGTGACTGTCACCGGACACGACGAGGACACCGACCGGTCCCCGTCGTCACCCAAGCCGCGCCGTGTGCGGAGGATCATCGCCTCCGTCGTCAGCGTCATTGGCGAACTATTGATCACGGCCGGACTGATCCTGGGCCTGTTCGTCGTCTACTCGCTGTGGTGGACCAACGTCCTCGCCGACCGTGAGGCGCACGAACAGAGTGATCAGATTCGCCGGCACTGGGCGGACGACAGCCCCAAGGGACCGGGCGACCTGGACACCAAGGACGGCATCGGCTTCCTGCACGTACCGGCGATGAACAGCGGCGAGGTGCTGGTCAGGAAGGGCACCAGCGCCAAGGTCCTCAACGAGGGTGTGGCGGGCTACTACACCAAGCCGGTCAAGTCCGCGCTGCCGAAGGACAAGAAGGGCAACTTCGCGCTGGCCGCGCATCGCGACGGGCACGGCGCGCAGTTCCACAACATCGACAAGCTCAAGAACGGCGACGCGATCGTCTTCGAGACCCAGGACACCTGGTACGTCTACAAGGTCTACTCGACCCTGGCCCAGACCTCGAAGTACAACGTGGACGTTCTCGACGACGTCCCCAAGGAGTCCGGCAAGAGCAAGGCCGGCCGCTACATCACGCTCACGACCTGCACCCCGGTCTATACCTCGACCTACCGCTACGTCGTCTGGGGCGAGCTGGAGCGGACCGAGAAGGTCGACGCGGACCGCACCCCTCCCAAGGAACTGCGCTAGCCGGCCGTCGCCGGCCCGGCGAGCTCCTCCCACGACCGCGTCTGCCGGCCCTCACACCGGCACGACGACCGCACGTACGACAGAGCCCCGGCCGCCCATTGCGGGCCACCGGGGCTCTGTCGTACGTGCGTCGTGCGGAAGGCTAGCTGTCGCCCCCGAACGGTCCGTCGAAGATGCCGCCGTCATCCCCACCGCCGCCACCCAGGGTGGTCAGCGTCACGGTGGTGGTCTTGGGGTCGGACGGGGTCGGCGCGGCCGGGTCCTGCGTGGCCACCCGGGCGTTGTCTTCCTGCGAACTACCGTCGGCGAACTGGATGTTGGTGAAGCCCGCTTGCTGGAGGATCTGCTTCGCGTCCTTCACCTTCTGCCCGACAACGCTCGGGACCGGTGTCTGGGCCCCCGCCTTGCCGACGGTCAGGGTGATCGTCGAGCCCTTCTTGACCTGGGTGTTGGCCCCCGGGTCCATGGCGGTGACCTTGCCGACCTGAGCCGGGTCGGTCACTTCCTGTTCCTGCTTGTTGACCTGGAGGTTTTGGTCCCTCAGCTGCTTCTGCGCCGCCTCGAAGTCCTGTCCGATGACGTCCGGCACCGAGACCTTCGGGGCCGCCTCGGCGATGGACAGGGTGATCGTGGTGTTCTTGGGCTTCTTGGCGCCCGGCTGCGGGTCCTGGTCGGCCACGCGGCCGGGTTCACGCTCGGACACCACGCGCTGGGTCTCGACCTCGAAACCCTTGTCCTCGAGCTCCGACCTGGCCTCGTCCAGGGTCAGACCCTTGACGTTGGGAACGGTGACCTTGACGGCACCCGTGCACATCGTGACGGTGACCGTCTCGTTCTTCTCGATGTCCTCGCCGGACTTCGGTTCCTGCCGGGTGACCTGGCCCTTCTTGGCGTTGTCGCAGGGCTCGCTGCCGCCTTCGACGACCTTGAAGCTGCCGTTGACCCCGCGCTCCTTGGCCTCCTTCAGCGACTTGCCGATGAGGCTCGGCACCGGCACCGTGCCGCCGGTGTTGCCGCCGCTGAACATCGCCTTGCCGATGAAGATCGCACCGACCAGGACGAGTACGGCCGCGAGCACGAGCAGGATCGTCGACAGGTTGCTCTTCTTGCCGCCGCCCCGCCGCCGGTCGCCCCGGTCGTCATAGCCGTAGCCGTCGTTCGGGTTCATCGGCGGCATCATCGAGGTCTGGCCCGCAGGATCCTGCGGACGCAGCATCGTGGTGGGCTGGTCCTGGTCGTAGCCCCCGGCGCCCATGGCGGAGGTCGCGGCGACCGGCTGGCCGTCCAGGGCCGCCTCGATGTCGGCGCGCATCTCGTCCGCCGACTGATAGCGGTAGTCGGGGTCCTTGACCAGCGCCTTGAGGACGATGGCGTCCATCTCCGGCGTGATCTCGGGGTCGAAGTTGCTCGGCTTCTGCGGCTCCTCGCGGACATGCTGATAGGCCACCGCGACCGGCGAGTCACCGACGAAGGGCGGCCGGACCGTGAGCAGCTCGTAGAGCAGACAGCCGGTGGAGTACAGGTCGGAGCGGGCGTCGACCTGCTCGCCCTTGGCCTGCTCGGGCGAGAGGTACTGCGCGGTGCCGATGACCGCCGCGGTCTGCGTCATGGTCATCCCGGAGTCGCCCATGGCGCGGGCGATGCCGAAGTCCATGACCTTGACCTGGCCGGTACGCGTCAGCATGACGTTGGCCGGCTTGATGTCGCGGTGGACGATGCCGGCCCGGTGGGAGTACTCCAGCGCCTGGAGGACGCCGATGGTCATCTCCAGGGAGCGCTCGGGCAGCAGCTTCCGGCCGGAGTGCAGCAGCTCACGCAGCGTGGACCCGTCGACGTACTCCATGACGATGTACGGGATCGAGACCCCGTCGACGTAGTCCTCGCCGGTGTCGTACACCGCGACGATCGACGGATGGTTCAGCGAGGCGGCCGACTGGGCCTCACGGCGGAACCGGGCCTGGAAGGACGGGTCACGGGCGAGGTCCACCCGGAGCGTCTTCACAGCTACGGTGCGGCCCAGGCGGGTGTCATGCGCGAGGTAGACCTCGGCCATCCCACCGCGGCCGAGCACCGAGCCCAGCTCGTACCGGCCGCCGAGGCGACGCGGCTCTTCCATAAGCTTCTCCAGCCCTCTCCGTCAGTCCCGACCGCACCGGTGTGTGGTCCGGCGGTGTGCTGTTCGGGCATACGGTACCCGGCACTCAGCACCGGCTCGGGCCGCAGCCGCAACCTGATATCCGACCGGTATTGGCATGACCCGAGTCACTTCTTGCCTTCGAGTACCGCCTCCATAACGCTCTTGGCGATGGGAGCGGAGAGCTTGCCGCCCGCGATGTCGTCGCGGATCGTGTCGGAACTCTCAATCACGACGGCGACCGCGACGGGCGTGCCCTTGTCGGTCTTCGCGTACGAGATGAACCAGGCGTAGGGGTTGTCCTTGTTGTCCTCGCCGTGCTGCGCGGTACCGGTCTTACCACCGACGGTGACGCCCGCGATCTGGGCGTTGGTTCCCGTGCCGCTCTTGACCACGGTCTCCATCATGTCCTGGACCTTCTGGGCGTTCTCCGGCTTGAGCGGCTCGCTCATCTCCTGCGGAGTGTGCTGCTGGACCACGTTGAGGTTCGGCGCGACCAGCTGCTCGACCATGTACGGCTTCATCAGCTTGCCGCCGTTGGCGACCGCCGAGGCGACCATGGCCATCTGCAGCGGCGTGGCACGGTTGGAGGCCTGACCGATACCGGCCATCGCGTTCTGCGGCCGGTTGTCCGAGGGGTAGATGCTCTCCGCGGCCCGGACCGGAGTGTCGATCTTCGAGTTGTTGAAGCCGAACTTCTCCGCCTCGGCCTTCATCTTCTTGTTGCCGAGGTCGGCGCTGATCTTGCCGAAGACGGTGTTGCAGGACACCCGCAGCGCCTCGCGCAGGCTGGCGTTCTCGCAGGGGATGTTGCCCTCGTTCTTCAGCTCGACGCCCGAGGTGTCGGGGAGCGTGTAGGGCAGCGGCGACTCCGTCTTGGAGTCGGCGTCGGAGTAGAGACCGTTCTCCAGCGCGGCGGAGGCCGTGACGACCTTGAACGTCGAGCCGGGCGGGTAGGTCTGGCGCAGCGCCCGGTTGAGCATCGGCTCGTCCGGGTTGTTCTTCTTCTGCAGACCGTTGTACGCCTCGGCGTCCTTGTCGCTCATGCCGGCGAAGGTCGACGGGTCGTAGGACGGCGTGCTGGCCAGTGCCAGGATCGCGCCGGTCTCCGGGTTGATCGCGGCGACCGCGCCCTTCTTGTTGCCGAGCCCCTCGAAGGCCGCCTTCTGTGCCTTGGCGTCGAGGGTGGTGACGACGTTGCCGCCCTCCTGCTTGCCACCGGTGAGCATGTCGACGGTGCGGCTGAAGAAGAGCTTGTCGTCGGTGCCGGACAGGATGCCGTCGTTGAGCTTCTCCAGCTGGTTGGCGTCGAAGGCCTGCGAGGCGTAGCCGGTGACCGGCGCCCACATGGGGCCGTTCTTGTACGTCCGCTTGTACTTGAAGTCGCCGCTGTCGGTGGTCGTGGAGCCGGTGATGGCCTTGCCGTCGACGATGATGTTGCCGCGCGGCGTGCTGTAGCGCTCGATCGCGACACGCCGGTTGTGGGTGTCGTTCTTGAGCTCGTCGGCCTGGACGAACTGCACCCAGTTGACGCGCACGAGCAGAGCGAGGACGAGCAGGCCGCAGAAGATCGCGACCCGGCGCAGGGGCTTGTTCACGGGCGGACCACCTGAGTCATCTCAGCGTCGGTGGACGGGGCGGGGGCGGGGGCGGGCCGGCGCGCGGTGTCGCTGATGCGGAGCAGGATCCCGACCAGTGCCCAGTTGGCGATCACGGACGAGCCGCCCTGGGCGAGGAACGGCATGGTCATACCGGTCAGCGGAATGAGGCCGGTCACACCGCCGGCGACGACGAAGACCTGCAGCGCGAAGGCGCCGGACAGGCCCACGGCCAGCAGCTTGCCGAACGGGTCACGGGCGGCCAGCGCCGTACGGATCCCGCGCTCGATCAGCAGGCCGTAGAGCAGCAGGATCGCCATCAGGCCGCCGAGGCCGATCTCCTCGCCGACTGTGGCGAGAATGTAGTCACTCTTGGGCGCGATACCACCGATGAGGCGGGAGTAGCCCTGGCCGAGGCCGGAGCCGAGGATGCCGCCGGATCCGAAGGAGTACATCGCCTGTGCGGTCTCGGTGACACCGCCGTTGGCCAGTTCCAGCGGGTTGAGCCAGTTGTGGACTCGCGTCTGGACGTGCGACTCGAAGGTGGCCACCGCGACGGCGCCGCCCGCGCTGAGCAGCAGACCGAAGACGATCCAGCTGGTGCGCTCGGTCGCGACGTACAGCATCACGACGAAGAGGCCGAAGAAGAGCAGCGAGGTACCGAGGTCGGTCTCGAACACCAGGATCATCAGGCTCAGCGCCCAGATGACGATGATCGGGCCGAGGTCGCGGCCGCGCGGCAGATACATGCCCATGAAGCGGCGGCTGGCCAGCGCCAGCGCGTCCCGCTTCACCATCAGGTAGCCCGCGAAGAAGACCGCGATGACGATCTTCGCGAACTCACCGGGCTGGAGCGATCCGACGCCGGGGATGGTGATCCAGATGCGGGCACCGAACTTCGCCGGGAAGAACACCGGCAGGATCAGCAGGACCAGCGCGACGACCATGGAGATGTAGGTGTAGCGCTGCAGGACACGGTGGTCCTTGAGGAAGATCAGCACCCCGAGGAAGAGCGCGACGCCGAGCGTGGACCACATCAGCTGGCCCGGCGCCATCGCCCCGCCGAGCTGGTCGGTGGTGATCTGCGGCTCCTGGTCGAGCCGCCAGATGAAGACCAGGCCGAGGCCGTTGAGCAGGGTGGCGAGGGGCAGCATCAGCGGGTCGGCGTACGGCGCCCACTTGCGGACGACGAGGTGCGTGACGCCCGCGAGGAGGCCGAGGCCGAGGCCGTAGCCGATGACGCCGGCGGGGACCGAGCCGTCCTTGGCCAGACCGACGTTGATGTACGCGAACACCGCGATCAGCACCGCGAAGATGAGCATCGCCAGCTCGGTGTTGCGGCGGCTCGGGGCTCCGATGGTGCCGATGGTGGTGGTGTTGGTGGTACTGCTCATAAGATGTACGGCCCCCTACGCCCTCACTGCTGGGTGCTGCAATTCTTTTCCAGCTTCTGCTGCTCCTCGGAGGGGGCCTGGCTGGTGGTGGGTGTGGGAGTGGGAGTGGCGGTCGGGGACGCCGCGAGTGCGCCCGGCAGCGACGAGGCGCCGGCCTTGGGCTTGTCGCTGGTGTCGCCGGTCTTGCTGTCCGCCGTACCGGCCGTTCCGCCGGCGTGCTTGCCCTTCTCCTGGGCGGCCTTCTTCCGCGCGGCCTCGCGCTCGGCGGCCTCCCGCGCGGCGGCCTCCCGCTGCTCCTTGCTGCGGCAGGCGCCGGCCTGCTTGCCGAGCTCGGTGACCTTCTCGGTCGCCTGGGTCCGGCTGTCGACCGCGATCGTCTCCTTGACCTGGTTCCGCTGGTACAGCGGTAGGTACTTGAGTTCGATCTCGGGGTGATCCTCATCGACGTCGTCGAGGTTGATCCACGCCAGGTCCTGGCTGATACCGCGGTAGAGCGCGACGTGGTCGTCCTTGGCGCCGACGAAGTACTGGGTCTGGGTCCAGCGGTAGCCGGCGTAGAGACCGCCGCCGACGACGGCCAGCGCGAGGGCGATGAACAGCGACCGCTTGAGCCACCTCCCGCGCCCCCGGGGCTTGAGGAAGTCCTCGTCGGTGAACGCGCCGAACGAGCCCTGCGGGGGCCCGCCGACATCGTGCCCGCCGCTTCCGGGCGGCCCGAAGGCGCCTCCGGGCGGCCCCGGGGGGCCATCTCTGCGGCCCAGTTCGGCGGCGCGGGCCGCCGGCGTCTGGAGGGTGCTGGGGTCGCTGAGCTGGTTCTGGTTCTCGGCGACGGCACCCACGATGACGGGAGTGTCGTTGAGCTGGCCGGCCAGCGTGTCAGTGCCGTCGACGTCCAGGACATCGGCGACGATGCAGGTGATGTTGTCGGGTCCGCCGCCGCGCAGCGCGAGCTGGATCAGCTCCTGCACGGTCTCGTGCGGCCCGTGGTAGCCGGCGAGGGTCTCTTCCAGCGTCTGGTGGCTGACGACCCCCGACAGCCCGTCCGAGCAGATCAGGTAGCGGTCGCCGGCCCGCACCTCACGGATGGAGAGGTCGGGCTCGACGTGATCGCCGCTGCCCAGCGCGCGCATCAGCAGCGAACGCTGCGGGTGCGTGGTGGCTTCTTCCTCGGTGATCCGGCCCTCGTCGACGAGCCGCTGCACCCAGGTGTGGTCCTGCGTGATCTGGGTGAGCACACCGTCGCGCAGCAGGTAGGCGCGCGAGTCACCGACATGCACGAGGCCCAGCCGCTGGCCGGTCCACAGCAGGGCGGTCAGGGTGGTGCCCATGCCCTCCAGCTGGGGGTCCTCCTCGACCATGACCCGCAGCTGGTCGTTGGCGCGCTGCACGGCCGTACCCAGGGAGGTGAGGATGTCCGAACCCGGCACGTCGTCGTCCAGCTGGACGAGCGTGGAGATCACCTCGGAGGAGGCGACCTCACCGGCGGCCTGGCCACCCATGCCGTCGGCGATCGCGAGCAGACGCGGACCGGCGTAGCCGGAGTCCTCGTTGCCCTCCCGGATCATTCCCTTGTGCGATCCGGCGGCGAAGCGCAGTGACAGGCTCATGCGCACCTCACCCGTCGGTTCGGGGTACATCCGCACGGTGCCCACCCTCCGGTCGGGAGCACGCTGGGGTCCGCCGGGTGGACCGCCGCGGCTCGCTCGCTCCGCTCGCTCATTGTCGTACTACTTCCGCAGCTCGATGACGGTCTTGCCGATGCGGATCGGGGCTCCCAGCGGAATCGGTGTCGGGGTCGTCAGTCGGGTCCGGTCCAGGTACGTGCCGTTGGTGGAACCGAGGTCCTCGACGATCCACTGGCCGTCACGGTCCGGGTAGATCCTGGCATGCCTGCTGGACGCGTAGTCGTCGTCCAGCACGATCGTGGAGTCGTGCGCACGGCCCAGAGAGATGGTCTGGCCCTGGAGGGCGACGGTAGTGCCCGTCAGCGTGCCCTCGGAGACCACCAGCTTCGTGGGGGCGCCTCGGCGCTGACGGTTGTTGCCGCGGCCGCTTTCCTGGCGGCGCTGCGGTTGCTGCTGCGGCGCAGCCTGACGCTGCGTACGCGGTTCTTGCCCGCGCCGTGCGGCGCCGCGTTGTGTGACACGCGTGCCGAACAGATCGCTGCGGATGACCTGAACGGCCACGATGACGAACAGCCACAGTACGGCGAGGAAACCCAACCGCATGACCGTGAGGGTCAGCTCTGACATTGCCCCCGCTTCACCCTTCGGCTTGCCGGTAAACGATGGTGGTACTGCCCACGACGATCCGTGAGCCGTCGCGGAGATTAGCGCGAGTGGTGTGCTGCCCGTCCACCACGATGCCGTTCGTGGAGCCCAGATCCTGGATCATGGGGGGCGTTCCGACCCGGATCTCACAGTGACGCCGGGAGACTCCCGGGTCGTCGATCCGTACGTCCGCGTCGGTGCTGCGGCCCAGAACGAGCGTCGAGCGCGAGATCTGATGGCGGGTGCCGTTGATCTCGATCCAGCGCCTGGTCTGCGCGTAGGGCTGCGGTCCTGCGCTGGGCGGTGCCGTACGGGGTACGGGCTGCGCGCCGCCGGGAGGCGGGGACGAGGGCATGGGGGGCGGGCCCACGTGACCTCCGCCCGGCTGGCCGCCACGCGGCGCCACGGAGGCGCGCTGGGCGGCGGCTGCCTGGCCCGGTTCCTGGGAGGAGCTGGAGGCGAGGGTGCGGCTGCGCACGCGGTACAGGCCGGTGTCGAGATCGTCGGCCTTCTCCAGGTGCACCTTGACCGTGCCCATGAAGGTGTAGCGCTGCTGCTTGGCGTAGTCGCGGACCATGCCGGAGAGCTCGTCGCCGAGCTGCCCGCTGTAGGGGCTCAGCCGCTCGTAGTCAGGGGTGCTCAGTTCGACGATGAAGTCGTTGGGGACGACCGTGCGGTCGCGGTTCCAGATGGTGGCGTTGTTGTCGCACTCGCGCTGCAGCGCCCCGGCGATCTCCACCGGCTGCACCTCGGACTTGAACACCTTGGCGAAGGTGCCGTTGACGAGACCTTCGAGCCGCTGCTCGAAACGCTTCAGTACTCCCACGGGGCACCTCCTTCCTCAGTCTTCGTCGGGGTCGTCCTGGTACTGCTTACTGATCGTATCCACGCGTGGGGAAATCGGCTGGTTCCCCTTTCCCGCCTGGAGGACGAGTGTCGCCCCTCACAGGGTTGCCCGGTGCTTCCTTCTCCTTGCCCACTGCTTGTGCACTGCGATCGTAGAGGTGCCCCGCAAACAGTGTCCCGCAACCGCCGACCTCTCCTGCCGGGCGGGGGGCCGGAGCCCGCGCGCCCGGTCCGCCGGGAAGGGACGCGCCCCTGGTGGCGGACACCGTGAGTGTGAACCCTGGGGGAGGTGCTCGGCCAAAAGCACGTGATCGGCGGCACGAGGACCGCATGCCGGCTGCGGGGCGGGGACCGGGGGAAAGGCGTGTGAAGGCACCCTCGACAGCGTGCTAATGTTCTGCATGTCGACAGGCGCTCGCACAAGACCCGGACGGAACAGCCCGGATCGCGTGAGAGAATCGATCGGCAACACCCATGCGCGGGTGGCGGAATAGGCAGACGCGCTGGATTCAGGTTCCAGTGCCCGAAAGGGCGTGGGGGTTCAACTCCCCCCTCGCGCACAGATGAGACCCCTGGTCTCCGGAGAAATCCGGAGACCAGGGGTTTTCTCGTTGTGTCCGCAGACTTTGCGTGTCGGGCCGGCGGGCGAGCCCGGCCAGGCCCCGCCGGGCGTCATCGCTGTGGAGAGTTCCGGCTACGAAGGCACCGGTCGTTTGCTGCTGAGGGCTGCGTCACATTTGGAGTGGCGGCTGGTGGTGGCCGACAGCGGCGGGGGTGTGTGAGGCGTCCCATGGTGGGAGTGCGCGGCGCACGGCGCGTGCGGGGCGGACGTCGCGCGGGCCGGGGGCCGACGTTCTCCCAGGAGTCGGCGCCTTCGGGGGGAAGACGCGCGAGCCCCGAGGTCGTGGGACACGGGCATGGCTCCGTGTCCCTTCTCTCCCCGGGGCAGGCGCGGTGAGCCGGCGCTGCGGCCGTCAGGCGGCCAGGCGCGCGACAAGGGCCTTGGCCTTGTTCGTGGCGTCCGCGTGCGCCTTGTCACGGGATGCCTCGAACTTCGGGATGAGCTCGGCCATCGCCGGGTTGTTGGGGGCCATCGTCAGCTCGGGAACGATGAATTCCAGGTCGAACCCGAAGCTGTCGGCCAGCACGGACTGCAGGTAGTTCTGCACGTACTCGAAGTTCTCCCGGGGGGTCCCCGGCGCGTACGAGCCACCGCGGCTGGCGACGACGGTGACCGGGGTGCCCTTGGCGCTCGGCTCGGCGCCGACCGTGCGGCCCATGATGATCACCTGGTCGAGCCATGCCTTGAGCGTCGAAGGAATCGTGAAGTTGTACATCGGCGCGCCGATGACGATCGCGTCCGCCTGCTCCACCTCTTCGGCGAGCTGGGTGCGCAGTGCGAAGGCGGCCTGCTGCTCCGGGGTGTGCGTGGCGGGGTCGGAGAAGGCGGCGGAGGCGCCGGCGCCGTCGAGGTGCGGCACCGGGTCGACTGCCAGGTCGCGGTGGATCACGGTGCCGTCGGGGTGCTGCTCCTCCCAGGTCTTGCGGAAGGCCGCGGTCACCGAGCGAGAGGCGGAGCCGCCCTCGGGGAAGACGGAGGAGTCGATGTGCAGAAGCGTTGCCATGGGATCGGTCCTTCGGTTCGCGGCCGGACGGTGCGGGCACGCTGGTTAATTTCCGTACGTCACTATTCTTACCATAGGAACTTACTTTTCTGCAGTACCCAACGGAAGCGCTGTACTCTGGGGGCATGGCGGACCACGGCGAGGCGATGTGCAGGAAGGTCGACGACGGCATGGCCCGCGTCTTCGAGCTGTTCGGGAAGCGCTGGACCGGCTTGATCGTCGCGACGCTGATGGCGGGGCCTGTGCACTTCGCCGATCTGCGGCGGGCGATCCCGGGCATCAGCGAGCGCATGCTGTCCGACCGCCTCATGGAGCTGGCGGGGACGGGCCTGGTCGTGCGCGAGGTGGATGCGGGTCCCCCGCTGCGCGTGGCCTACCGGCTCACGGAGGCCGGCCTGGCCATGGACGCGTCGCTCAAGGAGCTGGGGCGGTGGGCCGAGACCTATCTCGCCGACGGGGGGCAGTGTCCGGAGCGGTTCCGGAAGTAGGGCTCGGGTCGGCCGGGTCGCGTAGGTGCGGCTCGGTCAGCCGTGCTTCTCCTGGGCCGTGTTGTAGCGCAGCAGGTACGTCGCGAAGCGGTCCAGGTCGGTCTCGTCCCAGTCGGCCAGACGCTCGTGGAAGGCCTGGCGGCGGCTCGCGGTGACGTTCGCGAGCACCTGCGCGCCCTTGGTTGTGGGATGCAGCACCTGTACCCGCTGGTCGTCCGGGTCGACGCGACGCTCCACGAAGCCCAGTTTTTCCAGCGCGGCGATCTGCCGGCTGACCGTCGACTTGTCGAGAAAGTAGTGCGCCGCGAGGTCCGTGGCACGGCATCCCTGCTGGTCATCGAGGTGGGCGAGCAGGGTGTAGGAGACCAGCGACAGTTCCGGGTGCATGCGGGCAGCGGTCGCGCGGGCCCGCCGGGCGAACGCGGTCATCTCCTGCTGAATGGTCTCGACTGACTCGTCGCGGTGGGCCACGGCGTTGCCTTTCGTTGAAGTAGTTGTATAGTACAACGTGGATTGAGAGTTGTATTAGCCAACTACTGGCGACAGCTGAGACGACTAGCTGAGAAGGCCTGCCCCATGAGTCCGGTCCGTCATCCCGATCACCACAGTGGTGCCGTGCGCGATCACCGAAGCGACGAGCGCAGGCCCCATCGCGAGGAGCTGAGCGCATACCGCGGCGAGTCGCGAAACGGCCACAGAAGTGACCCGGCGCGTGATCAGCGTGCCGAGTACCCCGGCGTGCAGCGGGGCGCACACCGCTCCGGACACTCCGCCAGGCTGCGCCACGTCCTGACGCACCTGATCACCCCGCTGCTGATGTGCATCGGCATGGGCCTGGCCTATCTGGGCGCGTTCGCGAACCCGCAGCCGCACCACTTGCCCGTCGCGGTCGTCGGCTCGGGCCAGAGCGCCCAGCTGCTCGCTCAGTCGATCAACGACAAGTCGGGCGGCGAACTGGCGGTGCGGACGGTCGGCGACCGGGCCGCCGCGGTGGAGCAGCTCAAGCACGAGGACATCTTCGGCGCCTATGTGGCGAACGCGGGGGGAGCCAAGGCGGGCGGTCCGGGGGCGGACGAACGGGCGGCCGGTGCCGCGGAGAAGCCGGCGCCGGAACTGATCGTGGCGACCGCCGGGTCCGACACCAGCGCCTCCGTGGTGCAGAAGGTGTTCACCCCGATCGCGGCGCAGCAGGGCGCACCGCTGAAGGTCACGGACGTGGCGCCGACCGCCGAGGACGACCCGACGGGCCAGGGCATCTTCTTCCTCCTGGTCGCGATCAGCATCGGCTCGTACGCCTCGGTCGCGGTGATCGGCGGCGCCGGGGCCGTGCTGCCGCTCCGGCTGAGGGCGATGCTGGCGGTCGGCACGTCCTTCGTGGTGAGCCTCATCGGGACGGTGTTCGCCGGCCCGGTCTTCCACCTCGTCGACCATGGCCTGTGGGGGTTGTGGGGCATGGCCTGGCTGTACTCCGCGGGCATCCTGCTGATCGGTACCGGCCTGCACACCTTCCTCAAGCGCTGGACCACCCTCGGTGTGATGACGCTGTTCGTGATGCTCAACTTCACGTCCTCCGGCGGCATCTTCCGGCCCGAGATGCAGCACGGGTTCTTCGCGGCCCTGCACTCCTTCTGGAACGGGGCGGGCTTCGTCGAGGGTGTCCGCAGCCATGTCTACTTCGCCGGCCACGGCCTGACCGGGCATCTCGTGACGCTGGCGTGGTGGCTGGTCGTCGGGCTGCTGATGGTCGGCGTGGCGGCTGTGGCGGAGCGCCGGCGCCGTACCGCCGAGACGAACGCGGCCGCCAACGCCGCGGCGGTTGCGGCGGCCGCGGTGGCGGCGACGGTTCCGGAGCCGTCGGTGGGTCCCGAGCGGGAGGCGGTTCCCGGGCGGGCGACGCCTGCCGAGCGGGAGGCGGGCGAGCACGGCGCGGAAGTTGAGGAGGAGACGGAAGAGGAGATGGAAGAGGCGGTGGGGGTGTAGCCGGGCGGCTTGTGGCCCGTCGGTAGGGGCGTCTGTCCGGTGTGGGGCCCGGGCGGGCGCCCGTTTGCGTGGGGTGGTGCCCGGGGTACGCGGGGCCCACCAACCGTCCCGACCGTTGGGAAAAGAGTTATCCACAGCCCGGAGCCGGGTGGCGGATCTCTCGATAACGTCATGGTCAGGCGAAGCCGGAAACGGCCGGCGGGCCGAATCGAGGCAGTTCGTGAAGGGGGAGGTGGCTCGCGATGACGCGTGTGCCGCACGTAACGGGATTCGCCGGGCCCAAGGCGGAGGGGCCGTCGCCCAAGGCGGCGGGCCGGGCCCTGCGGGAGCGGGTGTCTCGCTCGGAGCAGGCGGCGCTGCCGGCCGCGACCGGACGGCCGGACGCGGTCGCGGCGGTCGAACTGTCCAACGTCGGACGCCTGCCGGAGCTGACGCCGATACGGGTCGGGCGGATGGCCGCGAGCCCGTTCGCCTTCCTTCGAGGGTCCGCCGGCTTGATGGCGCACGACCTGGCGGCCGGCCCCGTGACGGGCGCCGGCGCGCAGATCTGCGGCGACGCGCACGCCGGCAATTTCGGCCTCTACGGTGACGCCCGCGGCGGTCTCGTGATGGATCTCAACGACTTCGACGAGACCCTGAACGGCCCGTGGGAGTGGGACGTGAAGCGGCTGGCCGCGTCGCTGGTGCTGGCGGGCCGGGAAGCGGGCGCCGGGGAGGACAAGTGCCGGAAGGCGGCGCGGGATGCCGTGGGCGCCTATCGGCGCACGATGCGGCTGCTGGCGAAGCTGCCCGTCATCGAGGCGTGGAACGCCATCGCCGACGAGGAGTTGGTGTCCCACACCGATGCCCGGGACCTGCTGGGCACGTTGGAGCGGGTGGCGCAGAAGGCGCGTAAGAACACCAGCGCCAAGTTCGCGGCCAAGGCGACCGAGCAGTCGCCGGACGGCGGGCTGCGGTTCGTGGACGCTCCGCCGGTGCTGCGGCGGGTGTCGGACGAGGAAGCGGCGGCGGTGGCCTGTTCGCTCAGTGGCTATCTGGAGACGGTCCCCGAAGACCGGATACCGCTGCTGGCCCGGTACGCCGTGCACGATGTGGCCTTCCGTGTGGTGGGGACGGGCAGCGTGGGCCTGCGTTCCTATGTGGTGCTGCTGTTGGATCACCAAGGAGAGCCACTGGTGCTCCAGGTGAAAGAAGCGCGTGGCTCGGTGCTGGCGCCGTACGTGGAAAAGGCGGGCTTCGCTCCGCAGCCGGTGACCCATGAGGGGCGGCGAACGGTGCTCGGCCAGCGGCGTATGCAGGTCGTCAGCGACATCTTGCTGGGTTGGACGACGGTGCCGGACATAGCGGCGGGCGATGTACTCCCCGCGGGCGGGCCGGGGGCACCGACGGGTGCGAGCGACGACCGGCGTGAGGGCCGGCCCTTCCAGGTCCGGCAGTTCAGGAACCGCAAGGGAAGCGTGGATCCGACGGAACTGGCCGACGATCAGATGGACGACTACGCCCGGATGACCGGCGCCCTCCTGGCGCGGGCACATGCGCACAGTGCCGACCCTCGGCTGCTGGCCGGCTACTGCGGCAAGGGGGAGAGCCTGGACGAGGCGCTGGCGGACTTCGCGGTCGCCTACGCGGACCGAACGGAGGCCGACCACGCCGACCTGGTCGCGGCAGTGAAGAGCGGTCGAATCGCCGCGGAGATGGGGGTCTGAGGGGGCGGGGACGCAAGACATGTGCGCCCGGCGTTCCTCGGCGAGGCTGCAGCTCACGGCCCAGGGTGTCCGAGGGGAGGCGAATGGCTGCGGAGAGTGTCGGCTGATATGGGCCGTACGCTGACCGGGTGACGAACTCGCACGCGGAGAACGCGCAGGACGGCCAGGACCGACCGGACGCACCGGACGCGCTGGGCACAGCGGATGCCTCGGCCGCCCCGCAGGCATCGGACGCCCGCGGCGGCGGTCAGGACGGCGCGCCCGCCGGCCAGGACACGCCAGGCGGTCAGTACGGCCACGACAGCGGTCAGGGTGACCAGTCCGTCGGTGGTGACAGGGGTGCCGAGGGTGGCGGTGACGTCGCCGAGGGTGCTGCCAGTACCGGGGCTGCCGCTCAGGGCGGTGAGGAGGCCGGCCCGGTGATCGCGGGCGCGCCGGGTGATCAGGCGGCCCAGGACGAGGCGACCCGGCGGCTGGCGAAGGCCGTGCTGGCGGCCGAGCAGGCGCTGATCGAGTTCGAGATCGCGGTGGAGACCTTCCGGGTGGAGGTCGAGAACTTCTCCCGGCTGCACCACCAGCGGCTCGGCCCCATGTACGCGCGGCTGGACGAGCTGGACGCGCAGATCGCCGAAGCCGTGGCGGCACGTACCGGCGCGCCCGAGGACATCCGAAAGGCGCGGGAGGCACGGGCATCGGTGCTGCCGATGCCGGACGTGGAGGAGCTTTTCCACGGCTGGATCGGGTCGGAGGGGCTGTTCCCCGAGTCGCAGGCCATGCTCACCGAGCAGCCGGTGCGGCCGCCGCAGAAGGTCCGTCCCAGCGAGGAGGCCCGCAAGGTCTACCGCGATCTGGTGCGCAAGGCTCACCCGGACCTGGCACGGGACGACGCGGAGCGGGCGCGGCGGGACGAGTTCATCGCACGGGTCAACGCGGCGTACGGCCGCGGCGATGAGGCGGCGCTGCGGGAGCTGGTCCGGGAGTGGGAGGCCGGACCTGCGCCGGTCGAGGAGCGGCTCAGCGAGAGCGAGGAGCTGTACGCGCGGCTGGAGTGGCTGGCCGAGCGTAAGGAGCTGCTGGCTGCTGTCGCGGCCGAACTGGAGGAGAGCGCTATCGGCGCGATGATCAAGATGGCGCCCCAGGACCCGGACGCGCTGCTCGAGGAGATCGCCGAGAAGCTGCTCGCCGACGTCGCGGAGCGCGAGGCGTACCTCGCGCAGCTGGTCGGGTAGCGTCGAGGTATGCGATTTGGTTCTCTGCCCACGGTCGGTGTCGACGCTCTCACGTCGGAGGACTTCCTCCTGGACGTCCGGGAGAACGACGAGTGGGAAGCAGGGCACGCCGAGGGCGCGCTGCACATCCCGATGAGCGAATTCGTCGCCCGCTACGGCGAGTTGACCGAGGCGGCCCCTGAGGACGGCAAGGTCTATGTGCTGTGCCGGGTCGGCGGTCGCTCGGCGCAGGTCGCGCAGTACCTGATCCAGCAGGGCCTGGACGCGGTCAACGTCGATGGCGGCATGCAGGCATGGGAGGCCGCCGGCCGCCCTGTGTCGGATGGCAAGGGCGGGGCCGGGACAGTCATCTAGCGGGACCGTCGGCCGGCGTCGTCCGGCCTCTGCTGCCGGCCGGATGCCGAAGGCCGAGCCGGCGGCGGGTCGACCCGCAGGTGCTGAGCGGCTGCGGGAGCGGGCCAGTAGCCAGGTGCCGGGTGCCGATCCCGTACGCCGGCGCCTGGGCGTCGGCGCCTGTGCGTCGACGCGGTACGCCGAACGCCGGCCTCTTGCCCCCGTCGGCGGTGCCTGGCCGTGTCGCCCGGCGTAGCAGCCACACGTGGCTCGGGTCCTTCTCGTTCCTTCCTTCTCCCTTCTCCTTCTTCCGGGCGTCTCAGCTCAGGGGGTGCGCCGCCAGCAAGTCGCCGAGAGCCTCCTCGTGGGCGGCGGCGGGGCCGAGGGAGAGTTCGAGTTGCTTGGCCCAGGCGTGGAAGCGGTGCAGGGGATAGTCGGTGTCGGCGCCGAAGCCGCCGTGCAGGTGCTGGGCGGTCTGGACGACGCGGCGGACGCCTTCGGAGGCCCAGATCTTGGCGACCGCGACGTCCCCGGCGGCGGGCAGCGCACCGGCCGCGTCGGTGGTGATGCGCCAGGCGGCCTGCCAGAGCGTGGCCTCCATGGCACGCAGATCGATGAAGCGGTCCGCGGCCTGGACGGCGACCGCCTGGAACGTGGCCACCGGGAAGCCGAACTGTTCGCGCTTGCTGGTGTAGTCGCTGGTCATGGAGAGAACACGTTCGCCGAGGCCGAGAGCCTGCGCGCAGGTGCCGACGGTGAGGATGTTCCGTAGCGACTCCCAGGCGGCAGGGTCGGTGATCATCTCCCGGGGCTCGATGCGCACGGAGTGCAGTCGGACCTCGGCGTAGCGCTCCCCGCTGGTGGAGATCTGGTCGTCGAGGGAGACACCGTCATCGTCGCGGGACACGAGGGCCACAGCGGCATGGCCGTCGGGGGTGTGGGCGGGAAGGAGAATCCGGTCGGCGGTCGGCGCCCAGGGGACTGCGGTCTGGCTCCCGTCGAGGATCCACTCGGCCCCCTCCTGCCGGGCCTCCACGGAGAGTTCGGCCGAGTCGTGCCCGGTGCGGCCCGCTGTTGCCACGGTCACGACGAGATCGCCGGTAGCAATGCGAGGCAGCACTTCGGCGTGGAGCTCGGCAGTCCCGTAACGCTGAATCGCGAGTGCGGCCGCGCCCGACTCCAGCAGCGGTACCCGTGCCAGCACCTTGGCCGACTCGCGCAGTACAAGGCAGAGGGCGATCGCGTCCAGGCCCGCTCCGCCGTGTTCGGGTGCGACCGTCAGGCTCAACAGATCGGCGTCGGCGAGCTTGCGCCACAGCGCGCGGTCGAAGTCGTCGGCAACGGCTCCTGCCGCGAGCGCAGGGCTGGGGACGCCATCAGGAGCGACCCCCGAGAAGACGGCCTCCGCTGCTTCGACGGCGGCCTGCTGCTCCTCGGTGAAGGTGAAGTCCACTGGTCTGTCCTCCCACGCGGCGCCTCGATCTGACGAAGCGTCAAGGTAGAACAGGTTGCAGGAATTGGGAATGGTGCCGACGGAGGAATAGCCGAGGGAGGAATAGGTGAGGTGGGTGAGGATGGGCAGGCGTGCCGGCCGTGGCCGTGGGCGGGCTTGGGCGGGCTTGGGCGTGGGTGGTGCCGGTAAACGGGAGTCCGGCGTGAGGGTGGTGCACGTCGGCCGGCGGGCCAGGATGAAAGGTCCCCGCGCAGAGAAAGCAGCGGATGGGGACCCGCCGGCGACCGGCAGTGAACCGCCTGCGACTGGTGAGGCGAGGCGCTCCCGTAGGCGACGTCATGCTGGTCGGGCCGGTCGGGCAGGCGACGTGGGTGGTGAGGTCGCCTGCCGGTGCCTGTTCAGCGGTCGAAGTCCAGCTCCACCTTTTCCGTGACCGGGTGTGACTGGCAGGCCAGCACGTACCCGGCGTCGACCTCCTCGGCCTCCAGAGCGAAGTTGCGGTCCATGCGTATCTCGCCGGATACCAGGAACGCCCGGCAGGTTCCGCACACGCCGCCCTTGCAGGCGTACGGCGCGTCCGCGCGGTTGCGCAGCACCGTCTCCAGCAGCGATTCCCCGTCCTGCACCGGCCAGTTGCCGGAGCGGCCGTCGAGGGTGGCCGTCACCGTGCTGTGGGCGGGCACGGATGCGGTCGTAGCGCCCGGGGTGGTGGTGCCGTCGGCGACATGGAAGATCTCTTCGTGGATACGGCCGCGGGGCACCCCCAGTGCCCGAAGTGCCTGTTCGGTGCCCTGGACGAGGCCGTAGGGCCCGCAGAGGAACCAGCCGTCCACCGACTCGACCGTCAAGAGCGCGGGCAGCAGGGCACGCAGTCGCTCGTCATCGAGCCGGCCGGACGGCAGGCCGGCCTGCTGCTCCTCGCGGGAGAGGGTGGTGACCAGCTGGAATCGCTGGGGATAGCGGTCCTTGAGGTCGGCCACCTCCTCGAGGAACATCGTGGAGGCCGCCGTGCGGTCGCTGCGGATCAGGCAGAAGCGGGCGTCCGGCTCCCGAGCGAGCAGGGTGGCGGCGATGGACAGCACGGGGGTGATCCCGCTGCCGCCGACGATCCCGACGAAGTGCCCGGGCCGGGGTTCCAGGGTGAACCGGCCGGCCGGGGCCATCACCTCGACGGTTTCGCCGACCATCAGCTCCTTGAGCGCGTACGTCGAGAAGGCGCCCTCTTCGACCAGGCGGATCCCCACCCGCAGCACGGGCTCATCGGTGGCAGGGGTGCTGATGGAGTACGTCCTGCGGATCTCCTGGCCGTCGACCGTTCTGCGCAGCGCGATGTGCTGCCCAGGGGTGTGCCGGAAGGTGTCGCGCAGCTCGCGTGGGACCGTGAAGGTGACGGCCACCGCGTCGTCCGTGAGCCGCTCGATCTCCCGGACCCGGAGCGGGTGGAACATCACAACTCCTTGAAGTGGTCGAAGGGTTCGCGGCAGGACTCGCAGCGACGCAGTGCTTTGCAGGCGGTGGAGGAGAAGCGGCTCAGCAGGGTGGTGTCGGTCGATCCGCAGTGCGGGCAGCGGATGGTGAGATCGACGGTGACCGGCCCGTTCGCCGGGCCGGTGGGCCGCGGCGGTGCGATGCCGAACTCGGCCAGTTTCCGGCGGCCTTCTGCGGTGATCGCGTCGCTGGACCACGGCGGGCTGAGGACCGTACGGACCTCGACCTCGGGTATGCCGTGGTCGTGAAGCACGCGCTCGATGTCCGCTGACATCGCCTCGATGGCAGGGCAGCCCGTGTAGGTGGGCGTGAGACACACCTCGACGCGGCCGGGTGCCGCCAGTTTCACGTCGCGCACCACGCCGAGCTCGGCGAGAGTGAGCACCGGCAGCTCCGGGTCGGGAACCGAGCCGGCGAGCGCGCGCAGCTCCTCTTCGAGGGCGGTCGTGGTCACCATGTCGCCCCCGGGTGACTGCGGTGGAGGTGTTGCATCTCGGCGAGCATCCGGCCGAACGGCTCGGTGTGCAGACCCTGGCGGCCTGCACCGGCCGTCCAGGCGCCCCGCTGCGGCCCGTCCGGGACGGTGAGGGTGGCACGGCTCAGGATGGCGGTGATACGCGTCGTCCACTCGTCGTGCAGCGTGGGCAGGGGGACGTCCAGGCCGTCCACCGGCTCGAACAGCTCCCCGGTGAACTTCCACAGGGCGTCCACCGCTCGCTGCATACGGGCGTGGCTCTCGTCGGTGCCGTCCCCAAGGCGCAGCGTCCACTGCTGGGCGTGGTCGCGGTGGTAGGCGACCTCCTTGACGGCCTTCGCTGCCAGGGGCGCCATCTCGCCCGTGCCCGGGGCGAGATGCTCGAAGAGCAGCTCCTGGTAGGTGGAGAAGTACAGCTGGCGGGCGATGGTGTGCGCGAAGTCGCCGTTGGGCTGTTCGACGAGCTGGAGATTGCGGAACTGCCGTTCCTCACGCAGATACGCCAGCTCGTCCTCGTCGCCGGCCAGGGAAAGCAGGATGCGGGCCTGGCCGAGCAGGTCCAACGCGATGTTGGCCAGCGCGACTTCTTCCTCCAGGACCGGGGCATGGCCGGCCCACTCCCCCAGCCGGTGGGAGAGGATCAGGGCGTCGTCCCCGAGGGCAAGGGCCGGGGTGACCGTGACGTTCATCAAAGGTGCTGCACCCCGTCCGGGATCTCGTAGAAGGTCGGGTGACGGTAGGGCTTGTCACCGGCCGGCTCGAAGAACGCGTCCTTCTCGTCCGGGGACGAGGCCGTGATCTGTGCGGAGGGCACCACCCAGAGGGAGACGCCTTCGGAGCGGCGGGTGTACAGGTCGCGGGCGTTACGAAGTGCCATTTCGGCGTCCGGGGCGTGCAGGCTGCCGGCGTGGGTGTGCGACAGGCCGCGCCGGCTGCGCACGAACACCTCCCACAGGGGCCAGTCGGTGGAAGCCGCGCCCTTCCCGGCGGTCTCCGCGGTGGATCGCGCGGGGTGTGGTGTCGTCATCGGGTCGCCTCCCCCTGCTTGGCCGCATGTGCCGCGGCTGCGTCGCGCACCCAGGCGCCGTCCTCATGAGCCTGCCGGCGGCGGTTGATCCGCTCTTCGTTGCAGGGGCCGTTGCCCTTGAGCACCTCGCGGAATTCATCCCAGTCGATCGGGCCGAAGTCCCAGTGGCCCCGTGCCTCGTTCCACGTCAGGTCCGGGTCGGGGAGCGTGAGCCCGAGGGCCTCGGCCTGCGGGACGCAGATGTCCACGAAGCGCTGGCGCAGTTCGTCGTTGGAGTGGCGCTTGATTTTCCAGATCATGGACTGCGCGGAGTGCGCCGACTCGTCGTCCGGCGGGCCGAACATCATCAAGGACGGCCACCACCAGCGGTCCACCGCGTCCTGCGCCATGGCGTGCTGGGCCTCGGTGCCGCGGCTGAGCGCCAGCAGGAGTTCGTAGCCCTGCCGCTGGTGGAAGGACTCCTCCTTGCAGACGCGGACCATCGCGCGGGCGTAAGGACCGTACGAACACCGGCACAGAGGGACCTGGTTCGTGATCGCGGCGCCGTCCACCAGCCAGCCGATGGCTCCGACGTCGGCCCAGGTCAGGGTCGGGTAGTTGAAGATCGAGGAGTACTTCTGGCGGCCGGAGTGCAGCTTGTCGAGCAGCTCCTCGCGGCTGGTGCCGAGGGTCTCGGCGGCGCTGTAGAGATACAGGCCGTGGCCCGCCTCGTCCTGCACCTTCGCCATCAGGATCGCCTTGCGGCGCAGTGAGGGGGCCCGGGTGATCCAGTTGGCCTCCGGCTGCATGCCGATGATCTCGGAGTGGGCGTGCTGTGCCATTTGCCGCACCAAGGACGAGCGGTAGGCGTCCGGCATCCAATCCCGCGGCTCAATGCGCTCGTCCGCGGCCACGGTGGCGTCGAATACCGCCTCGCGAGCCGTATCTTCCGGCGCGATCGTCGTCATGTGGTGCCCCCTCGCTCCCGACCGACCGATCGTTCGGTTCAATGGTGAGTGGGCGGACCGCGGGTGTCAAGCCTGTGGATAACTCGGTGAAGGGTGTGCCCCGTGCGGCCGCCTAGGTACGGTTCCGTGGCGGAGTCAGCCGAGTGGATTCTGGGAACGGGGCGGGAATGCAGTCATACGGGGACGAAACGCGGCCATTGGCTGCGCTCTCGCTACCCTCGCGGATCGTCATAGGCACGGCAGGCTGCGTTTTCGCCGTGGTCGTCGCGATACATCTGGCCATGATGTTTCTGCATGTCGCGCCGTCGAACACGCTGAGCAAACAGCAGGGCACCTTGATCGGCGACTATGTCTATCCCGAGTACGAGCAGAACTGGAAGCTGTTCGCACCCAACCCCCTCCAGCAGAACATCGCTGTTCAGGCCCGGGCGCAGGTGCGTACCGCATCGGGGGAGGCTCGGACCACCGGCTGGACGGATCTGACCGCGCGTGACGGGCACGCCATCCTCCACAACCCGCTCCCCAGCCACGCCGAGCAGAATCAGCTGCGCCGGGGCTGGGAGTTCTACCTCAACTCGCACAACGCGCAGAACCGCTCCACCGGGCCGCGCGGCGAGCTCTCCGAGCGCTATATCCGCCGCATCGTGATGTCCCGGCTCGGTGCCGAGTGGGCCGGGGGTGGCAGGGCCGAGCGCGTCCAGGTCCGCTCGATGACGACTCCTGTCAGCCCGCCGTCGTGGAGCACCGAGAAGATCAGCGAGAAGCCCGTGTACCGCGTGCTGCCCTGGTGGCAGGTCACCGCAGACGACCTGCCCGAGGGGGCGACGAACCCGTGACTTCACCGACGCCGCAGCAGCCGCAGCACACACAGCAGCCGCACACGCCGGAGCCGAACGAACCCCAGGAGCCGCCGCAGTCGCAGGAGTTGGCACCTCAACAGGGGGCGCCACCTCAGCAGCGGGCGGAGGAATCTCAGGAGTCGGCGGCCGGGACTCCGTCGGCGCCTGCCCCTGCTCCTTACGAAGAGACTCGTATCGAGCGCGCGATAGGCCGCGGTTTTCTCAAGGCCAGTAGCCGTGCGATGGCCCCCTACCAAACCGCCGTCATCCGCATCGGTTTCGCCGCGACATGGCTGCTGTTCCTGCTCCGGGAATGGCCCAACCGCCGAGTTCTTTACGGGCCTGACAGCCCCTGGGACCTGGAAATGGCGCGCCGGCTCCTCGACGGCAACCACGCCTTCTCGGTGCTGCCCTGGTCGGACGGCATCGCCTGGTTCGAGTGCGTCTACCTGGTCGCCATCGTGGCGAGTGCGCTGCTGATGCTGGGCTGGCGCACCCGCACCATGTCGGTGCTGTTCATGATCGGTGTGCTCTCCCTGCAGAACCGCAGCATCTTCATCGGCGACGGCGGCGACAACGTCATCCACCTGATGTCGATGTATCTCGTGCTGACCCGGTGCGGGCAGGTGTGGTCGCTGGACGCGCGACGTGCGAAGCGGGCTGCGGCCGCGGCGAGGGAGGCCGGATCGCACACAGGCGCAGACGCTGCCTCCGGCCCCGACGCCGCCGCGCGCCCCTCCCTCGACGTTCCCGGCGTCATCCTGTGGACCGTCCTCGGCCTCGCACTGGCCGTGGCCCAGCTGCTCGGCAGCTACGGCCTCACCTGGTTCGAGCACGGCCCGTTCCCGCACGTCGGCTGGGGCCTGACGCTGTGGTTCCTGTGGGGGACGCACGGCGTGTGGTGGTGGGTGCAGCGGTATGCCCCCGGGGAGCCGCGCATCGTCCTGGACACCCTCGCCAAGCTCGCGCACAACGCCGCCCTGCTGGTGATCGTGGTCGAGGTCTGCCTGATCTACGCCACGGCCGGCTGGTACAAGATCCAGGGTTCGCGCTGGCAGGACGGCACCGCCGTCTTCTACCCGATGCACCTGGACTACTTCTCGCCCTGGCCTGCGCTGTCCGACGCCCTGGGCAGCAACGGTCTGATCGTCATGCTCATCACCTACGGCACGGTGATGGTGCAGGTCGCCTTCCCGTTCACGCTCTTCAACCGCCGCCTGAAGAACGTTCTGCTGGTCGCGATGATCTGTGAGCACCTCTCGATCGCGTTCCTTCTCGGGCTGCCGTTCTTCTCGCTCGCGATGATCGCTGCGGACGCGGTGTTCCTGCCGACGAACTTCCTGACCTGGCTCTCCGCACGGATCTCCGACCTGCGCGACCGCCTGTTCCGCCGCGGCGGATCCCCCGCTGCGGCCGAGGGTCCCACGGGCCCTGAGCCGGAGGCCCGTACGCACAGCGGGGGCGGTGGCCATACGCTCGTGGGGTGAGCAGCGAGAACACCGCCCAGGGCGGCGAGCGGACCGCCCCCGTGGATCAGACCACCGCCCGGGGCGGCGACGGCAGCGTGGCCGACGCGGCCGGTGCCGCCCTTGTGGTGGCCCCGGCCGGCGAGGCGGTCCAGTACGACGAGGGGTACGGGCCCAAGGTCGGCGTCGGCCCGCACCCCGAGCCCTGGCCGCAGGGTGAGCACTACGACCCCGAGCTGCTCGCGCACGGTGACCGGCGCAATGTCGTCGACCAGTACCGCTACTGGACGCGCGAAGCGATCGTCGCGGACCTCGACACCCGCCGCCACGACTTCCATGTGGCTGTCGAGAACTGGGGCCACGACTTCAACATCGGCTCGGTCGTCAGGACCGCGAACGCGTTCCTGGCCAAGGAGATCCATATCGTCGGGCAGCGTCGCTGGAACCGCCGCGGCGCGATGGTGACCGACCGCTACCAGCATGTGCGGCATCACCCGGACACCGAGGACCTCACCGCCTGGGCCGCCGCCGAAGGGTTGCCGATCATCGGGATCGACAACCTCCCCGGCGCGGTGCCGCTGGAGACGACCGCGCTGCCCCGGCGCTGCGTGCTGCTGTTCGGCCAGGAGGGCCCGGGACTGACCGAGGAGGCGCGCCGCCACGCCTCCGTCGTGTGCTCGATCGCGCAGTTCGGATCGACCCGCTCGATCAACGCGGGTGCCGCGGCCGCCATCGCCATGCACGCCTGGATCGGCCGCCATGCGCACATCGAGGCGCCGCCCGGCCTCTGAGGCCCGAGAAAGTCGCCGGCGCGCTCCCGCCGGGCAACGAGGCGACAGGGCAGGTGCTACGGCGCGCTGTGCGGGCCCGGCACCAGGCATTCAGGCATTGCCGGGCCCCGCCATGAGCACTTACGCCGGCTTGCGCACCTCCACCGTCCGGAAGCGGTTCGCCACGAATGCGCCGTCGCACAGCGCGGCATTGGCCGACGGGTTACCGCCCGAGCCGTGGAAGTCGGAGAAGGCCGCCGTCTGGTTCACATAGACGCCGCCGGTCAGGTTCAGTGACAGCTGCGCGCACTCCTCCAGGCAGGCATCCTCGATCAGTTGCTCCACCTCGGGGGAGGTGGTGTACGCGCCGACCGTCATGGCGCCCTGCTCGCGAATGGTGCGCCGCAGCAGCTCCACCCCGGCGGCCGCGGAGTCGACCGCCACGGCAAAGGACACCGGGCCGAAGCACTCCGACAGATAGGCCGCCTCCGAGCCCGGCTCGGCGCCGTCCAGCTTGACCATCACCGGCGTACGGACGGTCGCGTCGGGGAACTCGGGGTTGGCCACGGCGCGGGACTCCAGCGCCACCTCACCGAGCCCGGATGCAGCCTCGATGCGCTCCTTGACCTGCGGATTGACGATCGCGCCCAGCAGGGCGTTGGCACGTGCGTCGTCGCCGAGCAGCCCGCTCACGGCGCCCGCGAGGTCGCTGACGACCTCGTCGTACGACTTCGGGCCGGCGTCCGTGGTGATGCCGGTGCGCGGGATCAGCAGATTCTGCGGGGTGGTGCACATCTGGCCGCTGTACAGCGACAGCGAGAAGGCCAGGTTGCTGAGCATGCCCTTGTAGTTGTCGGTGGAGTCGATGACGACGGTGTTGACGCCGGCCTTCTCCGTGAAGACCTGCGCCTGCCGGGCATGCGTCTCCAGCCAGTCGCCGAAGCCGGTCGAGCCGGTGTAGTCGATGATGCGGACCTCGGGGCGGACGGCCAGCGTTTTGGCGAGGCCCTCGCCCGGCCTGTCCACCGCCAGGCAGACCAGATCGGCGGGGAAGCCGGCGTCGGCGAGCACCTCGCGCGCCACCTTGACCGTCAGCGCCAGCGGCAGCACGGCGCGCGGATGCGGCTTGACCAGTACCGGGTTGCCGGTGGCCAGCGAGGCGAAGAGGCCGGGATAGCCGTTCCACGTCGGGAAGGTGTTGCAGCCGATCATCAGCGCGACACCGCGCGGCACGGCGGTGAAGGTCTTGGTCAGCTCCAGCGGATCGCGCTTGCCCTGCGGCTTGGACCACGCTGCCTGCTCGGGGGTGCGGGTCTGCTCGGCGTACGCGTAGGCCACCGCCTCCAGGCCGCGGTCCTGCGCATGCGGGCCGCCCGCCTGGAACGCCATCATGAACGCCTGCCCGCTGGTGTGCATCACGGCCTGGGCGAACTCATGGGTGCGTGCGCTGATCCGCGCGAGGATCTCCAGACACACCGCGGCCCGCGCCTCGGGTCCCGCGGCCCGCCAGGCGGGCATCGCGGCACGCATGCTCGGCAGCAGGACGTCCACATCCGGATGCGGATAGCTGATGCCCAGCTCCGGTCCGTACGGCGAGACTTCCTCGCCCACCCAGTCGTCCGTCCCGGGCTGGTCGAGGTCGAACGGCTTGCCGCGGAGCGCCTCGAAGGCGGCCAGGCCCTCGGGTGCGGAGTCCTCGCCGTACGCCTTCGGGTGCTCGGGGTGGGGGGACCAGTACGCGCGGCTGTTGATCGCCTCCAGCGTCTGGTCGAGGGTCGGGCGGTGCTTCGCGATCAACTGCGCTGCGGTCATTTCGGCGGCCATCGATGACCAACTCCTCGTCGAGCCGGGCGGAGAGCGGATGGGGCGGAAAGCAGGGGTGCGGAATGCGAAATGCGGCGGTGCGGGAAGAGCTACGGGCAAGGGCTGAGGGACGAAAGCGTGAGTGGTGCGGTCGAGCGGCGGCCGGCGGGAGCGGATGGGGCGGACAGCGGTCGTGGAACTGGGAGTGAACAAGCCGACGGAGTTAGAGTAACCGAACGATCGGTCGGGGCAAGAGGGCCCGGCAAACCTGTGGACAATTCGGTCGGGGAGGATCTGTCGGCATGACGGCAATAGAGACCAGCGGCACCGTGGCAGTGGTCGGCACCGGCACAATGGGGCAAGGAATCGCGCAGGTGGCGCTGGTCGCCGGCCATCGCGTACGCCTCTACGACGCGGCACCGGGGCGTGCCGGGGAGGCAGCCGCGGCCCTCGTGCGGCGGCTGGATCGGCTCGCTGAAAAAGGCCGGATCACAGCGCAGGAGCGGGACGCGGCGCGCGACCGGCTGTCCCCCGCAGCCGACCTCGCCGACCTGGCCGACGCCGCGCTGGTCGTCGAGGCGATTTTGGAGGAACTGCCTGCCAAGCAGCAGCTGTTCACCGCCCTGGAGGAGATCGTTCCGGCGGACTGCCTGCTGGCCACCAACACCTCCTCGCTGTCCGTGACCGCCGTCGCCGGTCCCCTGCGGCACCCCGGCCGGTTCGTGGGCCTGCACTTCTTCAACCCCGCGCCGCTGCTCCCGCTCGTGGAGGTCATCAGCGGATTCGCCACCGACGAGGCCGCCGCCACCACCGCGTACGACACCGCCGCGGCCTGGGGCAAGACGCCGGTGCGCTGCGCGGACACCCCCGGATTCATCGTCAACCGCATCGCCCGCCCCTTCTACGCCGAGGCGCTGCGGGCCTACGAGGAACGGGCCGCGGACCCGGCGACCATCGACGCCGTGCTGCGGGAAGGCGCCGGTTTCAAGATGGGCCCGTTCGAGCTGACCGACCTCATCGGTCAGGACGTCAACGAGGCCGTCACGCACTCCGTGTGGACGTCGTTCTTCCAGGACCCGAAATTCACACCGTCCCTTGCGCAGCGGCGGCTGGTGGAATCCGGGCTGCACGGCCGCAAGGCCGGGCGCGGCTGGTTCGACTACGCCGAGGGCGCCGAGCGGCCCGCGCCGCAGACCGCCGCCGCGAGCCCCGCTCCGGAGAGCATCGGCCTGCACGGCGAGCTGCCCGGCCCGGCCGCGGTACTGCGCGAGCTGATCGAGGAAGCCGGCATCAAGATCACCGGCGAGCGTGCGACCGGTGACCGCGCAGGTGTCATCCGGCTGCCGGGCGGGGCTGCTCTGGCCCTGACCGGCGGAGCCCCGGCGACGAGCGCGGCCCATGGGCGGTGTGTCCGCTTCGATCTCTCGCTCGACTACCGCGCCGCGACCCGGATCGCCCTCACCGCTTCGGAGACCGCCTCCGCGGCGGATCTCGCCGAGGCGGCCGGGCTGTTCCAGGCCCTCGGCAAGCAGGTCAGCGTGATCCGGGACGTGCCGGGCATGATCGTGGCCCGCACGGTCGCCATGATCGTCGACTTCGCCGTCGACGCCGTGGCCCGGGAGGTCGCGAGCCCCGAGGACATCGACACCGCCATGCGGCTGGGCGTGAACTACCCCGGCGGCCCCCTGGAGTGGGCGGAGCGCCTCGGCGCCAGGTGGGTGCGGGATCTGCTGGACTCCCTGGACCATCAGACCGCCGGCGGCCGCTACGCACCCTCCTGGGCACTGCGGCGCCGTGCGGAAGTGCAGGGACAGGTGCTCTAATCATGACCATGGCCAAGCGCGACACCTACACGCCCGATTCGCTGCTCGCGGTCGCCGTGGAGGTGTTCAACGAGCGCGGGTACGACGGCACCTCCATGGAGCACCTCTCCAAGGCGGCGGGCATCTCCAAGTCCTCGATCTACCACCACGTGCGCAGCAAGGAAGAGCTGCTGCACCGGGCGATAAGCCGGGCCCTGGACGGGCTGTTCGGTGTGCTGGAGGAGCCCGGCGCCGTCGAGGGGCGGGCGATCGAGCGGCTGGAGTACGTCACCCGGCGCGAGGCCGAGGTGCTGATGGACGAACTGCCCTATGTGACGCTGCTGTTGCGGGTGCGCGGAAACACGGACAGTGAGCGGTGGGCCATGGAGCGCCGCCGCGAGTTCGACCACCAGGTCGCCGACCTGCTCAAGCGGGCGGCCGACGAGGGGGATCTGCGGGCCGACGTCGACATTCGGCTGGCCACCCGCCTGCTCTTCGGAATGATCAACTCGGTCGTGGAGTGGTACCGGCCCGGGCGCGGGGGCGCGGCCAGCCGGGACGAGGTCGCCGAGGCCGTGGTGCGGACGGCGTTCGCGGGCCTGCGCAGGTCCTGAAGGACCCGGCCGCCCTGGGTCGAGGGCAGAGCCTCACCCGGTCGTCGTACGGGTGCGTCACGTACGGCTGTGGGGCAGGTAGGGCTGCGCCAGGTACGGCTGCATCACATAGGGCCGCGGGTCACTGCTGTTCCGACCCGGGCTCCGTCCCGAGGTCGGTTTCCTCGAAGACCAGCAGGGTGCGGGTGCTGAGTACTTCCGGGATCGACTGGATCCGAGTGAGGACCAGCTCCCGCAGCTCCCGGTTGTCCTTGGTGTGGACCAGTAGAAGTACATCGAAATCGCCGCTGACCAGCGCGATGTGGGTGGCTCCGGGCAGGGCCGTGAGCTGGGCGCGTACGGTGCGCCAGGAATTCTGCACGATCTTCAGCGTGATGTAGGCGGAGGCGCCCTGACCTGCGCGTTCCTGGTCGACGCGGGCGCCGAAGCCGCGTATCACGCCGTCCTCGATCAACCGGTTGATCCGGGCGTAGGCGTTGGCTCGCGAGACGTGCACGCGCTCGGCGACGGAGCGTATCGACGCCCTTCCGTCGGTCTGCAGCATGCGCAGGATCGAGCGGTCGATGGTGTCCAGAGGGCGCGCGGCGGGCGGGAGCGGTGCGGGCGCCGCCGGTGGCTGGCCGCCGGGATTGGCCATCTGTTCGTCCGGCATGTGGTCCCGCCTCCCCTTTGTGGACACCCTGACTTCATCACAAGCTGTGGAGAACCGTTTGTCCACAGGCTGGGCCCGCCTGTAGCCAAAATGCATCAGCGACCGAACAATCGGTAGGGAAGGGCTACCCGCCCCGACCATGTCCCATCCTGCCCACCCGTCGCCCGCCCCCCACCCCATTGAGGCGCTCCGCGCCACCCCTTCGATTCGAGGAGGTGCTCGTCATGACGGTCCTTGAGCAGCCCGGCAGCAGCAGGAACAAGAGCGGCCTGTCCGGCCCGCCGCCCGCCTGGCGGCCGCGCGTCGACCCGGCGCCCCTCCTGCCCGACGCCGAGCCGTACCGCCTGCTGGGGACGGAAGCCGCGCGCCGGCTCGACCCCGGGCTGCTGACGCGGCTCTACGCCCAGCTGGTGCGGGGCCGCAGGTTCAATGCGCAGGCCACCGCCCTGACCCGGCAGGGGCGGCTGGCGGTCTATCCGTCCTCCACCGGGCAGGAAGCCTGCGAGGTCGCCGCCGCGCTGGCGCTCGAGGACCGGGACTGGCTCTTCCCCAGCTACCGCGACACCCTCGCCGCCGTGGCCCGTGGCCTCGACCCCGTGCAGGCGCTGACCCTGCTGCGGGGCGACTGGCACACGGGATACGACCCGCGCGAGCACCGCATCGCCCCGTTGTGCACCCCCCTCGCCACCCAACTCCCGCACGCGGTCGGCCTGGCGCACGCCGCTCGCCTCAAGGGCGACGATGTCGTCGCCCTCGCGATGGTCGGCGACGGTGGCACGAGCGAGGGCGATTTCCACGAGGCGCTGAACTTCGCGGCGGTCTGGCAGGCCCCGGTGGTCTTCCTCGTCCAGAACAACGGCTTCGCGATCTCCGTACCGCTCGCCAAGCAGTCAGCCGCGCCGTCCCTGGCCCACAAGGCGGTCGGCTACGGCATGCCCGGCCGCCTCGTCGACGGCAATGACGCCCCCGCGATGCACGAGGTCCTCACCGAAGCGGTGCAGCGGGCCCGCAGCGGCGGCGGTCCCACCCTGGTCGAGGCCGTCACCTATCGCATCGAGGCCCACACCAACGCCGATGACGCCACCCGCTACCGCACCGATTCCGAGGTCGAGACCTGGCGGGAGCACGACCCGATAGCCCTTCTGGAGAGCGAGTTGGAAGCGCGTGACCTGCTGACGGAGAAGTTCCTCAGGGACACGCGGGACGGCGCGGAGCAGCTGGCGGCCGCGCTGCGGGACCGGATGAACCAGGACGCCGAGCTCGACCCCATGGACCTGTTCACCCACGTGTACGCAGAGCAGACCGGGCAACTCCGGGAGCAGGCAGTGCAGTTGCGGGCCGAGCTGGACGCGGAGGCCGCCGGCCACACCGAGGAGCCGGCCACCGCCGCCGAGTCCGCCGAGGGGAACCGACCATGACGACCATCGCTCCGGCGACCGCGCGCAAGCCCGCCACCATGGCGCAGGCGCTCACCCGCGCGATGCGCGACGCCATGGCCGAGGACCCGACGGTCCACGTCATGGGGGAAGACGTCGGCGCCCTGGGTGGCGTCTTCCGGGTCACCGACGGCCTGGCCAAGGAGTTCGGCGAGGACCGCTGCAGTGACACGCCGCTCGCCGAGGCCGGCATCCTGGGCACCGCCGTCGGCATGGCCATGTACGGGCTGCGGCCGGTCGTGGAGATGCAGTTCGACGCGTTCGCCTATCCGGCGTTCGAGCAGCTGATCAGCCATGTCGCGCGGATGCGCAACCGCACCCGCGGCGCCATGCCGATGCCCCTGACCATCCGCATTCCCTACGGCGGCGGGATCGGCGGGGTCGAGCACCACAGCGACTCCTCCGAGGCGTACTACCTTGCCACCCCCGGCCTCCATGTCGTCACCCCGGCAACGGTCGCCGACGCCTACGGGCTGCTGCGCGCCTCCATCGCCTCCGACGACCCGGTCATCTTCCTCGAACCCAAGCGGCTGTACTGGTCCAAGGCCGACTGGTCGCCCGACGCCCCCACGGCCGTCGCCCCCATAGGCCGCGCCGAGGTCCGCCGCCGTGGGGACAGCGCCACACTGATCACCTACGGCCCTTCGCTGCCGGTCTGCCTGGAGGCGGCCGAGGCGGCCCGGGCGGAGGGCTGGGACCTGGAAGTCCTCGATCTGCGCTCGCTGATGCCGTTCGACGACGAGACGGTCTGTGCCTCCGTGCGGCGTACCGGACGAGCCGTGGTCGTCCATGAGTCGACCGGGTTCGGCGGGCCGGGGGGCGAGATCGCGGCGCGGATCACGGAGCGCTGCTTCCACCATCTGGAGGCGCCGGTTCTGCGCGTCGCCGGATTCGACATCCCGTATCCGCCGCCGATGCTGGAGCGGCACCACCTGCCGGGCGTGGACCGGATTCTGGACACCGTCGCCCGCCTCCAGTGGGAGTCGGACTGGACCGAGGGACGTGGTGAGTGATGGCCGTGGTCCGTGAATTCACGCTTCCCGATCTGGGGGAGGGGCTCACCGAGGCGACGATCGTGCACTGGATGGTCGAGGTCGGTGAGGTGGTGGCCATCGACCAGCCGGTGGTGGAGGTCGAGACCGCCAAGGCGCTGGTGGAGGTGCCGTGTCCCTATGGGGGCGTGGTGACCGCCCGTTTCGGTGAGGAGGGTGCCGAGGTTCCGGTCGGAGCGCCGCTGGTCATGGTCGCCGTTGGGGCGGTGCCGGATGACCTGGAGGCGGGCGGGCCGGCCGCGGGCTCCGACGAGGCGGGAGCGGGATCGACGCCCTCAGGACAGGCGGACTCGGGTTCGGCCGACTCCGCGTCGGCGGGCTCGGGATCGGCCGACTCGGGATCGGGCAATGTGCTCGTCGGGTACGGCACGAGCGCGTCCGTGGCGCGGCGGCGGCGCATCCGGCCGGGGGAGGGCGCGGGCCCTGCGCCGGGCGGGACGCGGCCTCACGGGCCGGCGGAGGCCGGGCGGGAACGGGAAGGTGCGGCCGCTGGTGATTCCACGCACTCGGGGACGGCCGTCGGAACGGCGAACACCGCTGCTGCCGTGTCTGAGGGTTCGGCAGCGGTTGCCGGGACCGCCGCGACTGTTGGGCCCGCCTCGGCTCCCGGGGCGGCGGAGTCGGTGAGTCCGGAGGCAGCGGCCGCCGGGAGCCGTACCGCGGCCGTCATCTCGCCGCTCGTGCGGCGGATGGCGCGGGAGCACGGCCTGGATCTGGGAGAAGTGAGGGGAAGCGGGCGGGAGGGACTGATCCTCCGTACGGATGTCGAGCGTGCCATCCGTGGACAGCAGGAGGCGGCCGGTGCTGCCGGAACGGTTGCGACGGCCGCTGCGGACACGGGCACGACGGACGCGATCGGTACGGGCGTGCCGGACACGGTTGGGGCCGGGTCCCGCACAGGCGCCAGGACTGCCCCCGTCTCCGGCCTCGGGGGCGTCTCCGGGCCCGCGTCCGGGAGCCGGGTCGGGACCGAGCCGGGCGCGGAGCGGATCCCGCTGCGTGGGATGCGCGGTGCCGCCGCCGAGAAGTTCAGCCGCAGCCGACGGGAGATCCCGGACGCGACCTGCTGGGTGGACGCCGACGCCACCGAACTCCTCGCCGCCCGCAAGGCGATGAACGTGCCGGGCGCCCCCAAGGTGTCTCTGCTCGCGCTCCTGGCCAGGGTGTGCACGGCCGCGCTGGCGCGGTACCCGGAACTCAATGCGACCGTCGACACCGAATCCCAGGAGATCGTTCGGCTGCCCGCCGTCCACCTGGGCTTCGCGGCGCAGACCGATCGCGGCCTGGTGGTGCCGGTGATCCGGGACGCCCATGCCCGTACGGCGGAGCAAATGTCCGACGAGATCGCCCGGCTCACCGACACCGCGCGCAGCGGCGGTCTGTCCCTCGCCGAGATGACGCACGGCACCTTCACCCTCAACAACTACGGCGTCTTCGGGGTCGACGGCTCCACACCGATCATCAACCATCCCGAGGCCGCGATGCTGGGTGTCGGCCGGATAACCGCCAAACCCTGGGTGCACGACGGTGAGTTGGCCGTCCGTCAGGTGGTGCAGCTCTCCTTCACCTTCGATCACCGGATATGCGACGGCGCCACGGCGGGCGGCTTCCTGCGATTCGTCGCCGACTGCGTGGAACAGCCGGCGCTGCTGTTGCGGGCGCTGTGACTGCGGCGGCAGTGGTCGGGGCGGCAGTGATTGCTGGTTCGGCTGCTGTTGCTTGCGGGTCATGCCGCCGGTCAGGGTGCCGCCGGTCAGAGTGCCGTTGGTCAGGGTGCCGTTGTTGGGGGTGCTGATCTAGTGGGGGACGCTGACCTGGTTGGGGCCCTGCCGTTGCGCACGCTGCCGTTGCGTACGTCTGGTGTTGTGGCAGGTGGAGCCGCTGAGGGGGCTGTTGCTGTTGCTCCTGAGACTGCTGGGGTGGCTAGTGCTCTTGGTCGGGGGCGGGGCTGGGGCTGGGGCTGCGGGACTGTTGTGAGTTCTGGCTGATCTGGCTGGGAGGGGGAGCCGGCAGCTGAGCTACGGCGGCGGCAACTGCGGGCGCGTTGACTGCGAGGCCGGGTGACCGCTGAGCGAGGCGGCTCGTGGAGTTCTGGAGAAGGCAGCGAGCGGGGCCCGAGGGGAGATGGCCGGTGTGATCGACGGTGAGTGATAGGCCCGTGAGCGCGGGCCGCCGTGAACCTGTGGCCTAAAGGCGGTCGCGGTGGACGGGCCGACGGGCCGACGGGCTGGCGGGTTGGCGGGCCGACCGGTTGACGGGCTGGCGGGCATGGGGCCTGTGGGCCTGAGCGCCGGGCGGTCGTGCGGGATTGCGGCCCTGTCTCCTGCGGCTCTGTCCCCCTGCTCCACTGTCCCCCCGGCCCCCTGCCTCCTGTCCACCCTGCACCCCTGCCCCCCGGCCCCATCTCTCTCCCCCCCCCCCCCCCCCGCAGCTCTGTCCCCTTGCGGGCATGAGGTCCCGCGGGCCTCAGGTCGCTGCCCTGAGAGCATGCGGCCCGCCGTCGGCGAAGCGATTCGGCGGTCTCTGTGTCCCCGCTGCGCGCTCTGTGTGTCCTGGTGACGGGTCTGGCGGGCTGGGCCGTGGGGGCTTGGTGAACTGCTGTCGGGCGGCGTGACTCGGGACCTCTCCGTGGCAGCGGGGCCTCGGTGACCGCTCTGTAACCACGGTGACTCGGTGGCCCCTGTGTCAGGACGGCGCTCCCGGCGATACTCATGGGGTGAGCGACCACACCGACTACGACACCATCGTGCTGGCCGGGGGTGCGGCTCGTCGGCTCGGCGGGGCGGACAAACCCGCGTTGTCCGTCGGCGGCCGCCCCCTGCTGGACCGCGTGCTCGCCGCGTGCCCGGATGCGGCGGTGACGGTCGTTGTCGGACCTCGGCGTGCGACCAGCCGCGCGGTTGTCCGCGCCTTGGAGGATCCGCCTGGTGGCGGCCCGCTCGCCGCGCTGGACGCCGGTCTGCGGCAGACCACCGCCCCGACGGTCCTTGTCCTCTCCGCGGATCTGCCATTCCTGACGGCCGCGACCGTACGCGACCTGGTGACCGCGGCGACGCAGCCGGCCGATGAAGCGGCAGTCGGCGAAAGCGCCACGCCCGGCGAAGAACCCAAGCGTGGCGAATCCCCCACGCCTGCCGAAGACCCCACGCTGCGCGAAGACACCCCGCCTGCCGAAGAGCCCACGCTGCCCGAAGACACCCCGCCCGACGCCCGCACCGCGCGTCACCCCGCCACCGCGCCCCCCGCCGGCACCACGCCCGACGCCCGCACCGCGTCTCACCCCGACACCGCGCCCCGCGAGGGCGTCACGCCCCCCGCCGGCGTCACGCCCCACGCTGACAGCCCCTCCAACCCCGCCGCCCCCCTCAGTAGCACCACGCCCCCCGACGGGGCGATGCTGCGGGACAGGACGGGGCGGGACCAGCCGTTGGTGGCCGCTTATCGGGCTGAGCCGTTGCGCCGGGAGCTGGAGCGGTTGCGTGCCGCACACGGGAGCCTGGCCGGGCTGCCGCTGCGCGCGCTGACGTCCCGATTGACGCTCGCACGTGTCCCGGATGCCACGGCCACGGCATCCTTCGACTGCGACACCTGGGAAGACATCAGCGCGGCGCGCGCCCGGATCAGGGAGCATGGAAACGTGTTGGACGAATGGATCACCGCAGTCAAGGCCGAGCTGGGCATCGAACTCGATGTCGACACGCCGGTACTTCTCGATCTCGCGCGGGACGCGGCACATGGTGTGGCTCGCCCCGCCGCCCCGCTGACGACGTTTCTGATCGGCTTCGCTGCGGGCCAACAGGGCCGTGACGTGACGGAGCTGGCCGCCAAGGCCGCCGCGCTGGCCAACCGGTGGGCCGCGGAGAGCACCGAGGGCGGCCGGCCGGACGGTCCCGCCGGCACCACGGACAGCGAAGAGAAGACCGCTCCATGACCGACGGGGATTTCGACGCCGCGCTCGCTGACGCGCTCGCGCTGGCCAACGGTCGCGGAGCGGCGCGGGTACGTCCAGCGGCCTCCCGGGGGCCGTACGAGAACAACGGCTCTGCCAAGGGCAGCGAATCCGGCACGTTCGACGTGTGCGATGCCCTCTGGGGGCCCACCTCCGGAAGCACTTCAGCCTCCCGTGGCAATGCCGGCTCCCGCAGCGCAGCGTCTGGGAGCGCGTCCGCCTGCGGCAGCGCTTCCCACGGCCCCGGCGGCCCCCGCAACCCCGCGGACGCCCAAGAGGCCACCCACCCCCACCAAGCTCCGCACCCCGGCCAGGCTCCGCACCCCGACCACTCGGCGGAATCCGCCCGGCCCACGCGCTCCACCCACGACGCCGACCCCGCCGCAGCCGACCGCCACACCCCCGCCCCCGGCACCACCCCCGCCCGCGGCGCGCACCGTTCGGAGGACCCTGCTGCCCCGTGGGGTGCGGCCCGTGAGATCGCCGGGCGTGCCGCGGCGGGTCCGCCCGCCCCCGAGACCTCGCTGCTCGGGGAGGCGCTCGGCCGGACGCTGGCCGCGCCGCTCGCCGCTCTCACCGATCTGCCGTCCTTCGACACCTCGGCGATGGACGGCTGGGCGGTCTCCGGCCCCGGCCCCTGGCGGCTCGACCCTCCGGCGGGCGACCGGGCCGAAGACGGGGCAAAGGGCCGTGCCACGAGCCCCCCCGCCCAGGACGCGGCCGACGTCACCGAGCAGGCGGAGGACCGCCCCGTCGACCCCGGCGCCCCGTCCCCGGCCGGTTCACACCCCGGCATCCTGGCCGGTCACGCCCCCATCGACGTGCTCCCAGACGGTCATGCGATCCGGATCGCCACAGGCGCGCGCGTGCCCGGCAACGCGACCGCCGTGCTGCGCAGCGAGCACTGCGAGGTACGGGGTCTCGGGGACGGCCGGGCGCGGCTGTTCGCCCTCCGGCCCCCGTCGCCCGGCCAGGACATCCGCCCGCGCGGCCAGGAGTGCCGCCGCGGGGACCAACTCCTGCCCGCGGGCGCCCTGGTGACCCCGGCGGTCCTCGGACTGGCCGCAGCGGCCGGCTACGACGAGCTGACCACCTACCCCCGCCCGCGCGTCGAAGTGCTCATTCTGGGCGACGAGTTGCTGCAACACGGGCTGCCGCAGGAGGGCCGGATCCGGGACGCGCTCGGCCCGATGCTCGCGCCGTGGCTGCATGCGCTGGGCGCCGAGGCGGCGCCGCCCCGCCACCTCGCGGACGACGCCGACTCGTTGTACGCGGCCATCGCCGGATCCACCGCCGACGTGATCATCACCACCGGCGGCACCGCGTCGGGGCCCGTCGACCACGTCCACCCCACCCTGCGCCGCCTGGGCGCCGACGTGCTGGTGGACGGTGTGGAGGTACGCCCCGGGCATCCCATGCTGCTCGCCCGGATCACCCCGCACCGCCACCTCGTCGGCCTGCCGGGCAACCCGCTCGCCGCCGTCTCGGGCCTGCTCACCCTCGCCGAGCCGCTGCTGCGTACGCTCGCCGCCCGGCGCCCGGCCACGGCGTACCCCACCCCGCTGGCCGGAGCGGTCCACGGGCATCCGCACGACACCCGGCTCGTCCCGGTGGCCTACCGGGACGACGATCAGCACGGTGTGGTGGCGGCACCCCTGCACTACAACGGGCCCGCCATGCTGCGCGGGATCGCCGCCGCCGACGCGCTCGCCGTGATCCCGGCCGGTGGCGCGGACCGCGGCGCCGAGGTCGAGCTGCTGGATCTGCCCTGGTCGGCCGGTGCGGCGGGAGGCTGGGCCACACCGGATACGGCGTACGGCCCGGCCGGTGCCTCCGACTCGTCCGCGCCGTGGCCGCCTTCCGGGGCGCATTCCGCGGGCTCGGCGTTCCCCGCGCACCCCACCGGAGGCACCGCGTGAAGCTCCCGTCCCAGGACGCCGCCGCACGCGAGATCCCCGAGGACCGCTCGCGCCGGGTGATATTGCCGCGCCGCACCCCCATGGGGCCGTTGCGGCAGGTCTGCCGCCGGCTGCTGATGGCGCTTGCCGTCCTCGTCGCGACGGTCTTCATCGTCTGGCTCGACCGGGACGATTACCACGACAACGCCAATGGCAGCGTCGACTTCCTCGACTGCGTCTACTACGCGACGGTCACCCTCTCGACCACCGGCTACGGCGACATCGTCCCCTACGGCGACACCGCACGGCTGCTGAACATCCTGCTCATCACGCCCCTGCGGGTGCTCTTCCTGATCATCCTGGTCGGGACCACACTGGAGGTGCTGACCGAGCGCACCCGTGAGCAGTGGCAACTGAAACGCTGGAGAAACGCCTTGCGCGACCACACCCTCATCGTCGGCTTCGGGACCAAGGGCCGCAGTGCCGCCCAGACTCTCTGCGCCACGGGCCTGAGCCGCGACCGCATCGTCATCGTCGACCCGAGCGCCAAGGTGATCGACGCCGCGGTGGCCGATGGCTTCGCGGGCGTGGTCGGCGACGCGACCCGCAGCGATGTGCTGCTGAGGGCCGAGATTCAGCGCGCCCGGCAGGTCGTCATCGCCACCCAGCGCGACGACACCGCGGTACTGGTGTCGTTGACCGCGCGTCAGCTGAACAAGAAGGCCAATATCGTCGCCGCGGTGCGCGAGGAGGAGAACGCCCCGCTGCTGCGGCAGTCCGGCGCCGACTCGGTGATCACCTCGGCCAGCGCGGCCGGACGGCTGCTGGGGCTCTCCGTCCTCAGCCCCAGCGCGGGCACGGTCATGGAGGATCTGATCCAGCAGGGCAGCGGCCTGGACCTGGTGGAGCGGCCGGTGGTGAAGGCGGAGGTCGGCAAGTCCGTCCGGGACACCGATGATCTGGTCGTGTCCGTCCTGCGCGGCCACCGCCTCCTCGGTTATGACGACCCGACGGCCAGCCCGTTGCAGACCGCGGACCGCCTGATCACGATCGTGCGGGCGGCCGCGACGGACGAGCAGGACCTCCCGGGCAGGCAGTCGGGCCGTCCCCACGGGCCGACGCCCGGCAATGGTGTCTCCCCGATGCGCCGGGCGGGCGAGTAGCGGCACGGACGTGATCCGGGCGGACGCTCGGCGACCCGGCCGGCACCCGGGCGGACGAGTGGCCGCCCGGGTCTGCCGCGCCCGTCATCCTCGTTACGGTGTCCGGGAGTTGGTCCCGTGTCCTATTGGAGTTCACTGCCGCACGGCCCGGCGGTCGACCGCCGTGATCGCCGCTCCCGCTGCGCTTGCCGCCCCCGCCCCGTCGCCCCACGGGCGGACGGCGAGTAGCCTCGCGCCCATGCGAGCGATCACTATCCCCGAGCCCGGTGGCCCCGAAGCACTTGTCTGGGCGGACGTGCCCGATCCGCAGCCCGCCGATGGTGAGGTGCTGGTCGAGGTCGTGGCCAGCGCGGTGAACCGTGCCGACCTGCTCCAGCGTCAGGGGTTCTACGACCCTCCCCCCGGCTCCTCCCCGTACCCCGGTCTGGAGTGCGCCGGCCGGATCGCCGAGGTCGGCCCGGGCGTCAGCGGATGGGCCGTGGGCGACGAGGTGTGCGCGCTGCTGTCGGGCGGCGGCTACGCCGAGAAGGTCGCCGTACCCGCCGGCCAGGTCCTGCCGGTGCCGCCGGGCCTGGACCTGATCCAGGCCGCCGCGCTGCCCGAGGTGGCGTGCACGGTCTGGTCGAACGTCTTCATGATCGCGCACCTGCGGCCCGGCGAGACGCTGCTGGTGCACGGCGGCTCCAGCGGTATCGGCACGATGGCGATCCAGCTGGCGAAGGCCGTCGGTGCGCGCGTGGCGGTCACCGCCGGCGGTCCGGAGAAGCTGGCGCGCTGTGCGGAGCTGGGCGCGGACATCCTCATCGACTACCGCGAGCAGGACTTCGTCCAGGAGATCCGCAAGGCGACCGACGGCAAGGGCGCGGACGTCATCCTGGACATCATCGGGGCCAAGTACCTGCAGAAGAACGTCAAGGCGCTGGCGGTCAGCGGACGACTGGCGATCATCGGCATGCAGGGTGGCGTGAAGGCGGAGCTGAATCTCGCGGCCCTGCTGTCCAAGCGTGCCGCGATCACCGCCACCGGGCTGCGTGCCCGGCCGCTGAGCGAGAAGGCGGCCATCGTCGCCGCCGTGCGCGAACACGTCTGGCCACTGATCGGCAACGGCCAGGTCCGGCCGATCGTGGACCGCACGATCCCGATGGCGGACGCCGCCGAGGGGCACCGTGTGGTGGACGCGAGCACGCATGTCGGCAAGGTCGTGCTGACGGTCTGACGCGACGAGGCGCGCCGCATGGGGCGGGTCCACGGGTCCACGGGCCCCCCGCCCGCCCCTCTCCGCGGCGGGCCTCAGCAGCCCCTGCGGGGCCGTCGGTCGCCCTCCCGTTGCGCCGGTTGGCCCTACCGAGGAGCCTCGGCCCGCTGGCTCGCTCGAACGACCTGCCCGAGATGCCGGAATTCTGGCGAGATGTGACGCTGGACACGTCACTCGACGGCTCGGTACGGAGGGGGCAATGGTCGTGGCTCCACGATTCCGTTCGCGCATCGCCACCAGCCTTCTGGTGGTCGCTGCGGTCCTCCCCCTCCAGGTGGCGGCAACCACCGCCACAGCCTCCGACCAGCAGAGGACACCGGTCGATCGCCCCCCGCACCTCGGTCATCCGCAGCAGTCGTCGGACAGCCGCCCGGTGGACCTGCCGCTGGCCGGCAGCAGTGCAGGAGTGGGCCGGGGCCACCCCGGTCGGCCGGGGCCACCCGCGGAGTTCCCGGACGACTTGGACACCTTCCCGGAGATGCCCGACTTCCCAGAACTGCCGGACCTGCTCCCCGATTTCCCGGACCCGCCGTCGAACCTCCCGGGTCTACCGCAACCGCACCCCTCCCAGCCGCCGACGGCCGAGCCGTCGCCGCCGGACTCCGCACGGGAGCCGGACGCGGACCGTGACCTCCCCGACGCGGAGAGCCCGGAGCCGTCCCAGCCGGCCGGTTTGCCCGAAGCCGACGGTGCGCAGATCCCGCCGGACCCCGCAGGGCCGTCACCCGCACCGTCGCCGTCAGCCTCCTCGTCAGCGCCGGCGAAGGCCGCCCCGGTGAAGCCTCCGCGCCGTCCCGAGGCGGGGGAACGGTTCGCAGCGCCGGGGTCGCCGCGGCAGACGCCCGGGGGGTCCGAGGGGCAGGGCGACACCACGCAGGAGGGCCTCGAAGCAGGCCCGGCGGCGGAGGGTAGTCCGTACACCTTCGAAGCGCCGGAAGCCCGAGTCGAACGCGTCCTCCCGATGGGCACCGGCCTTGCTCTCACCGGACTCGGCCTGGCCTTTCTCGGCCTTCGGCTGCGCCGCCGCTGACTGCAGCTGTTTCACGTGAAACAGCCTCCGTCCACGAAGGCGGGCGGCCGACACAAGCGGCCCCCGCACCTCTCCGGTGAGCCTGCCCTGCCCGCCCCGACCGGGCCGCTCGCACGGGTGTACAAAGATTGCGCGCACAATGACTTCGCTCCGACGCGGTGGATCACCCTCCCCTGGGGGCACCACGTTTCTTGAGGACCGATACGAGAGAATGGCGGCATGGATATGCCGATGAACGAACGGTCGCAGGAGAGCCCGCACGTCCTGGTTGTCGGCCCGGATGGCATGGCGCTCGGTAGCGCCGGCTCCGGTGGCTCCGGCAGCGGGGACGAGGGTGACGAGAGTCGCGAGGTGCCGGTGACGGAGATGGTTGAGCAGCCTGCGAAGGTCATGCGCATCGGCAGCATGATCAAACAGTTGCTGGAAGAGGTGAAGTCCGCTCCGCTGGACGAGGCGAGCCGGGTCCGGCTCAAGGACATCCACGCAACCTCGCTCAAGGAGCTGGAGGACGGGCTGGCGCCCGAGTTGGTGGAGGAGCTGGAGCGTCTCTCCCTGCCCTTCACCGAGGACTCGGTGCCGACGGAAGCGGAACTGCGCATTGCCCAGGCCCAGTTGGTGGGCTGGCTCGAAGGTCTTTTCCACGGCATCCAGACCGCGCTGTTCGCCCAGCAGATGGCGGCCCGCGCCCAACTCGAATCGATGCGCCGTGCGCTGCCGCCCGGTGCCGGGCCGCTCGAAGGCGATGAGGAGCACCCCGCCCACGGCGGTGCCCGCTCCGGCCCGTACCTCTGAGACCTGACGGTTCGGCCGACCGCCTGCCGCGCGCACGAAGGCACGCGCACAAAGGCACGCGCACGAAGACTCCCGTACGAAGACTGAAGGACGGCGCGGAACAGCGAAGCGGAATGCGGAAGGGCCGGCACGCAGTGCGTGCCGGCCCTTCCGTGCGTTACCGGGCCTGATGGCCTGTGCGTACCGGGCCTGACGGCCTCCGTCGGATCAGCCGCTACGACCGGTCGAGATGGTCAGCTCGATGGTGTCGTTGCTGCTCGGGTACCACCAGCTGATGGCCGACGGGGTCTGATCCGTGACGGTGTTCTTGCCCCAGATCGAGCTGTCCTCTTCCTTCACGATCTTGTACTTCCAGCCCGCGGCCTCGATGCACGCCTTCACCGAGTCCAGGTTCTTGTAGCGGAAGGACGGGAAGAGGATCTTGCCCTTGTCGCTGTAGCTCTTGGTGGGGCTGGTGCACTCGGACGACAGGATCGTCGCGGTCTTGTCCTCCGGCCGCACACTCGCGCTGGGCGAGGGCGTGTAGGAGTACGGAGTGTAGGTCGACGTCGGGGTGTCGTCGGTGCCCTCGGTGCCGCTGGAGCCGGCGCTCAGACCGATGCCGATGGCGATCGCGGTGACCACGACCACGCCGACGATCGCCGAGACGACGATCACCGGGGTGTTGTTCTTCCGCCCACCGGGACCGCCGCTCGCCGGCATCGAGGCCGTCACGGGCGCCGGGTTGTACTGCGGCGGAGCCTGGAAGCCGCCGCCATGGAAAGGCGTGGGCGTCGGGGCCGGCGCCGGCGTCGGGTAGGCGTTGTTCGGCGGCGGCGGCGGCGGAGGTGTCGAGGGCCCGAAGGCGGCCTGCGTCGGCTGGTATGGCTGCTGGACGTTCGGCGGCGCCGGCGTGTGCGGGTTGCCGCTCGCGGTGGGGAATACCGCGGAGGAGACCGACGAGCCGCTGGTGCGTGCCCGCGGCCCCTCGCCGATGATCAGCGGGGTCGCCCCGGACTGGGCCGACCCTGCGATCCGCAGACACTCGTCCTGCATCGCCTCGGCGGTCGGGAACCGCTCGTTGGGGTTCTTCTTCAGCGCCCGTGCCACCAGGGCGTCCACGGCCGGGGGCACCGAGCGGTTGATGCTCGACGGGACCGGGGGCTCCTCCTGCACATGCGCGTAGGCGATGGCCAGCGGGGAGTCGGCGTCGAAGGGCAGCTGCCCGGTCAGCAGCTCGAAGAGCATGATGCCGACGGAGTAGAGGTCGGAGCGGGCGTCCACGCCGCGGCCCAGCGCCTGCTCGGGCGAGAGGTACTGCGGAGTGCCGACGACCATGCCGGTCTGCGTCATGGACGTCACGCCGGACTGCATGGCGCGGGCGATGCCGAAGTCCATGACCTTGACGACATTGCGCTTGGTCATCATGACGTTGCCCGGCTTGATGTCCCGGTGGACCAGGCCCATCTCATGGCTCGCCTCCAGGGCGGCGAGCACATCGGCGGTGATTTTCAGCGCCTTTTCCGTGGGCATCGCGCCGTGCTTGGCGACATCGGCGTCGAGTTCCGAGCGCAGCGGCTGCCCGGAGACGTACTCCATGATGATGTACGGCACCATGCCGCCGTCGAGCTCGTCCTCACCGGAGTCGAAGACCGAGACGATATTGGTGTGCGTGAGCTTTGCCACCGCCTGCGCTTCGCGACGGAAGCGCTCGCGGAATGCCTGTTCCCGACCGAGTTCGGTGTGCAGGGTCTTGATCGCGACTTCGCGGTCCAGCACGCTGTCATAGGCGAGGTGCACGGAAGCCATTCCGCCCGCGCCGAGAAGATCACGAAGCTGGTAGCGTCCGCCGCCGACCGAACGGCCCTCGAATTGGCCTTGAGCGCCGTCCTGGCTCATCGTTCCGCTTCCCCCTAGGCGCACTACCCGCACGTATCGCGATCAAATTCTGGAATTCCGCAGCCAAGTCTGCCCCAGGCCCCGGACACGTCAAGCTGTGTGCCCGTTCCGTGACCAGATGTGCAAGATCCCGTCACGGTGGTGAGACGTTTTGGGGCTCTTCATACCCCTGGGGAACTTGCGACACCGAGTGCCCGGAAGGTTTGATGGCCGGTCCACTTCGGACCGGCGGGTGCCGCGGAGCCTGTAGCGTGCTCTAGCGAAGACCGAGACCTTACCGCTCTCACGCGGACCGAATCGACGGCGAGGACCGATGGCACCGACGCAGAGCCCCCAGGGCCCGTCCGATCCTGACGCCACCGGCTCCAATATCCCCGACGCACCGGAGATGTGGGGCAACGGCGGACTGGTCGGCGACGGCCGCTACCGGCTCACGCACCGGCTCGGCCGGGGCGGCATGGCGGAGGTGTTCGCCGCCGAGGACGTGCGCCTTGGCCGTACCGTCGCCGTGAAGCTGCTGCGCGCCGACCTCGCCGAGGACCCGGTGTCCAAGGCCCGCTTCACGCGGGAGGCACAGTCCGTCGCCGGCCTGAACCACCACGCGGTCGTCGCGGTCTACGACTCCGGCGAGGACTACGTCGGCGGCAACACCGTGCCGTACATCGTCATGGAGCTGGTCGAGGGCCGCACCATCCGCGATCTGCTGCTCAACGCCGACGCCCCGCCGCCGGACCAGGCGCTGATCATCGTCTCCGGTGTGCTGGAGGCGCTGGCCTACAGCCACCAGCACGGCATCGTGCACCGTGACATCAAGCCCGCGAACGTCATCATCACGCACAGCGGCGCCGTCAAGGTCATGGACTTCGGCATCGCCCGCGCCCTGCACGGCGCGGCGTCCACGATGACGCAGACCGGCATGGTCATGGGCACCCCCCAGTACCTCTCGCCGGAGCAGGCGCTCGGCAAGACCGTCGACACCCGCTCCGACCTCTACGCCACCGGCTGTCTGCTGTACGAGCTGCTCGCACTGCGGCCGCCGTTCACCGGCGAGACCCCGCTTTCGGTCGTCTACCAGCATGTTCAGGACATGCCGGTGCCGCCGTCCGAGGTCGCCGAGGCGGTGCCGCCGGAGCTGGACGGCCTGGTCATGCGGTCGCTGGCCAAGGACCCCGATGACCGCTTCCAGTCCGCGGAGGAGATGCGCGGGCTGGTGCAGTACTCCCTGCAGATGCTGCACGAGCAGGGCGGGCACACCGGCACCTGGAACACCGGCCCGGTCTCGATGCACGAGGGCGGCAGCACGCCGGCCATGGGCACCGCCGCCACCACCGCGCTGCCGCACCCCGATTCGGGATCCACGGCGGCGAGCCCGATCCTGCCGCCCGGTATGCGGGCGGACGACGGTGGATTCGAGGGCGGGCAGCGGCCCGGCAAGGGCGGCCGCGGAAAGATCTGGCTGATCGCGGCGCTCGCGGTGATCGCGATCGCCGTCGGTGTCGCCTTCGCGCTCCAGAACGCCAACAGCGGCAACACCGACCCGGACACCACCAAGTCGCCTTCGCCGAGCCAGTCGAAGGAGGACAAGACCTCCGAGCCGCCCACGGAGGAACCGTCCACGCCGCAGACCCAGCCGGGCGGTACGGGTGGCGACTCCGGCACGTTCACCGAGCCGCCGAGCACGCCGCCCACCACCCCCTCGACGTCCTCGCCGCCCACCTCGGAGCCGCCGACGTCCGCGCCGCCGACCTCCGTGCCGCCCACCGACGACACCGCCGGTGGCACCACCGACGGCGGGACCTCGGACGGCGGGACGACGGACGGCGGCACCTCCAGCGGCACCGACGCCGGCACCACCAGCGGGACGGACAGCGGTACGACCACCGGGGCCGACGGCGGCCCGCTCGGTACCAGCGGCTGACGGCAGGAACGACATGGCGGGCCGGGCTCCGGATCATCGGAGCCCGGCCCGTTTTCCGTTCGACGGCCGCCGGCTCGGCCGACGCCGGTTCAGCCGGTGAAGGCGTCCTGGACCCGTGCGTATTCGCGGGTCCACCACACCGCCAGCGCGGCCGCGGCCGGGAACTGCGGATCGGTGCGACGGTCGCCCAGGCGGTATCGCCAGGTGAGCATCCAGAAGTCGTTCAGCCGCTCCCACCAGACCCGGTGCACGGCGGCGGCGAGTTCGTTCGGCCCTGCCCCGCAGGCGCTGCGGTAGGCGCCCGCGTACGCCGCGACCTTGGCCAGGTCGAGAGTGCCGCAGGGGCGGACGAAGAAGATCGCGGCGGCGCGTACCGCCTCCTCGGCGCGCGGCTGGACGCCGAGCCTGTCCCAGTCGACGATGGCGGCCGGCTCCCCGCCGCGGTAGAGCACGTTCAGCGGGTGGAAGTCGCCGTGCACCCAGCCCGCAGCGGGCTCCGCACCGGGCGCGGGGCGCCGGTGGGCCTGTCGCTCCAGCAGCGCTCTGCGCTCAAGCAGCCGGTGCTCCGCCAGCTCGTCGAAGCTGGTGCGCGGGCGGGCGAGACGGGCCAGTGCCAGCAGTTCGTCGATCATCTCGAAGGTTCGCGCGGGGTCGGCCGCGGCCTCCGCGTACGGCGGGCGGGGCGGGTGCGGGGCGTCCGCCATCACCTGTTCCAGGGCGGTGTGCACCAGGCCGAGCAGCGCGCCGAGCCTGCGGGACCGGTCGCCGGTGAGCGCGGCGCCGCCGAGATGCCCGCCTTCGATCCAGGGATGCAAGGCGTAGCAGCGGCCGTCCAGCACGGTGACGGTTCGGCCGTCCTCGTCGGCGACCGGCGGCGCGACCGGCAGGCCGAGGGCGGCGAGCCTGCGGGTGGCCCGGTGCTGGCGGGTGAGAGCGCCGAGGTCGCCGTCGAGGTGGTGCTTGAGGAAGTAGCGCCCGTGGGTGGTGGCGAGGAAGTAGCCGTGGTTGAGCAGGCCCTCGGCGACGGGTTCGCACGACAGCGGCTCTTGGGCGCCGGGGTAGCGGCGCAGCAGGGATCCGAGGGTGTGCCCGTCGGGCGTGGCCGCCGTCCGGGCTACAGATGAGCGCAGCACGCGCCAGATGTTAGATCACGTACATGCCGCGAAGCGGGCTTACCGGAAGGCGTTACGCAGAGTGCGCATATCGGGAGGAGGGCCCGTCCGAGAGGCGGTGCACCGTCACGAACTGCGGCGCGAGGCGCAGGAACACCGGATCGTAGGGCTCGCCGTCCGCCAGCAGCGGGGGGTGCCCGAAGAGGGCGCGCTCGCCCGTGCCGGGATCGTGCACGCGGGCGGTGCCGGTGACCTGTACGGACCAGGTGTCGCACGCGTCGCTGTGGGCGTTGTCGGCCTGGTAGGCGACCACGCTGCCGTCCAGCGCCTGGTGGTAGTCGTGGCCGCGGTGCAGCCGCAGGGTCAGCCGCCCGTCGAGGACGAGATGCCGGGTGACGGCGGTGAAGGGCAGCGCCCGCCGGCTCGCCGAGACCCGCCCGTAGGCGGTCCGGCCGAGCAGTTCGATGGCGTACTTGTCGTCGGTGGGCATCTCCTCAGACTGCACGGGCGGCCGGACCGGCAGTAGGGACAGCAGCCCCGAGAAGTCGGGACCTTGGTCCCGAATACCCGTGGCGCCGTGCATTCGCGTCGCCGAAAAAAATCATCAGGAGCGCGGCCGGCACCTCTTCGGTGCCTGGTCAGCGCCTTTCCGCCTGCATTCGCGCGACATACGCGGCGGCCTGCGAACGGCGTTCCATACCGAGCTTGGCGAGCAGGGCGGAGACGTAATTCTTGATTGTTTTCTCGGCGAGATGGAGTCGTTCGCCGATGGCCCGGTTGGTCAGTCCCTCGCCGATCAGATCGAGGATCCTGCGCTCCTGGTCGGTGAGGTTCGCGAGGGGGTCGTCGCCCTTGGGGCCGTCGCCGTCGCGCAGCCTTTCCAGCACCCGGGCGGTCGCCACCGGGTCCAGCAGAGACTTCCCGGCGGCGACGTCGCGGATCGCGGAGAGCAGCTCGTTACCCCGAATGGCCTTGAGGACATACCCGGACGCACCGGCCATGATCGCATCGAAGAGGGCCTCGTCATCCGCGTACGAAGTGAGCATCAGGCATTTGATCTCTTCGTCCTGTGAACGGATCTCCCGGCAGACCTCCACGCCGCTGCCGTCCGGGAGGCGGACGTCGAGCACGGCGACGTCCGGACGGGTCGCAGGGATCCTGACCAGGGCATCTGCGGCGGTGCCTGCCTCTCCGACCACCTCGATGTCCGCTTCCGCGGACAGCATTTCGTGGAGGCCGCGCCGGACGACTTCGTGGTCATCGAGTAGGAATACCGTGATTTTTCCGTCTTCGCGCACGGCCTCAGTCTCACACACCAACCCTTCCCGTGCTCCAGGTCACCGATATAACGTGCCGTTGTCCCGGCGGCCTGCAACGCTGTGACCAGGAGTTGTTCCCAGCCCTCGCGATTTACTTGGAAATCCAAGCAAAATCGCAGGTCAGCGCCGTTTCCACTTAGGCTTTGACAATGGGTAACGTGCAATGAGCAGGCCACTGCCCGGGACGCTTTGTTCCACCCGGATCCGGCCGCGTTCGCACACACCCCGTGCGCCGTATCGGATACCGGGTGAGCCGCAATACGGCCACCGGCGGACCCCGGGGGCCGGACAGACGGAGGAGCAGCACGTGACCGTGGAAGGCACTGCCCAGCGGAAAACCACCCGCGCCGGCAGCAAGCGCACCACCGCCAAAAAGGCGTCGCCGGCCAAGAAGGCCGCGACCGCCAAGGGCGCGGAAACCGGCCCTGCGGACCGGCGTGACCAGGCGGAGCAGGATCAGCTCGTACAACTGCTGACCCCGGAGGGTAAGCGGGTCGAGCACCCCGATTACGCGATCGACCTTTCCCCCGAAGAACTGCGCGGCCTCTACCGCGACATGGTGCTGACGAGGAAATTCGACGCCGAGGCGACGACTCTCCAGCGCCAGGGCGAGCTGGGCCTGTGGGCCTCGCTGCTGGGCCAGGAAGCAGCTCAGATCGGCTCCGGCCGCGCGCTGCACGATGACGACTACGTCTTCCCGACCTACCGCGAGCACGGCGTGGCCTGGTGCCGTGGCGTCGACCCGACGAACCTGCTGGGCATGTTCCGCGGGGTCAACCACGGTGGCTGGGACCCCAACAGCAACAACTTCCACCTCTACACCATCGTCATCGGCTCGCAGACCCTGCACGCGACCGGCTACGCCATGGGCGTGCAGAAGGACGGCGCGGACTCCGCGGTCATCGCGTACTTCGGTGACGGCGCCTCCAGCCAGGGCGATGTCGCCGAGTCCTTCACCTTCTCCGCGGTCTACAACGCCCCGGTCGTCTTCTTCTGCCAGAACAACCAGTGGGCGATCTCCGAGCCCACCGAGCGGCAGACCCGCGTCCCGCTCTACCAGCGCGCCCGTGGCTACGGCTTCCCGGGCGTTCGGGTCGACGGCAACGACGTGCTGGCCTGTCTGGCGGTGACCAAGGCGGCGCTGGAGCGCGCCCGCACCGGCCAGGGCCCGACGCTGGTCGAGGCGTTCACGTACCGCATGGGCGCGCACACCACCTCCGACGACCCGACGAAGTACCGGGCCGACGAGGAGACGCTCGCCTGGGAGGCCAAGGACCCGATCCTGCGGCTGCGGACGTATCTGGAGGCGGAGGGCCTGGTCGACGACGCCTACCTCGCCTCGATCGACGAGGAGAGCGAGGCCCTGGGCAAGCGGGTCCGCGACGTCGTACGGGCGATGCCCGACCCGGACACCATGGCGATCTTCGAGAACGTCTATGCCGACGGGCACGCGCTCGTCGATGAGGAGCGCGCGCAGTTCGCCGCGTACCAGGCGTCCTTCGCCGACGCCGATGCCGCCGCGGAGGGGAACTGACCATGGCAGTCTTCGAGAAGATCACCATCGCCAAGGCGATCAACGAATCGCTGCGGACCTCCATGGCGGCCGACAGCAAGGTCCTCGTCATGGGCGAGGACGTCGGCAAGCTCGGCGGCGTCTTCCGCGTCACGGACGGGCTGCAGAAGGACTTCGGCGAGGACCGGGTGATCGACACCCCGCTCGCCGAGTCCGGCATCGTCGGCACCGCGATCGGCATGGCCCTGCGCGGCTACCGCCCCGTCGTGGAGATCCAGTTCGACGGCTTCGTCTTCCCCGCCTACGACCAGATCGTCACCCAGCTCGCGAAGATGCACGCGCGGGCGCTGGGCAAGGTCAAGGTGCCCGTCGTCATCCGCATCCCCTACGCGGGCGGTATCGGCGCCGTCGAGCACCACTCGGAGTCCCCCGAGGCGCTGTTCGCGCATGTCGCGGGCCTCAAGTGCGTCTCCCCCTCGAACTCCTCGGACGCCTACTGGATGCTCCAGCAGGCCATCGCCGGCGACGACCCGGTCATCTACTTCGAGCCCAAGCGCCGCTACCACGACAAGTCGCGGCTGGACACCGAGGCGATCCCCGACCCGCTGCACGCGGCACGTGTCGCGCAGGCCGGGTCGGACCTCACCCTGGCCGCCTACGGTCCGATGGTGAAGGTCTGTCTCGATGTCGCCAAGGTCGCGGCGGAGGAGGGCAAGTCGGTCGAGGTCGTGGACCTGCGCTCGCTCTCCCCGATCGACTTCGACACCGTCCAGGCGTCGGTCGAGAAGACCGGCCGGCTGGTCATGGTCCACGAAGCCCCGGTCTTCCTCGGGACGGGCGCGGAGATCGCCGCCCGGATCACGGAGCGATGCTTCTACCACCTGGAAGCCCCGGTCCTGCGGGTCGGCGGGTTCCACGCTCCGTATCCGCCGTCCCGGTTGGAGGACGAGTACCTTCCGGGACTGGACCGGGTGCTCGACGCCGTTGACCGCGCGTTGGCGTACTGAAGGGCTTGAGGAGAGTCGTGACCATGACCGCAACTGATCAGCGCTTCCGTGAGTTCAAGATGCCCGACGTGGGCGAGGGGCTCACCGAGGCGGAGATCCTCAAGTGGTACGTCCAGCCGGGCGACACCGTCACCGACGGCCAGGTCGTCTGCGAGGTCGAGACCGCCAAGGCCGCCGTCGAGCTGCCCATCCCCTTCGACGGGGTGGTGCACGAGCTGAACTTCGGCGAGGGCGTCACCGTCGACGTCGGCACCGTCATCATCTCGGTGGACACCGACCCGGGTGCCGGGCCCGCCGAGGCACCGGCGCAGGCCCAGCAGGCGGCCGCCCCGCCGGTCGCCGAGGCCGCCGCGGACGAGGCGGAGCCGCAGGGCAGGCAGGCGGTACTCGTCGGCTACGGCGCCGCGCCGTCCTCGACCAAGCGCCGGGCCCGCAAGCCGCAGGCGGGGGTGCCGGCGCAGTCGGAGCCCGTGACCGCCGGGCTTCAGGCGGAGCTGAACGGGCGGGCGGCACCCGCCCCGGTGGCACCCGCCCCGGCCCCGGCAGCGCCCCAGGCGCCCGCCGTGCCCGCCGGCCGGCCGTTGGCCAAGCCGCCGGTGCGCAAGCTCGCCAAGGACCTCGGCATCGATCTGACCGCCGTGATCCCGACCGGGCCCGAGGGGATCATCACCCGCGAGGACGTGCACGCGGCCGCCGCCCCGGCGCCGGCTCCTTCGGCGGCCACGCCGTCCGCCGCCGAGGCGCCCGCACCGGACACCGCCGCCATTGTCGGCACTGTCGACGTGGCCGCCCGCGAGCGCCGGGTGCCGGTCAAGGGTGTCCGTAAGGCCACCGCGCAGGCCATGGTGGCCAGTGCCTTCACCGCGCCGCACGTCACGGAGTTCATCACCGTCGATGTGACCCGCACGATGAAGCTCGTCCAGGAACTCAAGCAGGACCCGGACATGGCCGGGCTGCGGGTCAACCCGCTGCTGCTCGTCGCCAAGGCGTTCCTCGTCGCCATCAAGCGGCACCCGGAGGTCAACGCCTCCTGGGACGAGGCCAACCAGGAGATCGTCCACAAGGACTACGTCAACCTCGGGATCGCGGCGGCCACCCCGCGCGGGCTGATCGTCCCGAACATCAAGGACGCGGGCGTCAAGACGCTCCCCCAGCTCGCCGAGGAACTGGGCGAGCTGGTGGCGACGGCTCGCGAGGGCAAGACCTCTCCGGCGGCGATGGCCGGCGGCACGGTGACGATCACCAACGTCGGTGTCTTCGGCGTCGACACCGGCACGCCGATCCTCAACCCGGGGGAGTCGGCGATCCTCGCCTTCGGCGCGGTCAAGCTCCAGCCCTGGGTGCACAAGGGCAAGGTGAAGGCACGTCAGGTGACCACTCTGGCTCTGTCCTTCGACCACCGTCTGATCGACGGCGAACTGGGATCCAAGCTCCTCGCCGACATCGCGGCGGTGCTGGAACACCCCAAGCGGCTGATCACCTGGGGCTGATGAGGCCCCCGGGATGAGCCGCCCGCGTAATGGTGGCCCGCTTGCCGTGTGCAGGCGGGCCACCGGCGCGTTCGAGCGCGGAACCGGCGCGTGACCGGCGCGTGGCGGTCCGGCGCGCGGTGTGCGGTGCGCGCAACCACCGTCGTGGGGCCGCTCAGCCCCGGATGAGTTCCACCGCGCGGCTGAAGTGCGCCACCGGGCCGGTCGGGCCGGTCCGTTCGGTGGGCGCGGCGCCGCGCGCGACGGCGGCGCCCGCCCACAGCGCCGCGACGATCAGAGCCACCACCACGGTGTTCCGGGTGCGGCGGCCTGCGGTCGTCCTGGGCTGCATGCTCAACTCCCCTTGGGTGACGAAGCCTTTCCGGCTTCCTGTCTCCATTCAGCCACGGGATCCGGGCCGTTCCGTACGCGTCAGGTACGGACTCGCATCAGACTTGAGTCTGACCCGTCCTCCCCCTTGCGGCAGAGGCGACCCTCGGGGCGGGCGCCGATCGGTGGGTTCTTCCTGGCGGCGGAGGGACACGGCGGCGGCATCGGGCAGGGACGAGCGGGCACCGTCGAGGCACAGTAGCCGGGTGCTTGGGCGGGCCGATGCGGAGCCGGGTACCCGGCTCCGCGCCGGTCCGCGGCCCCGACTGTCCGTATCGCGGAATGCTCCGCCGTACGCATACCTGTTGTATCTATCCTGTGCGCATGTCCTCAGCCCCGACCCGCACCGCCGCCAGGGAATCCGCCACCGCCGACCGGCCCGCCAAGCAGGCCACCAAAGCGCCACCCGCCGCCGAGCGGGTCTACGCGCACATCAAGGACGCCGTCCTGGAGCGGCGCTACGAGGGCGGCATGCTGCTCACCGAGGGTGAGCTGGCCGAGGCCGTGGGCGTCTCGCGCACGCCGGTGCGCGAGGCCCTGCTGCGGCTGGAGGTCGAGGGGCTGATCAAGCTCTACCCGAAGAAGGGCGCACTGGTGCTGCCGGTCTCCGCGCAGGAGATCGCCGATGTCGTCGAGACCCGGCTGCTGGTGGAGAAGCACGCGGCGGCCAAGGCGGTGCCCGCGGGCGAGGCGCTGATCAGCGAGCTGACCGAGCTGCTGGAGACGATGCGGCAGCAGGTCGAGTCCGGCGATCTGGCCGCCGTGTCCGTCACCGACCGCGCCTTCCACGCGGCCATCGTGCGCAACGCCGGCAACCAGATCCTGGACCGGCTCTACGAGCAGCTACGGGACCGGCAGCTGCGGATGGGGGTCGCCGTGATGCACGCGCACCCCGACCGGATCGCCAAGAACCTCGCCGAGCACGCGGAGATCCTCGACGCGCTGCGGGCCGGTGACCCGGACGCCGCGACCGACGCCGTACACCGGCACGTCAGCTGGGTCCGCAACCTGGCGCAGGGGGACGTGCGATGAGCGGCGGCACACCGGCAGGCGGCGCCTCGGCGCGCCTGCTGCCCTCGGACCCGCCCGGCGGCCGTACGGCCATGGCCGTCTGGGGCATCGGCGTCGCCGTCTACTTCGTCGCGATCACCTACCGTACGAGCCTCGGCGTGGCGGGGCTGGACGCGGCCGAGCGCTTCCACATCAACGCCTCGGCGCTGTCCACCTTCTCGATCCTGCAACTGCTCGTGTACGCGGGGATGCAGATACCCGTCGGCCTGATGGTCGACCGGCTCGGGCCCAAGAAGGTGCTGACCCTCGGGGTCGTGCTCTACACGCTCGGTCAGTTCGGCTTCGCGCTCTCCGAGTCGTACGCCATGGCGCTCGGCTCGCGGGCGTTGCTCGGCTGCGGTGACGCCATGACCTTCATCAGCGTGCTGCGGCTGGGCTCCCGGTGGTTCCCGGCGCGGCGCGGGCCGATGATCGCGCAGATCGCCGCGCTCGTCGGCATGGCGGGGAACCTGATCTCCACGCTGGTGCTCGCCCGGTTCCTCCACAGCTTCGGCTGGACCCCGACCTTCGCCGCCAGCGCGGTGGGCGGTCTCGTGGTCCTGGTGTTGCTGCTGCTCTTCCTCAAGGACCACCCCAAGGGCTTCGAACCGCCCCCGGCGTCCTCCGAGCACACCGGCGCCGCGTTCGTCCGGCGGCAGATCACGGAGGCATGGCGGGAGCCCGGTACCCGTCTCGGGATGTGGGTGCACTTCACCACCCAGTTCCCGGCAATGGTCTTCCTGTTGCTGTGGGGGCTGCCGTTCCTGGTCGAGGCGCAGGGCCTGTCCCGCGGCACCGCCGGGGAACTGCTCACCCTCGTGGTGCTGTCCAACATGGCCGTCGGCCTGATCTTCGGCCAGATCATCGCCCGCCACCACGCCGCCCGCCTGCCGCTGGCCCTCGGCACCGTCGGCACCACCGCGCTGATGTGGGTGATCACGCTGGCCTGGCCGACTGCGCACGCGCCCATGGGACTGCTGGTCACACTGTGCGTGGTGCTGGGCGCCTGCGGCCCCGCCTCGATGATCGGCTTCGACTTCGCCCGGCCCGCGAACACGCCGGAGCGGCAGGGCACCGCCTCCGGCATCGTCAACATGGGCGGATTCACCGCCTCGATGACGACCCTGTTGGCCGTGGGTGTGCTCCTCGACGCGACCGGCGACAACTACCGGATCGCCTTCCTGTCCATTTTCGTCCTGGAAGCGGTCGGCGTCTCGCAGATTCTGCGGCTGCGACGGCGGGCGGCACGGCGCGAGCGGGAGCGTCTGGTGGTCAGCCGGGTCGAGGCTGTGCACGTTCCTGTGTGACCGCTCCTGGCCCGGTCGGTGGGCCCCCGGCTGACGGGATCCACCGGGGCGCCCGGTGCGGCTGTCCGCGGTCCTCGGGGGGCGCCTCTGAGGGCGGCCAGGCTCAGCGGCAGGCCGTTGCCGGCGTTTCACGTGAAACCGGATCCACCCTGCCCTGAGCCTCGGGGCGCGCGCTCTCGCATGCTCATGTCGGCCGTGCGGGACCGCCCGCCCTGAGGCTCTCCGCTACGGCGTGACCGCGAAGTTGTCCAGGATCGCCGCGGCCAGCTGAGGGTCGCCGTCGATCTTGATCTGCTCGGCGACGGCCGCCGGGCGGGTCCGGCCGCAGGCCAGCCGGACAAAGGTCTCCCAGTCCAGCGCGAGCGTCACGGTCGGGCCGAGCGAGACGCTGCCGTCGACCGTGCCCTTGCCCTCGGCGTCGACCCGGACCGTCCGCATGAACTCCACCGGGCCGCTGACGTCGAAGACCACCGCCGAGTCCGCGGGCGCCTGGGCCCGCTTGGCGACGATGACGGGCAGCGCCTTCATCAGGAGATCGCGCGTCATATGCGCGCCGGGCGAGTCGAGGTTGCCGGGCTTGTCGAGCACCCGCCGCAGGTCCTGCTCATGCACCCAGACATCGAACGCCCGCTGCTGGAGCACGAACTCCAGCGTGCGCTCCTCGCCGAGCGGGCTGCGCGTCAAGGCGTCCGGTTCGCGGGACTCGTTGCGCAGCTGCCGGGAGCGGCGGATGACGGTGTACTCCAGCTCGCTGAGCATCTCCGGCGCGGTGTGGTGCCGCCGGACGTCGACCTGCACCTCCATGCGGCGGGCGAACTCGCTGCGCACGTGGTAGAGATCGCGCGGCAGGGTGTGGATCGGCCGGGGGTCGCCGAGCATCTCGCACTCCACGCCGATGACGTGCGAGACGACATCGCGGACGGACCACCCGGGGAGGTCTGTCGCCCAGCTCCATTCGCCTTCGACGAGCGGTGTCACCAGCTCGGCTATCGCTTCTATGGAGTGTGTCCAGGCATCGATGGCGGTTTGCAGGCTGGGATGGACGGTCACGGGACCCCTCGGACGGTTCGTACGCGGGCTGCTGTCTGTGCAGTTAAGTTACGCTGCGCACGGGCACCCCGGCAGTGCTTTCGGGTGACCATCGTAGGCTGATGTTTGACGGCGGACCGGCTCGAAAGCTTAGGCGGTGGTACTGTGCGCGCCTCGTTGATCCAGATCAGGGTGGACCCGGCGGAATCGGTCAATTCCCGGCGGACGCGGGTGGCTTCGCTCGTACGCGAGCAGAGCGCGGCGGACCTCGTGGTGCTCCCCGAACTGTGGCCGGTCGGTGCCTTCGCGTCCGATCTGTTCGCCGCGGAGGCCGAACCGCTCGACGGCCCGACACATGACGCGATGGCGTCGGCCGCGCGGGACGCCGGGGTCTGGCTGCACGCCGGATCCGTCATCGAGCGGGACGCGGACGGCACGCTGTACAACACCTCGCTGGTGTTCTCCCCCGACGGCCGGCTCGCCGCGACCTACCGCAAGATCCACCGCTTCGGCTTCGACCAGGGGGAGGCCACCCTGCTGGGCGCCGGCGACCGGACCGTGACGGTCGGCCTGCCGGAGACCACGCTGGGCCTGGGCACCTGCTACGACCTCCGGTTCCCCGAGCTGTTCCGGCAGCTGGTGTCGGACGGCGCGCAGCTGCTGGTGGTCCCGGCCGGCTGGCCGGCCCGGCGCCGTGCGCACTGGTCGCTGCTGGCGCGTGCCCGCGCCGTGGAGAACCAGTCCTATGTGCTGGCGTGCGGCACCGCGGGCACGCACGCCGGTGTCGAGCAGGCCGGCTACAGCGTCGTCGTGGACCCGTGGGGCGAGGTGCTCGCGGAGGCCGGCCCGGACGAAGAGGTGCTGACCGTGGACCTCGACCCGGCCAAGGTGGCCAAGACCCGGGCGGACTTCCCGGTGCTGCGCGACCGCGTCCTCGGCCTCGACCGGCCGTAGTCGCGGCGTCGGCCGGCTGCGCCCCTGGCTCGACCGGCCGTGACCGCGCCCTCGGCCACGAGAATGCGTCGGGCCCGCCTTGGTGGGGCGGCCGTCCCCTCGCCCGCCGGCCGGATGTCAGTCCTCTCCGTGCTCCCGCTCCGCCAGCCGGATCACACACACCGCGACCGCGATCAGCAGCGGCGGCTCGGCGTCCTCATGGACGATGTTGACCGCGTAGGTGTCGCGCACCGTCAGCCAGCGCCGCGAGATCTCGGCGAGCAGCTCGCCGTCGTACTCGATCGCGAACTCCCGGTCCAGGATCTTGCCGCTGACGTCCAGCTCGGTGCCGTCCACCAGCTCCACGCGGTAGTGGTTGCGCAGCAGTGACAGCCGCTTGCGCTTGACGGTGGCGAGCGGCCTGTCGTCCCGCTCGATGGTCATCGCGTCCCGAAGGCTGAGCACCTTCTTGCGGATCGTGATCAGCACCCGCCCCTCGAGGTCCTTCAGCTCGAAGGTCTCCCGCAGCCGCAGCGCCTTGCCGTCCACGAGGAAGGCACGCCGCCCGTGGTCGTCCTCGATCCAGTAGTCGTCACCGATGCCGAAGATCCGGTCGCGTACGAGGAATTTCATGGGTGAGGTGTTCCCCGGGGCCCCTGCGGAATGCGCACGCGGCGGGGTGACGTTGAATGTGCACATGGCTTCACGTGCGCGCGTCCGGGCCCCCGAGCTGATCGGCAAGGGTGGCTGGCTGAACACCGGCAACAAGGATCTGACCCTCTCCGACCTGCGAGGACGCATTGTCATCCTCGATTTCTGGACCTTTTGCTGTGTGAACTGTCTGCATGTTCTCGACGAGCTGCGGGAGCTGGAGGAGCGGCACCGCGACACCGTCGTGATCGTCGGTGTGCACTCGCCGAAGTTCGTGCACGAAGCCGAGCACCAGGCCGTCGTCGACGCCGTCGAGCGCTACGGCGTCGAGCACCCCGTGCTGGACGACCCCGAGCTGGCCACCTGGAAGCAGTACGCGGTGCGGGCCTGGCCGACGCTCGTGGTCATCGACCCCGAGGGCTACGTCGTCGCCCAGCACGCGGGTGAGGGCCACGCCCACGCCATCGAGAGGCTCGTCGAGGAGCTGGAGGCCGAGCACGGCGCGAAGGGCACGCTGCGGCGCGGCGACGGCCCGTACGTCCCTCCGGAGCCGGTCGCCACGGACCTGCGCTTCCCCGGCAAGGCGGTGCGGCTGCCGGCCGGCACCTTCCTCGTCTCGGACACCACCCGCCACCAGCTCGTGGAGCTGGCACCGGACGGCGAGCGGGTGCTGCGCCGGATCGGCGGCGGCGAGCGGGGACTGGGCCCCGACGCCTTCAACGAGCCGCAGGGACTGGCCCTGCTTCCCGACGGCCGTGTCGCCGTCGCCGACACCGTCAACCACGCCCTGCGGGTCTTCGACCCCGAGAGCGGCACCTTGAAGACCGTGGCCGGCACCGGCAAGCAGTGGTGGCAGGGCTCGCCGACCTCGGGTCCGGCCCGCGAGGTGGACCTCTCCTCGCCCTGGGACCTCGCCTGGTGGCAGGACCGGCTGTGGATCGCGATGGCCGGTGTGCACCAGCTGTGGACGTACGACCCGGCCACCGAAACCGTGGAGGTCGCGGCCGGCACGACCAATGAGGGGCTGGTGGACGGCCCGGCCGCCGAGGCATGGTTCGCGCAGCCGTCCGGGCTCGCCGCGGCCGGCGACCGGCTCTGGGTCGCCGACTCGGAGACCAGTGCGCTGCGGTGGGTGGAGCGGGCGGAGAGCGGCGACGGCTTCGTCGTCCGGACGGCCGTCGGCACCGGCCTGTTCGACTTCGGCCACCGGGACGGCGCCGCGGGCCAGGCGCTGCTGCAGCACCCGCTGGGCGTGACCGCGCTGCCCGACGGGTCGGTCGCCGTCGCCGACACCTACAACCACGCGCTGCGCCGTTTCGACCCCGCGAGCGAGGAGGTGACGACGCTGGCGACGGATCTGCGCGAGCCCTCGGCCGCGGTCCTCGTGGACGGCGACATCGTGGTGGTGGAGTCGGCCCGGCACCGCCTGACCCGGCTGCGTCTGCCCGAGGAGGCCGTACGCGTCGAGTCGGTGGCGCACCGCACTCAGCGCGCGGCCACCGAGGTGGCCCCCGGCGCGCTGCGGCTCGATGTGGTCTTCCAGGCCCCGGCGGGCCAGAAGCTCGACACCCGCTACGGTCCCTCGACGCGGCTGCTGGTCAGCGCCACGCCGCCGGAGCTGCTCGCCGAGGGTTCGGGCGCAGGCAGCGACCTCGCGCGCGACCTGGTGCTCGCGGACGGTGTGACCGAGGGCGTGCTGCACGTCTCGGCGATGGCCGCGTCCTGTGACGACGATCCGGAGATCGAGTACCCGGCCTGCCATGTGCACCAACAGGACTGGGGCGTGCCGGTCCAGGTCGCCGACGGCGGGGTGGCCCGGCTGGGGCTCGTCCTCGCGGGGCTGGACGCCGAGTAGGACGGTGGACCGGCCGGACCCTGCGGCCGGCCGGTCAGTCCGAGTCGGACGCGATCTCGGCCCGGCTGATGCTGCTGTACCAGTTGGTGACCTTGGACTTGCCCACGGAGACCGGGTCGTTCTTCGGGAAGTCGATGCGGACCGGCCCGCGGCGGTGTGAGTCCAGGCTGATGCCCATGAACTCGACGTTCACCACGGTCTGCGCGGTGCCCTTGGTGGCGGCGGTGGCCGTCGGGATGCTCGCGTAGGCCTCACCGTGGGAGGGGACGGTGACCTTGTGGCCGAGCGCCGACGGGTTGCCCTCCAGGAACGGCAGCGGGGTCTTGGAGCTGCCGAAACGCAGCACCGGCGCGTTGTAGAGCTTGCACGGGCGGCTGGAATTGTTGCGGAAGCGCACCACGACGTGGGAAGGCGTGGCCTGCTCCTGGAACTCCACGCTGTAGGTGCCGGGGGTGCAGGTGAAAGCCCGCCGCGACGCCGCACCCGCGCCCGCGGCGGCGCCGCCGCCGCTACCGATGATCTTGCGCTTCTTGCTCTTGGACGTCGACGAGGAAGAGCTCTTCTTCGACTTCTTCGAGTGGCTGTTGCAGCCCGTCAGAGCGAGGGAGCCGGCCAGCCCGAGGGCCAGCGCGGCATACGCGGCGGAGCGGCGGCGGGAGCGGCGTGCGGTCATGGAGGTTCCCCCAGTGAGTCACTGCGATCAGCGAAGCGTGTCCGGCATGGCATGGCCACGATAGCGAGTGCTCTCCGATGCGCCAGGGCCGGTGCGTTCCCCCGCCGTGCGGGTGCCGGGCCGGGCCGGCGGATCACCAGGTGAGGGCGTCGGACATGTCCGTCTGCCAGTACGTCACCCACGCGCTGTCGTCGATGTACGCCGAGGCGCCGGGCAGCGCCACCCGCGCCGAGCCGCCGACGCTGCCCTTGCCGTCGCGGCCGGGGAGGCTGACGGTCAGTGAGGTCCTCTTGTGCCCGTTGGTGCCGGCGCCGTCGGCCGAGGAGGTCATGACGGCCGCGTAGCCGGTGGCGCCCGGGGTCAGGGTGACCACGGCCTGCGGCTTGCTGTCGGGGAGCTCGGCGAGCGGGGACTGCGCGTCGTCGAAGCGCAGGTACGGGGCGGCGTAGAGGTCACAGGTCGCGCCGGAGGTGTTGGTGGCCTCCAGCAGCAGATGGTTGACCGGCCGGTTCACCGGCTTCGCCACGATGCGGATCTTGGCAGCGTCGCAGGCCGCGTGCCGCGTGGTGCTCTTGCTGCCGCCGGTCGTGCCGGTGGCGGCGGTGTCCTTGCCGCCGGCGGAGGTCCCCTTCGCGCCGTCGGCCCCGGTCCGCCGCCCGCCCTTGCCGCCCGCCTCGGCGGGTGAGCCCGCGTCCTTGGCGGACGTGTCCGCCGCCTCCTGCGGCGCCGGGTCGAACGGTTTGGCGGTGCTCGTGTCGAGGCCCTCGCCCTGGCTGCCGCAGGCGGTGAGGGTGAGGGCCGCGACGGCGGTCAGTGCGGCCGCGGCGATCCGCAGCGTGCGGCTCCTGGCGGTGCGCCGGTCACGGGCGGTGTGGTCGGTGCCGTCCGTGGTGGTCGTGTGCGTGGCGTCGGTGCGCGGCATGTCCGGTCTCCCCGGTCGTTGGTGGCGTCCTGCGGATGCGTCCTGCGGCCCGTTCGGGACCCTGCCCGCCGTGCGACCGGCCCGTCCTGTGACCGGCCTGTCCTGCGGTCCGTCCACAAGATTGCCGCTCGCCGCTGCCGTGCGGCTGCCGTGCCGCTAACGCCCGCCTAACGCCTCCTCGCCCACGCCCTGTCGCAGGTCAGCCGCTCCGGTCGTCGCCGCTGCCCGGCTCCGCCTCGCCACGCTCGTCACGCGCGAACAGCTGGGTGAGCGTGCTGATCGTGTAGACGTCGGTGGCTTCTTCGTCGACCAGGTGCATTTCGGCGAGCCGGTCCAGGCCGTCCTGGGTGCGCTCGGGGTCGTAGCCGGCCAGGGCTGCCGCGACGGACGCGTTCAGATGCCCGTCGGCGCTCGTCGCCAGTGCGCTGAGCAGCCGTGCGTCGTCCGCCGACAGACGGGCGACGGACATCCGCAGCGCCGCCGCGATACCGGTGTCCTCCGCCGACAGCAGGGACAGCCGGCGCCGTTCGTCGCGCAGCGCCGCGGCCAGCCGGGCCAGCCGCCAGCGGGGCCGCGCGGTCAGCTGGGCTGCGGCGGCCCGCAGGGCGAGCGGCAGGCCGTCGCAGAGCGCGACCAGTTCCCGGGCGGCGGCGGGGTCCTCGGCGACCCGCTCCGGGCCGAGCATGGCGCCGAGCAGCGCCGCGCCTTCCTCGTGGCCGAGGACCTGAAGGCCGACCGGCCTGGCGCAGTCGGTGGCGACCAGGCCGTCCAGCCGGCTGCGGCTGGTGACGACGGTGGCGCAGTGCGGGCCGCCGGGCAGCAGCGGCCTGACCTGTGCCGAACTACGGGCGTTGTCGAGTACGACCAGCAGCCTGCGGTCGGCGACCAGGGACCTGAAGAGGGCCGAGGCGGCCTGCGCGGAGCCCGGCACCCGCTCCGGCGGCGTGCCCAGCGCGAGCAGGAAGTCCCGCAGGATCTCGGCGGGCGGCGCCTCGTCGCCCTCGCCGAACCCCCGCAGATCGGCGAAGAGCTGCCCGTCGGGGAAGTCCGCGGCGCGCAGATGCCCCCACTGCACGGCGCAGGCGGTCTTGCCGACACCGGCCGGTCCCGCGACCACCGCGAGCGGGCTCTCGCCCGTCGTGCGGTCCGTCAGGGCGTCGGTGAGCGCGGCGAGTTGGTCGTCCCGGCCCAGGAAGCGGGCGGGCGGCCTGGGCAGCAGCCGTGGCGCCGCGGCTCGCCCGGACGTCTCCCGTGCGCCGCCCTCGCCCGTCGTGGCTTTTGCGCCGTGCTTCCCGGCCGGACCGGTGCCTCCCTGTGCGGGCACCCGGCCCGCGGTGGCATCCGGGTCCGCCCCGGCGCGCCCGTGGCCGCGCGCGCCGGAACCGGCGGCGGCCCTGTGCCCGTCCGCCGCCTCCGCCCGCAGAATCTCCTCGTACGCGCCGCTCAGTCGCTCGCCGGGGTCGACGCCCAGTTCCTCGTTGAGCAGCCGGCGGGTGCGGTGGAACCACTCCAGCGCGTCGGACTGCCGCCCGGTGCGGTACAGCGCCCGCATCAGCGCGGCGATCAGACCTTCGCGCAGCGGGTGGCTGACCGCGGCGGAGTAGAGAATGGCGGCGGCCTGCTCGTGTTCGCCGAGCGCGCCGTGGGCCCGTGCCAGCGCTTCGACGGCCGTCAGCCTGCGCTCCTCCAGCGCGTGGGCGGCGGCCGCGAAGGGGGGACTGGTGACCGTCCCGGTCAGCGCGGGGCCGCGCCACAGCCCGAGCGCCTCGCGCAGCAGCGGTACGGCGTCGGCCGGCGCCGCCTCGGGCCGTGCCAGTGCGACCAGTTCACCGAACCGGTGGGCGTCGATCAGCTCCTCGGGCAGCCGCAGCAGGTAGGCCGAGCCGTGGGTGGTCAGCTCGATGCCGTAGGCGTCCGCGCCGCCCTCGGCGAGCGTGGCGCGCAGCCGCGAGACATGCCCCTGGACGACCGTCCTGGAATGCTCGGGCGGCTCGTCCTCCCACAGGGAGTCGATCAACTGCTCCAGTGGGACGGTGGTGTTGGGCTGCAACAGCAGCAGCGCCAGCACACTGCGCCGTTTGGCGGGCCCGAGCGCCAGCTCCTCGGAGCCGGTCGCGACGGCGATCGGGCCCAGCAGTGAGAATTCCAACTCAGCCCTCCAAGAAGGCCGTCAGGGCGTTCGCCAGCAGGTAGGGGTCCTCGGAGCCGCACAGCTCGCGTGCCGAGTGCATGGACAGGATCGCCACCCCGATGTCGACCGTGGCGATGCCGTGCCGGGCGGCGGTGATCGGGCCGATCGTCGTGCCGCACGGCATGGAGTTGTTGGACACGAAGGACTGCCACGGCACCCCTGCCCGCTCGCAGGCGTCGGCGAACACGGCCCGCCCGCTGCCGTCGGTGGCGTACCGCTGGTTGACGTTGACCTTCAGGATGGGGCCGCCATTGGGCATCGGGTGGTGCCCCGGCTCGTGCCGCTCGCCGTAGTTGGGGTGGACGGCGTGGCCGGTGTCGGACGACAGGCAGATGGTCCCGGCGAAGGCGCGGGCGCGGTCCTCGTAGGAGCCGCCGCGGGCGAAGACCGAGCGCTCCAGCACGGTGCCGAGCAGCGGGCCGTCGGCGCCGGTGTCGGACTGGCTGCCGTTCTCCTCGTGGTCGAAGGCGGCCAGCACCGGGATGGTGGTCAGCTCGCCCCCGGCGGCCGCGGCGGTCAGCGCGGCCGTGCCGGCGTGCACGGACAGCAGGTTGTCCATGCGCGGACCGGCGAGCAGCTCGCGGTCGCGTCCCAGATAGGCGGGCGCCTCGATGCTGTGCACCATCAGGTCCCAGCCGCGGACGTCTCCGGCCGGGACGCCGATCTCCTCCTCGACGAACGCGATCAGATCGCCCTCCGCGACCTCGCCCAGGCCCCAGATCGGCGTCATATGGCGCTGCTTGTCGAGCTTCAGCCCGTCGGCGTTGACCGACCGGTCGAGGTGGACGGCGAGTTGGGGCACGCGCATCAGCGCCCGGTCGACGTTCACCAGCCGGTTGCTGCCGTCGCGCAGCGTCACCCGGCCGCTGAGCCCGAGGTCGCGGTCGAGCCAGGTGTTGAGCAGGGTGCCGCCGTAGATCTCGACGGCGATCTGCCGCCAGCCGCGGTTACCGGTGTCCGGGATCGGCTTGACGCGCAGATTGGGCGAGTCGGTGTGCGCCCCCACGATGCGGTACGGGGTCGCGGCGGTCACGCCCTCGGGGACGTACCAGGCGATGAGGGCGCCGCCGCGCAGCACGTACTTGCCACCGCTCTCGCCGTCCCACGCGTCCGTCTCCGCCACCTGCCGGAAGCCGGCCTTCTCCAGCCGCGCCGCTGCGTTCGCCACCGCGTGGTAGGGCGATGGGCTGGCGGCGAGGAAGGACATCAGGTCGTCGGTGTGGCCGCGATCGAAGCGGGCGGAATGGCTCATGGATTCAGCATAAGGAGCCGGAGGGTGCTTTCCCCGCGCCCGAGGGGGGTGACTCCGCTCCCTTCCGGCCAGGATGGATGCATACCGCACCGGATGTGCCGACGGAGTGTGAAATTCCATTTCGCCTGGCGCGGGCGGATCCGCCGGGACGCGAGACCGGCCCCGGGGCATGACGGTGCCCGCCTCCCCGGGGGAAGGGAGGCGGGCACCGTCAGTCTTGCCACTGATTCTGAGAGACCTCTAAGAGCGTCCCGCGATCAGGAGCGTTCCGAGAGGCGCGGACCCGCTTCTCGGAACGCTCCGAACGATCGGAACTGGAACGACTGGAACGACTGGAACGACTGGAACGGCTAGAAGGCGGACTCGTCGAGGTCCATCAGGGACTGGTCGATGGACTCGGCCAGGCCGCGCTGGACGGAGACGCCCGGCAGGACGTTGTGGGCGAAGAACTTCGCCGCGGCGATCTTGCCGGTGTAGAAGGACTTGTCCTTCGTGGAGGCGCCGGCCAGCTTCTCGTGGGCCACCGCCGCGCCCTTGAGGAGGAGGTAGCCGATGACGACGTCGCCGGAGGCGAGCAGCAGGCGGGTGGTGTTCAGGCCCACCTTGTAGATGGACTTGACGTCCTTCTCGGTCGCCGCGAGGTCGGTCAGCATGGCGCCGACGATGGCCTCCAGGTCGGCGGCGGCCTTGGCCAGCTCGCCGCGGGCCTGCTCCAGCTCCGTACCGCCGACACCGTCCGCGAGGAACGTCTTGATCTCGTCGGACAGCACGGTCAGGGCCTGGCCCTGGTCCCGGACGATCTTCCGGAAGAAGAAGTCCTGGCCCTGGATCGCGGTGGTGCCCTCGTAGAGGGTGTCGATCTTGGAGTCCCGGATGTACTGCTCGATCGGGTACTCCTGGAGGTAGCCGGAGCCACCGAAGATCTGCAGCGACTGCGCCAGCTGCTCGTAGGACTTCTCCGAGCCGTAGCCCTTGACGATCGGCAGCAGCAGGTCGTTGAGGCGGTTCTCGGCCGAGGCGTCCTCGCCCGCGGACTCCTTGATGAGGATCTCGTCCTGCACCGTCGCGGTGTAGAGCACCAGGGCGCGCATGCCCTCGGTGTACGCCTTCTGCGTCATCAGCGAGCGGCGCACGTCGGGGTGGTGGGTGATGGTGACGCGCGGCGCGCTCTTGTCGGTGAAGGCAGCCAGGTCCGGGCCCTGCACGCGCTCCTTGGCGTACTCCAGGGCGTTGAGGTAGCCGGTCGACAGGGTCGCGATGGCCTTCGTGCCGACCATCATCCGGGCGAACTCGATGATCCGGAACATCTGCCGGATGCCGTCGTGCTTCTCGCCGATGAGCCAGCCCTTGGCGGGGTGGCGGTCGCCGAAGGTCATCTCGCAGGTGTTGGAGGCCTTCAGGCCCATCTTGTGCTCGACGTTGGTCGCGTAGGCGCCGTTACGGGCGCCCAGCTCGCCGGTCTCGAAGTCGAACTCGTACTTCGGGACGAGGAAGAGCGACAGGCCCTTGGTGCCGGGGCCGTGGCCCTCGGGGCGGGCGAGGACGTAGTGAAGGATGTTCTCCGACATGTCGTGCTCGCCGGAGGTGATGAAGCGCTTCACGCCCTCGATGTGCCAGGAGCCGTCCTCCTGCTTGACGGCCTTGGTGCGGCCGGCGCCGACGTCCGAGCCGGCGTCGGGCTCGGTCAGCACCATCGTGGAGCCCCAGGCCTTGTCCACGGCGACCTTGGCGATGTGCTTCTGCTGCTCGGTGCCCTCCTCGAAGAGCACGCCGGCGAAGGCCGGGCCGGAGGAGTACATCCACACGGCCGGGTTGGCGCCCAGGATCGTCTCGGCGAAGCCCCACAGTAGCGAGCGCGGCGCGGTGGTGCCGCCGATCTCCTCCGGGATGCCCAGCCGCCACCACTCGGCGTCCATGAACGCCTGGTAGCTCTTCTTGAACGTGTCCGGGACCGGTGCGGTGTTGGTCTCCGGGTCGAAGACCGGCGGGTTGCGGTCGGCGTCCGCGAAGGAGTCGGCCAGCTCGTTCTCGGACAGCCGGGCGATCTCGGAGAGCACGCTCTTGGCGGTGTCGACATCCATCTCCGCGAACGGCCCGGTGCCATAGACACTGTCGCGGCCGAGCACCTCGAAGAGGTTGAACTCGATGTCGCGGAGATTCGACTTGTAGTGGCCCATGGGTACGGCTCCGTAAAGGCTCGGGAGGGAGGGACCTCAAAACGCAATACCAGCAAGTAGCTACTCATGATGCTACCCACCAGTAATAAAGAAGCAACCCCTAACCGCCCATCTGTGACGAGCGTCCCTTGTGGGACGCGTGTGACGTCGGCCGTACGGGCCGGTCCCCGGGAGGAGTTGCCGGCTTCGGCGGGGGGTCGGTGCGGGCCGCGCCAACTCAGTACGCTGTGCGGCATGTACGGCTACGACCAGAACGCGGGTGCCGGGCAGCAGCAGTACGGTGCGCCGCCCCCGCCGCAGCAACCGCCCCCCGGGGGCTACGGCGAGCAGCCGCTGTATCCCGAGCCGTCCCCGCCCTCGCTCGCCGACGCGGTGCGCGCCTTCACCACCGGCTCGATGTCGGCCGAGGACTTCCAGGGCATCTTCTCGACGTCCAAGATCTACTGCCCGCGCGGGGAGAACCCCGGCTTCCTGGCGCTGCACAACACCCAGCAGCCGGTGATCCCGATGTTCACCTCGCTCAAGGAGCTGCGGCGGTACGCGGGCAAGGAGTCCAAGTACTTCGTGATCACCGGTGCCGAGGTGCTCGATCTGCTGCCGACCGGCTACGGCTTCGTCCTCGACATGGAGGGCGATCACCGGATGGTCTTCGACGCCAAGGCAGTGGAGCAGATGGTCGACTTCGCGATGCGGCGGATGTACGGCTGATCGCCCGTGCCCGGCGGTCGGAGGGCGGTCGGGTGCTCCTCGCTCTCCCCTGAGCGGGTTTCCTACGCCGGTTGACCTGCGTGAACGCTCGCGGGAATGCCGCACGCCTTGCTAGTTGTTCACTCTTCAACTAAATTGAATGACGAACGACCGAGGAGGCCGTCATGCCCGCTGTGACCGTTGAGAACCCGCTGACCCTGCCGCGTGTGGCGGCGCCCGCCGAGGCCCGCACCCGACCGGTGCTCGCCGTCGCCACCGCGCCGAGCGGCTTCGAGGGCGAGGGCTTCCCCGTCCGCCGGGCCTTCGCCGGCATCGACTACAAGCACCTCGACCCGTTCATCATGATGGATCAGATGGGCGAGGTGGACTATCAGCCGGGGGAGCCGAAGGGCACCCCGTGGCACCCCCACCGTGGCTTCGAGACCGTCACCTACATCATCGACGGGATCTTCGACCACCAGGACTCCAACGGTGGCGGCGGCACCATCACCAACGGCGACACCCAGTGGATGACGGCCGGCTCCGGCCTCCTCCACATCGAGGCACCGCCGGAGCACCTCGTCATGTCCGGTGGCCTCTTCCACGGCCTGCAGCTGTGGGTGAACCTGCCGGCCAAGGACAAGATGATGCCCCCGCGCTACCAGGACATCCGCGGCGGCACCGTCCAGTTGCTGACGTCCGCGGACGGCGGTGCGCTGCTGCGTGTCATCGCCGGTGAGCTGGACGGCCACAGTGGGCCGGGCATCACGCACACGCCGATCACGATGCTGCACGCGACGCTTCGGCCGGGTGCGGAGATCACGCTTCCCTGGCGTGAGGACTTCAACGCCCTCGCGTACGTCCTCGCCGGGCGCGGCTCCGTCGGCGCCGAGCACCGGCCGGTGCACCTGGGCCAGGCGGCCGTGTTCGGCCCCGGTTCGTCGCTGACGGTTCGTGCGGACGAGAAGCAGGACGCGAACGCCCCGGATCTTGAGATCGTCCTTCTCGGCGGTCAGCCGATCCGGGAGCCGATGGCGCACTACGGGCCGTTCGTCATGAACACCAGGGAAGAGCTGCAGCAGGCGTTCGAGGACTTCCAGAAGGGCCGACTCGGCACGATCCCGGCCGTGCACGGGATGACCGAGGGCGGGCTGTAGGGCTCGCAAGGACCACATGCGGACGAGTCCGGCCCCGACAGGGACCGGGCTCGTCCGCGTTGTGCCGCGTTGTGCGATGCCGCCGGGATCGTCCTCGGCGCCGTAGGTGCTGTCGCCTGCCGGTTATTTCTGCCGCCCCCGGCCCGCCCGTGGTGGACTGTCCCGGTGCGAAACGATTCGGAACACGGGCGACGCGACGACGAGCGCGGCCGGGCGCCGCAGGAAGAGCCGCTGCTCCCCCTGGCGGCCCGCCGCGCCGCGGCATGGTGCGGGGTGGGGCTGCTGGTCACCGCCGTGGTGGCGGTGGGCGTGTGGGTGTTCGTCGAGCTGAGCGCGGCGCTCACGCCGGTACTGCTGGCACTCCTGGGCAGCGCGCTGCTCGGGCCGCTGTACCGGCGGCTGGTGGCGATGAAGCTCAACCGCTCCCTCGCTGCCGGGCTGACCTGCGCCGTCCTGCTGATCGTGGTCGGCGGCGCCGGCTACATCGTCGTCAGCGCGCTGGTCGACACCGGTGACCAGATCATCGCCTCGCTCAAGGAAGCCGCCAAGGACCTCTCCCAGCACGTCGGCTCGGCCGGCACCTCACTGGAGGACCTCGCCTCCAACGCCAAGGAACTGCTGGGCAAGTTCGGCGGCACCGCGGCGTCCGGGCTGCTGACGGGGGTCAGCGTCGTCGGTCAGGCCCTCGCCGCGGCGGTGCTCGCCCTGCTGCTGACGTTCTTCTTCCTGCGCGACTCGGACAAGGCCGTGCGCTCCCTGCACGACTGGGCGCCCGGCACCTCGGCGCCCCAGCTGGAGCGGATGGCCCGCCGCGGCTTCCAGGCCATCGAGGGCTTCATGCGCGGCACCACCTTCATCGCGCTGATCGACGCCCTCTGCATCACCGTGGGCCTGCTGATCCTCCAGGTGCCGGGGGCGCTGGGCCTGGGCGCACTGGTCTTCGTCGGCGCCTACATCCCCTACCTCGGCGCGTTCATCTCCGGCGCGGTGGCGATCCTGGTGGCGCTCGCGGACCGCGGCTTCGTGATCGCGCTGTGGGTGCTCGGCGTCGTCCTGGCCGTACAGGTGCTGGAGGGGCACGTCCTGCAGCCGATGATCCAGAGCCGTACCGTCCAGATGCACCCGGCGACGGTGATGCTGGCGATCACGGCCGGCGCGAGCGTCGCCGGAATCCTCGGCATGCTGCTGTCCGTACCGCTGACCGCTGCCGTCTCCGGCGTGCTCCACGAGCTGCGACGGCACTACGCCGCGGACTCGGGAGCCGACTCGGCGGGATCGTCCGCGAACTCCTCCTGACGGGACGGCCCCGGGCCGGCGTCCGAGGAGGGGGCGGGAGGCACCGGCAGGCCCGGCGCGCGCGCAGGTGCGAGGGGGTGCTGCGGCACCGCGTCGGCCTGCACGCCCTGGTCCTCGTCACTCTCGAACCAGATCGACTTGCCGTCCCCGCGCGGGTCCACGCCCCACGAGCCGGCCAGCAGGTCCATCAGGACCAGGCCGCGCCCCGAGGACGCCAGCTCGCCGGGGCTGCGGCGGTGCGGCAGTTCGTCGCTGCCGTCGGAGACCTCGACCCGCAGGCGCCGGCCGCCCCGCTCCCCGGAGATCTCGGCGACCAGCAGCGCGTCCCCGTCGGTGTGCGTGAGGACGTTGGTGACCATTTCGGAGACCAGCAGCACCGCTGAATCGACCTGGTCCGGGTCGGCCCAGTCGTGCAGCACGTCCCGGATCTGCCGGCGGGCCGCGGCTATCCGCTCCGGCTCGGCCTGCGCGACGGAGAGCACCGTGCGCCGTACGGGCTGCTGCGCCAGCCGACCACCGGTGCCCACCCCGCAGCTGCCGCCCTCGCGGGACAGCAGCAGGACCGCTATGTCGTCCTCGCGGCGGTCCACCAGCGGCCCGGTGGTGTGGTGCGAGGGCGGCCCGTGCACGGCCTGCACCAGGGTGTCGGCGAGCTTTTCCAGCGCCACGCCGTCCTCCCCGCCCTCGTACGCCTCGATGAGGTCGCGCAGCCGGGCCCAGCCGGTCTCCAGGTCGTGGCCGCCGGTCTCGATCAGCCCGTCGGTGCACACCAGCATGGTCTCGCCGGGCTCCAGGACGAGCCGGGTGGTCGGGTAGTCGGTGTCCGGGTCGATGCCCAGCGGCAGGCCGCCCGCGGTGGGGCGCACCAGGAGGGTGCCGTCGCTCATCCGGATCGCCGGGTCGGGGTGGCCGGCCCGGGCGATGTCGAGCAGGCCGGTCGCCGGGTCCACCTCGATGTACAGGCACGTCGCGAAGCGCTGGTCCTCGCCGTCGCCGCGGGACGCGGTCTCGTTGATCCCGGCCAGAAAGCGGGAGGCCCGGGAGAGCACCGCGTCGGGGTGGTGGCCCTCGGAGGCGTAGGCGCGCAGGGCGATCCGCAGCTGTCCCATCAGGCCGGCGGCCCGTACGTCGTGCCCTTGGACGTCCCCGATGACCAGGGCGATCCGGCCGGACGGCAGCGGAATCATGTCGTACCAGTCGCCGCCGACCTCCAGGCCGCCGCCGGTGGGGATGTAGCGGGCCGCGACCTTCATCCCGGGAATGTCCGGCTGGACCGTCGGCATCATGCTGCGTTGCAGCCCCACCGACAGCTCCTGCTGCGACTCCTGCACCCCGGCCCTGGCCAGTGCCTGGGCCAGCATCCGGGCGACGGTGGTGAGGACCGAGCGCTCATCGGGCGTGAAGGACACCGGCCGGTCGAATCCCGCCATCCAGGCGCCGACCGTCCGGCCGGCGTTGACCAGTGGCAGGAACGCCCACGACGTCCGGTCGAAGCGGGACGCCAGCGGCCAGGCGGCCGGAAAGCGGCTGCGGTAGTCGTCGGGCGTGGCGAGGTAGATCGCCCGGCCGGTCCTGATCACCTCGGCGGCCGGATAGTCGGTGTCCAGCGGCATGTCGAGGAACGGCTGCTCATCGCCTGCGTGGTGGCCGTGGTGGCCGATGACCGAGATCCGGTCGGCCTCGATCCCGAAGACGGCGAGGCCGTCCGGCATGAATCCCGGCATGGAAAGGCCGGCCGCCACCCGCAGCACCTCGGCGGTGGAGCGGGCCTCGGCCAGGGCCCGTCCCGCGTCGAGCAGGAACGCCTCACGGGAGCGGCGCCAGTCGCCGGTGATGGGGGTGTGCGCGGCGGCGGTGCCCGGCTGCGGCTCGGGGACCTCCTGGAGGGTGCCGACCAGCTCGAAGTCACCGTCGACCATGCGGGGGCGGGAGCGGGAGCGGACGATCCGCAGCACCCTGCCGCGCTCGTCGACGATCCGTAGCCGGGCCTCGGCCAGCGTCTCCTCGGCGATGGCGAGATTGACCACCCCGTTGATCTCGGCGAAGTCGACGGGATGAAAACGGGAGCGCACCGCGGCCTCGGTCAGTTCGACGGGCTCCGCGGGTAGCCCGAGCAGCCGGGCGGCTTCGGCGTCGAGGGTCACCCGGCCCGTCGCGTTGTCCCAGCGCCACAGGCCGGTCGCGATGGCGGCCAGGAGATCCTTGGTGCGCATTGCATCACTTTAGGTGGGTTTGGCGGAGCCCGGCCAGTGAGCTGGATGTGACCATCGTCCCAACCGCGCTCCCCCGCTCGCCCTCGGGCGAATCCTGATGGGTATATGTCAACGAAACGGCGGGGGCCGGGGCGGTAACCTGGAGCGGTTATGCCAACACTGGGGTGGTCTTTCGGGTGATCCGCCGGGTGATCGATCGGGCGTTCGAGTCCCGTGTCTCCCCTTCTCCCACAACTCCCCACCTCGACTCGCGACGACTTGGATGAGCGATGCATCGGTACCGGTCCCATAACTGCGGCGAGCTCCGAGCCGCGGACGTCGACACCGACGTCCGCCTCAGCGGCTGGCTGCACAATCGTCGTGACCTGGGCGGCATCCTCTTCATCGATCTGCGCGACCACTACGGTCTGGTGCAGCTCGTCGCCCGTCCCGGCACCCCCGCCAACGAGGCGCTCGGCTCGCTGACCAAGGAGTCCGTCGTCCGCATCGACGGCAAGGTCAGCGCGCGCGGCGCGGACAACGTCAACCCCGACCTGCCGACCGGCGAGATCGAGATCGAGGTCGGCGCGGTCGAGGTGCTCGGCGCCGCCGAGCAGATCCCCTTCACGATCAACGCGGACGACGGTGTCAACGAGGAGAAGCGCCTCGAATACCGCTTCCTGGACCTGCGCCGCGAGCGCATGCACCGCAACATCCTGCTGCGCACCGCCGTCATCTCCGCCATGCGGCACAAGATGACCGCGATGGGCTTCAACGAGATGGCGACGCCCATCCTGTCCGCGACGTCCCCCGAGGGCGCCCGCGACTTCCTGGTCCCCTCCCGGCTGCACGCCGGCAGGTTCTACGCGCTGCCGCAGGCTCCGCAGCAGTTCAAGCAGCTGCTGATGATCGCCGGCTTCGACCGCTACTTCCAGATCGCGCCCTGCTTCCGCGACGAGGACGCCCGCGCGGACCGTTCGCCGGGCGAGTTCTACCAGCTCGACGTCGAGATGAGCTTCGTCGAGCAGGAGGACGTCTTCGGTCCGATCGAGCAGCTGATGACCGAGCTCTTCACCGAGTTCGGCAACGGCCGCAAGGTGACCTCCCCCTTCCCGCGCATCCCGTTCCGCGAGTCGATGCTCAAGTACGGCTCCGACAAGCCGGACCTGCGTGCCGAGCTGGAGCTGGTGGATGTCTCCGACGTCTTCGCGGGCTCCGGCTTCAAGGCCTTCGCCGGCAAGCACGTACGCGCGCTGGCCGTGCCGGACACCGCCGACCAGTCGCGGAAGTTCTTCGACCAGATGGGTGACTTCGCCGTCCAGCAGGGCGCGAAGGGCCTGGCCTGGGTCCGGGTCGGCGACGACAACACGCTGAGCGGCCCGATCGCCAAGTTCCTTACCGAGGACGACGTGAAGTCGCTGGTCGCGGCGCTGGACCTCAAGCCGGGTCACGCGATCTTCTTCGGCGCCGGTGAGTTCGACGAGGTCTCCAAGATCATGGGCGCGGTCCGCGTCGAGGCGGCCAAGCGCACCGGGCACTTCGTCGAGGACGAGTTCCGCTTCTGCTGGATCGTCGACTTCCCGATGTTCGAGAAGGACGAGGACACCGGAAAGATCGAGTTCTCGCACAACCCCTTCTCCATGCCGCAGGGCGGCCTGGAGGCGCTGGAGACCAAGGACCCGCTGGACATCCTGGCCTGGCAGTACGACATCGTCTGCAACGGCACCGAGCTGTCCTCCGGCGCGATCCGTAACCACGAGCCCGAGGTCATGTACAAGGCCTTCGCGATCGCCGGTTACGACAAGGACGCCGTCGAGGCGGAGTTCGGCGGCATGCTCCGCGCCTTCAAGTTCGGCGCCCCGCCGCACGGCGGCATCGCCCCCGGCGTCGACCGCATCGTCATGCTGCTGGCCGACGAGCCCAACATCCGCGAGACCATCGCCTTCCCGCTCAACGGCAACGCCCAGGACCTGCTGATGGGCGCCCCGAGCGAGGTCGAAGAGGCCCGGCTGAAGGAGCTCCACCTGTCGATCCGCAAGCCGCAGGTGAAGTAGCGGCGGCGGCACGTTCACCGGCCGAGGGCCCGGGACCCGCGAGGGTGCCGGGCCCTCGGCCGTGCCGCGTGCGGTGCGCTGCCGGGTGCGCGCTGCCTGCCAGGTGCGGTGTTCCGGGCCCGGAACACCGCATGCCCCCGGACCGGTCGGTCCGAGGGCATGCAGGAAAGGGGTGCTGGGGCGCCCGCTCGCTCAGGCGTCGTCCTCGCCGCCGAAGCGCTCGCGGTAGGACTCCAGGTCGTCCTCGGTGACCTTCGCGAAGAGCACCGGCGGCACGGTGAAGGGCGTGCCCGCGGGAACCGAGGCCAGCGCCTTCGCCTCCTCCGGGGAGACCCACACGGCCGTGTCGTTCTCCAGAGTGAAGGCGTCCCGCATGGCCTTCGCCGATGCCGGGATGAACGGCTCGGAGACGATGGCGTACAGGTGGATGAGGTTCATGGCCGTCCGCAGCGTCAGCGCCGCCGCGTCCTTGTCAGTCTTGATCTCCAGCCACGGGGCCTTCTCCTCCAGGTAGACGTTGCCCGCGCTCCACAGGGCGCGCAGCGAGGCAGCCGCCTTGCGGAACTGGAGGGCCTCCATGTGGCCCTCGTACTCGGCCAGCAGCCCGGCGATCTCCTCGCCCAGCTTCTGCTCCGCGGCGCCCGCCTCCGCGCCCGCCGGCACGTCGTCGCCGAACCGCTTGCGCGAGAAGGACAGCACCCGGTTGACGAAGTTGCCGAGGGTGTCCGCGAGGTCCTTGTTGACCGACGCGGAGAACAGCTCCCAGGTGAAGGACGTGTCGTCCGACTCGGGGGCGTTGGCGATGAGGAAGTAGCGCCAGTAGTCGGCGGGCAGCAGCTCCAGGGCGGCGTCCGTGAAGATGCCGCGCTGCTGCGACGTCGAGAACTTCCCGCCGTAGTAGTTCAGCCAGTTGAAGGCCTTGAGGAAGTCGACCTTCTTCCACGGCTCGCGGGTGCCGAGCTGGGTGGCGGGGAACATCACCGAGTGGAACGGGACGTTGTCCTTGGCCATGAACTCGGTGTAGCGGACGTCGTCGGCCTCGTACCACCAGGACTTCCAGTCGCGCTCCTCCGGCGCCTGGTCCGCCCACTCCTTCGTCGACCCGATGTACTCGATCGGGGCGTCGAACCAGACGTAGAAGACCTTGCCCTCGGCCGCCAGCTCGGGCCACACATCGGCCGGCACCGGGACGCCCCAGTCCAGGTCGCGGGTGATCGCGCGGTCCTGGAGACCTTCCGTCAGCCACTTGTGCGCGATGGAGGAGGCGAGGGTCGGCCAGTCCTTGCTGCCGTTGCCCTCCAGCCAGCCCTCGACCTCGTGCTGGAGCTTCGACTGGAGCAGGAAGAGGTGCTTGGTCTCCCGCACCTCCAGCTCACCGCTGCCGCTGATCGCCGAGCGCGCGTCGATCAGGTCGGTCGGGTCCAGGACGCGGGTGCAGTTCTCGCACTGGTCGCCGCGCGCCTTGTCGTAGCCGCAGTGCGGGCAGGTGCCGACGATGTAGCGGTCGGGCAGGAAGCGGTCGTCGGCGATCGAGAAGACCTGGCGGATCGCCCGCTCCTCGATGAATCCGTTCTCCTGCAGCTTGCGCGCGAAGTGCTGCGTCAGCTCGACGTTCTCCGGCGAGGAGCTGCGGCCGAAGTAGTCGAACTGCAGGCTGAAGCCTTCGTAGATCGCCTTCTGCTTGTCGTGCTGCTCGGCGCAGAACGCGTCGACCGACTGCCCGGCGGCCTTGGCGGCCAGCTCCGCGGGCGTGCCGTGCTCGTCCGTCGCGCAGATGTAGAGCACGTCGTGCCCGCGCTGACGCATATACCGGGCATAGACATCGGCCGGGAGCATGGACCCCACCATGTTGCCCAGGTGCTTGATCCCGTTGATATACGGAAGGGCGCTGGTGATGAGGTGTCGAGCCATTGCCGGCTGCTCCCAAGTCGCTACGGTGAGTGAGGATTTGCTTTACGGAACGTCAATATCGTACTGGACGGGGTGGGGGCGTCCGCGCGGGCTTTTACGGGTCCGCCGGCGCCCTCACGCACCAGGGTGCACGGGGGCAGGGGAACGCGGACGGCGTGCCGGAGTCGCCGCCGTCAGGTGCTCGGAGGCGGGCTCACACGGGTGCGTCGGCGGATGCCGCGCGGTCCGCCGGGGCCTCGCCGTGCTGCGGCGCGCGTGCGGTGACCATCAGCCCGGCGATGAGCGCGGCCAGCAGCATGACCCCGGCCGCCACTCCGATCGCCACGTTGAACCCGTGCACCACGCCCTCCTTGATCACGGAGTCCCGCAGGGCCGGGGTGAGACGGCCGCCGTTGTCCTGTGTGGCCTGGATGAGATGGCTCCCGATGTACGTCGCGCTGGTCGACGTCGCGATCGTGTTCAGCAGGGCCGTCCCGATCGAACCGCCCACCTGCTGCGCGGTGTTGACGGTCGCCGAGGTGACGCCGGAATCCCGCGGCGCCACTCCGGCCGTCGCGGTCGCCATCACCGGCATGAAGATCAGGCCCATGCCGAGGCCGACGAGGAGTTCGGCGGGCAGGACGTGCGAGACGAACGCGGGCTCCGCCGTCAGGTACGTCAGCAGATACAGCCCCACGGCGACGAGCACCGCACCCGGCACCAGCAGGATGCGCGGGGCGAGGCGGTGCAGCAGGCGGGCCGAGATCTGGGTCGAGCCGATGATGATCATCGCCGTCATCGGCAGGAACGCCAGGCCCGTGCGGAGCGGCGAGTATCCGAGCACGACCTGGAGGTAGTAGGTCATGAACAGGAACATGCCGAACAGCGCGATGAGGGCAAGACCCATGGTCAGGAACGCGCCGGCGCGGTTGCGGTCCCGCACGATGTGCAGCGGCAGCAGCGGGTGGCGGGCCCGGCCCTGCCACCAGGTGAAGGCCACCAGCAGGAGCGCGCCACCCAGCAGCGCCGTGAGCACCAGGGCGTCGCCCCAGCCCCGCGGCTGGGCCTCACTGCACCCGTAGACGATGGCGACCAGTCCGCCGCAGCCCAGCACCGCACCCGGTACGTCCAGGTGGGCGCGGCCGCGAACGGGCTTCGCGTGCAGGAAGACCATCGCGCCGACCAGGGCGAGGGCCGCGACGGGGATGTTGACGTACAGGCACCAGCGCCAGTTCAGGTACTCCGTCAGCAGGCCGCCTGCGATCAGTCCTATCGCCGCGCCGCCGCCCGCGATGGCACCGTAGATCCCGAAGGCCTTGCTGCGTTCCTTGCCGATGGTGAACGTCGTGGTCAGCAAGGACAGGGCGGCCGGCGCCAGCAGTGCCCCGAAGGCGCCCTGGAGGGCGCGGGCCCCGAACAGCAGCCCGGAACTGGATGCCGCGCCGCCCAGCCCGGAGGCGATCGCGAAGCCGACGAGGCCGAGCATGAAGGTCTTCTTCCGCCCCACCAGGTCGGCGATCCGGCCACCGAGCAGCAGCAGCCCGCCGAAGGCGAGCGTGTAGGCGGTGATCACCCACTGCCGGTTGGCGTCCGACATCCCGAGGTCGCGCTGTGCCGAGGGCAGGGCGATGTTCACGATCGTCGCGTCCAGCACCACCATCAGCTGGGCGAGCGCGATCACCACGAGCCCCCACCAGCGGTGCGGATCCGGTTTCTGCTCCACTGCCCAACTGGGAGTGGTGCCGGGAGTCGGAGCGCTTCCCGTTCGGCCCGCTTCGCTCATCAAGACCCGCCTCCGCCGGTCGTCGGCCCGGCGGAGGCGTACGGCCGCTCGCCGGTACGGCCACTCCCCGCTGCCCGTACATAAACGAGCAACAGGGATATTTCACCCACTCAGCCTAGGCAGCTCGGCGCTACCTCGCACGGGGGCGGGGCCGGTCAGCCCAGCGGGGCCGTGACCTCGGTGCGGATCTTGCCCGCCTTGTCGGCGAGTGCCTGCAGATCGACCGACGCCGGATCCTTCGACAATTCCGTGGCATCGGTTTCGGCGACATTGCCGCTGGTGCTGGAATCGGCCCATACGCAGAATCCCAGAGTGATCTTCTGGCCCATCTGCTGACGCACATCCACACCGCAGGTCAGCGGCTTTCCGCCGCCGCTCGGCGTGAACTCCTTGTCATCAACGGCGACTTCGGTCTTTCCGTCCTTGGTCATGCCCTGGATGGTGTGGTCGATCGCCAGCTCGGGGTCGTCGATGGTGCCGTAGATGCCGAGCATCACCATCGATTTCGTGCCGCTGGTGTACTGCCCTCCGACGGTCTTCATGCCGTGCGAATTGCTCCCGTCGGTCGGCACCGAACTCTGGGCCTCCTGGGAGATGTCCTTGGACAGCTTGTACTCCCCGCCGACGAGCGTCCGCGGCACCGTGATCTTGTATTTCGGCCCGGTGTCTGCGGAGCTCCCGCCGCTCGCGCCGCCCCGGAAGATGCCGGTGGACACCAGGGTGCCGATCACGAGGACGCCGGCTATCGCGCCGAGGATGCCCCAGACCTTGGCGGTGCCGCTCTTCGGCGGAATCGGTGGCATGCCGGGGCCGCCGTAGCCGTACGGCGTTTGCTGGGGCGCGCCGAACTGAGGGGGCGGCGGCCCGCCGTAGGCCGGTTGTCCGTACGCCCCGGGGGCCTGGGGGCCCGGCTGAGGCGGCTGCTGCGGATAGCCGCCCGGCGGGCCGGGCTGTGGCACGCCGGGCTGGGCGCCGTATCCCGGATTGGCCCCGTATCCGTATCCGGATTGCGGCTGCTGCGGCGTGCTCATTCTTTCTCCCCCAGGTGATGTGCGCCCCGGTAAATGCGGCCGGAGTCGGACGCCCACCATAGCTGCGGGGGTCTCTTCGGGCCGCGCGAGAGGGAGGTGTTCGGCAATGGAGGGTCCGGTTCTGCGGGTATTTATCCGCGCAATTCCGGGCCGGCACACACCGCTTGAATGCGGGGATGTATCCGTTGTGCGTATCCGGGTGCGCTTTCTCCGGGCCGGCGTGGTGGGCGGAAAGCAATGAAGCGAAAGGGAGTTGGCGGATCCGGATCCGGATGCGGATGCGGCGGGCGGTGCCGGGCGGAAACGCGTCGGCCGCGGCGGGCCCGGTGGGGCCCGGCCGCGGCCGGTGGTGGTGAATGCGTGGGCGGGTGGGGTCAGTTGTCCTTGAGGACCCCGGCGGCGCGGGCCTCGGTGAGCCACTCGGGGAACTCGACCATCAGCTGCTGGTACAGCTCGTCGGGCGAGAGGCCGCGGGGGTCACGGCCGGCGTGGAAGAAGCCGGCGTTGTCGACGACACGCTTGTCCGGTACGGCCAGGTCGTCGAGCTTGCGAAGGAAGTCGAAGCCCTTCGCGTCCGGGTCACCGAAGCCGATGAACTGCCAGAAGATCGGGAGCCCGGCCGCCTCGCACAGCGCCTTCTCGGCCGCCGGCTTGGAGGTCGGCGCGCCGTCGGTCTGGAAGATGACGAAGGCGGGGGCGGTGCTGCCGGACTTCTTGTAGTGCTCGACCACGGCGTTGATCGCCCAGTGGTAGTTGGTACGGCCCATGTGGCCGAGGCCCGCGTGCAACTCCTCGATCCGGCCCTCGTAGTGGGCGAGGTCCAGCTCCGCGGAGCCGTCGATGTCGGTGGAGAAGAAGACGACCGGGACGGTGCCGTCGTCATCGAGATTGGCGGAGAGGCCGAGGGCCTGCTCGGCGAGGTTCTGGACCGTGCCGTCCTTGTAGTAGTTCCGCATCGAGCCGGAACGGTCGAGGACCAGGTAGACGGCGGCGCGCTGGGTGGCGAGGCCGTGCTTCTCCAGGGTGGTGGACGCGGCCTTGTAGAGGCTGACCAGGCCGGGTGCGGTGGCTTCGACCTTGCTGAGGGAGAGCGCCGGGGAGGCAACTGCATCCTTCGGAGCGTCCAGGTCGTCCGCTGCCGGGGTGGTGGCAGGGGTGGCAGCGGTGGCCTTGGAGGTCGCGGCGGCGGGCTCGGGCTTGGCCTCGGGCTTCGGCTCCACCTTTGCGGCGGGCGCCGGCTCGGCCTTCGGCTCGGCCTTCGGCTTCGGCTCGGCCTTCGCGGGCTTGTCCGCTGCCGGCTTCACGGCCTTCGCGGGCTTTACGGCCTTCGCCGGCTTCACGGCCTCCGTCGGCTCGGCGGCCGGGGCCGGGCTCGCGGCCGGCTTGTCGAACGCCTGGCTCACCAGGTCGGAGATGGTGTCGGAGGTGTCGGGGGTACCGGTCGCGGGGGTGGCCGCGGACGTTGACGACTCCTCAGCGACCTCAGCGACCTCAGCGGTCTCGGTGGCCTTGGGGGCCTTCCCCTCCTTCGACTTCGCCTCCTTCGACTTCGACGCCGCCGCCTTCGCGTCGCTCTCCGTCTCCGGCTCGTCAGCGACGCTGGAGGCGGTGGCCGCGGCCGGCTTGTCGGCCTCCTTGGCCTCCTTGGCCGAGGGCCGGGCCGACTCGGGCTCGGACTCGGTCCGTACGGCCGACTCCTCGCGTGCCGGAGCCTCCGTACGGTCGTCAAGCGGGCTGCCCTGGGCCGGCAGCGATGCCGTCGTCGGGGTGGGCTCCGGTGCGGCGGCCTCGGTGGGGGCCGTGCGGGCGGCCGGGACCTCCGCTTCGGGGGCGGCGGTGGCGGATACCGGGGTGGACTCCTCGCGGGCCTCCGGAATCGTCGCCGATTCCGGCGTATCGGCGCCGCTCGGTGCCGCGCCGGTTTCTTCACGGGTCGCCTTGGAGCGACCGAAAGCGTTGCGCAGCAGACTCCGAATGCCCATCGGCGGACCTCTCTTGCGTGTGGTGGGTGCGGCGAATGTCCGTGAAGCACAGACATGTCCCTGACCAGGACGGATACGTAAGGGTAGCGGCCTGCACCTGCCTCATCGTGGGACCCCGCGCCTTGTGTGGTGGGCCATCCGGGGGTGGCTGGGCACGATCTGGTTTCGGCCAGGGGGCGTGCGTCGCGGAGGCGCGGGGAGCCGATGGCCTGTGGCGCGGCGCGATGCGCGGCCGGTGTGCCTCCGCGCCGGGCTTCTGACCAGGGACGGGCCGGGACAACGGACGACGGGGCGGGGTGCGGTGGGCACTCTTTGGCCTCCCGGTGAGGGGCGCACGCGGAGCTCGCAAGTGGGGCGCACGCATGGAGCGAGGTGACGCCAACTCGTCGCCAATTCGTCACCCGGGAAGCGGCACGCGCCCCTCACGAGGTCACTGACCCGCCGTAAGGCGACCGGCCCTGCCGGCCTCGGTGAGCCGGCGAACCCCTATCGAATCGGTACACCCGTTCCCCGCCCGCCGTTTGACCGTCCGTAGGGAGGCGCGGGGTCTCCTGGCGCCCCGGATGACTCCTGGTGGTCCCGGATTCACCGCACGTTCATGTTTGCGATGCCGTCCGGCGGGGCGGTGCCCTTAGCGTCACGGCGAATCGTTCGACGCCGTTCGATGCCCTTTCGATGCCTCGGGCCCTGACGGGCGCGGGCCGCGGCCGGCGGAGGGTGCGGGCGGTTCGTCCACGGATTCATACCAAGGGGGAGAGCGTGCGCAAGTTCCTGCCGCTGATCGGCTCGCATCCCGGCGGGCGTTCGGCCATGACCTGCCGGTACCGCTGTGGCGACGCCTGTTTTCACGAGACGCCGAATGTGAGCGACAACGACTATGTCGGTGATGTCATCACCGGTGCGCTGTCGCGGCGTTCGGTCGTGCGAGCGGCTGCCGTGGTGACCGTCGCGGGGGCGGCCGGCGGTGCGCTGCCGCTCGGCGCCGGAGCGCAGGAGGCCGCCGCCGCGCAGGCCGACGGCCCCGCGCCCGCGGGCCAGGGCGCCACGGGCGGCAAGACCGGCAAGGCCGCGCGGGGGCTGCGGTTCGCGACCGTGGCCCCGAACACCGCCGATGCGGTGGTGGTGTCCGAGGGCCATGAGCAGAATGTCGTCATTCGCTGGGGTGACCCGATTCTGCGGGGTGCGCCGGCCTTCCACCCCGACCGGCAGTCGGCCGCGGCGCAGTCCGGGCAGTTCGGCTACAACAACGACTACATGGCCGTACTGGACCTGCCGGGCGAGCGGGACCGGCAGCTGCTGGTCATCAACCACGAGTACACCGACGAGCAGTTGATGTTCGCCGGATACGACCCGGATGCGCCGACCCGTGAGCAGGCCGAGATCGGCTGGGCGGCCCATGGGCTGTCCGTGCTCGTCGCGCAGGAGGAGCGGCGCACCGGCAAGCTGACGGCGGTGACCCGCCACCACCTCAACCGGCGGATCACCGGCACCACGCCGTTCGAGGTCACCGGACCGGCCGCGGGCAGCGATCTGCTGAAGACGTCCGCGGACCCCGAGGGCACCCGCATCCTCGGCACGCTCAACAACTGCGGTGGCGGCATCACGCCCTGGGGCACGGTGCTGTCCGGCGAGGAGAACTTCAACCAGTACTTCGCCAACGCGGGCTCCGTCACCGACCCGGTGGCCGCCGCCCGGCTCAAGCGGTACGGGCTCACCGGAGCCGCCAGCGAGCGGAAGTGGGAGCGCTTCGACAAGCGGTTCGACGTCGCCCGCGAGCCGAACGAAGTGCATCGCTTCGGATGGGTGGTGGAGATCGACCCGTTCGACCCGGACGCGACCCCGCGCAAGCTGACGGCGCTCGGACGGTTCAAGCACGAGGCCGCCGAGCCGCGGCTGACGGCGGACGGCCGGCCCGTCCTCTACATGGGCGACGACGAGAAGTTCGACTACTTCTACAAGTTCGTCGCCAACAAGCGCATGAAGCGGGGCGGCGGGCGGGCCGCGCGGGAGCACAACCGCACGCTGCTGGACGAGGGGACCCTGTACGCGGCCAAGTTCACCGGGGACAGCGCCCCGCAGGAGATCGACGGCTCCGGGAAGCTCCCCAAGGACGGCGAGTTCGACGGGTCGGGCGAGTGGATCGCACTGGCGAGCGGGGACACGTCGTACGTGCCGGGCATGACCGCCGAGGAGGTCTACGTCTTCACCCGGCTCGCCGCCGACAAGGTGGGCGCCACGAAGATGGACCGCCCCGAGGACGTCGAGCCCAGCCCGCGCACCGGGCGGGTCTATGTCGCGCTGACGAACAACAGCGACCGGGGGAAGGCCGGCAAGGCCGCCGCGGACGAGGTGAACCCGCGCAACGGCAACAAGCACGGGCAGATCCTGGAGCTGACCGAGCACCGGGACGACCCGTCGGCGCACCGCTTCCACTGGCGGCTCTTCCTGGTGTGCGGTGACCCGGAGGACCCGGCCACGTACTACGGCGGATTCCCCAAGGACCAGGTCAGCCCGATCTCCTGCCCGGACAACCTCACCTTCGACGCGTACGGGAACCTGTGGATCTCGACGGACGGCAACGCGCTGGGCAGCCATGACGGGCTGTTCGGTGTGGCGACCGCGGGGGAACGGCGGGGCCAGGTCCGGCAGTTCCTGACCGTGCCGAACGGGGCCGAGACCTGCGGCCCGATCGTGCAGGACCGCCGGGTGCTGGTCGCGGTGCAGCACCCGGGCGAGCTGGACGGCGCGAGTGTGGAGAAGCCGGCGTCGCAGTGGCCCGACGGGCCGGACACGCTGGTGCGCCCGTCCGTGGTGAGCGTCTGGCGCATGGACGGGCGGAACATCGGGGTCTGACCCCCGCCGTCCACCCCGCGCGAGCCGGGCGCCCCTGTATCCGGGGGGAGGGGCGCCCGGCCGCCGGGGAACTGCCCCAGGTGCGGCCCGGCCCGCCACATCACGCCGCGGAAACGAGGAGGCAAGAGCTGGGTAAGAAGTAGGTCGTTCAGGTATCCGATGCGCAGGTGCGCCCATCTTCTCCGGTGACCATTGTCCTGAGCCGCCCGTTGTGCCTCTAGGCGGCCGGTAAAAGGCAAGAACCCTTTCGAGGGTGACGGGAGATGTAGGCGCATGGGGCTGACCAGTCAGTCGCTCGAATACACGGTGGTCGTGCTGGCCCTGGCCTGTGTGGCCGCCACGGTCCGGTTCTGGCCCCGGCTGTCGCGGCGCGGGGTGCGGCCCGTCCTGGGCAGGCTCGGTGCCATCGTGGTCACGCAGCTGTCGATCGTGTCCGCCCTCGCGCTGGCGGTGAATTCCAGCTTCCAGTTCTACGGCAGCTGGGACGAGCTGCTGGGCAACAACGAGAAGGCCCCGGTGTCGGTGAACGCCGGTGACGGGCAGTACGCCTCCGTCGGGAGTCTCAAGGGCGGTCTGGTCCAACCGGCCGGTCCGCAGGGCCTCGATCAGGTGAGCGGGCTGCCCAAGGGCCCGGCGGACAAGGTCGGCAAGGTCGAGTCCGTACGCATCATGGGGCGGCGCTCGCGCGCCATCAACCCCGGGTTCGTCTATCTCCCGCCGCAGTACTTCCAGCAGCAGTTCCGCCGGCAGCGCTTCCCCGTCATGGTCGTCATCAGCGGATACCCCGGCGGCATCATGAACCTCGCGCAGCATCTCCAGGTGCCGCAGAACGCGGGGCGGCTGATCGCGCAGGGCAGGATGCAGCCGACGGTGATCGTGATGGTGCGCCCCACGATCGCGCCGCCGCGTGACACCGAGTGCGTCGATGTGCCGGGCGGGCCGCAGGCCGAGACGTTCTTCACGCAGGATCTGCCGGAGGCGATGAAGTCGGCCTACCGCGTCGGCCGGGACCCCAGTGCCTGGGGCGCGTTCGGGTACTCGTCCGGTGGCACCTGCTCGCTCCAGCTGGCGATGCGCAACCCGAAGGTCTACACCTCGGCCGTCTCGCTCTCCGGTGACTACGCCATCAAGGACGACCTCACCACGGGCAGCCTGTTCGGTACCGGCGCGGCCGGCGCGCAGCGGGAGCGCGAGCACGATCTGCTGTGGCGGCTCGCGCATCTGCCCGCGCCGCAGGTCTCCGCGCTGGTGGCCAGCAGCCGCCAGGGCGAGCCGGGGTACCCGGACACCATGAAGTTCCTGCGTGCGGCGAAGTCGCCGATGACGGTCGACTCGATCATCCTGCCGCGGGGCAGCCACCAGTTCGCGACGTGGCGGCGTGAGGTCGTCCCGGCCCTGGAGTGGCAGAGCCGGCAGCTGACGTTCCCGCAGGACACCGAGCCGGCCGGGACCCAGCGTTCGCCGGGGCCGGCTCCGGCGAACGGGGCGGCGGGGCCCGAGGCGCCGGCCGCGTCGCCGTCGCCCTCCGACCGCAAGCGGGTGGAGGCGGAACCGTCGCGGGGATGAGGGGCCGCGCGGTGCGGCGGGAGTGAGGTGGGAGGGGGTGCCGGCGGTCCGGCGCCCCCTCTTCGTCCGTCCCGCCGCATGGTTCGGCCTACCGGGGGTAATCGAACTTTCCGGCCGGTACGGAGGGGTCAGTAACCGAGCAGGGCGGCAGGGACGCGGACGTACGCCGTGGGTGGCGTGTCCGATGCGGACCTGTCCGGCCGGACGCCCGGCACGTGACGCACCCCTGGGAGAGGTCTCATGACGCGTACCCAGCAGGACGGCGATACCTGGCAGCTCCGCGACGTTCGGGCCCCGATGGCCGTCCGGGTTCTGCTGCTGGTGGCGGCCTTCGCCGCGATGGTGGCGTTCGCGGCGGTACTGGCCCGGCTCACCCTGACGCCGTCGGCGTCCTCGGTGCCGCTGACCCACCCCAACCTCCATCCGGGGGACTCGATCCGCGACTATCTCGGCCAGCCGCACCTGGCCGACACGGTGAAGCAGCTCGGCGGCAACATCGTGCTCGGTGTGCCGTTCGGGGTGCTGCTGCCGGTGCTCGCGCCCGGGGCCCGTGGGACGCTCCGGGTCGGGGCCGCCACGGCGGTGGTGATGCTGCTGGTGGAGCTGGTGCAGGGGGCGCTCATCACCGGGCGGGCCTTCGACATCGACGACGTGATTCTCAACTGCACCGGCGCGCTGATCGGCTATCTGCTGCTGGGGCGCAGGCTGGGCCGTGCGGTGCACCTGCGGCGCCGCCACTGGTGGCAGCGGTTCGGCGGTGCCCGACGGGTGGGGCGGGTCGAGGCCGTTGCGGAAAAGCGCAGTTGAGGCGTTGCCGGTGCTCGGTGCTCGGTGCTCGGTGCTCGGTGCCCGGTGCTCAGGGGCGGTAGACCATGCCGGGCTCGGGCTCGGCCGGTGAGAGCAGCTGGGAGACGGTCACGATCGTGTAGCCGCGCTGCTTGAGTTTCTTGATGATGCCCGGGACGGCGGGCACGGTGCCCCGGTAGATGTCGTGCAGCAGGATGATGCCGTCGCGCTCGGTCTGGTCAAGCACCCGCTCGGTGATCAGGGCCGAGTCGTTGGTTCGGTAGTCCTTGGCGGTCACGCTCCACAGGACCTGCGCGAGGCCGAGGTCGCGGCTGATCCTGGAGACCTCTTCGTCGGTCTTCCCCTGCGGCGGGCGCATCAGCCGCGGCTTCTTGCCGGTGATCTTCTCGACCGCGTCCTGGGTGCGGGACAGCTCCTTACGGGCCTCTTCCGGCGGGATGTCGGTGAGGATCCGGTGCGACCAGGTGTGGTTGGCCAGTTCATGGCCCTCGGCGTCGATCCGCCGCACGTCGGCGGGGCGCTCGGCGACATGGTTCTCGCCCAGCATGAAGAAGGTCGCGTGCACCTTCTCCTTCTTGAGGATGTCCAGCAGTCGCGGGGTGTGCTCGCTGGGGCCGGCGTCGAAGGTGAGCGCGACGCACTTGGCCTTGCGGCAGTCGATGTCGGCGCCGGCCCCATCCGGCCGGTTCTCCCTCTTCCCGTTCCCCGGAGCGCCGTTCTTCCCGTCCTCGCTCCGCCCGCCCTCGCCCGCCGTGCTCCCGACCGCGGCGAGTTCCGTGTCCTTCGCCTTCCCTCGGCCGGCCGACGCGTCGGCGCGGGCGTCGGCCGGCGAGGTGACGTCATACGTGGCGCAGCCGCTGAGGGCCAGGACCAGGGCGGTGGCCGTCAGCAGCCCGGATATGGACGTGCGGCGGATCGCGGACATCTTTTTCGGCATACGGGTCTCCTCGGACGTGGCTGGGCACGCGGACGTCGACGCGGATGCGGACGTGGGCGTGGTGCGCGTGCGTTCGGCGCGGTGACCGGCGCCGAGGGCAGGGCGCATGCCCGCGGCGACGAGCCGTGACCTGGTGCGCCGCGCACCGAACGGCCGGACCCAGGGGACTATACACACGCAGTACACATGCGATGTATAGATGGGGTGTCTACCGCTACGAGGAGGAAGTACGAGGAGGAAGGGCGCGGGCTCAGGGAGCCCGGACCCTCAGTCGGGCAGTCGGGCGGGGAAGGCGACCCGGACCGTCAGACCGCCGCCGGGGTTGGGGTGCGCGGTGGCGGTGGCGGCATGCGCGCGGGCGAGGGACGCGACGATCGAAAGGCCAAGACCCGCGCCTTCTCCCGGGGCGTGCCGGCGTTCCTCCAGGCGGCGGAACGGCTCGAAGAGAAACGGGACGGACGCTTCGGGGATCTGCGGCCCGGTGTTGCTGACCTCCAGCGTCCGGTCGTCGACGCGCAGGGTGATCCGGCCGTCGGGGCGGTTGTGGCGTACGGCGTTGCCGACCAGATTCCGCACGAGGTGCGCGAGCAGCACGGGGTCGCCGTCGACGGTCAGTGGGTGGATGTCGGTGGCGATGGTCAGTCCGCGCCGCCAGGCGTCGTCGGCGTACTCGGCGGCGACGCTTTCGGCGACGGCACCGAACGCGACCGCCTCCCGTCGCTGGAGGCCCTGGTCGGAGACGGACAGCAGCAGCAGACCCTCGATCAGGTGCTCACTGTTCTCGGCGACTTCGATCAGCTTGCCGCGGATGCGCCGGACGTTGTCCGGGTCCGGGTCGGCCAGCCCGATCTCGGCCGCGGCACGCTGCACGGCCAGCGGAGTGCGCAGCTCGTGCGCGGCGTTGGCGGCGAACCGCTGCTGCGCGGAGACCAGCTGCTCGATGCGGTCGAGCATGCCGTCGAAGGTGTCGGCGAGGTGCTTGAGTTCGCCCGGGGGCGCGTCCAGCGCGATGCGCTCGTGCAGGTTGGCGGCGGAGAGCCGACGGGCGGTGCGGGTGATCACGGAGACCGGGCGCAGCACCCGCCCGGCCATCCACCAGGCCAGCGCCACCGAGACGACGGCGAAGACCAGCAGGGCGATCAGCGAGGTGGTCAGCAGGCGGCTGAGCGCGGCCTGTTCGGCGGCGTCGGTGATGTTCCTGGTGACGCTGTAGAGCCCGCCGTCACGCAACGCCGGGGTGTACCCGGGAAGCGGTGAGGCGGGCGCCACGGTCGGGCCGGGGACGGGTGTGCCGGTGGCGGCGCTGCTCGGGGCGAGGGGCCCGGGGTTGCGGGGAGTGGCGGTGGTGACCGCCATGCTCAGCGACGAGTACAGGCCGCGCCGTACCAGGAGGTAGACCAGGCCGATGAGCATGGCCCCGGCCAGCACCAGCAGCCCGCCGTAGAGGGTGGTGAGACGGACGCGTTCGCTGCCGGGGAGCCAGCGGCGGCCGAGCGACGATCGCGGCCGCGGTATCGGGCGGTCCGTGGCGGACGTGCTCATGCGCCGTCGCCCGCAGGCCCGACCGCGTCGGTCCGCCGCCGACCCTCGCCCACCGGTGGGACCGCGTCCGCCGGCCCGCCCTCGGCCATCCGGTAGCCGGCGCCCGGCACGGTCTCGATCACCGGTGGTTCGCCGAGCTTGGCGCGGAGTTTGCTGAGGGTCACGCGCACCGCGTTGGTGCGGTAGCTGGTGTGCTCCTCCCAGACCTCCTCGATCAGGTCGTCCCCGCTGACCACCGCGCCCTCGGCGCGCAGCAGCACCTCCAGCACCCCGAACTCCTTGCGGGACAGGGCGAGCGGGCGCCCGTCGCGGACCGCGAGGCGGCGGGCGGTGTCGACGGTGACACCCGCCCGCTCCAGGACCGGCGGCAGGGCCGGGCGGGCGCGCCGGCCCAGCGCCAGGACCCGGGCCAGCAGCTCCTCGTACGCGAACGGCTTGGTCAGATAGTCGTCGGCGCCCAGCCCCAGACCGTCCACGCGGTCGCGCACCGTGCCGGACGCGGTGAGCATCAGTACCCGGGTCAGCAGCCGCTGTCGTACGACCTCGCGGCACACGTCGTCGCCGTGCATTCCCGGCAGATCGCGGTCCAGGACGAGGACGTCGTACGCGCCGAGCCGCAGTTTGGCCAACGCCTCCCGGCCGTCGTGGGCGACATCGGCCGCGATCGCGTCGCGGCGCAGCCCCTCGGCAATCATTTCCGCGAGGAATTCCTCGTCCTCCACCACCAGAACGCGCATGCGTCATGTCTACCCGAGGGCCACCTTTCGGCGGTGTAAACGTCTTTCGCCGCACCGGCCCGGACCTGCGGAATTCACCGCTGTGGCGCCGTTGGCGACGGGCGGTTGGAGAGCGGTTAGAGAAACGAAAGGCGGCCCGGTGCCAGCCTCTGCCGCGTCAGGTCACATCCGCATTCGGCACGGAGGAAAACCATGAGGCAGCGCAGGGCGTCAGTGGCGACGGCATCGTTGATGGCGGGGTTGGCGATATTCGCCACCGCGTGCTCCGGCGGCGGCTCGGACGAGGGCGCGGGCGGCGGCTCGGACGCGAACGGCAAGGGCAAGGAAGCGGACGCGGCATACCGGCACCGCCAGTGCCTGCGCGACCACGGGGTGAAGGTCGAGGAGCCCAAGCCGGGGCAGGACCCGCGCAGCATGGTCGTCGGCGGCTCGAAGACCGACCCGGAGAAGATGAAGAAGGCATTCAAGGAGTGCAAGGACAGCGGTCCAGGCGCCGGTGCGGACGGGCCGAGCCAGGCGGACAAGGACAAGGCGCTGGAGTTCGCCCGGTGCATGCGGGAGAACGGCTTCAACATGCCCGACCCGAAGTTCGGCGGCGACGAGATGCAAAAGGCCATGCCGATACCGAAGGGCGCCGAGAAGAAGAAGTTCGAGAAGGCCAACTCGGCGTGCGGCGGCCGGAATGCCGGCTGAGGAGCGGCGGCCCGCCGCCCGGCGCGGCCGCACGAAGTATCTCGTCTCCGCGCTGGTGGTCGCGGCCGTGCTGGCGGGCGGCGGCGCGGCGATCGGCTCGGTCACCGGGCGGCAGGACACCGGGCAGCAGAGGCCGAAGGACGCCCTTCCGCCGGACACCGACACCGTCGAGCGCCAGGACCTCAGCAGCAGCACCCAGGTCGACGGGTCGCTCGGCTACGCCAGGGAACGCAAGGTCAACGGCGGTGCGGCGGGCACCCTGACCTGGCTGCCCGCGACCGGATCCACGGTGGAACGCGACGGCGCGCTGTACGAGACCGACGGCCGCACCGTCCGGCTGATGTACGGCGGGAAGCCGATGTACCGGTCCTTGAAGCAGGGCGACGAGGGCGCTGATGTGCGGCAGTTGAAGGAGAATCTGCGGGCCCTGGGATACGGCGACGCGCTGGCCGTGGACGAGGAGTTCACCCCCGGCACCACGGAGGCCGTCAAGCGCTGGCAGAAGGCACACGGGCTGAAGCAGACCGGCACCACCGGGCCGGACCAGATCTCCTTCCAGCCGGGCGCGGTGCGGATCAAGAAGAAGGAGGCGGCGGTCGGCGACCAGGTCTCGCCCGGCCGTCCGTTGCTGACCACCACCGGCTCCGCGCGGGAGGTCCAGATCAAGCTCGATGTCGCGCAGGCCGACCTGGCGAAGCCCGGCACCAAGGTGACGGTGCAGCTGCCCGGTGGCGGCTCCGCCCCGGGCAAGGTCGCCTCCGTCGACCGCGACATCACCGAGGAGGGCGGCGACCCGTCGGGCAAGACCCCGAAGATCACCGCCCGGATCACCTTCACGGATCCGGGCAAGGTCACCGCCTTCGACCAGGCGCCGGTGACGGTCGACATCGTCGGCGAGGTCCGCGAGGACGTGCTGACCGTGCCGGTCAACGCCCTGCTCGCGCTGCCCGGCGGCGGCTTCGGCGTACAGGTCGTCGAGGGCGGCAGGGTGCGCGACGTCCGCGTGAAGCTGGGCATGTTCGGGCAGGGCCGGGTGGAGATATCCGGTGGGGGACTGAAGCCGGGCACGAAGGTCGGGGTGCCGAAGGCATGAGCGCCCGCACGGACCTCAGCGAATTCGGCGGTGGCGGTGATCCGGGCGGCGTCGGTGACATCAGCGGCGCCACCGGCCCGGCCGACCCCGCGGGCCGTCCTCCCGGACACGTCATCGAGCTGACCGGGGTCACCAAGGAGTACCCGGGCGGGGTCGCCGCGCTGCGCGGCGTGGACCTGCGGGTCGTGCGCGCGGAACTGCTGGCCATCGTCGGCCCGTCCGGCTCCGGCAAGTCCACCCTGCTGCACATCATCGGCACCCTGGACCGCCCGACGGCCGGATCGGTCACCATCGCGGGCCACGACATCGCCTCGCTCACCGACCGCAGGCTCTCCGCACTGCGCGCCCGGCACATCGGCTTCGTCTTCCAGTCCTTCCACCTGGTGCCCGGCATCAGCGCGCGGGACAACGTCGCCGAAGGGCTGCTCTACTCCGGGCTGCCGCGCGCCGAGCGCCGCCGCAGGGCCGCCGACGCGCTGGACCGGGTCGGCCTCGCGGACCGTATGACCCACCGGCCGCACGAGCTGTCGGGCGGTCAGAAACAGCGGGTGGCCATCGCCCGCGCGGTGGTCGGCGAACCGGACCTGCTGCTGGCCGACGAACCGACCGGAGCGCTGGACTCGGCCTCCGGCGCGGCGGTCATGGCACTGCTGCACGACCTCAACAAGGAGGGCGCCACCATCGCCGTCATCACTCACGACAGCGACATCGCCGCGCAGCTGCCCCGGCAGGTGCGGATCCGCGACGGCCAAGTGGTCACCGACGAAGGGCCGATGGCCGACGGCACCCGGACGTACGCCGGCCGGGCCGCCCCCGGGCCGGACGGCGGGCCCGTGGCCCCCGGGAGCGCGGAGCGGTGAGGCGCGGCATGCTCTCCCCGGCGTCCCTCGGCCCGCGCGAGGTGCTGCACGTCGGCTCGGCCGGGCTGCGCGCCCGCCCCATGCGGGTGGTGCTCTCCGCCCTCGGCATCGCCATCGGTATCGCGACGATGATCGCGGTGGTCGGCATCTCCGCGTCCGGCAAGGCCCAACTCCTGCAGAAGCTCGACGCGTTGGGAACCAACATGCTGGTCGCGTCGCCGGGCCAGGGAATGTTCGGAGAGGAGGTGAAACTGCCGAAGGAGGCGCCCGGGATGGTGGGGCGGCTCGACGGGGTCCGTCAGGTCGGTGCCACCGCCGATCTGGAGGTGTCGGTACGGCGCAGCGAGAAGATCCCGGTGGAGGAGACCGGCGGCATCACCGTCAAGGCCGCCGGGGTGGGGCTGCTGGGGACCCTGCGCGGTGCGATGGCGTCCGGCACCTGGCTCAACGACGCCAACGGCCGCTATCCGTCCGTGGTGCTCGGCCATGTCGCCGCCGAGCGGCTCGGCATCAGCCGCCCCGGCCGGCAGGTGGCCGTCGGCGGCCGGTACTTCACCGTCGTCGGCATCCTGCGTCCGCTGCCGCTCGCCCCGGAGATCGAGCGCTCCGCCCTGGTCGGCTGGACGGCGGCGGGCGAACTGCTCGGCTTCGACGGCCACCCCACGGCGATCTACGAACGGTCCACCGACGCCTCCGTGCAGCGGGTGCGGGACCTCATTCCGCACTCCGTCGACCCGCAGAACCCGCGCAATGTGCAGGTGAGCGACCCGTCGTCGGCCCTCCAGGCGAAGGCGGCGACGGAGGGGACGTTCACCGGTCTGCTGCTCGGACTCGGCGGGGTGGCGCTGCTCGTCGGAGGTGTCGGGGTCGCCAACACAATGATCATTTCGGTGCTGGAACGCCGTCACGAGATCGGGCTGCGCCGTTCGATGGGTGCCACCCGCGGCCAGATCCGGCTGCAGTTCGTGACCGAGTCGCTGCTGCTGTCGGGCCTGGGCGGCATCGCAGGGATCGCCCTGGGCGCCGCCGCGACCTATGCCTTCGCGGCCGCGGGCGGCATGCCGTGGGTGGTGCCGCTGTGGGCGGTGGGCGGCGGCTTCGGCGCGACGCTGGTGATCGGCAGCGTCGCCGGTCTCTATCCGGCCGTACGGGCCGCCCGCCTCCCGCCCACCCTCGCCCTGCAAGCCGTGTAGGGCGCCGGACGCGGGCACCCGGGCCCGCGTCCGGCTCTCGGGGCCTGGCTCCGACGGCGCATCGGCCCGCCCGCCGTCCGCCGTGGGACATACGTTCGGCGGCGGCCGGACCGGTCCGGACGGGGGGCCGTACGAGTTGCTTCCGGGGCACCGCCTCTCGTCCTGCGGCATCCGGCCGCACCGGCGTGCTTACGATCCACTCCGGCCTCCGGTCGGAAGGGTGGAAGGGAACGCCAGATGAGAGCCGTAGCAGTCAGCGCATTCGGTGAACAGCCGCAGCTCATGGATCTGCCACAGCCCGAGCCAGGGCCGGGGGAGGTCCTGGTCCGGCTGTCCGCCGCCGGAGTCAACCCCATCGACTGGAAGATCGCGGAGGGCAGGTTCGGCGATGTCATGCCCACCGCGTTCCCGCTGGTCATGGGGGCCGACGGGGCGGGCGAGGTGCTCGCGATCGGGACCGGCGTGCGGCGGTTCACGGTCGGTGACGCGGTGTTCGGCCAGTTCCAGCGGCCGGATCGGGGCGGCGGCTCGTACGCCGAACTCGCCCTCGCCGACGAGGCGGCGATCGCGCCGGCCGCCCGCAGCGTCACCTACGCCACCTCCGCGGCCGTGCCGACGGCCGGCACGACCGCCTACAACCTGGTCGAGGAGACCCGCGTCAGCGAGGGCAGGCGGGTCCTGATCGTCGGCGCGACCGGCGGGGTGGGCACCTTCGCCATCCAGCTGGCGGCCGGCCGCGGCGCCGAGGTCATCGCCACCGCCCGCGCCGCCCAGTCGGAGCTGATGCGGAATCTGGGGGCCGCGGAAACCGTCGACCACACCGTGGGCCAGGTCGCCGACCAGATCCTCGCGGCCCACCCGGACGGCGTGGACGTGCTGATCGATCTGGCCAGCGGGCCGGAGGAGTTCAGCGCGATGACCCGGACCGTACGGGACGGCGGAACGGCCGTGTCCACCATCGGCTCGGCCGACGCGGATGCGCTGACCGAGCACAATCTGCGCGGCTTCAACTTCGTCAACCGGCCCTCGCCGCAGCTCCTGGAGATCCTCGCCGGGCAGGTCGACGCCGGCCGTCTGACGGTGCTGGTGGGCCGCGAGGTCCTGCTGGAGGAGGCGCCCGAGGCGATCGCCGCGCAGCGCAAGGGGCGGACCCAGGGCAAGACGGTACTGACGATCTGAGCCCCGGTCACACACGGCCCGAGCGTCACGGCCGCCCGCCTTCCCGGCGGGCGGCCGTCGCCATGAGCGCCCGCGGAAGGGCCGCCGCACGCAGCGCACGGACAGCGGGCGGCCCGGCCGCGGCGAGCATGACGGTCAGCAGGGCGGCACCGAGGAGCAGCCAGACGGCGGTGCGCAGCGAACCGGTGAGCGCGTCCGCGAAGGCTTCGGCGGCCGGCCGGGAGACCACCGCGGGGAGCGCATCCACGGCGCGGGCGCGGACCAGCGCGAGCGCGGCGGCCAGCAGCGCGGTCGCCGCCGCGCACCCCGCCCCGGTGCAGATGAGGGCGCGCCGTCGGCGCCGCGCCAGCAGCAGCCCGGCCAGCAGGCAGAGGGCCGAGGCCGGCGGCAGCAGCAGGGCGGCGACGCGTACGGCTTGGTAGGCGGTGCGCGCCCGGGGCACGTCCGGCGAGTTCAGCAGCACGATCTCGGTGCCCATGCGGGGGACGCGGCGGGCGACGTCGATGCCCAGGCCGTTGGCGGCCACCTGGTGTTTGACGCGTTCGATGATCGGCGTCAGATCGAGGGTCACCGGAGCGTTGCCGGAGGCGGTCAGGGTGCCGTCCAGGGCCTGGTGGGCGGTGCGGTGCACGCCGGTCCACACCGTGGGGAAGGCCCGGCCGGTGACGACCTGGCGTACCTGCTTGTCGACGAACTCGCGGATGCCTCGAGTGAAGCGCTGGCGCAGCGCGGGCCGCTCCGCCCGTGGAATGGCCTTCAGCAGCCCGTCGAGCCGGATGTGCGCCATCACCCCGTCGGTGACGTCGTCGACGATGGCGTCCTGGACCGCGCCGTTCGCCGCGAGCGGCGCGACGGCGGACACATAGCGGTCGGTGTCGGTGAGTTCGGTGCGGGCCCACACGGCGGTCAGGCTCAGCGGCACCATCAGCGTCGCGATCAGCAGGAGGACGCCACCGCCGAACGCGCGACCGGGCCGCCGGGGAGGGTGCGGTACGTGCTCCGCCTCCGCCACCCGGCCGCCTGCGCGTGCGGGGGCGCTCGCTGACATGGCTCCCGGTCCTTCCTGAACGGCGAACGTGTCGCCCTCTCAGGCAAGTCCGAACGGGCACCGGCCGCGAGCGGGGCCGGTGCCAATGGGTGACCGTCCGGGGCGGCCGGGTGGCTTGTCGCCTGTCGGCTCAGGAGCGCTCCGCTCGGCCGCCGCTACCTGTCCCGCCCGGCCCGCGCCCGCTGTTCCCGCCCGGCCCGCGCTGCCTGCCCCCGCCCGCCCCGCGCTGCCTGCCCCCGCCCGCCCCGCCCCGGCGTTGGCGCACCGCACGGAGCACACCCGAAGCCAGCAGGCCGCCGACCACCAAGACCACCGTCCACCAGATCCAGCCGTCGTCCCCGTCCCCGTCCTCCTCCCGTGTCGCCGGCAGGTCGTCGGTGTCGCCCGAGCAGGCGCTCGGAGCGCCGGAGCCGCCCAGATAGACACAGACGGTGGTGGCGGCGCGGAGGGTGCCGGGGGCGGCCGTGGCGCTGGGCGTGGGGTGCTCGCCGAGGACGGCCGTGGCGGTGAACTCCCGGACGGCGTGCGCGGGCAGGTCGGACCGCCAGACGGCCCGCCGTTCCCCGGTGCCGCGCCGTACGACCCTGCCACCGTCGGCCGTGACCGAGGAGGCGGTGGCCGGCATCCGCTGTTCGGTACGCGTCGCGGGCAGGTCGGTGTCGCCCAGGTTGCGCACGGTGATCCGGTAGCCGAGCCGGTCGCCGGGCTCGGCACGGTCGGTGCCGTCGGTCACCGTCACCGAGACGGGGCCGCCGGGCGGTGCCTGGCGGGCCGGTGCGGCGGCGACGGACGGTCCGGGGAGCGTGGCGGCGCACAGCAGCGCGCAGACGGCGGCGGTTCTCATGCCGTCATCCGAGCACCGCCGTCCGCCCCACCGTCGGCTCCCGCCCTGCCCGCGGCCCGGGTTCACCCGAGCGAGCGGACGGAGACGGCGCGGGACGGGCGGTACGGGACCGGCGGCGCGGGACGGTGTGCGGGCGGGCGGCGCCGCGGCGGGCCGTACGGACCCGGGGGCGCGTCCTACTCGCGGTATCCGCCCGGTCGGTGGACCGGGCCGTGGGTGTCCTCGCAATGGTCGGCCGGCGGCTCGGGCCGGGGCCCGGTGCTCAGGGTCAGGACGTCGTCGGCGGACGCTTGCTCACCGACGTGGTCGACCTGGAGGGTGGCGTGCGTGATGCCGTACTCCAGGTCGAGGACTTCCTGCAGGGTGCGGCGGACCTTGTGGCAGTCGCCGCCCGGCGCCACCAGCACGTGCGCGGACAGTGCGGGCTGGCCGGAGGTGATCTGCCAGATGTGCAGGTCGTGCACCTCGACGACCTGGTCGGTGGAGGCGAGGTGGTTTCCCAGCGCCTCCGGGTCGACGCCGGCCGGCGCGGCCTCCATGAAGATCCGACCGGACTCGCGGACCAGGCCCGTACCGGCCTTCAGCATCAGGGCGACGACCACGAGCGTGGCGATCGCGTCGGCCTGCGCGAAGCCGGTGGTCAGCACGATGAGGCCGGCGATCGCGGTGGCGACGAAGCCGAACAGGTCGGTGAGGATGTGCTGGTAGGCGCCCTCGATGTTCAGGCTGGAGCGGTTCGCCCTGGAGAGGAACCAGGTGCAGACGAGGTTCACCACGACGCCGGAGAGCGCGGTGACCAGGACCAGTCCGCCGGTGACCGCGGGCGGCGAGATCAGCCGCTCGACCGCCTCGTACGCCAGCCAGACCGACAGCAGCAGCAAGGTGATGCCGTTGGCCTGTGCGGAGAGGATCTCGGCGCGCTTGAGGCCGTAGGTGTAGCCGCCGCGCGCGGGCCGGGCGGCCAGCCGCATCGCGACCAGGGCCAGCGCGATGGAGACGGCGTCGGTGAGCATGTGTGCGGCGTCCGAGATCAGCGCCAGCGACTGGGCCACGAAACCGATGACGACCTCGACCGCCATGTAGGCGGTGATCAGGAGGAGGGCGGCGCGCAGCCAGCGCCGGTCGGCGTGCGGGGAGACGGCGTGCGCGTGGCTGTGCCCGTGGGCCGTGGCCCCGTGGGCGTGTCCGGTCATGGCGCGCTCCTTCCTGGGTCGTCCTGCGAAGCAAACCGCACTTCGGCGGGAGATCCAAAGGCTGCACCGGTGACCGTTGTCATTACCGTCAAACGGCCTATCGTCCCTGGTCAGAGCGGTAGGGGCCGGGGAGCGCGGACGGGCGGAAGCGGAGGGCTGTGGTCCGGGGACCGGCGTGCCGACCGGTGCATCCCGGTGCGGGCGGGGCGCGGCGGCGAAGCGTCGGCCGCGCCCCGGGGGAGCCCGTAAGAGCCCGCCGGTGGCGTGTCGGAGGTTCACCGGGTCCGCAGGACGCCCGCGGCTCCGGCGGCCAGCACACAGAGGGCCACCGGCAGGAGGAACGTGATGTTGAGCGGGACGGCATGGGTCAGCGGCCCGATGACGGCGGGCCCGGCGAGCATGCCGAGATAGCCCAGGCCGGCCACCCGGGACACGTGCGCACCGGAGGCGTCCGGGTCGACATGGCCCGCGGCGCTGAAGAACTGCGGGACGCAGCCGGACAGGCCGATCCCGAAGAGCGTCCAGCCCGCGAGGGCGAGGGGCACCCAGGGGGTCAGGGCGGCGGCCGTGAGACCGACGGCGGCCAGCGCCGTGCCGTAGCGGACCAGGCGCACCGGACCGAACCGGAGGACCACGCGGTCGGTGGCGAACCTGCCGATGGTCATCGCGGTGGCGAAGGCGCCGTAGGCGAGGGCGGCCGTCGGGGCGGAGGCGCCCAGGACGTCCCGCAGGTGCAGCACGCTCCAGTCGTTGGCGACGCCTTCACAGAGCATCAGGGCCAGTGCCAGCACGGCGAGTACCCAGACCCGGGAGGGCGTGCCGCGGGTGCGGGCGGGCGCGCCGTCCGTGGCCGGGGCGGTGGTCTTCCCGGCGGCGTCCCGGCCGGCCTCGGTGTCCGGCCGCAGCAGTCCGGCGGTGGTGAGCAGGGTGACGGCCACGCCGAGGGCCGCGACGCAGCCCAGGGTCAGGGGCGTGCTCCAGCCCCAGCTGAGGGAGCGGGCGCCGGCCAGCGCCGCGAGCACGCCGCCGACGGAGAAGACCGCGTGGAACGCGGACATGACGGGCCGTCCGTACCCGCGCTCCACCTGGACGGCGTGGGTGTTCATGCCGACGTCCAGGCAGCCGTTGCCGAAGCCCAGCACCAGCAGTGCCGCCGCCAGGGTCCAGGGCCCCTCCGCCAGCCCCGGCAGCACGAGCGCGGCGCTGCACAGCACGCCGCCCGCCGGGACGATGCGATGGCTGCCGTAGCGGTCCGTCAGCGGTCCGCAGAGCTGCATCCCCGCGAAGGCGCCGGCGCCGAGGAAGAGCAGCAGCCAGCCCAGCACCGCGTGGCTGACGCCCGCGCGCTGCTCGACGGCCGGGATGTGCACGATCCACATGCCCATGACGAAGCCGTTGAGGGCGAAGAACCCGAAGGTGGCGAGCCGGGCCGTCCGCAGCCGCCGGCCGGGTGGGCCGGGTGGGCCGGGTGGGCCGGGTGGGGAGGGCGTCGCGGCGGCGAGGGTCGGACGGGTCGTCGGATCGCTGGTCGGATCACTGGGAGCAGTCACCGAAGGGAGGCTAGCGAACAGAATCCTTGTTCGCTAGCTTGACTTACGAACACGATCAGTGTGCGATGTGGTGATGTCGAGTACAGACCGGCTCACCCGGATCACCCAGGCCCTGCGCGAGTCCGAGCGGCTGAGCGTCGCGGAACTGGCCGCGCTCACCGGCGCCTCGGAGATGACCGTCCGGCGCGATCTGGAGCAACTGGCGGAACAGGGCGTGCTGGAGCGCTTCCGGGGTGGCGCCAGGAGCCTGGTGCTGCGCGGCGAGGAGCCCCCTTTCGGCCTGCGCGCACGGGAAGGCACGGCGGTCAAGGAACGGATCGCCGCCGAGGTGGCGGCCCTGATCGCGGACCGCGAGTCCGTCGTCCTCGACAGCGGTACGACCTGCCTGGCGGCCGCCAAGGCGCTGCGGGAGCGGCCCCTCACGGTCATGCCGCTCTCCCTGCACGCCGCCAACGCCCTCGTCGGCGCGCCCGCGCTCAAGCTGCTGCTGCCGGGCGGCGAGCCCCGGCCCGGTGAACTGGCGGTGACCGGCCCGCTGGCCGAGGCGTCGCTCGCCGCGCTGCGCTTCGACACCGCCGTCATCGGCTGCTGCGGTCTGACGCCCGGCGACGGCGTGACCGCGTACGACCTGGCGGACGCGGCGATCAAGCGCGCGGCGATCGCCTCCGCCCGCCGGGTCATCGCGGTCGCCGACGCCGCCAAGCTGTCGCGTACGGCGCTGGCCTTCGTCGCCTCCGCGAGCGCCCTCGACGTCCTGGTCACCGACACGGACGCGCCGGACGACGCCGTCGACGCCCTGGTCGCGGCGGGTGTGGCGGTGCGACGCGTATGACCCGGCGCCGGTCGCGTCACCGCGGGTGCGCAGGCCGGTGACCTGCGCCGGAGGTGACGCCGCGCGCCCGCCCGGATGGGCCGCGCGCCGGGCTCCCCCGCCGCCCCGTGTCCTCCCCCCGCAACGGCTCGCACCGACCGGTCAGTAGAGTTCGGCGACCGGTCCCCCGTCCCCTCCCGACCTCTGAGGTACTCGGCAGTGAGCCCCGCACCACCCCTCTGTGTCGTCGGCATCGGGGCCGACGGCTGGGACGGCCTGCCCGCCGCGTCCCAGCAGGCCCTGCTCCGCGCCGAGGTACTCATCGGCGGCCCGCGCCAGCTCGCCCTGCTGCCCGGCGACTGCGCGGGCGAGCGGGTGCCCTGGCCCTCGCCGCTGCGCCCCGCCGTCCCCGGGCTCCTCGCCGCGCACACCGGCCGCCGGATCTGCGTCCTGGCCAGCGGCGACCCGATGTTCTACGGCATCGGCCGGACACTCACCGAGACCCTGGGCGCCGAGGCGGCACGGCTGCGGGTGCTGCCGCATCCGTCCTCCGTCTCCCACGCCTGCGCCCGGCTCGGCTGGCCGGTGGAGGACACCGAGGTCGTCACGCTCGTCGGCCGCCCCGCCGAGAACCTGATCGCCCCCCTGCACGACGGCCGCCGCCTGCTGGTGCTGTCCGCGGGCGCCGGCACCCCCGGCGAGGTCGCGGCCCTGCTGCGCGCCCACGGCTTCGGCCCCACCCGGATGCGGGTGCTCGAACAGCTCGGTGGCGATCGCGAGGCGCTGACCGAGGGCACCGCCGCCGACTGGGCGCACCCGCCCGCCGACCCGCTGAACGTCATCGCCCTGGACTGCGCCCGGGAGCCCGGTGCGCCGCGGCTGTCGGCGGTGCCGGGCCTGCCGGACACCGCCTACGAGCACGACGGCCAGCTCACCAAGCGCCATGTCCGCGCCGCCACCCTCGCCGCGCTGGCGCCCGCCCCCGGCGAACTGCTGTGGGACATCGGCGGCGGCTCCGGCTCCATCGCGATCGAATGGCTGCGCGCCCATCGTGCGTGCCGCGCGGTCACCGTCGAGCGCGACCCGGTACGGGCCGAACGGATCGCGCGCAACGCCCGCGCCCTCGGCGTACCGGCGCTGCGCGTCGTGCACGGCCCCGCGCCCGCGGCGCTGGACGGCCTGCCCACGCCGGACGCGGTGTTCATCGGCGGCGGCCTGACCGCGCCCGGCCTGCTGGCCGCGTGCTGGGAGGCGCTGCCGCCCGGCGGCCGGCTCGTCGCCAACACGGTGACGCTGGAATCCGAGGCGCTGCTCGCCGACTGGTACCGCCGGCACGGCGGCGACCTGGTCCGGCTGGCGGTCGCGCACGCCGTGCCGGTCGGCGGCTTCACCGGCTGGCGGCAGGCGATGCCGGTCACCCAGTGGGCGGCGGTCAAACCGGCCGGCCCGGTGCCGCAGCCCGAGTCCCCCTCCCTCCCTCAGGAGAACCAAGAGCGATGACCGTCCACTTCATCGGCGCGGGCCCCGGCGCCGCCGACCTGATCACCGTGCGCGGCGCCCGGACCCTCGCCTCCTGCGGCGTCTGCCTGTACGCCGGCAGCCTCGTGCCGCGCGAGCTGCTCGCCGAGTGCCCGCCGGACGCCCGGCTGATCGACACCGCCCAGCTGGACCTCGACACCATCACCGCCGAGATGGTCCGCGCGCACGAAGAGGGCCACGACATCGCCCGGCTGCACTCGGGCGACCCGTCCGTCTTCAGCGCGGTGGCCGAGCAGATGCGCCGCCTGGACGCGGCCGGGGTGCCCTACGAGGTGGTGCCCGGTGTCCCCGCGTTCGCCGCCGCGGCCGCCGCCCTCAAGCGCGAGCTGACGGTGCCCACGGTCGGCCAGACGGTGATCCTCACCCGCGTCGCGCAGCGCGCGACCCCCATGCCCGAGGGCGAGGACCTCGCCACCCTCGGCCGCAGCGGCGCCCTGCTCGTCCTGCACCTCGCCGCCATGTACGTCGACCGGGTCGTCGACGAACTCCTCCCGCACTACGGCGCCGACTGCCCGGCCGCCGTCGTCGCGATGGCCTCCCGCCCGGACGAACTGGTCCTGCGCGGCACCCTGTCCGACATCGCCGGCCAGGTGAAGGCGGCCGGCGTCGTCCGCACGGCCGTCATCATGGTCGGCCGCACCCTCGGCGCCGAACAGTTCCGCGACAGCCACCTCTACTCCACGGACCGCGAACGCCCGCACGGGCCGTGCGACGCGCCGTCCGGGGACGCCTCCTAGGGCCGCGGGCCCCGCGGCTCCGCCCGGCCCACCACCATCCCGGCCCGGTCGATGCAGATGACGTCGACGGCGACCGGGGCGCCGCGCAGCACCGCCAGGGACTCGTCGCGGGCCGTGGCCGCCACCAGATCGCCGAGCGGGACGCCGGCCGCCGCGCACAGCTGGAGCGCGGCGAGGCCGGTGTTCGCCTCGGCCACGGCGGTGGCCAGGGCCTCGTCCGCGCCGCCGCGGCGGGCGAGTTCGGCGAGGAAACCCTTGTCCACCTGGGACCGCGCGGAGTGCAGATCGAGGTGCCCGGCCGCCAGCTTCGAGAGCTTGGCGAAGCCGCCGCAGATCGTCAGGCGCTCGACGGGATGACGGCGGATGTACTTGAGCACCGCGCCGGCGAAGTCCCCCATGTCCAGCAGCGCGTCCTCGGGGAGCTTGTGCACGGCGACGGCGACCTTCTCCGACGTCGAGCCGGTGCAGCCGGCGACGTGACGCCGCCCCGCCGCCCGTGCGACGTCCACCCCGCGCCGGATGGAGTCGATCCAGGCGGAGCAGGAGTACGGGACGACGATGCCGGTGGTCCCCAGGATCGACAGGCCGCCGAGAATGCCCAGCCGCGGATTCCAGGTACTGCGGGCGATCTCCTCGCCGTGATCGACGGAGACCTCCACCTCGACATCCGCCGAGGTCCCGTTGCGGGCGGCCACCGCCGCCAGATGCTCGCGCATCATCTGCCGCGGCACGGGGTTGATCGCGGGCTCCCCCACGTCCAGCGGCAGTCCGGGCCGGGTGACGGTCCCGACCCCGGGCCCGGCCTTGAAGATGACGCCCGAACCGGCCGGCAGCGTACGCACCGTCGCCCGGATCAACGCCCCGTGCGTCACGTCCGGATCATCGCCCGCGTCCTTCACCACCCCCGCCATCGCGCCGGCCCGGCCGGGCGCCCACTCCTCCACCGCGAGCGCGAACGCCGGGGTCTGCCCCTTCGGCAGGGTGATCGTCACCGGGTCGGGGAAGGCGCCGGTCAGCAGCGCGGTGTACGCCGCCGTGCTCGCCGCCGTCGCACAGGCACCGGTCGTCCAGCCGTGCCGCAGCCCGGTGTGCGCGAGCTGGGCGCTACGGCCTCCCGTACCCTGCGGTTGCGCTTCAGCCATGAAAGGACCCGCCCCCGGTGAACGACGCCGCCACCCGCCCGCCGGGCCGCCGCCATGTGCTGATCCTCGGTGGCACGACCGAGGCCCGCCGCCTGGCCGCCGACCTGACCGCGCCACCGGCCGCGCCGCGGGTCACCACATCCCTCGCGGGCCGGGTCGCCGCGCCCAGGCTGCCGGCAGGGGAGGTGCGCATCGGAGGGTTCGGAGGCCCACAGGGCCTCGCCCGCTGGCTGCGCGAGCACGCGGTGGACGCGCTCATCGACGCCACCCATCCTTTCGCCGGCACGATCAGTCACAACGCGGCGCAGGCCGCCGCCACCGCCCATGTTCCCCTGCTGGCCCTCCGCCGGCCCGGCTGGGTCCCGGCCCGGGGTGACACCTGGCACCGGGTCGGCTCCCTGGACGAGGCCGCCGCCGCCCTCCCCGCCCTGGGCCGCCGCGTCTTCCTCACCACCGGCCGCATGGGCCTCGCCCACTTCGCCCACCTGACGGACCTCTGGTTCCTCATGCGCTCCGTGGACGCCCCCGAACCGCCGTACCCGCCCCTCATGGAAACCCTCCTCGCCCGCGGCCCCTTCACCCTGGAGGACGAACGCGAGCTGCTGCGCCGGCACCGCATCGACGTGGTGGTGACCAAGGACAGCGGCGGCGCCGCCACCGCCCCCAAGCTCACGGCTGCCCGCGAGGCGGGCCTCCCGGTCGTCATCGTGGAACGACCGCCGGTGCCGGACGGGGTGCCGGTGGTGGCGACGCCGGAGGCGGCGGGTGAATGGGTGCGGGATCTTTTCAGCGAGGCCACTTTCCGCTGAGCCGATTGGCCTCGCGGACCTTTTCCGCTAACTCTGCACGGCGCTTTACGCTTTCGGATTCCCGCGCCTCGTCTAGCGTGTCAGGAGCAGAGTCGGAGCCGGTGGATTCCTCGTTCACGTCCGGCACCGCCGGAGCGCTGCGGCGAGCTGGCGGGCCACATCCGGCGCACAGCGCCCCAGGTCCACGAGGGGGCGCGGGAAATCCCCGGCCAGGGAGACCGCGTCGAGTGCCAAGCTGGGCAGCGTGACTCCCGCGTCCGTCAAGGCGGCGCGGAGCTCCTCCCGGGCTTCCTTTGCGTCCCTGATTTTCCCAGCCGCCGAATTGTGTTCTGCCATTCCCGTACCTCTGTTCCGTTCGGATCGTGACCGGTCGGCCAAATCCCTTGCGCAGTCCTAGAGTTGCCGGAAATTGCCGAAGCCGGTAGACGGCAGCCGTTGTCACGATGCAGGGCAACAAGGGGAGTAGGAATGGTCGAACTGAATTCTGATGGCGAGGGTTCCGCCCGTGCGGTGCTCGCCTGCGAACTCCGACGGTTACGGGAAGGCTCAGGAAAGTCCCTTGCTCAACTGGCCGAGGAAACGAACTACGACCGCACCTACCTGAACCGTCTGGAGAGCGGCGAACGGCTCTCGAAACTGCCGGTCATGGTGGCGCTTGACGAGGCGTACGGCACGGGCGGGTTGCTGGTGCGCCTGTGGAAACTGGCGCGCCTGGACTCCTTCAAGGACAAGTACCGGCTGTTCATGCAGTACGAGGCCAAGGCCACGATCCTGCATTCGTATGCGATCGCCGTTCCCGGGCTCTTACAGACCGAGGACTTCGCCCGGGTGGTGCTGTCCTCGACGCCGACTCCGATCAGCCCTGACGAACTGGAAGAGGCCGTCGTCGCCCGCCTGGGCAGGCAGGAGCTGTTGCAGCGCGGCCGGCCGCACATGCGGTTGATCCTCGACGAGTCGGCTCTGCGGCGTCCGGCACCCGACCCCGTGATCTGGCATCACCAGCTGGCACGCATCGCGCAGGCTGCCGACGACCCGCACATGACCATTCAGGTACTGCCGCTCACCGCCGGGGTGCACGGCCTGATGGGTGGTTCGCTGTGGCTGTTGTGGATGGCGGACGGCAGTGCTGTTGCCTACTTGGAAGGCAACAAGTCAGGGGAACTGCTCGAAGACGCAGCGGAGATCGCTGGATACCGCCTGTTCTACGATCGGCTGCGGGACGTGGCGCTCTCGCCGCCCGATTCGGCAGCATTCATCCGGCAGTTGATGGAGGACAGCAGGCCATGAAGACACGCCTCGACCCGGCCGGTATCGCCTGGCGCAAGAGCAGCTACAGCGATGGGGGAGCCGACAACTGCGTCGAGGTCGCCGACGGGTTTCCCGGCGGCACGCCTGTGCGTGACAGCAAGCGCCCCGACGGGCCCGCGCTGCTCTTCCCCGCCGCTGCGTGGTCGGCCTTCATAGAGAACATGAAGACCGACCACCGCCGCTGAAGCTTCAGCCCTCCGGATACCGCCGCGGTGTCCAGACGACCTCCGTGCCGTCGTCGCGGCGTACCGCCTGGGTCTGGGACGAGCCGATCAGCAGGATCGTGCGCATGTCGACCTGGGTGGGGTCGAGGTCGCAGAGGCGGACGGTGCGGACGGACTCCTCCGGGCCGCCGACATCGCGGCCAAGGACGACCGGGGTGTCGGGTGCGCGGTGTTCCAGGAGGAGTTCGCGCATCTTGCCGACCTGCCAGGTCCGGCTGCGGGAGCCGGGGTTGTAGAGGGCCAGCACCAGGTCGGCGGCGACCGCCGCGCGCAGGCGCTCGGCGATGACCTCCCAGGGCTTGAGGCGGTCGGAGAGGGAGAGGACCGCGTAGTCGTGGCCGAGGGGGGCGCCCGCGCGGGCCGCGGCGGCGTTGGCGGCGGTGACGCCGGGCAGGACGCGTACGGGGACGGACCGGTAGGGGTCCTGCGAGGCCACTTCGAGGACGGCGGTGGCCATCGCGAAGATGCCGGGGTCGCCGCCGGAGACCACGGCCACCCGCCGGCCGCGCCGGGCCAGGTCCAGGGCGAGTTCGGCGCGCTCGGACTCGACCTTGTTGTCGGAGCCGTGCCGGCGCTGGCCGGGACGGACCGGCACCCGGTCGAGGTAGGTGGTGTAGCCGACGAGGTCCTCGGCCGCGGCCAGGGCGCCGCGCGACTCCGGGGTCAGCCACAGCGGCCCCGCCGGTCCGGTGCCGACGACCACGACCTCGCCCCGGGCGGTGACCTCCGCCGCGTCCGCCGCGTCCGGCGCCGGGTTGGCGATCCGGCTCGGGACGACGGCGACGGAGAAGTACGGGACCGAGTCGGCGTCGATGGCCGCGAGGCGGTCGGTGCGCTCGCCGGGCATCGTGGCCCGCTCGACGTACTGCGCTTCCGGCATCCGGCCCGAGCGCTCCATGGCCCGGCGGACGGTCGGGAAGGTGCGGCCCAGTTTCATCACGACCGCGGCGTCGGTGGAGGCCAGACGGGCGGTCAGCTCCTCCTCCGGCAGGGTGCCGGGCAGGATCGTCAGCACCTCGTCGGCCTCGGCCAGCGGCTTGCCCAGGCGGGCCGCCGCGGCGCTGATGGAGGTGACGCCGGGGATGACCTCGGTGGGGTAGCGGTGCGCGAGCCGCTTGTGCATGTGCTGGTAGGAGCCGTAGAAGAGCGGGTCGCCCTCGGAGATGACCGCGACCGTGCGCCCCGCGTCGAGGTGTACCGCGAGCCGGGCCGCCGCCTCCTCGTAGAACTCGTCCAGCGCGCCGCGATAACCGCCGGGGTGGTCGGTCGACTCGGTGGTGACCGGGTAGACCAGCGCTTCCTCGATGTGGTCGGCACGCAGGTGCTCGGCGGCGATGGAGCGCGCGATGGAGCGTCCGTGCCGGGCGCTGTGGTAGGCGATGACGTCGGCCCCGGCGATCACCTGCACGGCCCGTACGGTCATCAGCGACGGATCGCCGGGGCCGAGCCCGACGCCGTACAGACGGCCCGGGGTCTGCGGCTCGCTCGGGCCGCCGTTGGCCTGCTGCTCGCTCACGCTCATTCTTCCTCGCTCGCCATGGCGTTGATCGCGGCGGCGGCCATGGCGCTGCCGCCACGCCGCCCGCGCACCACGATGTGATCCAGCTTCGACGGGTGGGCGATCAGCGCGTCCTTGGACTCGGCCGCGCCGATGAAGCCGACGGGTATGCCGATGACGGCGGCCGGGCGCGGCGCGCCCTCCTCGATCATCTCCAGCAGCCGGAACAGCGCGGTGGGCGCGTTGCCGACGGCCACCACCGCACCGTCCATCCGCTCCCGCCACAGCTCCATCGCGGCGGCGCTGCGGGTGGTGCCCATGCGGGCGGCGAGTTCGGGCACCGACGGGTCGGCGAGCGTGCAGAGCACGTCGTTGTCGGCCGGCAGCCGCTTGCGGGTGACGCCGCTGGCGACCATGTTGGCGTCGCACAGGATCGGCGCGCCGGCGCGTAGCGCGGCGCGGCCGTTCGCCACCACCTCGGGGGTGAAGGCCAGGTCGCGTACGAGGTCGACCATGCCGCAGGCGTGGATCATCCGGACCGCGACCTGGCTGACGTCGGCGGGCAGGGCCGCGAGGTCCGCCTCGGCGCGAATGGTGGCAAAGGACTGGCGGTAGATCGCCGCCCCGTCCTTCTCGTAGTCGAACACTGTGCCCTCGGGGTGGTGGGTCATCTGATGGGTCGTGCGGTCGGCGGTGCGGTGAGCTGTGCGGGGAGCTGCGGGGTCGGGTGCTGCGGTGGGTCGTGCGGTCATGGAGCTGCCGGAGGGGGCGCGGTGGCGCGGGAGACGGCCGCGGCGACGTCCTGGAGCCGGGCGCTGGTGGCGGCCGGCGGCGCGTCGTCGGCGGCGGCCAGCGGAATGGGCCGCCTGCCCTCCGGTCCCACGACGGACACCTCGTAGCCGTCCTCGGTCGCGAGGACGTCGACCCAGGTGCCGTGCGGATGGCCGCAGCGGCGTGCGCAGCCGGACCAGTGGACGGGGAGTCCCGGCGGGCCCGCGGGGGAGTCGGTGAGGACGGCGACGGCGTCGGCGCGGACATCGGAGAGCGACTTGGCGCAGCCGGGGCGGCCGGTGCAGGCGCCGGTCCGGTGCCAGGGGGAGGCGGGGTCGGTGAGGAGCCCGGCGTCCGCCAGCTCGCGCAGCCGGGTCGTGGCCGTGGCGGCCGACAGCCCGGGGACGATCACGCCGCGCCATGGGGTGACCCGCAGCGCGCCCGCCCCGTCGTCGGCCGCCACCGCGGTCAGCAGCCGCCACCGGTCGACGGTCAGCCGGCCCAGCGGCGCGAGGACCGACAGGGCGCAGGGGCCGGGGGAGCCGTCCGGCCCCGCGGGTCCTTCGACGATGCCGGGGACGGGGGCGTTCGTGTGGTCGGGAGCGGGGCGGGGCTCCGGCTCCGGGACGTACGCGGCCCGGATGCCCGCGGCCCGCAGCGCCTCCGCCGTACCGCGCGCGGTCAGGGTGTGCGTGGCGGGGAGTTCGCGGACCCGCCAGGCGCCGCTGCCGCTCGCCGCGGCGGCGGTGAGGAAGGCTTCGGCGGCGACGAGCGCGGCGCGCGGAACGTCCGGTCCGCCGATCCGCACGGCCGCCGGGTCGTCGCCGACATACAGCAGCGCACCGCCCTCGGCGGTGGCTTCCGCCACACTCTCCCGCGCTCCCCCGCACGGTTCTGCGACCAACCTCACATCACCACCGAGCGCCGTCACATCGCCCCTGCCGTCGTCCAGGACGAAGAGGAAACGGCCGGAGAGCGCCGTCGCGGACGCGCTCGCGCAGAGCAGGGCGTCCAGCCGGCGGGCCCACAACCGCACGTCAGCCGGGGTGCGCCGGTCCAGACCCGCGAGCGGCGAGGCCAGGATGTTGCGGACGCGCTCATGGCGTTCCGAGGGCAGCAGGCCCGCGTCGCGCAGCAGCTCCGCCAGCTCCTGGCCGCAGTCGTCCGCGAGGCCGCGCAGTTCCACGTTGCCGCGGGAGGTGAGGGAGAGGTGGCCGTCGCCGAGGCGCTCCGCGGCGTCGGCCAGCGCGGATGCCTGGCGGGCGGTCAAGTCGCCTGCGGGCAGGCGGACTCGCGCCAGGCTGCCGTCGTCGGCGGAGTGCAGCCGCAGCGTTCCCGGGCAGGCGTCACCGCGTTCCCGGAGGGGCGGTGCGGCCGCAGCGGGCCGGAGCGAGGGGGAGGGCGGCATGGCGGCGAGCATACCGACGTCGGGCAAGGGCGGACCGGGGGAGGCGGACCGGGGGCGGGGCCCGCGCGGGCGGGCCCGGAGGCGCTCTCCCCCGCCCGCCACGCAGCCCTTACTATGCAGGTCGGTGGGTCTGCTGATCCGCCGGACGCCAGCGACGGCGCCAAGGGAGGAAGCCCGGTGAGAATCCGGCGCGGTCCCGCCACTGTGAACCCGGTCCACGGGTGAGCCAGGAACTCCCGCCGTCCTCCTACCGCCCGGGGCGCGGACCCCGAGGAAGGCCTGACGCCGCATGCTGCAATCTTCCGGGGGGCGGCCCCCGCGCCTCCGCGCAACCACCGGGCCGCAGGGCGTGACCCGTGAGATCTCGCGAGGTGTATCCCTGTGATCCTGCTGCTGTCGACGTCCGACACCGACCTGCTGAGCGCCCGCGCCGCCGCCGGCCCCGTGCCGTACCGCCTCGCCAACCCCGCCCGCCTCGACCTCGACGAGCTGCCCGCGCTGCTGGAGGGCACCGACCTGGTCGTCGTCCGTCTGCTCGGCGGCATCCGCGCCTGGCAGGAGGGCCTGGACCTGCTGCTCGCGCAGGAGCGCCCGGTCGTCGTCCTCACCGGTGAACAGGCCCCCGACGCCCAGCTGATGGAGGCGTCCACGGTCCCGGTCGGTATCGCGGCCGAGTCGCACGCCTACCTCGCGCACGGCGGCCCCGCCAACCTCGACCAGCTCGCCCGTTTCCTGTCCGACACGGTGCTGCTGACCGGCCACGGCTTCGAGCCGCCGGAGCCCGCCCCCAGCTGGGGACAGCTGGAGCGGCCGGACGCCCGTACGGACATCGAAGGACCGCTGGTGGCGGTGCTCTACTACCGCGCCCACCACATGAGCGGCAACACCGGCTTCGTCGACGCGCTCTGCGGTCAGATCGAGCAGGCAGGCGGCCGCCCGCTGCCGCTGTTCGTCGCCTCGCTGCGCGCGCCCGAGCCGGAACTGATCGACGCCCTGCGGCCGGTCGACGCGATCGTCACCACCGTCCTGGCCGCCGGTGGCACCAAGCCCGCCGAGGCATCGGCCGGTGGCGACGACGAGTCCTGGGACGCCGGCGCGCTCGCCGCCCTGGACGTACCGATCCTCCAGGCCCTGTGCCTGACCGGGTCGCGGGCCGCCTGGGAGGAGAACGACGAGGGGCTGTCCCCGCTGGACGCCGCCTCCCAGATCGCCGTCCCCGAGTTCGACGGCCGGCTGATCACCGTCCCGTTCTCCTTCAAGGAGGTCGACGAGGACGGGCTGCCCGTCTACGTCGCCGACCTCGAGCGGGCCGCCCGGGTCGCCGGCATCGCCGTGCGCCACGCCCGCCTGCGCCACATCCCCGCCGCCGACAAGCGCCTCGCGCTGGTGCTGTCCGCGTACCCCACCAAGCACTCCCGCATCGGCAACGCCGTCGGCCTGGACACCCCGGCCAGCGCCGTCGCCCTGCTGCGCCGACTGCAGGCGGACGGCTACGACTTCGGCGGCGAAGAGGTCCCCGGCCTGGTCTCCGGCGACGGAGACGAGCTGATCTACGCCCTGATCGAGGCCGGCGGCCACGACCAGGAGTGGCTCACCGAGGAGCAGCTCGCCCGCAACCCCGTCCGCATCCCCGCCGCCGACTACAAGCGCTGGTACGCCACGCTGCCGCAGGAACTGCGCGAGTCGGTGGAGGAGCACTGGGGCCCGCCGCCCGGTGAGATGTTCCTCGACCGCTCCCGCAACCCCGAGGGCGACATCGTCCTCGCCGCCCTGCGCCGCGGCAATCTGCTGATCCTCATCCAGCCGCCGCGCGGCTTCGGTGAGAACCCGATCGCGATCTACCACGACCCCGACCTGCCGCCCTCGCACCACTACTTGGCGGCCTACCGCTGGATCGCCGCCTCCCAGGAGGACGGCGGCTTCGGCGCGGACGCGATGGTCCACCTCGGCAAGCACGGCAACCTGGAGTGGCTGCCCGGCAAGAACGCCGGCCTGTCCGCCGCCTGCGGCCCGGACGCGGCGCTCGGCGACCTCCCGCTCGTCTATCCCTTCCTGGTCAACGACCCGGGTGAGGGCACCCAGGCCAAGCGGCGGGTGCACGCCACCCTCGTCGACCACCTCGTGCCGCCGATGGCCCGCGCGGAGTCCTACGGCGACATCGCGCGCCTGGAGCAGCTCCTCGACGAGTACGCCGCCATCTCCGCCATGGACCCGGCCAAGCTGCCCGCCATCCGCGCGCAGATCTGGACGCTGATCCAGGCCGCCAAGCTCGACCACGACCTCGGCCTCGATGACCGCCCCGACGACGACGGCTTCGACGACTTCCTGCTGCACGTCGACGGCTGGCTGTGCGAGGTCAAGGACGCCCAGATCCGCGACGGTCTGCACATCCTCGGCGGTGCGCCGGAAGGCCCCGCCCGAGTCAACCTCGTGCTGGCCATCCTGCGCGCCCGGCAGATCTGGGGCGGTACCTCCGCCCTGCCCGGTCTGCGGGAGGCGCTCGGCCTGGACGAGTCCGCCGCCACCCGGACCGCCGCCGACGACACCGAGGAGCGCGCCCGCGCCCTCGTCCAGGCGATGGAGGACGTGTCCTGGGACCCGGCCGCCGCGCAGCGGGTCGCCGCCGAACTCCCCGTCGCCCAGCGGGAGCCGGTCACCGCCATCCTCACCTTCGCGGCCCATGAAGTGGTCCCCCGGCTCGCCGGCACCACCGACGAGATCGACCACGCCGTGCACGCCCTCAACGGCGGCTTCGTCCCGGCGGGCCCCTCCGGCTCGCCGCTGCGCGGTCTGGTCAACGTCCTGCCGACCGGGCGTAATTTCTACTCCGTCGACCCCAAGGCCGTCCCGTCGCGGCTCGCCTGGGAGACCGGTCAGGCCCTGGCCGACTCCCTCCTGGAGCGCTACCGCAACGACAACGGCGACTGGCCCACCTCGGTCGGCCTCTCGCTGTGGGGCACCAGCGCCATGCGCACCTCCGGCGACGATGTGGCCGAAGCGCTCGCGCTGCTGGGTGTCCGCCCGGTCTGGGACGACGCCTCGCGCCGGGTCACCGGCCTGGAAGCCATCGCCGCCGAGGAGCTGGGCCGTCCCCGCATCGACGTCACCCTGCGCATCAGCGGGTTCTTCCGCGACGCCTTCCCGCACGTCATCGGCCTGCTCGACGACGCCGTACGGCTCGCCGCGGACCTCGACGAGCCGGCCGACGTCAACTTCATCCGGGCGCACGCCCAGGCCGACCTCGCCGCCCACGGCGACGAGCGCCGCGCCACCACCCGGATCTTCGGCTCCCGGCCGGGGACGTACGGCGCCGGCCTGCTCCAGCTGATCGACAGCCGCGACTGGCGCACCGACGCCGACCTCGCCGAGGTCTACACCGTCTGGGGCGGTTACGCCTACGGCCGGGGTCTCGAAGGGCGCCCGGCCCGCGACGAGATGGAGACGGCCTACAAGCGGATCGCGGTGGCCGCCAAGAACACCGACACCCGCGAGCACGACATCGCGGACTCCGACGACTACTTCCAGTACCACGGAGGCATGGTCGCGACGGTCCGCGCGCTCAAGGGCACCGCGCCCGAGGCGTACATCGGTGACTCCACCCGCCCCGAGACGGTCCGCACCCGCACCCTCGTCGAGGAGACGTCCCGCGTCTTCCGTGCCCGTGTGGTCAACCCCCGCTGGATCGAGGCGATGCGCCGCCACGGCTACAAGGGCGCCTTCGAACTCGCCGCCACCGTCGACTACTTGTTCGGCTACGACGCCACCACCGGCGTCGTGGCGGACTGGATGTACGACAAGCTCGCCCAGACCTACGTCCTGGACCCGGAGAACCGCGCCTTCCTCCAGGACGCCAACCCCTGGGCCCTGCACGGCATCGCGGAGCGCCTCCTGGAGGCGGAGTCCCGGGGTATGTGGGAGAAGCCGGACGCCGAGACGCTGGCCGCCCTGCGCCAGGCGTTCCTGGAGACCGAGGGTGACCTGGAGGGCGAGGACTGACGCGCCCGGCCTTCGGTGATCCGCCCGCGCGGGCGGATCACCGAAGGCCGCGCGTCTTGCCTGCCGTCAGCCCGCTCAGCCCCTGGTCAGCCTCCTGTGACGGAGAAGTCCTGACCGATGGTGAGCGTCACCTCGCCCGGCGCCGCCTCGGATGACGGGCCGAGCTTGGCGTGGGGGAGGCGCGAGGCGAGGACGCGCGCCGCGGTTTTGAGGTCCGCCGGGTAGCTGACGGCGGTCTTGTCGGTGGCGGGGGCGTTGCCGGTGGTGGTGACCGTGAAACCGAGCTTGCGCAGCTGCTCGGCAGCGGCGGCGGCCCGGCCGGGGGCGCCGGTCCCGTTGAGCACGCGGACCCGCACGGAGTGCGCGGTCACCGGGCTCTTGGCGGCCTGCGCGAGTTTCTTCTTGCCGGCGGCGCCGATCTCCCGGTCGTGGGCGAGATCGCTGAACAGGTCGCCGGCCTGCGGGTACTGCCAGACGACGTTGGCCCGGTCGGTGGGCACGTCGGCCTCGCGGGGGTAGTTGGGGACGGTCAGGAAGGTCAGCCGGTCGCTGGGGATGTCCTTGACCGTCGCGGCCAGGTCGTAGAGGGGCTTGAGACCCGCCAGGGCCTTGTCGGTGGTGATCGACTTGGTGGCCGAGTCCAGGAAGTCGTAGAGCTCGCCGGGACTGGTGAGCTTCGACTGGGCGCGGGCGGCCAGTGCCTTCATGAACTCCTGCTGCCGGCCGATCCGTCCGAGGTCGGAGCCGTCGCCGACGCTGTAGCGGGTACGGACGTAGCCGAGCGCCTTCTCGTCCTTGACGGTCTGGCAGCCGGCCTCCATGTCCAGGTGGGCCTTCTCGTCGTGGATGGCGTGCTCGGGGCAGACCTTTATGCCGCCCAGGGCGTTGACCATCCCCTTGAAGCCCTGGAAGTCGACCGAGGTGAAGTGGTCGATGCGCAGGCCGGTGTTCTTCTCCACCGTCTTGATGGTGCAGGTCGCGGCCTTGCCGATGTCGCCGCCCTCCCCACCGATCGAGAACGCCTCATTGATCTTGAAGTGGTGCGGGGCGGAGCTGCTGCCGTTGCCGCGCCGGCAGGCCGGGATCTGCACCCAGGAGTCACGCGGGAAGGACACCGCGGTGGCCCACTCGCGGTTGGCGGCGATGTGCAGCACCATCAGCGTGTCCGACTGCATGGTCGTCAGGCCCTTGCCGTACTTGGCGTTGGCGCCCGCGCGGCTGTCGGAGCCGACGACCAGGATGTTCTTCGAGCCGGGGCTGAGGTTGACGGGCCGGTCGCCGCCGAGCCCGATGTCCGCGCCGCGGATGTTGGCGTCCAGGTGCTGATAGATCCAGGCGCCGCCGCCGGTCACCGTGAGCAGCAGCACGCCGAGCACCCCGGCGGACCAGGCCACTACCCGGCCGCGGCGGGTCATCCGCACCTTGCCGGCCTTGCGGGAGCCGCGACCGGCCCGGCGTGCGGAGCGAGCGGGCGGATGCGAGCCGCCGGATCTGCGGCGGGCGCCGCCGTCCGCCCCGGACGGGCGGGAGGCATCGCCGGCCCCTCGGTCGTCCTGCTGGTACGTCTGGCTGTCATGCACGGCCGGTGGCCCTTCTGGTCCTTCTGGTGCTTCGTGGGGGAAAGAACGGCACTGGCGGCCGGGGGTGGCGGCAGAGGGGAGGGCGAGGGCGCGTGCGGGCGGTGCGCGGTCAGATACCGGTGCTGGTCAGCAGCCGTACCGACTCGGGGTCGTAACGCAGCCACCGCGGGTGGCTGCCGCCGGGCAGGGTGCGCAGCCGGCACCACAGATCGCCCGCGCCGTCCGTCCACCAGGCGCTGATCCGGCCCAACTGCCATGTCCCGTCCGGGGAGTGGACCTCCACGGGTTGATAGACCCATCGCACCTCCGCCTCCGGTGGCGGGCAGTCCCAGGTCAGGAGTCCGCACCTCGTCGCCATCTCCCCCTCCGGCAGCGCCTGTTGCCTCCGCCGGAAACTCTACCGGCAGTATCTACAAGACTGTAGAAGTTGTCCGAAATGCATCGGAACGGCCCGAGAAATCGGGAGAGTCAGGGATCAGTGTGCCCGCACAAGGGCGTGACCGCCCCGAGAACGACGAACGGGGCTACCGCCGTGTTGAGCGAAAGCGCCAAGGTGCGTGGGGTGTGAGGGGTCTTCGGGGAGCAGGGGGGTGGCGTGCGGTCCGCCGGCAGCCGCCGCGCAGGCAAGGGTCAGGCGGGACGTTGCGGACACGCCCTAGGAGGTGCGGTGTCCCTGTGCGGGGCGGTGGGCGGGCCCCAGGCGGTCGGGGGCGGCGGAGGTGCCAGGTGCGGGCGCGCCCTCCTCGTCCGGACCGCGGTCGAGGAGGTCGCGCAGCAGCCGCACGTCCCCCGGGGGGAGCGCGGCGAAGAAGCGGGTGAGGACGGTGTCCCGGTCCGGTTCGCCGTCCAGCACGCGGTGCATCCGCAGCGCCGCCAGCCCGGCCTCGTCGGCGGTCGGCGTCCAGACGTAGGCGCGGCCCACCCGCTCGCGGGTGACGGCCTTCTTGGCGTGCAGCCTGGACAGGATCGTCATCACGGTGGTGTACGCGAGGTCGCCGCCGAGCTGCTCCTGGACGCGGGCGGCGGTCGCCGGGCCGGACGCGCGGTGCAGCGCGGTGAGCACCTGGACCTCCAGCTGCCCCTGCGCGCGCCGGCGGCGCAGCTGGTCGGTGGGGGCGGTGGGGCCGGCGTAGGGGCTGTCCGGGGCGTCGGTGCTGCCTGGCTCGTCGGAGCCGGCAGAGCCGTCGCGTGGCGTTTCGGGGGCCTCTTCGCCCGGCTTCTCGTGTCGCCCTTCGCGTGGCTCCTCGAAGGAATCGCCGAGGGCTTCCCCGGCGGGCTTCCCGCCCATGCCGTCGTCTCCCGTCGCGCCAGGTGCCCCGCTGCCGGGACGTCGGGGCATCCTACTGAGCGTCCGGGCCCCGGCTAAGGGCCCGGACGCGGGGTGTTCGGGGCGCTCGGCGCGGAGGGCCCGGCCGCGGGTGGGCCGGGCGCCGACCGGGCTCGGCCGGGCCCTGGAGGGTTTCCATGCACCTGTAGGGCTTCGTCCCTTCATCGCCGCCTACGAGCAAGTTCATCCGCTATCACCCTCTCGGGCGGATTTCCGGGCCGGGTGCGGAGTACGGTGGAGGAAACCGAGGGGACCCCGTATGTCGGCAGTCACGCCGTCCTCGGCCTCGGATCTCCACAACACCGGGCGCGCAAGGGACCTGCAGCGATCCGCCCGAGTGAGGTGAGCACCATGCAGACTTTGCTGACCGTGATCGTGCTGCTCGCGCTGGTCGCCATGGGGGCACTGTTCCTCATCAAGCTCAACGGCCAGCAGGCCGGACGGCTCGCGACGCACAGGCATCCCGCCCCGCCCCCGCACCGGACCCGCCCGGTCCGCCGCACCTCCCACCGCTTCTGGGTGTCCAAGCCCCCGCAGGGAGACGATTCCGCCCGCCCGGGCAGCCACCCGGCACAGCAACCACCGGGCCCCCAAGACGGACGATGACCTGTGAACACCTATGCCGATCCGCGACCGGCCGCCGACGCGAGCACCCCCCGCTACGACGCGCGGCACCCCGCCCCGCACACCGACCGCCCGCTGCCGGCGCCGGGCCTGGCCGAGGTCCGGATCGTCTCGGCCACACCCGATGCCGCCCGGCAGGTCGCCGAGGTCATCCACCGCGCCTTCACCGGTGAGGAGCCGAGCAGCTACCCCGTCGGTGACGACGGCAGCGGCACGCTGCTGTCCCTCACCGTCGACACCCTGCGCGAGGCCGACGCCTCGCGCGGCCCCGAAACGTCCGCGCCGCAGCGCCGTGTCCCGCCCGGTACCCGGCCCGGCACCCTCAACGGTCGCGTGCACCACAGCGAGCCGGGCTGAGCTCGCGGGCGGCCGTCGCCGCCCTTGCCTCCACCGGCCGACCGACCCACTCACCCCTCCGTCCCCGCCCTCCGTCCGCCCTCGTCCCCGCCCACGGAAGCAGGTCGGCGCCCCGGCCGACGCTCCACCATCCCCGAGGCACCTGGAGTGTCTGTGTCAGCGCATCTCCCCGGATCCACCACCAGCACCGGCCCGGCACAGGGCCCGCGGAAGCAGTCGCCGCGCAAGCAGGAGTACGACGGCACCTCGCCGTTTCCCTCCGACGGCCCCGAGCCCCCGCCCAGTAGCGGGCGGCGGATGTATGTGACGGTGACCGGCATCATCGTCCTCGCCCCGTTCGTCGGCCTGGCCATCGCCATCCCGCTGCTGTGGGGCAAGGTCGTCGGCCCCACCGACCTCGTGCTCGCGGCGGTGTTCTACCTCATCAGCGGCCTGGGAGTCACCGTCGGATTCCACCGCGGCCTGACCCACGGCAGCTACACCGCGAAGCCCGCGCTGCGTGTCGCTCTCGCCCTCGCCGGGTCGCTGAGCTTCCAGGGCGATGTCATCGACTGGGTCGCCACCCACCGTCGCCACCACGCCTTCACCGACCGGCCGGGCGACCCGCACTCCCCCTACCGCTACGGCACCAGCCTGGGCGGGCAGCTGCGCGGCCTGGTGCACTCGCACATCGGCTGGCTGTTCGGCAACGACCCCACCTCGCACGAGCACTACGCACCCGACCTGCTCGCCGACCGCGGGATCCGTGCGGTGGACCGGGCGTTCCCCGTGCTGTGCCTGGTCACCCTCGGCCTGCCGTTCCTGCTGGGCTGGGCCATCGGCGGCTCCTGGGTCGCCGGTCTTACGGCCCTGCTGTGGGCGGGCTTCCTGCGTATCGCCCTGCTGCACCACGTCACCTGGAGCGTCAACTCGCTCTGCCACCTGATCGGCGAGCGGCCGTTCCGCACCCGGCGGCACGACCGGGCGACGAACCTGTGGCCGCTGGCGCTGCTCTCGTTCGGCGAGAGCTGGCACAACCTGCACCACGCCGACCCGACCTGTGCCCGGCACGGCGTCGACCGCGGGCAGATCGATCTCTCCGCCGGACTCATCCGGCTCTTCGAACGCCTCGGCTGGGTGTACGACGTCCGGTGGCCGGACCCGGCACGGGTCGCGGCCCGCCGCATCGAGGCGAGCAGCGCCTAGGAGTCCGGCCATGTGCCGTCCTCTGCTGTGCGGCGACCCGGCACCACGCCACGGCGCCGGGTCGCCGCACCCGTCGCCATCTGTCAGGAGCACACCATGACCACCACCCTCGGGGCCTGGCCGGACCACCACGCCCCGCCGCCCGTGTCCCGGCTGACCATCGCGCCGCCCAGCGGGCTCCCGCGCCGGATAGACGGCGCGTGGTGGCCGCACTCGGCCGACCTGGTCACCGAACTGCCGGAACTGCTGGCCGCGCTCCCCTTCAACTGGCCGCAGATCACCCACGCGACGGTGAGCGGTCCCCTCTGGCCCGCGCTGCCCGGCCGGCTGCTCGTCGCCGGCCACGTCGTCCGGTTGCGCAGAATCGCCGACCGCCCCGGCCCCGACACCATCTGCCTGGTCTCCCACGGCAACGGCCGCTGGGACCTGCTGGTCATCCCGCCCGCGGCACCGGAACCCGAGGCCATACGGATCATGGCCGAGGTGGCGGCGACCACCGACCTCACGTCGGCCTGACCTACACCGGGGCCGCCCGACCCGCCACCGGGCGGCCCGGTCCACCGGCGGGCCGCCCGATCCGACGTCGCGCCGCCCGATGCACCGGGCCCCGGATATCCGGCACGATGCCGGCCGCCGCAACGCGACGCCCGCGGCACGTACTGCGGACGGGTGGCCGACTACTGCGTACGAGTGCTGTTCATCCGAAGAACGCCGATCCAGCGGCGTCGCTCCACGATTCCTCGCATTGCGTACTCATCATAAGAAAACGCAACAGATCCCCCATGGATCCGGTGCCGACCCACCCGTGGATCTCCCGGAGAGATCCCCACCGAAAGCGAGGGACCATGGCTGCGACCAAGGTCATGAAGTTCTGGGCGGTGTGCCTGGCCTTCCTGGGCAAGCTGCTGGCCTCACTGGGGGTCTCCGCCCCGGCCGCGGCGGCCCGCAGAGAAGCCGCGCTGCACGAGGCCACGCCGCGCCCGGCGATCCCCTTCACCCCGGCACAGCGCGGCCCGGACACCCCGCGGGACCCCGGCCCCGGGAACGCGGGCGTTCCCGCGAAGCCCGCGACGCCGCTGTGCGGCCAAGGGAGTTCCATGGTGCGGATGCTCAGCCACCCGCAGCTGCCGCCCACGATCAAGCAGCGCATCCGCGCCGAGGCCCACGGCGCCTCACCGACCTCGCGCACCCGCCTGGCCAAGGGCATCGAGCCGCTGTCCACGCTCTCCGCGGAGGCCGCGCTGCACACCGGCGCCCAGGCGGTTCCCGTGGCCATCCCGGCGCCCCGCCGCCGCGAACACACCCCCTGTGCGCTCTGAGCCCCGACCGCACGCGGCAACAAGCTCGGCGTGACCACGGAGGCGTAGCCACACAGGCACGGCCGGGCACGATCGCGCAGGCGTGACCCACGGAGACGCGACGCGCAGGAGGCCGGACCGCGCACAGTCACAGTCCGGCAGCGGGACACAAAGACGCAGAGCAGCACGGAAGACGCCGAAGCAAGCAAAGACGCCGTAGTCATCAGTCATCAGTAATCAGAGACGCAACAGGACACGGGTAGGTACACGGGCACCAGGAACCAGTCGCAGAGCCCCCGGAGCCGCATCGCCGCAGCGACGCTGAGCCCCAGAGCCACAGAGCCACAGAGACTTCTTCGGCGAGTGCCCAGGGCCCGGCCCTGCCGGCCCGCCGTGCACGACGTGCACCCAGGAGCCGCCCTGCCGCCCGCGCCGCCGCCGGTCGACCCGCTACCGCGCCACCGCCACGAGGTGCCGCGTGAACCAGTCCCGGGCCAGGTCGGCGACCTCGTCCAGGGCTCCCGGCTCCTCGAAGAGGTGAGTCGCGTCCTCGACGACCTCCAGCCGGTTCTCGCAGCGCAGCTCCGCCTGCGCCTGCCGGTTGAGGTCCAGCACCGTCGTGTCGCTGCCGCCCACGATGAGCAGCGTCGGCGCGCGTACGTCGGCGAGCCGTGCCCCGGCGAGGTCGGGGCGGCCGCCGCGCGAGACCACCGCGCCGACATCCGTGTCCGGGTACGTGGCGGCCCGTAGTGCCGCCGCCGCGCCGGTGCTCGCGCCGAAATAGCCGACCGGGACGGCCTGCTGATCGCGCAGCCACCGGGTCGCGCCGGCGAGCCGCTGCGCCAGGGTGCCGATGTCGAAGACGTTCGCCCGGTCCGCTTCCTCCGCGGGCGTGAGCAGGTCGAAGAGCAGCGTGCCCAGACCCGCCCGGTTCAGGGCCGTGGCCACCGCGCGGTTGCGCGGGCTGTGCCGGCTGCTGCCCGAGCCGTGCGCGAACATCACGACCGCCCCGGCGCCTTCCGGCAGGGTCAGGTCACCGGCAAGCCGTACGCCGCCCGCGTCCACGTCCACCGCCGTCACCTCCCTCGTCAGCCCGGCTGCCGGTGGGGGCCGCGCGGGCCCGGCTCGACCTCGGCCCGGGCGAGCAGGGAGACGACCTCCTCATCGGGCGTCTGGGAGAAGTCCGCGTACCACTCGCCGACGGCGGCGAATCCCAGCGGCGTGGACAGGCAGACGACCTCATCCACCTTGGTGCGCAGCCAGGCCACCGCGTCAGGAGGCGCCACGGGGACGGCGAGCACCACGCGCGCCGCGCCCTGCGCCCGCACCACCTCGCACGCGGCGGCGGCCGTGGAGCCGGTCGCGATCCCGTCGTCCACCACGATCGCCGTCCGGCCGTCGAGCGGCAGTCGCGGCCGCCCGGCCCGGAACCGCTGCGCCTGCCGGGCAAGCTCCGCTTCCTCGATCCGCTGGACGGACTCCAGATCCTCGGGGCGGACCCCGCCACGCCGTACGACGTCGTCGCTGATCACCCGCACGCCGCCCTCGCCGATGGCGCCGAAGCCCAGCTCCCGGTGGTAGGGCACGCCGAGCTTGCGGACCACGATCACATCGAGGGGGGCGCGGAGCGCTCTCGCGACCTGGAAAGCCACCGGGACGCCGCCGCGAGGCAGCCCGAGCACCACAGGGTCGTCGCCCGCCAGCCCTTGCAGCGCCTCGGCGAGGCGGCGGCCGGCGTCCGCGCGGTCAGTGAACAACACGGTGGTTCACCCCCTGAGACGGGAGACGGAAACCACGTTCACACCTCCTTCGAAACAACCTCATGTACGGAAATTTTGCAAGTCGGGTCGGCGACGGCGACCTGGTCGGCCCGGCGGGCTACGGTCGCCCGTATGGAACGAATCGGCGCGGTCCTGATCGACATCGACGGCGTGCTCACGATCTCCTGGAAGCCCCTGCCCGGCGCCGTCGAGGCGATGGAACGGCTGCGCGCCGCGGACCTGCCGCTGGCGCTGGTCACCAACCACCTCGCGCAGCCGGGCCGCGATCGCCGAGCAGCTCTCCCGGGCGGGTTTCCCCATCGGCGCCGACGACATCCTGACGGCCCCCGCCGTGACCGCCGGGTATCTGCGGGAGCACCACCCGGGTGCCCGCTGCCTGGTCCTCAGCAGCGGTGACGTCCGCGAGGACCTGGTGGGCGTGACGCTCGTCGAGGACACGGACGCCGGGACACCGGACGTGGTCGTGCTGGGCGGCGCGGGCGAGGAATTCAGCTATCCGGCGCTCAACTCCGTCTTCCGGCATCTCCAACGCGGTGCCCGGCTGGTCGCCATGCACCGCAACCTCTACTGGCGTACGGCGGACGGGCTCGACCTCGACACGGGCGCTTTTCTCCCCGGCCTGGAGCGGGCGGCGCGGGTGGCGGCCGCGGTCACCGGCAAGCCCTCCGCGGAGTTTTTCGCCACGGCGCTGGCGCACCTCGGCGCCTCGCCCGACACCACGCTCATGGTGGGCGACGACATCGAGTCCGACGTGCTGGCGGCCCAACGCAGCGGCATCACCGGCGTCCTCGTCAGGACCGGCAAGTACCGGCCGGAGACCCACGAAGCGGCCGACGGCACTCCCGATCACGTCCTCGACAGCTTCGCCGACCTCCCTGACCTGCTGGAAGGCCGGACGTAAGCGCGGACACCGCCCTGCCGCCCCGGACGCGTCCCGCCCCGCATTCGCCTTGCCCCGGACTCATCCGTGCCCCGCCGGCGGCGCCTCGCCCGCTCCGTCTCCGGCCGTCCCGCCGTCCTCTGCCAACGCGGCGATGCGGGCGGCGGTCCACCGCCCGTCGGCCCCCGGGCAGCTGGCCACGTACTCGGCGGCCCGCCGCACGCTCCAGCCGTGTGCGGCGGTGATCCCGGCGAGGAGGTGTCGCAGATACGCCCCGGAGGGCGCGTTGACCGCGACGTCCGACCGCTGCCAGGGGCAGGTGAAGGTCAGCACCGGGTAGCCGTCCAACTGCCCGGGGCACACCAGCGTTTCGTACCGCCCCGGACCCATCCGCGCCCGGCCCCGCGCGAGCACCTCCGTCAGGTCGAGGTCCTCCCCGGGCTCGCGGTACATCTCCTGAGCGACGATGTCGGAGAACTGCTGGGTGGTCAGCAGGTAGGCACGGCCGGGTACTTCGCCGGCGGATCCGGGATCGTAGAAGGCCCGGCCGCCGGTCCACACCTCCGACTCGGTGGCGAAGTAGATCAGCCCCGGCAGCAGGACCGCCTCCGTACGAGCCGGGCCGCGCGGATCCCGACAGCCGGGAGAGGCCAGCCGCCCGCCCGCCGGCCGGCCCCCGGTGAGGTAGGCGGACAGCCGGTCCAGATGCATGTTGGACCCGTACGCCGCGTACCAGACGTGGCGGACGGGCCCGTGGAACCCGCCGAGAGCTTCGAGACGTCGGGGCCTGATCACGTACGCACTCCGTGGGGACGTCGTGGCATGCCGCTGCCACCGGGCTTGAGCCCTCCCCGTTCCGCCGGGACAGGAAACGCGGACCCGGCGCACCCGGGCCCGGCTGCCGGGCACCGGCCGACGGGCGGGTGGGGCCGGCGAGGACGGAGCCACGGACGGTCGCGCCGGGGGCTACCCCCACCGACGCTGTCCTGCCTGCCGGATGGGCCTCACGCGCCCGCTCAACGAGCCTTGCCACATGCCTACTTACTCCTCTGGCTCATCTGACTCGCCTCGCTCCCCCAGCTCCCCTCGATCTCCCCGCTCCCGTTCCCCGCAGCGAGCCCGGGCCCTGCTCCTCGCGCTCTCCGCCACCGCCGTCGCGGCGACCCTGGCGACCGCCCCCGCCCCGGCCGCCGCCCATGCGGATGCCACGCCCCGCAGTTCCGCCGTACCTGCCGCACCGACCCTCACCTGGCGGCCCTGCGCCCCGTCCACCGGCCCCGCCGAGCTGGAGTGCGCCACCCTGCCCGTGCCGCTCGACCACGCCGACCCGGACGGCCCACAGATCAGCCTCGCGGTGACCCGTCTCCGCAGCGAGCGGCCCGAGGCACGGCGCGGGACGCTGCTGCTGATCCCCGGTGGGCCGGGCGGATCAGGCGTACGACAGCTGGCACAGAAGGGGGCCGCGCTGCGGAAGGAGATGGCCGGGGCGTACGACATGGTCAGCTTCGACCCGCGCGGCGTCGGCGGCAGCACGACAGCGAGCTGCGCGCTCGAACCGGACGACCGGCACCTGGTGACCCTCCGGTCCTGGCCGGGACCGGACGGCGACATCGCGGAGAACGCCGCCAGGTCCCGGCGGATCGCCGACGCGTGCGGCCGGCACGGGGGAGCCGTGCTGCGCAGCCTCTCCACGGCGAACGAGGTACGCGACATCGACCGCTTCCGTCAGGCGCTCGGCGAGCGGAAACTGTCGGCGTGGGCCGTCTCGTACGGGTCCTATGTCGGCGCCGTGTACGCGCAGAAGTACCCGCAGCACACCGACCGTTGGCTGCTGGACAGTACAGGTGACCCCGACCCGGACCGTGTGGAGCGGGGCTGGCTGGCGAACATCGCGGTCGGCGCGGAGGACCGCTTCCCCGACTTCGCCCGGTGGGCAGCGGACCCCGCCCGGGACGACGAAGGGCTGCGGCTGGCGCAACGGGCCGCGGAAATGCGGCCGTTGATCCTGGCGCTGGCGGCGAAGCTGGATCGCGAGCCGAAGGAATCGACCACCGAGGGCGTCCCGCTGACCGGCAACCGGCTGCGGCAGGCCCTCCAGAACGCCCTGTACGGCGACTCCCTCTTTCCCGAGCTGGCCCGCCTCGTCCGGGCGGCCCAGGATCCGGCGGCGAAGCCGGTCCTGCCCGCCGTCCTCGCCGGACCGCTGAGCGACCAGGACGCGGCAGTCACGATGGCCGTCATCTGCAACGATGTGCGCTGGCCAGGGGCGGTGTCCACGTACCGGCGCGCGGTGGCAGAGGACCGCGTCCGCCACCCGCTCACGGCCGGGATGCCGGTCAACGTCACGCCGTGTGCCTTCTGGAAGGACCAGCCGGCGGAGAAGCCCACCCGGATCACCGCCGAGGGCCCGTCCAACATCCTGATGGTCCAGAGCCTGCGCGACCCCAACACCCCCTACGCCGGCGCCCTCAAGATGCGCACCGCACTCGGCGACCGGGCCCGCCTCGTCACGGCCGACCACGGTGGCCACGGTCTCTACCTGGCCAACGGCAGCCCCTGCGCCGACCGCGCCGCCACCACCTTCCTCACCGAGGGCCGACGGCCGCACGAGGACATCTCCTGCGCGGACTGACCCGGGCGGTGGCGACGCGGCGGCCGGACGGGGCGTGCCAGGACATCGCCGTTCGCCTGCCGCTCAGCGGCGGCGTGCCGCGTGGCCGCCCTCGGAGTCCCAGACCGCGACCACCTCCCGCTCCACCTCCTCGGCGGTCCGGCGTTGCTCGGCCGCGGCCATCAGACCGCTCGCCGTGAGGGTGTTCAGCGGATCAGCGGCCTCGGCCATCAACCGGGCCGCATCGGCCGGGCCGGTCTCCGGCGGAATCACCAGCAGGTCCCAGCGGCCGGTGCGGTAGGAGAGCAGCAGCAGTTTGTGCGGGTCCTGTTCGGCCGTGAACCAGCCGACGCGCATCACATGGCCGGCAACAGGCACTTTCCGCGGGATGACCGACCAGAACGCGGGGTTCACCGTGGCGTGCGTGATCCGCCCCCACCGGGGGTCGAGCGCCGCCGCCAGTACGGGGAGTTCCGCCGCGAGGTCGCGGGAGCGGGGCCACCACGCCCCGTCGAGCAGGGCCGGAGAGGTGCCGGCCGGTGCGAGCGTGAGGCGAGGAGGGAGCGAGGAAGTGCGGTCTTCCGTCGCCGGCGTGTACAGATCGGTCGCGGTCATGACGCGAACCCTGCTCCGGGTCGGTTCGAACCCGCCCGGTGTCGTGAATCGCCGAAAACGACACGGGCGTGGAAGCCGATGCGCGAAATATCCTCGGTATTTCCACAATACTCCGGAAAAGGGCTCGCCAGGCCGACGCGAAGCCGGGAATTGCTCGCCCGCATCCAGCAGCCCGAGTGATCGACTCGAAGCGAGCCATCACGTGAATGCGCAGGCAGACGACAACGGCCCCGGCGTATTCAGCACCGGGGCCGCCCTTTCGGGCGGTGACACGTGAGAGTGCACCAACCCGAGTTCAATTCTACTGCGCCGCGCTCCACAATCCTTCAACGAACGTCAGCCAGGGGGCGAGGCGCGCGCATCAGGCGGCTTCGGGACAGGCGGCCGGGGCCGTGGAGGACCACGGCCCCGGCCCGTCGGATGTCCTCCACGCGGCTTTCCGAAGCGGCGGCCGGTACCTGGTCAGGGGATTCGCCGCCGCGAGGTGGGCGGGACGTTCAGAGCTGGAAGGTGGTGAGGACGGCCAGGTGGTCGGAGGGCCAGTCCGAGCCGCCACCGAAGGTGTCGGACGTGGTGGGCTTCAGCGAGCCGCCCCTGTGCAGGATGAAGTCGATGCGGTCCTGCGGCTCCTGCTGATTGCCGTAGTCACTGTTCTTCTTGGTCACGGGTGACCAGGTGTTGCCGGGCGCCTGCCCCGGGCTCGGGTGCAGTTCACGGTAGGAGTCCTCGTACCCCTTGTCCGCGAAGGTCTTCGTCGCGGGCCACTCGACCTCCGAGTCGCAGTGCTCCGCCTTGGTCGCCTTGGTCCAGTCGAGGTGGGAGGGCGTGTTGAAGTCTCCCGCGACGATCGCCGGTGCCGAGCCGGTCCACTCCGCTATGTCCTGGGCCTGGGCCTTGCGGCTCGCCTCGTCCGCGTAGATCTTCTCGTAGCTGTCCTTGTCGAAGCAGGCGTTGTACGGGCCGTACTTCGTGTAGTCGAGGTGAATCGAATACACCCACACGCCCTCGATTTTCGCGGCGATCGCCTTCGCGCCGGAGGACTCCTTCGAGAACGAGTCGGTCTTTTCGAAAGGCTTCTTGCTGATGAGGTCGACGTCCGTGCCGCTGGCCGTGTGGTACTCCCACCCCAGTTTTCCCGCGATCTCCTCGGCCACGGAGCTGGAGGATTCCTGCAGGGCCACGACATCGGCGTCGGAAGCCTTGATCTGGCTCGTGATCTTGTTGACCCCGTCCGAGACCTTCGCGCCACCGTGCCAGGTGTTCAGACTCATCACTTTCAGGGACCGCGCGGACGCGTCCCCGTCCGTGCCGGCCCCGCCGGTGGAGGCCATCGCGGTCGCCGCCACGGCCAGGGCTGCCACTCCGCCGGTCAGGCCGAAGGCCAGGCGCCGCATGTTCCTCGACTTGTGCGGGGCGTCGGAGTGCTTCTCGCTCTTGCTCACGTGGTGCTCATTCCTCTCGGGTGCCGGAAGAACCGGCGGTGTGGGGGGAAGGAGCCGGGTGTTGGACGTGCCGTCCCCCATGAGGCTCCTGTCCGGCGCCCCTTGCCGGAGGCCGGTGACCTAAACCGGCTTCGGCGGCCGGCAAGGGGGTCTGTTGCAGGGCTGTGACAGCCGAACCTCAACGCAACATGTCTGAACAAGTTCTGCACCTGATGTGTGTACGGCGCAGCTGTCGGCGGCGGGTCCCCCATGGGCAGCGAGAGGCGGCGAGGCGCGCGGGGCGGAAGCGGAACGCGGCACCGATGGGCAACCTTGGCTTTTTTTGTCGCAGGTAGAAGGCATGTCATGCTGTCCGCCCGGCTCTGATGCGGTGGGTGTTCCGATGCCCGGCGCAGAGGACACCGCCTTCGAGGACTGCGCCACCGGCCGCCTCGCGCTGACGGGAAACGAGCGCCGAAGCACCGGCGCTGTGCACAACTCCGGACAGCCGGACCGACCCTCCCAGCGCGGTGAGGACCGGCTCCCACGGGCGCTCCGCGACGCCCGCCCCCCCCACGACCAGGAAGCGGACGACATGCGACCGGTAGGCAGTAAGTACCTGCTGGAAGAGCCGCTCGGGCGCGGCGCTTCCGGCACCGTGTGGCGAGCCCGCCCCGCCGGCACACAGGACGAGGCCACCGGCACCGAAGCGTCGGGCGCCACCGTCGCGATCAAGGTGCTCAGGGAAGAACTGGCCGGCGACCCCGACGTGGTCCTGCGCTTCCTCCAGGAACACTCCGCGCTCCGCCGCCTCACCCACGCCAATATCGTGCGCACCCGCGACCTGGTCGTCGAAGGCGATCTGCTCGCCCTCGTCATGGACTTCATCGACGGCCCCGACCTGCACCGGTACCTGCGGGAAGAGGGCCCCATGGAACCGCTGGAAGCGGTCCGGCTCACCGCACAGATAGCGGACGCGCTGGCCGCAAGTCACGCCGACGGTGTGCTGCACCGCGACCTCAAGCCCGCGAACATCATGCTCGCCGACACCCAGGCGGACCACGCCGGTGAAATACGGCCGATGCTCACGGACTTCGGTATCGCCCGGCTGGCCGACGCCCCCGGCCTCACCCGCACCCACGAATTCGTCGGAACGCCCTCCTACATCGCGCCCGAGTCCGCGCTGGGACGTCAGCCGACCTCCGCCGTCGACATCTACAGCGCCGGAATCCTGCTCTACGAACTGATCGCAGGACAGGCGCCCTTCCAGGGCGGCACCGCCCTGGAAATACTCCACCGCCACCAGAGCGAGGAGCCCGAGCGCCCCGCAGGTTTTCCCCAGCCCGTCTGGACCGTCGTCGAGCACTGCCTGCGCAAGGACCCCCTCGAACGTCCCAGCGCCGCCAGCCTCGCCCGTGCCCTGCGCGCCATCACCGCGGAGTCCGACGAACCCGCCCTGCTGCGCGAGTCGACAGCTGATCCCGCCGCGCTCCTGCCACCGGACCCGCAGCCCACCCTCCTTCGCGCCCCGATGCACCCTCTGCGTACGGACACCGTGGTCACCGGGGCGCCACGTGGCGGAGACGCAACGGCGGGCGAGGAAGGCGCCGTGGCGGAGTCGCCTGAGGGCCGACCGCAGTCACACAACGAAGTCGCACCGGACGCACTCTCCTCCAGCCGCTCGCCGAACTGCCCGCATTGCGGAGCCGCCCAGCCGATCCCCCAGTCAGGGTCTGATCCCCAAACACGGTCGGCACGTTCCGGGGAGGGCGGCCGCCCTCGCCGCCGCATCCTTCTCAAAGCCTTGCTCGCACTCGTCGTGCTGATCGTCCTTGCGGGTGTGGCCGTCTGGACCATCCCCCCTTTGCATGACTGGGTGACCGGCGGCGGGAGTTTGCGACACCAGATCGGCCACTGGTACACGAGCCTGAAGCACTGGGCCGGGTCTCTCGGAGGAAGCTGACGCAGGCGGCGACACCTCGGAGTGCCTCGCCTCAGCGGAACCGGCAGGGGAGTTGGCAGACGCGCTGAAGCCGATGGGCCGCCCTAGTGGGCGGGGGTGCCGGTGAGGCGCTCGCTCAGCGTGCCGGCGAATTCTTCCGCCCGCGCGAGCTGTGTGCGCAGGTCCGCCACTCGTTTGTGCGCCGCTTCCTCGAAGCCGCGCACCCGTTCCAGCAGCGCTTCCCGCTCGCCGGCGGGCAGATCCGTTCCGGCGTCGAGGCGGTCGGTGGCATCGAGCAGGTCGTGCATCTCGTCGAGGGTGAACCCGAGCGGCTTCATGCGGCGGATCACCATGAGACGGGCGACGTCCGCCTCCGTGTAGAGGCGAAAGCCCCCCTGGGACCGGGCGGAAGGAATAACCAGCCCCGTCTCCTCGTAGTGGCGGATGGTGCGCAGCGACAGTTCGGTGTGCGTGGTGACCTCGCCGATCTGCGTGTGCTCGCCGTTCACGAGGCGCCTTCCTGTCTGTCGCCGAGGCCAGGATGAGCAGCCTAGAGTTGGAGGAGGCGGGGCTGCCTGACGCTGCTCCGTGTCCGTCGGCGCGACAGTAGAGCGCGCCGGTGCCGTGTCGGGGCCGACGATGCCTCCGGCGAAGTCCGACGCCTGGCAGGAGAGAGCGTGCGCATGCCCATGATGCCCGGCGCCGCTGCCTGCCCACCGTGACCCTTCGCCCCTGAACCAGCGCCGCATCGACTGTCCCGTCCGCCGACAGCGGGCTCCGTGGAGGGCCGCGTCGGCCCCTCCCCGCCTTCCGCACGCCCCTAGGGCGTGTCCGAGCACGACAGGTTTTCTCTCTTGTCCTCTTCCGTACTGTCGTCCGTTGCCCGGCTGCGCGGATCCCGTCCCCCGTGGCTGTCCCCGAAGGTCTTTCGCACCGAGGTCCTCGCCGGGCTGGTCGTCGGCCTGGCGCTCATCCCCGAGGCGATCTCCTTCTCCGTCATTGCCGGCGTCGACCCCAAGGTCGGGCTGTTCGCCGCCTGCACGATGGCCATGGTGATCGCCTTCGTCGGCGGCCGGCCCGCGATGATCTCCGCCTCCACCGGCGCCGTGGCGCTGGTCGTCGCCCCCGTCGCCCGCGAGCACGGTCTGGGCTACCTGATCGCGACCGTCATCCTGGCGGGCCTGTTCCAGATCGTGCTCGGCGCGCTGGGGGTGGCCAAGCTGATGCGGTTCGTGCCGCGCTCGGTGATGGTCGGCTTCGTCAACGCGCTGGGCATCCTGCTGTTCACGGCCCAGATCCCCAACCTGCTCGACGTCCCCTGGGCGGTGTACCCGCTGGTCGCCGCGGGCCTGGCTCTCATGCTGCTCTTCCCCAGGATCACCAAGGCCGTGCCCGCGCCGCTGGTGTCCATCGTCATCCTCACGGTCATCACCCTCGCCGCCGGTATCGCCGTCCCCACCGTCGGGGACAAGGGCAATCTGCCCTCCTCGCTGCCCGTGCCCGGCCTGCCGGACGTCCCCTTCACCCTCCACACCCTGACCGTCATCGCCCCCTACGCACTGGCGATGGCCCTGGTCGGCCTGATGGAGTCGCTGATGACCGCCCAGCTGGTGGACGAGATGACCGACACCCGCTCCCACAAGACCCGCGAGTCGATCGGCCAGGGCATCGCCAACATCGTCACGGGCTTCTTCGGGGGTATGGGCGGCTGCGCGATGATCGGCCAGACGATGATCAACGTCAAGAACGGTGCCCGCACCAGGCTGTCCACGTTCCTCGCCGGGTTCTTCCTGCTCATCCTGTGCATCGCCCTCGGCCCGATCGTCTCCACGATCCCCATGGCCGCACTGGTCGCGGTGATGGTCCTCGTCTCCGTCGGCACCTTCGACTGGCACTCCATCAAGCCGGCCACCCTCAAGCGGCTGCCGATCGGCGAGACGACCGTCATGGTGATCACCGTCGCCGTCGTGGTCGCCACCGCGAACCTGTCCATCGGCGTCGTCGTCGGCTCGCTCACCGCCATGGTCATCTTCGCCCGCCGCGTCGCCCACCTCGCGCACGTCACCGCGGTCACCGACCCCGACGGCACTCAGGTCGTCTACTCCGTCACCGGTGAACTCTTCTTCGCCTCCGTGGGCGATCTGGTCACCCGGTTCCAGTACGCCGACGACCCCGGCAAGGTCGTCATCGACCTCTCCGCCGCCCACATCTGGGACGCCTCGTCCGTCGCAGCACTGGACGCCATCGAGACCAAGTACGCCCAGCGTGGCAAGCACGTCGAGATCATCGGCTTCAACGAGCCCAGCGCCCACCTCCACAAGACACTCAGCGGCGAACTCACCGGCAGCCACTGACCGGGGCGTCCTCATCGGCCGACGCACCGCCGCACCAGGTCTGACCGAGCCGGGCCCCGCTCTCCTCCTCGACCACACCCCCGTGCCCGGTCGAGGTGGAGAGTAAGGCTCCCGCGGACTCGCTGTTGCTCCCCTTGCCTGACCGGCGCCCGGCGCGGCAAGCACTCGGACGTCTTACGTGGGGATTGCGGTGATCCGGCTGACCGTCCCGTTCGGCTCCGGAGCGGGCTGCCTCCGCGCACGACGGATCCCTTCGCGAGTCCTGTGATGCGCATGCCACCCTACTACTAATGCGCAGCCGTGCGCGTTAAGGTGGTGGTTATGCCCCAAAGATCCCCCGTCGGAGTCGTCCGCCCCGGTGGACGCACCTCCCGCACCCGCAACGCCGTCCTCGACGCTGCCACCACGCTCATCGCGGAACACGGCTACGGCCGGCTCACCATCGCCGCCATCGCCGAGCGCTCCGGCGTTCACGGTTCGACCATCCGCCGCCGGTGGCACAGCGTGGAAGCCGTGGTCGCCGACATCCTTCAGGCCAAGTCCCGGACGCTTCCCGTCCCCGACACCGAGGACTTCGGCGCCGACCTGCGGGCTCTCGCCGACGCCATAGCGGCCTTCCACGCCGACATCGCCAACCGCAACCTCATCGAAGGCATGGTGGCCGCAGCCGTGCACGACGATCTCGCCGCCCAGGTCCTGCGCAATTCCTTCCTCAACTGGGCCGAAGCGGCCAGCGACATCGTCCGCCGTGCCGCAGCCCGCGGTGACATCCCCGCCGGGACGCGCGCATCCGACGTCATCGATGCCCTCGCCGCCCCCTTCTGCTACCGGATCATGGTCATACGTCGCCCCATCGACCCCGCCCTGACCGCCGCCACCGCCCGCTGCGTCTACTGGGGCACCGTCAACGGCGCCTATCTTTGCGACCCCGCAACCACCTCGCCGGAGGACGGATCTGAGGGGGGCCAGGAGCCCCGACAGGCCGCCATCGATAGAGCGCAGTGATGGGGCCTGGGGGCAGGGGTGTCAGATGGCGTCGACGGCCCACGGTTCGGGTGCTGCTGCCGCCCGCACAGCTGCGTGGCGCCGGTCTCGGGCCTGTTCCTGGACGACGCACCCCCCGTCAGCCGTCAGCCGTCAGCCGTCAGCCGTCTTCCGACGCGCCGCGCGCAAGTGCCGGCCGGCGCAGCATGGCTGCGGTCACGATGAGGCCGAGCATGACGATCTCGATGACGGCTTGGACGGGGAGCCCGGCGACGTACACGTCGGGCTTGTCGAACTGCGGATCGAAATAGGCGGCCCCGGGGTAGAGGATGGCCACTGCCTGGCTGACCCAGTAGAGGCCGGCAAAGCCGATCGCGGCGTAGAAGCCGGTGCGGGCGTCGCCGCGACGGTTCCAAGTGAAGAACAGGGCGGCGAGGGCGAGCAGAGTTCCCATGGCCATGGTCTGGCCGTTGTGGAAGCGGGCGTGCGGGGACCAGAGCGGGTTCAGTACGTGGGTGTGGTTCCAGTCGGCGACGTAGGGCGAGATCGCCGTGAACACCGCAACCAGGGTGAGCAGGATCTTGCCGGTCACGTCCCGCGTCTCGGTGTTCTTTCCGCGGGGGGCTCCGCTTGTGACGGCGGCGGGCTGTGCGCTGCGGTGCGTGTGCTCGGGGGACGGGGAAGCGGACATGGGTGTGACCTCTCGTTGAGTGGGTGCGGGCGAGCTGCCGGCGAGGGGTGGGCGGTCGGGTCGGGAGTGGGGGCGGTCCGGCAGGCCCCGGTAGGAGGGCGGCCGGTTCCGGGTCATGCCGCGGCGGTGGTCGTGTCCGGGGCGTGCCCGGTCGCGTACCGGTAGGAGGCGGCGATGACCCGCTCGGCCACTGCCAGTTCGGCCCGGTCGCGCGGGGCGTAGAGCATGACGACGTTGATGCCGCGGTCGTGGAGGGGGTGCTTCTCGCCCCATCCGGAGGCCAGGAACCGGGCGTGGTCGCCCGGGTCCAGGGCCAGGTGGAGGCTGCCGTCGGCGTGCAGATGCACGAACTCCGCGTCCCAGCGCGGCGGGAAGAGCAACGCCTCGGGGGCCGGGTTGTTCCGGCCGAGGAAGACCGCCCAGGTGCTGGAGGTGGAGACCTCGCTGTGGCCCGTGGTGATGCCGGGCAGGGTGGTGGCCATCCACTGCCGCAGCTCTTCGCGGATCTGCGGCGGGCTGGTCTGGCTCAGCTGCAGGTGGGGGAGCTCGGGCCCGGTCTCGGGCCGCGGCCCCTCCCGTTCGGGGAGTGTCGGGAGAGTCATGGTGCTGCCTCCTTCGCGTCAGGGGCCGGGTCCGTTGCCGGGGGACTGTCGGCCGTGTGTCCGCGGTCCGGCCGGTGCCGGCCCGCTGTCTCCCTCCACGTTACTTTCCTCGGTATAGTGGTTACCCTGAGGAAAGTGCCCGGTGGTCGTCGGGCCGTACAGCGAGCGAGGAGAGGTCATGGCCGAGCAGACGGAGCAGGCGTGTCCGATCAATCCGGTGGTTGACCTGCTGTTCAGTCGCTGGACCACACCGATCGTGTGGGTGCTCGAACATCACGGACGGCTGCGCTTCAACGAGCTGCAGCGGCTTGTGCCGTCCATCACCCCCAAGGTCCTCACGCAGCGCTTGCGTCAGCTGGAACGGGACGGCCTGGTGATCCGTACGTACCACGCGGAGATCCCGCCGAGGGTCGAGTACGAGATCAGTGACCTGGGCCGCACCCTGGTCCCGGTCTTCCGGACGCTCCATGACTGGTCCGGGGCGCATCTGCCGCAGGTCGCCGCCGCACGCCGTGCCTACGACACCGCGCAGGAGGAAGAGGCGGCCTGGGCGGAGGGCTGATGGGGGCGGGTGCACGTGCGACCGTCAACGCCCTGGCGTCCTGACCTGCCGTTGGGTCGAGGGGCCTGTGGTCCCGGTCGCCGTCAGCCTCCTGACGCACCGTGAGGCAATCCTCCGTGAGGCGGGGCCGGTGCGGCTGCGACGCTTTGCCCGGCCGATCGGCCGTGTGGTGCCTCGGTGGGCTTTCCACAGGGGGTAGTTGAGGCATCCGGCAGGGCATCGCCACGTTCCCGGACGGCGGTGGTCCGCCGCCGGAACGAACGTCCCAACGACCTCTGTCGAGCCGCCCATACCGGGGCGTCGCCGCATGTTCCGCCGCACGTCAGCACATTCAGGGGCGCCCACGGTTGGTGTCCCACCGACCTGCCACAATTCGGGTGTACGTTGAACCATTTCCGGTTCGGGTACGTGGCCACCAGTGACACCTTTATGCCGCACGTCCCGGGGAGCTTCATGACGCGCAGATGGTCGCTCATCACCGCCATCGCCGTACTTGCCATCGCACTGGCCTTCGTCGTCACCCAGCTGGTGCGCGGTCAGGAATCCGGGAAATCCGGGGAGCAGCAGGCCGGGGCGAAACCGGCCTCGCCGAGCTCGGGCGCCGAGTCGCTGCGCGGCGTCGGGTGGTGGCCCCTGCACCGGTCCGGCACCGCGAAGGCGGGTGAGCACGACGCCGTCGTCAACGGCGGCGCGCAGTGGACCGACGGCCCCCAGGGCGGCGCCCTGCGGCTGGACGGCACCAGCGGATACGCGGACACCGGCTCCCGGATCGACACCGCCGGCGAGGACTACTCGGTCGCCGCACGGGTGCGGCTCACCTCCGAGAACCTGAACGGCGTCCACACCGCCGTGTCCCAGGACGGAGACCAGGTCAGCACGTTCTTCCTCCAGTACTCCGGACAGGACCAGAACTTCGCGTTCAGTTTCCCCGGTGCCCGTACCGTCGCGGAGAAGACCGAGCAGCCACAGGCCGGCCGCTGGTACCACCTCACCGGCACGTACAGCCAGAAGGACCACCGGATGCGGATCTACGTGGACGGCCGGCTCGCGGCGAGCAGGGAGGCCGCCGGCAAGGTGAAGCCCACCGGCTCTGTGGTGGTCGGACGCGCCAAGTTCGGCGGGAAGGCGGCCGACCACTGGAAGGGCGACATCTCCGATGTGCACGTCTACGAGCGGGAATTGACGCCCGGCGAGGTGGACTCGCTTTCCTCCCACGAACCGGAGTGACGGCGGGCGTCGGCGCCCGCCACGAGGGCGTCGGCCGCCGACGGGCCGCGCACCGAGCGAGCCGGGACGTGCAACGGGGCGCGTTCCGGCCGCACCTCGCGCCCTGCCGGAACGCGCCCCCGGGCGATGCGCCGCAGCCGCCGGAACGACGGCGGTACCGGGGCGCGTTCACCGCCGCCCACGTGGCTGCGGACATGCCGCACGGAGCGTACGACCGCTCGCGGCGGCGCCCCCCGGGTCTCCCGCAGCCGGCTGAACCCGTCTCCCCACAGACGACCGGAGAGGAAAAAGGCCCTTGTCGGCCAGCGCTTCGACCGAAGACCGAATACCCGGCCCCCACACCAAGGAACTCCTACCCGACGAGTTCCTCAGAGCCCTCTACCAGTTCCACGGCAGCGCGTTGCTGCAGTTCGCCGCACGGCGACTGGAGGGCGACTGGCACCGCGCCGAGGACGTCCTCCAGGAGGTCGCGATCCGCGCCTGGCGCCATGCCGGGGAGCTCGACCCGACCGCGGATTCGGCGCGACCGTGGCTGTTCACCGTGCTGCGCAACCTCGTCATCGACGGTCACCGGGCCCGCCAGGCCAGACCACCGGAGACCGGCGACCCGGAACTCGCCCACCTGCCGGTGTCCGACGACGTGGACCACATCCTCACCTCCCAGGTGCTCGTCGAGGCGATGCGGGACCTGCGGCCGCCGCAGCGCGAGGTCCTGCTGCACGTGCACTACCTGGGACGCAGCGTCAACCAGACGGCCAGGGTCCTCGGTGTGCCGCCGGGCACGGTCAAGTCGCGGACGTACTACGCCGCCCGCGCCCTGCGGGAGGCGCTGCACAGCCGCGGGCTGCGCGCGAACGGCAGTGACCGCGACGCCGGATGAGACTCACGCGAGACGCCCCGCGTGCCGGGTGATCTCCAGGCCCAGCGGCCCGGTGTCGAGCGATCCGCCCGCACCTGCCCGCCAGCGCCACCCCGCGGGCGCGTCGCCGAGCACCAACAGCGCGTCCCCGCGCCGCAGGCCGTCCAACGCCCCCTCCCGCCGCGGGAGCTGTGAGGCGTCCACGACGAACAGGTGCGGCGCCTCGCCCCGGACGGCGATCCGGCTGCTGCCCTCGATCAGCCGGAAGATCTGGGTGACGTCGGACGATCCGGGCTCCGGCTCTCCCTGGCCTGCCGAAGCAGCCCTGGCGAACGCCTCCTCCAGGCTGGCCGCGGTGTGCAGGCGCGAGGTCCGCGGAGTGTCGCCGGGGATGAGCCCGTCGCCGGCCAGGGATCCCACCAGGGTGACCTCGGCGAGAGCTCCCACCGGGCCGGCGAGCGCCTCGGCGACGACGGCCCGTGCCAGGCTGCGCACCTCCTCGTCCGGGCCCGCCACGGAGACGGGGCCCGCCGCCCGGGAGAGGTCGACCAGCACCCGGTCGGCGCCGTCAAGACCCACCGTCACCGTCAGCGCGTACGGCACGGCCGGTTCGCCCTCAGGGCCGGGGCGGTGCAGGTCGTCGGGTGAGACCGTCCAGCGCTCGCCGTCCGCCTCGGCGGTCCAGGGCGCGGGGGCGGCCTCCTCCGCGCCGGCCAGCAGCAGTCCGAGCCGCTCCTCGGAGTAGACGACGGCGTACAGGTCGGGCAGCGACCGACCGGAGCGCAGGCACTCGCCGGTCAGCCGGCGCAGGCCCGCGTTGACCACGTCCAGCGCCTCCCGCCCCATGACGGCGGCCGAGGCGGCGACGGGCTTCGGCGGGCGGGGCCGCCGCTCGGTGACGACCAGTGCGGCCACCGCCCCGATCAGCGCCAGCCCCAGCACCACGGCCAGGACGTACCAGATCATCTTCTGACTCCTTGTCGGGACGCCCCGGCGGCGGAGCCGGGACGGTCGAAAGCGGGGGGCGGCACCGCGGCAGTCGCGGCGCCGTGCACCCGAAGGCCACTACGGGCCGCGGCCGCGGACGGTTCACCGGCGGGTCCCGTGCACCGTCCGTGAACCATCCGGGGGCGGGCTCCGTAGGTCCCGTCAGTGGCGCGGGAGCCGCCGAACACGGCTCCCGCACCCCCGCATTCGCGCCGGCTGGAGGACGTTTCGTGTCGTTGATGTTGACCGTGGTCGAGGGGGAGGGTGACGCGTTCGACGTCCACCTCGACGCCGACCCCGACACGCCCGTGGCGGCCGTCGCGGAGGCGCTGGCCGGAGCGGGTGGTGTCCACCGGCCCCCGGAGGGCCTCGGCCTGTACGCCGGCGACCGGCTGCTGCCCGCGGACATGCGGCTGCGGGACGCGCCGCTCCACCACGCGGCCGTCGTGGGCCTGGGCCGCCCGGCGGGCACCTCGTCCGTAGAACCGGACGGGCTGGTGGAGGTCCGGGTGGTCGGCGGGGCCGGGGCGGGCGCGGTGCACCGGCTCGACATCGGCGAGTACCGGATCGGACTGGCACACGACGGGACCGCCCAGGTGCGGCGCGCCGTACCGCACCGTCCGTTCGCCGTCCTGACGGTGGGCCCCGGAGGACGCTGCCGGGTGGCGCCCGACGCGCCCGCGCCGGACAGCGGCACCCCGCAACTGGACCGCGAGGACCTCGCCGAGGCCACCGCCTGGCCGGCCGGCGCACAGCTCGCTCTTCCAGGGTCTGGCGGCTGCCTGCTCGAACTCGCCATGCCACAGCGGCCGGACGCGGCCGTGGAACCGTCGGAGGACGGCACCGGCTGGGACTACAACCGGCCGCCGCGGCTGCGCCCGGCCGAGAACGCCACCCGCTTCACCCTGCCCTCCCCGCCCGCGTCGCCCGCCGCCCGGCCGCTCCCGTGGATCGCCGCGGCCGTCCCGCTGGTGATGGCGGTGACCGGGGCGCTGATCCTCGACCGCCCGACGATGCTGCTGTTCGGGCTGCTCTCCCCGGTCGCGATCCTCGGCAACTATCTGATGAGCCGGCGCACCGGACGCCAGTCCCACTCCGGCGATGTCGCCGCCTACGAGGAGAAGAAGGCGCGCATCGAGGGCGACGCGCACAAGGCGCTCGCGGCCGAACGCACCGCCCGGCGCCGTGGCTTCCCGGACCCGGCCGAGGTCGCCCTGACCGCCGTCGGCCCCCGGCACCGGCTGTGGGAACGCCGCACCTCGGACGCCGACTTCCTGGAACTGCGCATCGGGACCGCGGACCTGCCCTCCGAGGTGGTGCTCCACGACCCGACCAAGGACGAACACCGCCGCCAGGACCCCTGGACCGCCTACGACGTCCCGGTGACCGTTCCGCTGCGCGAGCACGACGTCGTGGGAATCGCCGGCGAGGGCCCGACCGCACGCGCCGTGGCACGGTGGGCGGTCGCCCAGGCCGCCGTCCTGCACAGCCCCCGTGACCTCCAGATCCACCTGCTGACGACCGGCGAACCGGGCCGGGACGGCTGGTCCTGGCTGCGCTGGCTGCCGCACGTGCGGAAGAAGTCCGGCGACACCCCGGCAAGCATCGGCTACGGCACGGAGACCTGCGCCCGCCGCGTCGCCGAACTCACCGCGCTGATCGCCGAGCGCGCCGGACGGGAGGACCGGCGGAGCCGGACCGCAGGACCCGACGTGCTCGTCGTCCTCGACGGAGCCCGCAGGCTGCGTTCGCTGCCCGGCGTGGCCCAGATCCTGCGCGACGGACCGGCCGTCGGCGTCCGCGCCGTCTGCCTTGACGCCGAGGAGCGGCTGCTGCCCGAGGAGTGCCACGCCGTCGTCGCCGAGGAGCCCGGCGGAACCGTGCGGGTGGGACGCTCCGGGAGGGGCACCGTCGGGGGCATCCGGCCCGACGCGGTGTCCCTGGACTGGTGCCGCTCGCTGGCCCGGGCGATGGGCCCGCTGCGTGACCCGGGCGGGGCCGACGAGGAGGCCGCGGTGCTCCCTGGTTCCGCGCGGCTGCTCGACGTGCTCGCCCTCGACCCGCCGCAGGCCGCCGGCATCCGGGCGCGCTGGAGTGCCGGGGGCCGCTCGACCAGGGCGGCCGTCGGCGTCTCCCTGGACGGCCCGTTCTTCCTGGACCTCAAGCGCGACGGCCCGCACGGGCTGGTCGCCGGCACCACCGGCTCCGGCAAGTCCGAACTCCTCCAGACGCTGGTCGCCTCGCTCGCGGTGGCGAACCGTCCGGACGCGATGACGTTCGTCCTCGTCGACTACAAGGGCGGCTCCGCGTTCAAGGACTGCGTGAACCTGCCGCACACCGTCGGCATGGTCACCGACCTCGACGCCCACCTCGTCGAGCGGGCCCTGGTGTCGCTGACCGCGGAACTCACCCGCCGCGAGCACATCCTCGCCGCGGTCGGCGCCAAGGACATCGAGGACTACGTCGACCTGCTGGAGCGGAACCCGGCGGGCCACGCCCCGATGCCCCGGCTGCTCATCGTCATCGACGAGTTCGCCTCGATGGTGCGTGACCTGCCGGACTTCGTGAAGGGCCTGGTCAACATCGCGCAGCGGGGCCGCAGCCTCGGCATCCACCTGATCCTCGCGACACAACGACCCAGCGGCGTCGTCTCCTCGGAGATCCGCGCCAACACCAATCTGCGCATCGCGCTGCGCGTGACGGACGCCGGCGAGAGCCAGGACGTCATCAACTCCGCCGAGGCCGCCGGGATCTCGCAGGGCACCCCCGGCCGCGCGTACGTACGGCTGGGCCAGAACTCTCTCGTGCCGTTCCAGTCAGGACGGGTCGGCGGCCGCAGGCCGGGCGCCGCGGCGGTCTCGCTGCCGGCTCCCTGGGCGGTGGCGGTCGGCTGGGAGCGGCTCGGCGAGCCGCTGCCGGCCCGGCCGCGCGCCGCGGCCGCGCCCGCCGAGGTGGAGACCGACCTCACCGGACTCGTCACGGCGATCCGCGACGCGGACCGGGAGATGGGCATTCCCGCGCAGCACAGCCCCTGGCTGCCGCCGCTGCCCGAGGTCCTGGTCGCCGGCGAACTCCCGGCGCCCCCGCGCTCGGACTACGACCTCCAGCCCGTCCCGTACGGCGTCGTGGACCTGCCCGCGCAACAGACCCGGCAGCCCCTGGTGATCGACCCGGCGACGCTCGGGCACCTGCACATCATCGGCTCGCCCCGCCAGGGCAGGTCGCAGACGCTGCGCACCATCGCCGGCGCCATGGCCCTCGCCCACTCCGCCGACAAGCTGCACATGTACGGCATCGACTGCGGCAACGGCGCGCTGCTGCCCATCGAGGGACTGCCGCACTGCGGGGCCATCACCCAGCGCACCCAGCCCGACCGGGTGGCCCGGCTGCTCGCCCGGCTGACCGAGGAGCTCGGCCGACGTCAGGAGATGCTCGCCGCGCGCGGCAGCGCCGACCTGGCGGAGCTGCGTCGCGCCCTTCCGGAGTCCGAACGGCCGCCGCACATCGTGCTGTTCATCGACCGGTGGGAGGTATTCGACAAGCAGCTCGGCGAGTACGACTCCGGGAACCTGCTCACCTCCGTGATGAACCTGCTCCGGGACGGCGCGAGCGTCGGCATCCATCTCCTGATGACCGGCGACCGGGCGCTGTTCTCCAGCCGCGTCAACGGCTCCACCGAGGACAAGCTCGTGCTGAAGCTGAACGAGAAGTCCGAGTACGGCATGATCGGCATCACCCAGCGCAACGTGCCCGACGAGATCCCGCCGGGCCGCGCGTTCCGCGCCGCCGACAAGGCCGAGGTGCAAATCGCGCTCCTCACGGAGAACCCGGAAGGCCAGGCGCAGGCGGCGGCGCTCCACCGGATCGCCGAACACTGCCGCGAGCAGTCGGCCGGGCTGCCGCCCGCCACCCGGCCGTTCCGCGTCGACACCCTGCCGGACCGGCTCAGCTTCGAGGAGGCGGCCCGGTTCGTCCCGAGCAGGCGCTCCTCGCGCTGGGCGCTGGCCGGCGTCGGCGGTGACGAACTCACCGCGTTGGGGCCGGACTTCACCGTCACCCCGACGTTCCTTGTCGCCGGGCCCGCCCGATCGGGACGCAGCACCGTCCTGTCGACGCTGGCGGTGGCGCTGCTCGCGGGCGGCACCTCGGTCGTGATCGGGGCCCCGGCCCGCTCGCCGCTGCGCAACCTCGCCGGACGGCCCGGTGTGCTCGCGGTGTTCGACGAGTCCGACATCGACCCCTCGGCCCTGGAGGAGGCGCTGGCCTCCGCGCCCGACGGGGCCGTGGTCCTGCTCGACGACGCCGACCTGCTGCTGAAGACGAAGGCCGAGCCCGTCCTCACCCAGATCGCCAAGTCCGGTGCCGAGACCGGCCGGGGCCTGGTGATCGCCGGTCAGACCGACCGGCTCTCCTCCGGGTTCTCCGGCTGGCACACCGAGGCCCGCCGCAACCGGTGCGGACTGCTGCTGAAGCCGCAGAACATGAGCGATGGCGAGCTGATCGGCGTGAAGGTGCCCCGCAGCCGGCTGGGCGCGACCCGCCCGGGGCGGGCGATCCTGCACCTGGGCGATGGGGTGCTGCGCACGGTGCAGGTGCCGGAGACGGTGCTGGCGGAGCCGGGCGCACCTGCCTGACCCCCGCGCCGGACAGGTCGTCCGCACACGACAGAGGGCTCCCGCCGATGAGGTCGGCGGGAGCCCTCTCGTATGCGGGGCGGGGGTCGGCCGGGTCAGGTCGTCCCGTCGAGATAGCTGGGGTCGTGCGACGGCGGGATCGAGTGCTTCGCGTAGGCCGCCCCACCGTAGATGAGGCCCGCCACCCCCAGGAAGAAGCCCCCCACCTCCGGACGGGACCAGGGCACGGAGGCCCCGAGCAGGCCGGAGACGGTCGGCAGCCTCAGGTTCGCGGGCTTGAAGTTGCGCAGGGCCGCGATCGTCTTCGCCACACTGGTGACCACCGACTGCCCCGGGTTCCGTACGCCCGCAATAACGCTGTCGATCTTGGACCCGAGGCCCTTCGTGGCGTTGATGATGCCACCGAAGCCCCTCTTGACGTCGTTGAAGACGATGCTGGTGTTGTGGGGCAGAGTCTTGGTGAGAGCCTCGGGAATCAACTTGATCTCGGCTCCGAGCCCCTTGATCCCGCTGCCGATCGCGCCGGCGCCGCCGACCTTGATCGCGTTCACCATCCCCTTGACGCCCTTCACGATCGGGGCCACGCCACCGGCCAGGCCGATGACGCTGAGGACGATGTCGAGCGGATCCCACTCCCCCGTCTCCGCGCTCTTGGCGATGTTGATCCCGAACGCCGCCGCGCTGAACGCGAAGCTGCCGATCGTCAGGGCGAGGCCGAGGCCCTGAAGGCCGGGGATCAGCATGGCCAGGACGCCCAGCACGCCGCCGATGATGCCGAAGGCGAGGCTGAGCTTGTCGCGGATCTTCTCCCAGATGCTCTTGCCCGCGACCGCCTCGTCCCGCGCCTCGTCCAGGGCCCTGGCGGCCGTGGCGGCGTCCTCCTCGCGCACGCTGCGCGCGTCCTCCGCGAGCGCGCGGGCGGCGTCGAGATCCGCCTGGGCGTCGTCGACATTGTGCCGGGCCGAGGAATGGTTGCTCTCGGCTTCGTCCAGGGCACGCCTCGTACTACGCCGTGTCGCGTCGTCGTCCGGCGGGATCACGGTCGAGTCCAGGTGGCTGATGGTGTCCGCGAGCGCACTCACCACCGAAGTGGCCGAATCGAGGCGCTCCTTGGCCTCCCGCCCGTTCGAGAGCGCGTTGTCGGCCTTGGTCTGCATATCGCGCAGTGAGGTCACATACGTGTCCAGCGCCCCGGCGGCCTGGTCGTACGAACTGTGCAGCTTGCGCACCTGTTTGGCCAGATCGCCGAGCTTGTCCCGGAGCTTCTCCATCGACTTGCCCTCGCCCACCTGCTGGTTCTCCAGCTGCGATACGAGAGGGAGGGCGTCGCCGGCATCATTGGCCACGGAGCGGTAGCTGCGCGCGAGCCTCCCGAGCATGTCCGCGTCGCCCGGAGTCGGGTCGTCGGTGAACCCGAAGACCGACTCCCATTCGGATACCGCTGGCCGCACCATGGTCGCGACCTCACTTTCCGTTTTCTTCGTCGTCCACGCCATCGAAATGGAACGACGCGGCGATCGCGTCGAAGACCTCGTAGAACTGCTCCGCCAGATGCACATTGGGGGTCGAGCAGGCGAGCACCAGATAGTCCCGGCTGTTCGGCACCGGAATCAGGGTGTGCCGCATCGCCGTGGGGGTCCGCTGCCCCTTGAGCTCCACCTCCTCGATCCTGGTGATCCGCCCGACCGAACCCACCAGCGGCAGGTCCACCAACTCGACCTCGCCCGGCGGCAGTCCGGAGCCCTCCGAGTCGGCGCCGACCTGCAGTCCCGCCGCGACGACGAGGTCGGCCAGATCCTCCGACTGCTCCTCGGGCACGGACACCCGCAGCACGAGCGCCGTGGCGCTGAGCACCAGAGGCCCGTTACCGGCGCTGAGGATCCGGAGCATCCCCGACGCCTGCAGCGCGCCCTGCGCGTGTGCGTCGCGGGCGGTGCGTCGGGTGCTGCGGATCAAGTCGTCGACCTGCTCGCGGGAGAGCTGCGGGGCGCTCTTCACCTGGGACTCGATCTTGCGGCGGATCGAAGCGTCCCGGGTGTTCGGGTCCAGGTCGAGATGCCACCAGGTACCGGGGAACCTCAGCTTGTAGCCCGCGGGAGCGCCCGCTGGCCGCTCGGTGACCGGCTGCGTCATCACGCGTCCTTCTTGGGATCGTCAAGGGAGTTGGAACTGTCTTCGTCCGTCTTCGTGAAGTTCTCGGCGATCTTGTCCGTGTTCTCCACGAACACCTTCACGTTGTCCTCGACCTTTTCGTGCCCCGCCACCCACGCCTTGTCGAACTCGTCGAGAGCCGTCGCGAGAGTGGAATCGCCGACGAAGCTCTTGAACGAGCCCGCGTCACCCGCGGCGTGGAAGAGCGTCGCGGAGTTTCCGATCAGTTCCCCGATGTTCTGGAGTTCCTTTGCCGTGTCCTTCAGATCCTGCACGGGAACGCTGATGCGACCCATCGGTGTCTCCTCTTCTGCTCCGGCGCTCCGGCCCCGCCCTCACAGGGAGAGCGGGGCCGGACGATGCGGGGCACGTCAGCCGATGGCGCCGGACGTCTGGTCGTCGGTGTCGACGAACGCGTCGGCGACCTGCTTGATGAACTCGCTGACGCCGTGCAGGCCCTCGATCGCCTCCTGGGTGCCGTTCTTGTACTCCTCCCAGTACGGGCGGAACTTCGTCTCGGAACCCGGGGTGGCGTAGGCCGCCTCGACCATCTCGTCCATCTTGGTGTTGGCCTCGTGCAGGCTCTGCTGCATCAGCTCTTTCTGGTTCTGCAGCCAGGTCGCAGCCTCCCGCATCTCGTCCGGGCTGATCTGGATGTTGCCGCCGGCCATGTCGATTCCTTCCCTCGCTGCGTATCGTCGCGGCCGGTGGGCCGCACACACCCGGCTGTACGGGGCACCTGCCGGGGCGGTTCACGCCTGTTGCGGAACGGTGACAGAGCCATCAGGACCGCGCGCCGACCGGAACCGCGGCCGCCGGCACGGCGCCGCGCTTCGGGCCGACGCCCCAAGGCCCGGTTGCAGGCCACCGAGCCGGGACGCTCCAGGGGCGGACGGACCAGCAGGGTGCAGCTCGCGGGCGACGGGCGCTGCAGCCGGAGACAGGACGGCCTCCACCACGGCAAGGCGGATCAGCGGCCCTGTGGTGCGGATCTGGTGCGAGACGCCTGACCTGGTCCAGACAACAAGAAAGGCCCGGGTCTATGACCTGGGCCTCAACTATGGAGCGGGTGACGGGAATCGAACCCGCGCTCTGAGCTTGGGAAGCTCATGTTCTACCATTAAACTACACCCGCGCGAGCCGCCTCCGATGGAGAGCGGAGCATCGTCGCACACTCTACCCCATGGCCGTCCTGCGGTGCATTTGGTGTGGCCAGAGGGTGTTGACGCGGGTGTTGAGGCCGGCGTGAGGCGGGTGTGGCCGCCGGGGCTCGTGGGGTGGGATGCGGGTGTGGGGTAAGGGAGTTGGGGCGTACGGTGGGGCCCCGGAGTGCCGCGTGGAGTGGCGCCCAGTTCATCCCCTAATGTGGCTTTTGTTGTCCACGCAGTTGGGAGAGGGACTTGATGGAGCGCACCGTCGTACGTTGTGCCGAGGGGCATGTGTTCAGCACCGCTTCGTTCCCGATGCAGACCACCGACCGGCTCGGTCCCGGAAGGCTGTTGCGCTGCCCGCGCTGCGCGCGCCTGCGGCATTCGGTGCCCGTGGAGCACGCCAAGCGGTAGTGAGCGGAGCGGTAGCAGGCGGTAGCGAGAGAAGTCTGTGAGTGAGGGCCCGGTTCCCCCTGGTGGGGCCGGGCCCTCGCCGTGCGAGGGGGCCGGTCCGGACGCGTATCCTCATCTGCGTGCTTCTCTCAGACAAGGACATCCGGGCCGAGATCGATGCAGGTCGGGTGCGCATCGACCCCTACGATGAGTCGATGGTGCAGCCGTCCAGCATTGACGTGCGGCTCGACCGCTATTTCCGGGTGTTCGAGAACCACCGCTACCCGCACATCGATCCCGCGGTGGAGCAGCTGGATCTGACCCGCGAGGTGGTGCCGGAGGGCGACGAGGCGTTCATCCTCCACCCCGGTGAGTTCGTGCTCGCCTCGACGTACGAGGTCATCACGCTGCCGGACGATCTGGCCTCCCGGCTCGAGGGCAAGAGCTCGCTGGGGCGGCTGGGACTGCTGACGCACTCCACCGCCGGGTTCATCGACCCGGGGTTCAGCGGGCACGTGACGCTGGAGCTGAGCAATGTCGCGACGCTGCCGATAAAGCTGTGGCCGGGGATGAAGATCGGCCAGCTGTGCATGTTCCGGCTGACCTCGCCGGCCGAGCACTCCTACGGCTCCGCGCACTACGGCTCCCGCTACCAGGGGCAGCGCGGCCCGACGCCGTCCCGGTCCTTCATGAACTTTCACCGTACGCAGGTCTGACGGATGCGACGGGCCCGGCGGATCCGATGGTCCGGCGAGCCCGAAGAGTACGAGCAGGTGTGGGGAAGCGCCGATAGGTGGCGTGTGGACAGCGAAGGTCTGAGAGAGATACGTGAGTGACGTGCGGGAGAACCTGACGTACGAGCGCTTCGGCGGCGCGATCCGCGAGCTGGCGCAGACGATCGCGGACGACGGGTACGAGCCCGATGTCGTGCTGTCGATCGCCCGGGGCGGCGTCTTCGTCGCGGGCGGCCTGGCGTACGCCCTGGACTGCAAGAACATCCACCTCGTGAACGTGGAGTTCTACACCGGCGTCGGTACGACGCTGGAGATGCCGGTCATGCTCGCGCCGGTCCCGAACGTGATCGACTTCTCGCAGAAGAAGGTGCTGATCGCGGATGACGTCGCGGACACCGGCAAGACGCTGAAGCTGGTGCACGACTTCTGCCAGGGCACCGTCGCCGAGGTGCGCAGTGCGGTCATATACGAGAAGCCGCATTCGCTGGTGAAGTGCGAGTACGTGTGGAAGCGCACGGACGACTGGATCAACTTCCCGTGGAGCGTCGAGCCGCCGGTGGTGCGCCGGGAGAACCAGGTGCTCGACGCCTGAGGTCCTGAGGTGGGGCGGCCGCTCTCGGCTCTCCGCCGGGACTCTCCGCTCTCCGCAGGGGCTCTCCGGCCTTCGTCGTGTCCGCCGGCGTTCGCCGGTCCTGTCCCGGCCGACGGGTGGCGCCATCCCTGACTGCCGCCCCGCCATGTCAGCTGATGAGTCATCAGCAGTCCTGCCATGCACGGCAGTTGGCGAATGACCCCGTCCCCTTGCGCGCCTTTCGGCCAATCCCGTTCCGGGTGTTCCGCCGGTGGCTACCTCCGAGTAGAAACCGGCGGTAACAGCAGACCGGAGGGGAGCCCCAATGGTGCGTGCGAGACGTGAGTGGCCGGCAGATGAGCGGCGGCGGTGGCGCGGTCGACGGCCGCGGCCGGGCTTGGTGGCCGTGGTCGCGGCCTTGACGGTGGCGTTCACCGGGGCGGTGGGCGCGGCGGGGTCCGCCGCCGCGGTCCCGGCCGCTGCCGGGGCCGGCGCGGGGGTGGCGGCCAAGCCGCTGCCGCCCGAACTGGAGAAGGTGCGGGCCCAGCAGGCGGCGAAGCTCTACGGCGACCCGGCCGTGCGGCCCGCCGACGAGCGCAAGACCTCGTTGATCTCGCTGGGTGACAGCGAGATCTCCGGCGAGGGCGTCGGGACGTACGAGGCGGGGACGGACGGGCCCGACAACTGGTGCCACCGGTCCCCGGACGCGGCCATCCACCGGACCGGGATCGCGGCCGATGTGACGTACAACGCGGCCTGCTCGGGCGCCTACAGCGGCAATATCCGGATCGGCGGCAGCAAGCAGTACGCCGACGAATTGGTGCAGAGCGACAGCCTCGCCATCGCGGCCCGCAACACTCGGCTGAAGATGGTCCTGCTGGTGGCCGGGGCCAACGACGACCTGCAGTTCGGCCCGGTGATGACGGACTGCGTCACCCGCTGGTTCCTGCTGCAGGGCACCTGCGAGCCGAAGTACCGGCCCGGGTGGCAGGCCCGGGTCGACGGGCTGGCCCCCAAGGTCGAGCAGACGGTCGGCGACCTGCGGACGGTGATGCGGGACGCGGGCTACGCGGACGGCGACTACCGGCTCGTGGTGATGTCGTACCCCAGCCCCATCGGGCCGGACGTGGAGGACAACCCGTCCTACCCGGGGAAGCTGCCGGGCGGGTGCACGGGCTACACCTCCGACTCGGCCTGGGGGCGCAACAGCGCCGTGCCGGGCTTCGAGAAGGGCATGCGGAAGGCCGCGCGGGACACCGGAGCCACCTACCTCGACGCCTCGCGGCTCTTCCACGGGCACGAGGTGTGCATGGAGGAGACCTGGGCGCGCGGGCTGTACGTGGACCTCACCAACCCGTTCCCGCCCGACTCGAACTCGGTGCGCCAGTCCTTCCACCCCAACGCGCGTGGCCACGGCGCCTTCGCGTCGTGCCTGACGCAGCTGTACGCGTCGGGGCTGCGTGAGGCGTCCTGCGCCGATCCGGCGAGCACCGGGCAGCCCAAGCTCTTCGCGGGGGCGTGGGACGACGTGTACCGGCCGCTGAAGAACGCCGGCACGGGCAGCTGCGTGGATGCGACCGGCGGCAGCAGCCGCAACGGTACGGCGGTCGTCGGCTGGGACTGCAACGGTGAGCGCCATCAGAGCTGGTGGTACGACCCGCAGCAGCGGTCGGTGCGTGTGGAGCTGACGCACGACCGGTGCCTGGACGTGCCGGGCGGCCGCTACGAGCCAGGGGCGGCCCTGGTGCTGTGGAACTGCTCGGGCGCGGCCCATCAGCAGTTCGTCCGGGCGGCAGGCGACACGCTCCGGCCGGCCGCGGCCCCGTCACTGTGCCTGACGCTGGACGCGGCGAAGGATCCGCTGCGGCTGCGGGCGTGCGACGGGTCGGCGGCGCAGCGGTTCGTCTGACGAAGGCGCAGCGGTTCGTCTGATGGTGGTGCGTCGCGGGCGGTCCGACCAGGGTCGCCGCGCCTCCCCCCCCGGATGAGCGCCGTGGCACGGCGAAGGGCCCCGCTCGCAGGTCGGAGCGGGGCCCTTCGGCGTACGGCCGGTCGAGACCGGAACGGCTACAGGGTGCCGAGCTTCACCAGGGCCAGCAGCGCGACCAGCTGGATCGCGGAGGCGCCCAGCGCCTTGGGCCAGGGCAGGTCGTGCGACTTGTTGACCATGGTGGTCAGCAGGAAACCGGTCGCCAGCCAGGTCAGCCAGCCCAGTACCTGGACCAGGGTGCTGTCGCCGCCGAGGAACATCGCGAACAGCAGCCGGGGCGCGTCCGAGACCGTCATGATCAGCATCGACAGGCCGATGGTCGGCGCCCAGGCGCCGTCGCCGCCGAGCTGGCGCGCCAGGGTGTGGGTGACCGTGCCCAGGATCAGGCTGCCGATGACGAACATCACGCCGGTCATCAGCACCCACGGGATGCTGTTGGAGAGGGTGGCGTTCAGCACGTCCTCGCGGGCCTTGTCGAAGCCGAAGACCGCGAGCAGGCCGTAGACGAAGCTGACGGTCAGGGCCGGGGCCCACACCGAGTGGTCACGCATCTGCCAGAACGTGGCCGAGGGGCGCAGCACCATGCCGGAGAGGAGCTGCTTCCAGTGCAGCCGGGGGCCGGTCGGTGCCGTCGTCCGGCCGGCGCGGTAGACGCCGCCGTCGGCGTACTGCCCGTCCTGGCCGTCGTCGTATCCGCCCTGCGGGCCGTAGGCGTCAGGGGCCTCCCCGACGCTGAACTGCTGTGTGTGGCCCGGGTTGTTGTCGTTGGTGTACGGCGCGAACGACTGCGGTGGTGGGTAGCCGTCCCCGAAGTACTCGGGCTCGCCGTGCTGCGCCTGCGGGCGGCTCTGCGGCTGCGTCTGCGGCCGGCCCCCGTAGTGCTGCTGCGGCTGCGGCGACTGCTGCCACTGCCCGTGCGGAGGCGGGGGCTGCTGTCCGTACGGCCCTTGCTGCCCGTACGGCATCTGCTGCCCCTGCTGCTGTCCGTCCTGCGCGGCGCGGGCATCCCGTCCGCGACCCATCCTGAATCCAGCCACATCATCGAAAGTACCTGGTCTGGGTGGCTTCGGTGGCGGAGCCGGCCACTGGGCGGGGGTTTGCTGCTGACCTGTGACATCCCCTAAGGGGGTCCCCGAGGGGCACGGCGGCGGTGGTGGTGGTGCCGGTCCGGCCCAGGTCCGCGGCGGGCGGCGGAGGGGCAGCTGCGGCAGTCGCCGCCTGTCGTCCCTGCTGGTGGCGGCGTCGAGCGCCACGAAATCCTGCTGTGCCAAGAACTGCCGTGCGGCGGTGTCGAGTTGGCAGCGTGGGGGCGGGCATGAGCCCGAGGTGTGGCACGGACTGCGCGATCAGGGTGGCAGACGCCACATGGCGGCCTTCCGGCCCCGGGCCCCGGCAACCGTGACCTCCGTCGCCCGTCATCGCCGGTCGCCGGGGCGCCCGCGAAACGCCGACGGCCGGCCCCGCGCAGTGCGGGACCGGCCGTGGTGCGGAGCGTGGGCCGTTACTTCACCGGCTCGGGCTCGGGCGCGTCCTCGGTCTCGGTTTCGCCCGCGGGGTCCGCGGGGGCCTTGACGGAGTCCAGCAGGAGCTGGGCGACGTCGACGACCTGGACCGATTCCTTGGCCTTGCCGTCGTTCTTCTTGCCGTTGACGGAGTCGGTGAGCATGACCAGGCAGAAGGGGCAGGCGGTGGAGACGATGTCGGGGTTGAGGGAGAGTGCTTCGTCGACGCGCTCGTTGTTGATGCGCTTGCCGATTCGCTCCTCCATCCACATCCGCGCGCCGCCGGCGCCGCAGCAGAAGCCGCGTTCCTTGTGGCGGTGCATCTCCTCGTTGCGCAGGCCCGGCACCTTGGCGATGATCTCGCGCGGCGGCGTGTAGACCTTGTTGTGGCGGCCCAGGTAGCAGGGGTCGTGGTAGGTGATCAGACCCTCGACCGGGTTGACGGGGATGAGCTTGCCCTCGTCGACGAGGTGCTGCAGCAGCTGCGTGTGGTGGATGACCTCGTACTCGCCGCCCAGCTGCGGGTACTCGTTCGCGATGGTGTTGAAGCAGTGCGGGCAGGTCGCGACGATCTTCTTCGACGACTTCGGCTTCTTGGTCGTCTCGTCCACCTCGCCCTCCTCGTTGAGGGACTCGCCGAAGGCCGCGTTCAGCGTGGCGACGTTCTCCGCGCCGAGCTGCTGGAAGAGGAATTCGTTGCCCAGGCGGCGCGGCGAGTCACCGGTGCACTTCTCGTCGCCGCCCATGATCGCGAAGTTGACGCCCGCGATGTGCAGCAGCTCCGCGAAGGCCTTGGTGGTCTTCTTGGCGCGGTCCTCCAGGGCGCCGGCGCAGCCGACCCAGTAGAGGTACTCGACCTCGGTGAGGTCCTCGACGTCCTGGCCGACGACCGGAATCTCGAAGTCCACCTCCTTGGTCCAGGCGAGCCGCTGCTTCTTGGCCAGGCCCCAGGGGTTGCCCTTCTTCTCCAGGTTCTTCAGCATCGTGCCGGCCTCGCTGGGGAAGCTGGACTCGATCATGACCTGGTAGCGACGCATGTCGACGATGTGGTCGATGTGCTCGATGTCGACGGGGCACTGCTCGACGCACGCGCCGCAGGTGGTGCACGACCACAGCACGTCGGGGTCGATGACGCCGTTCTCCTCCAGCGTGCCGATCAGGGGCCGCTCGGCCTCGGCGAGGGCGGCGGCGGGCACGTCGGCGAGCTGCTCGGCAGTCGCCTTCTCGTTGCCCTCCTCGTCCTTGCCGCCGCCCGCCAGGAGGTAGGGGGCCTTGGCGTGCGTGTGGTCGCGCAGCGCCATGATCAGCAGCTTGGGCGACAGCGGCTTGCCGGTGTTCCAGGCGGGGCACTGCGACTGGCAGCGGCCGCACTCGGTGCAGGTGGAGAAGTCGAGGATGCCCTTCCAGGAGAAGTGCTCGACCTGGGAGACGCCGAACTGGTCGTCCTCGCCCGGGTCCTCGAAGTCGATCGGCTTGCCCGCACTCGTCATCGGCTGCAGCGCGCCGAGGGCGACGTCGCCGTCGGCCTCGCGCTTGAACCAGATGTTGGGGAAGGCCAGGAAACGGTGCCAGGCGACGCCCATGTCCGTCTTCAGCGCGACCGTGATCATCCAGATGAAGGACGTCGCGATCTTCAGGCCGGCGAAGAAGTAGGTGAGGTTCTGGAGCGTCGAGACGTCCATGCCCTCCAGCCACGAGATCACCGGGTACGAGATGAAGAACGACGCGTCGTAGCCGGCCACGTGGTGCTGGGCACCCTCCAGCGCGTGCAGCATGAAGATGCAGACGCCGACGATGAGGATGACCGCCTCGACGAAGTACGCCTGGCCGACGTTGGAGCCCGCGAAGCGGGACTTGCGGCCCGCGCCGCCCGGCCTGCTCAGCTGTCGGATGACGATCAGGGTCAGGATGCCGACGACCGTCATCGTGCCGATGAACTCGACGAAGACGTTGTAGGGCGCCCACTCACCGATGACGGGCAGCAGCCAGTCCGCCTTGAAGAGCTGGCCGATGGCGTTGACGATGGTCAGCAGCAGCGAGAAGAAGCCCACGGCCACGAACCAGTGAGCCACACCGACGATGCCCCAGCGGTTCATCCGGGTGTGGCCGAGGAACTCCTTGGCGACGGTGACGGTGCGCTGCGCGGGTTCGTCCGTGCGGGTGCCTGCGGGTACGGGCTGGCCCAGCCGTACGAAGTTGTAGATCTGCAGGATGGCACGGCCGAACAGCGCGACGCCGACCGCGATTAGGACCAGCGACACGATGATCGCGGCGAGTTGCATTGGGGGCTCCTCGAACCTGCGAGAGCGGAAAACTGGAGACAGCTGAGCGGGACTACTAAGCGGTAACTTTTTGGGTCTGCGGCTGAGGTTACCCAGTATCCCCGGCGCCATGAAGCCGCCCGGCCGGTGATCTGCGTCGCGCAAGGCAACCCTCTGTGGGCCTCTATGGGCCCCCGAACGGCCCTTCGCGGCCTCGCTGAGGGTCAGTGACGATAAGCGCGACATAAAAGTTGAGCGCGCCCCACTCAGGTCTGTTGACAGGTTTCGCTCGGTGTTGCACGCTTGAGCCTGTTCCACTCAAGTCAGCTGGAGGAATTGAAATGGCACGTGCGGTCGGCATCGACCTGGGCACGACGAACTCCGTCGTCAGTGTTCTCGAAGGCGGTGAGCCCACCGTCATCACCAACGCCGAGGGCGCCAGGACCACGCCGTCCGTTGTCGCCTTCGCCAAGAACGGCGAGGTGCTGGTCGGCGAGGTCGCCAAGCGCCAGGCGGTCACGAACGTCGACAGGACCATCCGGTCGGTCAAGCGCCACATGGGCACCGACTGGAAGATCGACATCGACGACAAGGGCTTCAACCCGCAGCAGATGAGCGCCTTCATCCTGCAGAAGCTCAAGCGTGACGCCGAGTCGTACCTGGGCGAGAAGGTCGTGGACGCGGTCATCACCGTCCCGGCCTACTTCAACGACTCCGAGCGCCAGGCGACGAAGGAGGCCGGCGAGATCGCGGGCCTCAACGTCCTGCGCATCGTCAACGAGCCCACCGCGGCGGCGCTGGCGTACGGCCTGGAGAAGGACGACCAGACCATTCTGGTCTTCGACCTCGGTGGCGGCACCTTCGACGTCTCGCTGCTGGAGATCGGCGACGGCGTCGTCGAGGTGAAGGCCACCAACGGTGACAACCACCTCGGTGGTGACGACTGGGACCAGCGCGTCGTCGACTACCTCGTCAAGCAGTTCCAGAACGGCCACGGCGTCGACCTGGCCAAGGACAAGATGGCGCTGCAGCGTCTGCGCGAGGCCGCCGAGAAGGCGAAGATCGAGCTGTCGTCCTCCACCGAGACGACGATCAACCTTCCCTACATCACCGCCTCCGCCGAGGGCCCGCTGCACCTGGACGAGAAGCTCACGCGCTCGCAGTTCCAGCAGCTCACCTCGGACCTCCTGGACCGCTGCAAGACGCCGTTCCACAACGTCATCAAGGACGCCGGCATCCAGCTGTCCGAGATCGACCACGTGGTCCTGGTCGGCGGCTCGACCCGTATGCCGGCCGTCGCCGAGCTCGTCAAGGAGCTGACCGGTGGCAAGGACGCCAACAAGGGCGTCAACCCGGACGAGGTCGTCGCCATCGGCGCCACCCTCCAGGCCGGTGTCCTCAAGGGTGAGGTCAAGGACGTCCTCCTGCTGGACGTCACCCCGCTGTCCCTCGGTATCGAGACCAAGGGCGGCATCATGACCAAGCTCATCGAGCGGAACACGACGATCCCGACCAAGCGGTCCGAGATCTTCACCACCGCCGAGGACAACCAGCCGTCCGTGCAGATCCAGGTCTACCAGGGCGAGCGCGAGATCGCGGCGTACAACAAGAAGCTCGGGATGTTCGAGCTGACGGGCCTGCCGCCGGCCCCGCGTGGCGTCCCGCAGATCGAGGTCTCCTTCGACATCGACGCCAACGGCATCATGCACGTGACCGCGAAGGACCTGGGCACGGGCAAGGAGCAGAAGATGACCGTCACCGGCGGCTCCTCGCTGCCGAAGGACGAGGTCGACCGCATGCGCCAGGAGGCGGAGCAGTACGCGGACGAGGACACCAAGCGTCGCGAGGCCGCGGAGACCCGCAACCAGGCCGAGCAGCTCGTCTACCAGACGGAGAAGTTCCTCAAGGACAACGAGGAAAAGGTCCCCGGTGAGATCAAGACCGAGGTCGAGGAAGCCGTCACCGAGCTGAAGGAAAAGCTCAAGGGCGAGGACACCGCCGAGATCCGCACCGCCACGGAGAAGGTCGCGGCCGTCTCCCAGAAGCTGGGCCAGGCCATGTACGCCGACGCCCAGGCCGCGGGTGGCGCCGAGGGCGCGGCCCCCGGTGGCGAGCAGGCCCAGTCGGCGGACAACGCCGATGACGTCGTGGACGCGGAGATCGTGGACGACGAGAAGCCGAAGAAGGATGGTGCCGCGTGACGGAGGAGACCCCGGGCTTCGACGAGAAGCCCGACGTCCCCTCCGACACCGAGTCCGCAGGAAACCCTGACGACACGGCGCAGAGTGCCGAGTCCGCCGAAACGGCGGGCTCGGCCCCGGCCGGGGACGACAACCAGGCGACAGCTCTCACGGCGCAGCTGGACCAGGTGCGTACGGCGCTCAACGAGCGCACGGCGGACCTCCAGCGGCTCCAGGCGGAGTACCAGAACTACCGCCGTCGGGTGGAGCGGGACCGGATCACGGTCAAGGAGATCGCCGCGGCGAACCTCCTGTCCGAGCTCCTTCCCACCCTCGACGACGTCGGCCGCGCCCGCGAGCACGGCGAACTGGTCGGCGGCTTCAAGTCGGTGGCCGAGTCGCTGGAGACCGCGGTCGCCAAGCTGGGTCTGCAGCAGTTCGGCAAGGAGGGCGAGCCCTTTGATCCGACGATCCACGAAGCGCTGATGCACTCCTACGCACCGGACGTCACCGAGACGACGTGCGTGGCGATCCTGCAGCCCGGGTATCGCATCGGTGAGCGAACGATCCGCCCCGCGCGGGTCGCCGTCGCCGAGCCGCAGCCGGGCACGCAGACCACCAAGTCCGCCTCCGAAGAGGACGCCAAGGCTTCGGACGAGGAGAACGGTGGCCCGGAAGAGGGCTGACGTGAGGACAGGAAAGAAAACCGCGCGGAAGGAGGGACGTCGGGGATGAGCACGAAGGATTTCGTGGAGAAGGACTACTACAAGGTCCTCGGCGTCCCGAAGGACGCGACCGAAGCGGAGATCAAGAAGGCGTACCGCAAGCTCGCCCGCGAGTTCCACCCGGACGCCAACAAGGGTGACGCCAAGGCCGAGGAGCGCTTCAAGGAGATCTCCGAGGCGAACGACATCCTCGGTGACCCCAAGCGCCGCAAGGAGTACGACGAGGCCCGGACGCTGTTCGGCAACGGCGGCTACCGGCCCGGCCCCGGCGGGGGCGGCGGCAACTTCAACTTCGACCTGGGCGACCTCTTCGGGGGCTCGCCGGGTCAGAGTGGGGGCGCCGGCGGCTTCGGCGGCGGTCTCGGGGACGTCTTCGGCGGCCTGTTCAACCGCGGTGGCGGTGGCGGTGCCGGGACGCGTACGCAGCCGCGCCGCGGCCAGGACGTCGAGTCCGAGGTGACGCTCAGCTTCACCGAGGCCGTCGACGGGGCCACGGTCCCGTTGCGGATGTCCAGCCAGGCGCCCTGCAAGGCGTGTTCGGGCACCGGCGACAAGCACGGTACGCCGCGGGTCTGCCCGACCTGTGTGGGCACCGGTCAGGTCAGCCGGGGCGCGGGCGGCGGCTTCTCGCTCACCGACCCGTGTGCCGACTGCAAGGGCCGGGGCCTGATCGCCCAGGACCCCTGCGAGGTCTGCAAGGGCAGCGGCCGGGCGACGAGTTCACGCACCATGCAGGTCCGTATCCCCGCGGGCGTCTCCAACGGGCAGCGCATCAGACTGCGCGGCAAGGGCGCCCCGGGCGAGCAGGGCGGCCCGGCGGGCGACCTCTATGTCGTGGTGCATGTCGATGCCCACCCCGTCTTCGGCCGCAAGGGCGACAACCTCACCGTCACGGTGCCGGTCTCCTTCCCGGAGGCCGCGCTCGGCGGCGAGGTGAAGGTGCCCACGCTGGGCGGCCCGCCGGTCACGCTGAAGCTGCCGGCCGGCACGCCCAACGGACGCACCATGAGGGCCCGTGGCAAGGGAGCGGCCCGCAAGGACGGCACCCGGGGTGACCTGCTGGTCACCATCGAGGTGATCGTCCCCAAGGACCTCGGCGACAAGGCGAGAGAGTCGCTGGAGACGTATCGCGAGGCGACCGCGGGAGAGGACCCGCGGGCGGAGCTGTTCCAGGCCGCGAAGGGAGCTTGAGATGGACAGCCGGGGCGGACATCGTCGTAATCCGTACGAACTGACCGAAGAGTCGCCGGTGTACGTCATCTCCGTCGCGGCTCAGCTCTCCGGCCTGCATCCGCAGACCTTGCGGCAGTACGACCGGCTCGGCCTGGTCTCGCCCGACCGTACGGCCGGGCGGGGCCGTCGCTACTCGGCCCGGGACATCGAACTCCTGCGCACCGTGCAGCAGTTGTCCCAGGACGAGGGCATCAACCTCGCCGGCATCAAGCGCATCATCGAGCTGGAGAACCAGGTCGCGGCCCTGCAGCAGCGGGTCGCCGAACTCCAGGGCGCCCTGGAGGGCGCGGCCAGCGCGATGCAGCAGCGGGAGGCCGCGGTGCACGCGTCCTACCGCCGCGACCTGGTGCCGTATCAGGATGTGCAGCAGACCAGCGCGTTGGTGGTGTGGCGGCCCAAGCGGTCCGAGTAACGGGCGGCTTCGGCTCCGGCCGGTACGCAGTCAGCCACCTCGCGCAGAGGTGGGGAAAAGGGCCGGTTCACCCGGCCCTTTTTCGCGTGCGGAGGGCGGCGTCAGCAGCCGTTGTAGCCGGCCGTCGGCATCGACAGGCGGCGGTGCACGTGCGACTTCATCGCCAGGTTGTAGACCGGCTCGTCGAGGTCGGCGGTCTCCAGGCGGACGCCCGCCGCGGCGCAGCGTGCGGTGAACTCGTCGGCACCGCTGATGGCGTTCTCCAGGGCCCGCCGGTTGGGCGTCACGAACACATCGACCAGCCCCGCCTGTACGTCGCTCCACAGGGCCTGGTGATCGGCGCGCAGGCGGTGCAGGCTGAGCCGGCAGGTCAGGCGGTAGTCACGGGCTGCCGCCCACTGTTTGCACATGTCGTGCTGGGTGCGGTCGTCGACCAGGAACGGATCCTCGTCCAGCTCGGACAGCGGCATCAGGCAGGCGATCGCCGTCACTCGGACCGGGTTCATCGTGCCCTCCGGGGCGTGGCGAGTGTGGGGGCGACGATACCCCCGCGAAGGGCCCGGGGTGGAGGGGCGGCGCCGGGTGGCGAGGCGTAACCACAGGCGTGGCAGATCTTCCATCCGTCCTGGTTGACGGCGAGTTGGCCGCCGCAGCGCGGGCAGAGCTCGGCGCGGGGGCGTGGCAGGCCCGGGCCGGGGTGGCGGGGAACGGTCGGGGTGGGGTGTGCTGCCGACGCCATGCGGCCTCCAGCTGCCGTCTGTTGCCCGTTTTCGCCCGAAGCGAGGTGGGGGAGGTGGGGGTGTGAGGGGTACGGGCGATGCCGAGTGATCGGTACGGACCGCTTCGGGTGCGGATCTGTTCGACACCGACCGGTCCTGGGTACCAGGTAGACGGCCGGCGGCGGAGGCGCAGGGGCAGTTTTCGGTCAGGTACGGGCTCGCCGGCGGCGTGCGCGGATCAGGCGCGGCCGAGGGCCTTGTTCACCGCGATCTCGATCATGACGCGGTCGGGGTTCGGCGAAGGCGTCCGGCCGTAGCGCTCGGCATAGCGGCGTACGGCGTCCGCCACCGACGCGTCGTCCGTACGCACTCGCGCGATGCCCTCCAGCGTCGCCCAGCGGCCGCGGTCGACCTGGCACACGGCGACGGTCGCGCCCTCGGCGCCGGCGGTCAGGACGTTCTTGACCTTGGTGCTGTCCTTGCGCGTGATGATGCGCGCGATCCGCTCCTCGGCGTCGTAGGTGACGCCCACCGGGACGACATGCGGCGTGCCGTTCGCCCGCAGGGTGGTCAGCGTGGGCATGAGGTACTCGCCCCAGAAGGCGAGGTACTCCGGGCTGAGGGCGGCGAGGTCATGGGCCATGGGAGGAAGGGTAGTCCGGGCGCGGCGGGGTGGAGCGGGCCGGAGGTCGCGGATCGAAGGAAGCGAAGGGATCGAAGGGATCGAAGGGGGGCCCGGCGGTTGTCGGTAACGGCGGTGCGTGCGGGGCGGTTCGGCCTGCCGGAGAGACTGTGGAGGGGGATCGGCGGGCCCCCGATTCTGCCTTGAGTGGAATAGACTCAACTTATCGCACGTTGGGGTGAGCAGATTTGGCACACTGGGCTTACGGGTGGGGCGTCGGCCGGACAGGCGCCGCGGCCTCATGAGTCCCGCCGGCCCCCAGCCCGTAGAACTCAGTAAGCCGAGTAAGCCGAGTAAGCAGAAGTAAGCCGAAGCAGGCCGAGCAAGAGGAGGAGCGCGCCGACGTGGACGCCGAGCTGACGAACAAGAGCCGGGAGGCGCTGAGCGCCGCCAACGACCGGGCGGTCACCGCCGGGCACGCGGACATGACGTCCGCTCATCTGCTGCTCGCGCTGCTGGCCGGGCAGGACAACGAGAACATCACCGACCTGCTGGCGGCCGTCGAGGCCGACGCGGCGGTGCTGCGTTCGGGTGCCGAGCGGCAGCTCGCCGCGCTGCCCAGCGTGCAGGGCTCGACCGTCGCGCCGCCGCAGCCGGACCGCGTCCTGCTCGCCGTCATCGCGGACGCCGCGCAGCGCGCCAAGGAGCTCGGGGACGCGTACGTCTCTACCGAGCACCTCCTCATCGGTATCGCGGCCAAGGGCGGCAAGACCGGTGAGCTGCTGGCGCAGCAGGGCGCCACGGCCAAGAAGCTGCTGGCCACATTCGAAGCGACGAGAGGCGGGCAGCGGGTGACCACGGCGGACCCGGAGGGCACGTACAAGGCGCTGGAGAAGTTCGGTACGGACTTCACGGCGGCCGCCCGAGAGGGCAGGCTCGACCCGGTCATCGGGCGGGACCAGGAGATCCGCCGGGTGGTGCAGGTCCTCTCCCGGCGTACGAAGAACAATCCGGTGCTGATCGGCGAGCCCGGCGTCGGCAAGACCGCCGTCGTCGAGGGGCTCGCGCAGCGCATCGTCAAGGGCGATGTGCCCGAGTCGCTGCGCGACAAGCGGTTGGTGGCGCTCGACCTGGGCGCGATGGTGGCGGGCGCGAAGTACCGCGGTGAGTTCGAGGAGCGGCTCAAGACCGTCCTGGCGGAGATCAAGTCCAGCGACGGCCAGATCATCACCTTCATCGACGAGCTGCACACCGTCGTGGGCGCGGGCGCCGGCGGCGACAGCGCGATGGACGCGGGCAACATGCTCAAGCCGATGCTGGCCCGCGGTGAGCTGCGGATGGTCGGCGCGACGACGCTCGACGAGTACCGCGAGCGGATCGAGAAGGACGCGGCGCTGGAGCGGCGCTTCCAGCAGGTGCTGGTCGCCGAGCCCACCGTCGAGGACACCGTCGCGATCCTGCGCGGCCTCAAGGGGCGCTACGAGGCGCACCACAAGGTGCAGATCGCCGACTCCGCCCTGGTCGCCGCGGCTGCCCTCTCCGACCGCTACATCACCTCCCGCTTCCTGCCCGACAAGGCCATCGACCTCGTCGACGAGGCCGCGTCCCGGCTGCGGATGGAGATCGACTCCTCGCCGGTCGAGATCGATGAACTCCAGCGCGCCGTCGACCGGCTGAAGATGGAGGAGCTGGCCCTCAAGAACGAGACCGACGCCGGATCCGTCCAGCGCCTGGAGAAGCTGCGCAAGGACCTCGCCGACAAGGAGGAGGAGCTGCGCGGCCTGACCGCCCGCTGGGAGAAGGAGAAGCAGGGCCTCAACCGCGTCGGTGAGCTGAAGGAACAGCTCGACGACCTGCGTGGCCAGGCCGAACGCGCGCAGCGCGACGGCGACTTCGACACCGCATCCAAGCTGCTGTACGGCGAGATTCCGGGCCTGGAGCGGGAGTTGGAGGAGGCCGCCGAGGCGGAGGCGGAGCAGGAGGCTACCAAGGAGACCAAGAGCTCCATGGTCAAGGAGGAGGTCGGCCCCGACGACATCGCGGACGTGGTCGGCTCCTGGACCGGCATTCCCGCCGGCCGTCTCCTCGAAGGCGAGACGCAGAAGCTGCTGCGGATGGAGGAGGAGCTCGGCAAGCGGCTGATCGGCCAGGACGAGGCGGTCCGCGCCGTCTCGGACGCCGTACGGCGCTCGCGGGCCGGTATCGCCGACCCCGACCGGCCCACCGGGTCGTTCCTCTTCCTGGGCCCCACCGGCGTCGGCAAGACCGAGCTGGCCAAGTCCCTCGCGGACTTCCTCTTCGACGACGAGCGGGCGATGGTCCGCATCGACATGAGCGAGTACGGCGAGAAGCACAGCGTCGCCCGGCTGGTGGGCGCGCCGCCCGGCTACGTGGGGTACGAGGAGGGCGGACAGCTGACCGAGGCCGTCCGGCGCCGCCCCTACAGCGTCGTGCTGCTGGACGAGGTGGAGAAGGCGCACCACGAGGTCTTCGACGTGCTGCTACAGGTCCTCGACGACGGCCGGCTCACCGACGGCCAGGGCCGCACGGTCGACTTCCGCAACACCATCCTGATCCTGACCTCCAACCTCGGCTCGAATGTCCTGATGGACCCGCTGCTGAAGGAGGAGCAGAAGAAGGAGAAGGTGCTGGAGACCGTCCGGGCGTCCTTCCGGCCCGAATTCCTCAACCGGCTGGACGACCTGGTGGTCTTCCACCCGCTCGGCACCGACCAGCTCCAGCACATCGCCCGTATCCAGGTCGACCACCTCCAGCGCCGCCTCGCCGACCGCCGCCTCACCCTGGACGTCAGCGACCGGGCGCTGACCTGGCTCGCCTGGCTCGGGCAGGAGCCGGCCATCGACGCCCCGAGCACCTCGATGCCGGACCTGTCCTACGGTGCCCGCCCGCTGCGCCGCCTCGTCCAGACGGCCATCGGCGACCAGCTCGCCCGCGCCATCCTCGCCGGCGAGGTGCTGGACGGGGACACGGTCCGGGTGGATGTCGACGGCGATCACCTCTCCGTGGAAGCGGTCGGGCCGGTGGCCTGACCGGCGGCGCGTCGCCCCGTGCGGATGCCGCCGCGCTCCGCCCCGTCCGGCCGGGCTTGCCAGGACGGGGCGGAGATGGGGGAGGATGGCAAAAGACCATACGAAGGGAATTCCACGGTGAGCATCGACCCGTCCTCGATTCCGAATTTCGGGGGCCAACCCGAACCGCAGCCGTCGGGGCCTGAGGGTCCCGTCGTGCCCGACCAGGATCTCGTCAAGCAGCTCCTCGACCAGATGGAGCTGAAGTACGTGGTCGACGAGGAGGGGGACCTCGCCGCCCCGTGGGAGCAGTTCCGCACGTACTTCATGTTCCGGGGCGAGGAGGAGCAGCAGATCTTCTCCGTCCGTACCTTCTACGACCGTTCCCACGGCATCGACGACAAGTCGAAGCTGCTGGAGGCGATCGACGACTGGAACCGTCGGACCCTGTGGCCCAAGGCCTACACCCACACCCACGACGACGGCACCGTTCGCCTGATCGGTGAGGCGTCGATGCTGATCGGCGTCGGCGTCTCGCTCGAACACTTCGTGTCGAGCACGGTCAGCTGGGTGCGCGCGTCCATCGAGTTCGACAAGTGGATCGTCGAGCAGCTCGGCCTGGAGGCCGAGATCGAAGGCGACGACAAGCCGGGTGACGACGAGGCCTGAGCCTCACCGGAACCTGCTGCGCGGGCCCCTGGAGCATCGGCTCCGGGGGCCCGCGTCCGTGTGTCTGCCACCGTGTGTCCGGGTTCGTGTGGCCGGCGTCCCCGTGACCGCCGCCCTCGGGCTACAGGGGCAGATCCGCGATCATCAGGAGATAGACCCCGTATCCCAGGGTGAGGCTGCCCAGGGAGCCTGTGACCAGCAGGAGCGTGCGGGTGCGCGCCCGGGACAGCGCCAGCGCCAACGGCAGGAGGAGCGGGAAGGCCGGCAGCAGGAAACGCGGCTTGGACGCGAAATAGCCGGTGCCGCCCAGCGCGATCACGACGAGGACCGTGGTGTAGACGAGCAGCGCCGCGGGCGGGCGGTCGAGCACCAGCAAGGCGTAGAGCAGCAGGGACACCGAGAGGACCGCGACGACCATGAAATGGGCCGGCGGGTCGCCGTACAGCACGAGGTGTTTGACGGAGCGCAGCGTGTCGTGGCCGAAGTCGAAGCGTGAGCCCCACAGCTCCTGTACCTGGAAGTAGCCGAGCGGGCCGATGCCCGCGCGCGCCCCCACCCACAGGACGTAACCCAGCCAGCCGAGCGGGGCGAGCAGGGCGGCGGCCCACAGGCGCAGAGGCAGAGGCCCGGGACGGTGCCAGGTGTGGGTGACGGCGACCGCGCCGACCGCCGCCACAATGGCCAGAGCACTGGGGCGGGCAAGTCCCGCGAGCACCGCGAGCGCTCCCGCGGCCAGGAAGCGGCGGGTCAGCAACGCGTACAGGGACCAGGCACACAGCGCGGTCAGCAGGGACTCGGTGTAGGCGAGCGACTCGATGATGCTGTGCGGCAGCAGCGCCCACAGCACCACGAGCAGGGTGCCGACGCGCCGGTCGTACAGATGCGCGCCGACGGCGAAGATCCCCCAGGCGGCCAGCCCGGCCGAGGCCCAGGTCACCAGGAGGCCGGCGTTCAGCAGGCCGACGGGTATGAGGCTTCCGACGATTCGCGCCAGCCAGGGGTAGAGCGGGAAGAACGCCAGGTCGGCGAGGGGCAGGTCGGGCCACATCCCGGCGGGCGGGGGCGCGCCGTAACCGTGGCGGGCGATGCTCAGATACCACCGGGAGTCCCAGGAGGCGCCCAGCAGCGTGCGCGGGTGCCGGCCGGTGTGCCAGGCCCACAGCGCCGTGCTCACCATCCCGGCGAGTCGGATCGTGGCGAACAGGGCGAGGGCGGGCGTGGCGCGGCGCAGCGCCGCGCGGACCCGAACGCGGCTGGGAAGGGGGGTGTCCGGTGTCCCGGCCCGGCCGGGGGGAGCGGCCCCGGCCGGTGTGTCGACGGTCTCGGCGGACACGGAACACCTCCGGTGCGGGGGCGGGCCTCCGCGCCGGAGGCAGGGACGAGGGCTACCGGACCGACCCCCCTGTCCGGCGGACAGGCTCGTGGCCCGCTCCCCCGACTCTGTGCGGCCCCCGTGCCACGCGCTACCGCAGTCGGCCGATCGGGTGGACCGGCGACGGGGCGTCCCGTCCGGCAGAACCCGCGCCGTGGCCGGTGCGGCTGAGGGTGCAACTGCCGGTGCCGGTGCCGGTGCAGGTGCGAGCGCGGGTGCAGGTGCAGGTGCCCGTGTGCCTCAGAGCGCCTTCAGTCGGCTGACGGCTTCCTCCAGGACGTTGACGCTCTTGCAGAAGGCGAAGCGGACGAACGGTGTGCCCTGGTCCTTGTGGTCGTAGAAGACGGCGTTGGGGATGGCGACGACGCCGGCGCGTTCGGGCAGGGCGCGGCAGAAGGCGAAGCCGTCGGATTCGCCGAGGGGGCGGATGTCGGTGGTGATGAAGTAGGTGCCGGCGGGGCGGAAGACCTGGAAGCCGGCGTCGGCGAGGCCGCCGGCGAGGACATCGCGCTGGGTGCGCAGGGTGTCGCGCAGCCCGGTGTAGTAGCTGTCCGGGAGGGCGAGGGCCTCGGCGATGGCGTACTGGAAGGGGCCGGCGGAGACGTAGGTCAGGAACTGCTTGGCCGAGCGGACCGCGGCGACGAGTTCGGGGGCGGCGGTCACCCAGCCGACCTTCCAGCCGGTGAAGGAGAAGGTCTTGCCCGACGAGCTGATGGTGACGGTGCGCTCGCGCATGCCGGGGAACGAGGCGAGCGGGAGGTGCTCGCCCTCGAACACGAGGTGTTCGTAGACCTCGTCGGTGATGACGAGCAGATCGCGTTCGCAGGCCAGCCGGGCGACCTCGGCGAGCTCTTCGCGGGTGAGGACGGTGCCGGTGGGGTTGTGCGGGGTGTTGAGGAGGATGAGGCGGGTGCGGTCGGTGACGGCGTTGCGCAGTTCGTCCGGGTCGAGGGTGTACGAGCCGGTCGCCGCGTCCGGCCGCAGGGTCACCGGGACGCGGGTGCCGCCCGCCATCGCGATGCAGGCGGCGTAGGAGTCGTAGTACGGCTCCAGCGCGATCACCTCGTCCCCGGGCTCCAGCAGCGCGAGCAGCGAGGCGGCGATGGCCTCGGTGGCGCCGGCGGTGACCAGGACCTCGGTCTCGGGGTCGTAGGAGAGGCCGAGGTGGCCGTAGAAGCGCTCCTGGTGCGCGGCGACGGCGCCGCGCAGCTCGGGGATCCCGGGGCCCGGCGGATATTGGTTGCCGCGGCCGTCGCGCAGGGCGCGCACCGCCGCCTCCCGTACCTCTTCGGGGCCGTCGGTGTCGGGGAACCCCTGGCCGAGGTTGATGGAGCCGGTCCGGACGGCGAGTGCCGACATCTCGGCAAAGATCGTCGTGCCGAATTCGGCGAGGCGGCGGTTGAGCAGCGGTCGGTCCATGGGCGCCATCCTGCGCCGAACCTCTGGAGTTCCTCAACTGTGCTTTGAGTCCTTTCGGGCCAGGGCATCAGGCCGTCACGACAGAAAAGGACGGCCGCTGACGGCAGCGGCCTGCGGCGCCGGACGGTGCCGGAGCGGCGCACGGGGCGCCGGACGGAGCGGAAGCCTCGCTTCGGGGGAACGAAAGGAGTGTGAGGCAGATGGGAATCGTCATTTTCCTGGTCATCTGCGCGGTGGTCATCGGTCTGGTGGCCCTGGCGTCGCGGGGTGGAGCCGGCACGGGACGCGGACGCGGCGGTGGGTACACGGGTGCGGGCGGCGGCGGTTGGTGGGCCGGCGGCGGTGGCTCCGGATCGAGCGGCGGGCACCACGGCGGGCACTCCTGTGGAGGGGGCTCCTCCTGTGGCGGCGGCTCCTCGTGCGGGGGCGGCGGCGGTGGGGGCGGCTGTGGCGGTGGTGGCGGGGGTTCCTGACCCTGCCGGGGCAGCTCCGTACGTCCGTGTCCACACCCGTACGGAGCTCCCCCGGGCGGCACACATGCACGCGGCTCATGCCTGCTCGCATATGCACGGTGGCAGTGGCCCGAGCTGCATCAACGCGCCTCAGGGGCTTGGTTGTTGAACAACTGAACTGGTGGGCCCTCTAGGGGATGGAAACCCGGAGAAGATGGGTAAAAACGCTGTGGGCGACGGGGCATTCATGATTCCCTCTCCCTTGAGAATCCCCCAGTTCTCGGACCCCACGTGGCACGAGCCGGCAGGCAGTCATACATCCCTGAATCCTTCTAGGGCGGGCCGGCCCACCATCCACTGCGTGCTTGCGGAGCCGACCCATGCTCAGGACCCTGACAACGGCCTATACCGATACCCGTGCATCCGACCTCGCCTGGGCGCTGGGCAGGGAACCCCTGCCGGCCCTCGCGGTGTTGGATCTTCAACTCGATGACGCCCAGGTGCAGTTGAGACTGCTCGGGGCTTCCCATCAAGTGCTCCTCGAAGAGGAGCACGGCACCTGTTCCGAAACGGTCGCCTGCATGCCCGGGAGCAGTACGCCGCTCCCGCTGGGCGTGGCCAAGCGGCTGGGGGACTGGGAGTACGAATTCGCCGCCCATGTGGAGACGCTCTCCCGTGGCTCGTTCGCGGGGCGCGCCCAGGAATTGCTCGCGCTGGTGGCGGAACATCCTTACGGGCTGGCCGGGACGTTCCCCGGCTCGCCGCACGCCTTCACCGCGATGCTGGCACAGCGTCAGCAAGGGCAGGTGCGCTGGCGGACCTGGCACGCCTACCCGCAGGAGGGCCGCCTGGTGGCCACCCGCACCCGCGTCGGGGTGCGGGCGGCGGTCGCGGCGGCCTGACGGTGCGGGGCTCCGTGGGCGGCATCCGAATTGATGTCGCCCACGGGGTGTAGAGCGGAGAGTGCACTCTTGTGGGTGACAAAGGGGCACGGAACCGTCACGTAGCGTTCATTTCATGATCGAGCCGTCAGAGCCCGCTGCCACCGGTGTCCTAGGGCCGCCGGAGGACGTGAAGCCGGCACGGCTGCCCGTGCCGTGCGGGCTCGGCCGTGTGCTCGTCCTCGCCGTCGTCTTCGTCTGCGCCGCCTGCGGCCTGGTCTACGAACTCGAACTGGTCGCGCTGGCCACCTACTTGGTGGGTGACTCCGTCACCCAGGCATCCGTCGTGCTGTCCGTGATGGTCTTCGCGATGGGCATCGGCGCCCTGCTCGCCAAGCAGTTGCGCTGCCGGGCGGCGGTCGGCTTCGGCGCGGTCGAGGCGGCACTGGCACTGGTCGGCGGCACCTCCGCGATGGCCCTCTACGCCGCGTTCGCCTGGTTGGGCCAGTCGCGCTCCGCGCTCATCGGTTTCTCGCTGGCGATCGGCGTGCTGATCGGCGCCGAGGTGCCGCTGCTGATGACGCTGATCCAGCGGGTCCGCCGGCAGGACGCCGGCGGTGCGGTCGCCGATCTCTTCGCCGCGGATTACGTCGGCGCCCTGGTCGGCGGCCTGGCCTTCCCCTTTCTGCTGCTGCCCTGCCTGGGCCAGTTGACCGGCGCCCTGGTCACCGGCGGCGTCAACGCCGTGGCCGGGGGCGCGCTCGTGCTGTGGCTGTTCCGCCGGGATCTGAGCGTCCGCGCGCGCTGGGCACTGCTCACCGCGAATGTCGTGGTGCTGGCCCTGCTCGTCGCGGGCGCGGTCCTCGCCACGCCGTTCGAACGGGCGGCCCGGAAGGCGGTGTACGGCTCGGCGGCGCGGGTCGCGGTGCAGACCGGTGTCCAGGAAGTGGTGATGACCGGGGGCACCGGCGCGGGAGCCCGTGCGGGACGCGGGAGGAAAGGTTCCGGCCGGCCGCTGGCGCTCTATTTGGACGGGCGGTTGCGGGTCAGCGCGGACACCGAATTCCGCTACCACGAGGCGTTGGTGCACCCGGCGATGGCGGGCGGCCCGCACGGCCGGGTGCTGGTCCTCGGCGGCGGCGACGGTCTCGCGGTGCGCGAGGTGCTCCGCTACCGCTCGGTCCGCTCGGTGACCGTCGTCGAACTCGACCCCGGCCTGATGCGGTTGGCGCGCACCGACCCCGGCCTGTCCGCCCTCAACCGCCATTCCCTGAGCGACCCCCGGGTGCGGACCGTCACCGCGGACGCCTTCACCTGGCTGCGCGAGCACGGCGCGGCCGGCGGCCGGGGGGCGGCGCGGTACGACGTCATCGTCTCCGATCTGCCCGACCCCGGGATCACCGCGAGCACCAAGCTCTACTCGCAGGAGTTCTACGGGCTCGCGGTGCGGATGCTGGCGGGCGACGGACGTCTGGTGGTGCACGCCGGGCCGCCGGTCGCCCGGCGGAGGTCCTTCTGGACGGTGGACGCGACGCTGCGGTCGGTGGGTCTGCGGACCGTCCCCTACCGCTTCCCGGGCAGGTTCACGGACTTCTCCGGCGGCCCGGACCGCGCAGTGGGCCTGATCGGTCCTCTCGCGCCGGACGCGTCCACCCCCGGGGGTGCGCTCGCCGCGCAGGCGACAGGGCAAAGGCAGCACTGGGGCTTTCTGCTGGCCGCGCGGCAGCCGCTGAGGCCGGGCGTGGCCACCGACGCGCCTCCGCTCGTCACCGTCACCGCCGCTGCCCTCCGCGCCGCCGAGCGCGAGGCCACCCACGACCGCATCACCGGCCTGCTGCCATCGACGCTGATGCACCCGCGCTACCGGTGATGGGGCCGTGGCCGACCGGTGGGACGGGGCCGCACGCGGGGGGCCTGGGCGGGTGGCTCCGGCGGGGCGGGAAGAAAGTTACGCGGGAGCGGGCACGTGTCCTGGGGGCGCTGGGTAGGCTCCCATGTCATGGAGCATGAGGTGTACGTTCCGTTTCCCGTCGGGACCGTGCGGCAGGCGCTCACCGAGCCGGCGCGCGTGGCGCGCTGCGTCCCAGGAGTGCAGCTCGACGCCGACGCGGCCCCGCAGAGCCCGGAGGGCCGGCTGCGGCTGCGTGTCGGCAGCGCCACCATCACCTACCGCGGCACGCTGAAGGTCACCGTCGGGAAGCCGAACGGCGCCGGCGACGCGGACCCGGCCGACCCGGTGACCGTCGAGGTTCAGGGGACGGAGGCCCGGGGCGACGGCTCCGCCACGCTGATGCTGACCGTACGGCTGTCGTCGGTCACCGAGCCCGATCCCGGCACCACCCTGACCTGCGCCGGAAAGGTCAGCAGGGACGGCCGGCTCGCCGAGGTCACCGACCAGGCGGCCCGGACCGCTGGACGCCGCCTGCTGGACCGGTTCGCGGAGAACCTGGCGGCGGACCTGGAGAAGCGGCCGGTGGACGGGACCGCGCGGACGGCGACCGCTGCCGCGTCCGGCGCGGAAGGAGTATCCGGCCCGGAAGCCTCCGAGGAAGCTCCCGGTGAGCCGACGGACCCCGGAGCGGCCGGGCAGGCCGAGCCCTCCGGCGGGCCCGAGGCGGCCGGTGGCTCCGACGAGCACGGCGAGGGCACGCCGCCCGAGGGCGGGGAGGCAGCCGGGCGCGGGGTGTTCGACACCGAGGTGCCGCCGCCGTCGCTCGACCCGCTCAGCGATGCGGACAGCACGATCGGCGCCTTCGACGTCGGTGATGCCGATGAGGTCGACGACGTGGGCGATGTGGAGGAGGGCGAGGGCTATGACGGCTATGACGATGACGTCGACGGCACTCCCGCGGAAGCCGCGCACGCGCGCCGCACGATGATCGGGCGCAGCGCGGAGGAGGTCGACCACGCCCCGCCGCGCGGTCGGTACGCGCCGGTGCCGGCCCCCGAGGCGAACGCGACGTCGGCGACGTTGCGCTGGGCGGCGCCCGCCGCCGCGGTGGTGCTGGCTTCCGCCGTGGTCGTCGGCCGGGTGCTGCGCCGCCGCCGCTGAGTCGGGCGAGGGACGAGGCCCCACCGCTCGGCCCACCGGATCCGGCTCGATCAGGGCGGGGCGGGCGCATGCGATGAGAGGCATCAGGCGCGGGGCGGGGGAGGCACCGTTAGGGTCGGTTCCGTGAGCACCGACAACACCGCGCAGAGCGCGTCGCAGACGCTGGGCGGCGTGCGACTGGCCGCCGGGGACACCGAACTGACCGTTCATCCGGACAACGGCTGCCGTATCGGCAGCCTCCGTGTCGGCGGTACGGAGCTGCTGCGGCAGGGCGCCAAGTACGGCTGCTTCCCGATGGTTCCCTGGTGCGGACGGCTCGACAAGGGGCAGTTCCGCAGCGGGGTCTCCGTGGGCGGTCCGGGGCAACGCCACGGCGCACTGCACCAGATGCCGATCAACGCCGCCCCGCACGCCATCCACGGAACGGGCCGCAACCTTCGCTGGCGCACCGCGCGGGCGACGGCGACGGCCGCCGCGTTCACCTACGACCTCGCCGATCCGGCGGCCCCGTGGCCGTACCCGGGAATGGTCACCCAGCTCGTGGAGCTGGCCGAGGACGGGCAGTCGCTCACCCTCACCATGGGCGTCGAGGCGGCCGGTGACTCCTTCCCCGCGCAGGCCGGCTGGCACCCGTGGTTCGTACGCCACCTCGGCGGCCCGGAGGGCGGCGGGCCGGCTGAGGGCACCGGGGCGGAGGTGCGGCTCGACTTCACTGCCGAATGGCAGGAGGAGCGGGGCGAGGACCACCTCCCGACGGGGCGGCGGCTCCCTCCGCAGCCGGGGCCCTGGGACGACTGCTTCGGCATGCCGCAGGGCGTGGACGTCACCCTCACCTGGCCAGGCCGGCTGGAGCTGAAGGTGGCCGGCCGCGCGGAGTGGGTGGTGATCTATGACGAGCAGGAGGCGGCGGTGTGCGTCGAGCCGCAGTCGGGTCCGCCCAACGGTCTGAACACCCGGCCGCGTCTGGTCACCCCCATCGACCCGCTGGAGATCTCCACGACGTGGAGCTGGCGCTCCCTGGCCTGAGCTGCCGGACAGCGCCTGCCGGAGAGCCCGACCGCCTCGGACGTGCCGCCGCTCAGGTGGCAAGGCCGGGCGGTGACCCAAGCCCCGGGCCGGGCCCCGGCGTCTTGAGCTGGCCTAAGCTCATGCGCATGAGCGAGGACGTCAACGAAGTAATGCCGGCCGACACACGCGGCGCGCTGCTGCAGCAGATCAAGGACAAGGCCGTGGTGCACGGCCGGGTGACGCTGTCCTCCGGCAAGGAGGCCGATTACTACATCGACCTGCGCCGGATCACCCTGGACGGCGAGGCCGCGCCGCTGGTGGGCCGGCTGATGCTGGACCTCACCGCGGACCTGGACTACGACGCGGTCGGCGGGCTGACGCTCGGCGCCGACCCCGTCGCGACGTCGATGCTGCATGCCTCCGCCGCGCGCGGTGAGCGGCTGGACGCCTTCGTCGTGCGCAAGGCCCAGAAGGCGCACGGTATGCAGCGCCGTATCGAGGGACCGGACATCACGGGCCGCCGGGTGCTGATCGTCGAGGACACCTCGACCACCGGTGGCTCGCCGCTGACCGCCGTCGAGGCGGCCCGCGAGGCGGGCGCCGAAGTCGTTGCGGTCGCGACGATCGTCGACCGGGGCGCCGCCTCCGCCATCGCCGAGGCCGGTCTGCCGTACCTCACCGGTTACCAGCTCGGTGACCTCGGCCTGGGCTGAGACCTGGCGGCCGGCCGTCGCGCACACCGGGGCGGACGGTGCCGTGAGCGAGCGGCAATGAAGTCGTGATGTCGGGCGGCGAAATGCGCACGCGCCGCCCTGACCAGTGGCTTTTCCAAGGGGTGGACGGTTTCACGTGAAACCGTCCACCCCTTGGTCATGCGTGCCGTGCTAGGGATGTGGAGCAATCGGCCGAGTCTGGGAAGATGAGCCAGGCGAAGTCGTCGCCCCCTGGTCAGGGCCAAGAACGCACACCCGCATACACAAGGAGCGGACAGATGCCCATCGCAACTCCCGAGGTCTACAACGAGATGCTGGACCGGGCGAAGGCAGGCAAGTTCGCCTACCCGGCCATCAACGTGACCTCGACGCAGACTCTGCACGCAGCGCTGCGTGGTTTCGCCGAGGCCGAGAGCGACGGCATCATCCAGATCTCCACCGGTGGTGCGGAGTTCCTGGGCGGCCAGTACAACAAGGACATGGTGACCGGCGCTGTCGCGCTCGCCGAGTTCGCGCACATCGTGGCCGACAAGTACGACATCACCGTCGCGCTGCACACCGACCACTGCCCCAAGGACAAGCTCGACGGGTATGTACGCCCGCTGATCGACGTCTCCGCGGAGCGCGTCGCCAAGGGCCTCAACCCGCTCTTCCAGTCCCACATGTGGGACGGCTCGGCCGAGACCCTCGCGGACAACCTGTCCATCGGCCAGGAGCTGCTCGCCAAGGCCGCCGCCGCCAAGATCATCCTTGAGGTCGAGATCACCCCGACCGGTGGCGAGGAGGACGGCGTCACCCACGAGATCAACGACGAGCTCTACACCACGGTCGACGACGCGCTGCGCACCGCCGAGGCGCTGGGCCTGGGCGACAAGGGCCGCTACCTTCTCGCCGCCTCCTTCGGCAACGTGCACGGCGTCTACAAGCCCGGCAACGTCGTGCTGCGCCCCGAGCTGCTGAAGGACCTCCAGGAGGGCGTCGGCGCCAAGTACGGCAAGACCGCTCCGTTCGACTTCGTCTTCCACGGCGGCTCCGGCTCCACCGAGCAGGAGATCGCCACCGCGCTGGAGAACGGCGTGGTCAAGATGAACCTGGACACCGACACCCAGTACGCCTTCACCCGCCCGGTCGCGGACCACATGTTCCGCAACTACGACGGCGTGCTGAAGGTCGACGGCGAGGTCGGCAACAAGAAGACCTACGACCCGCGCAGCTGGGGCAAGCTGGCCGAGGCCGGCATGGCCAAGCGTGTGACCGAGGCCTGCGGGAACCTGCGCTCCACGGGCACCAGGATCAAGTAGTTCACGGCGGGCAGGGGCGGCGGATCCGCGCCGCTTCGACCCCTCGGGAAGGGCTCCGCACCGCAAGGTGTGGAGCCCTTCCGCGTGTTCGGCCGGGGTCAGGCCCGAAGCACAGGGGGCGAGCGGCGCTTTGTGCGGGCATGCTCTGCGTATGAGTGAGCCGAGCACGTCCGGCGCGATCCGTCTGTCCTCGCCCCAGGGCCGCTGGGTGCTGCTGACGGCGGTGCTGGGTTCCGGCATGGCGATGCTCGACAGCACGGTCGTCAATGTGGCGCTGCCCAGGATCGGCGAGGACCTGGACGCCGATCTGGCGGTCCTGCAGTGGACGGTCTCCGCCTACATGCTCACCCTCGCCGCGCTGATCCTGCTGGGCGGGGCGCTGGGGGACCGCTACGGACGGCGCCGGGTCTTCGTCATCGGCGTGGTGTGGTTCGCCGCGGCCTCGCTGCTGTGCGGACTGGCGCCGAACGCCGGGGTGCTGATCGCGGCCCGCGGCCTGCAGGGCGTCGGCGGGGCACTGCTCACTCCGGGCTCGCTGGCGCTGATGCAGGCCGTCTTCCACCCGGAGGACCGGGCACGGGCGGTCGGCGCCTGGTCGGGACTGGGCGGTGTGGCCGCGGCGGTCGGGCCCTTCCTCGGTGGCTGGCTGGTGGACGGACCCGGATGGCGCTGGGTGTTCTTCGTGAATGTGCCGCTGGCGGCGGTGTGTGTCCCGGTCGCGCTGCGGAACGTACCGGAGACCCGGGAGCGGGATGCGAAGGAGCACCGGGGCTTCGACGTGCCGGGTGCGGCCCTGGGCGCGCTGTCCCTGGCCGGCGTCACCTATGCGCTGATCGCCGCGCCCGAGCGGGGCGCCACACCGGGGGTGATCGCTCCGGCGGTGGCCGGGGTGCTGCTCGGGGTGCTCTTCCTGCACGTCGAGCGGCGGCGGCAGGATCCGATGATGCCACCGTCGATCTTCGCCATCCGCCAGTTCACCGCCATCAACGCGGTCACCGTGTGTGTCTACGCGGCGTTCGGCGGATTCTTCTTCCTCGCCGTGCTCCAGCTCCAGGTCGTGGTGGGTTACTCGGCGCTGGCGGCCGGTACGGCGCTGCTGCCCACCACCGTGATGATGCTGCTGCTCTCCGCCCGTTCCGGGGAGCTGGGCCAGCGGATCGGGCCGCGGATCCCGCTCACCGTCGGGCCCGTCCTGTGTGCCGCCGGGATGCTGCTGATGCTGCGGGTCGGGGTCGGCGCCTCCTACCTGGCGGATGTGCTGCCCGCCCTGGTGGTGCTGGGCGCCGGGATGGTGGCGCTGGTGGCGCCCCTGACCGCGACCGTCCTGGCGTCCGTGGACGTGGACCGTGCGGGCCTGGCCAGCGGCATCAACAACGCCGCGGCGCGCGCCGCGGGGCTCGTCGCGGTGGCCGCGCTGCCGCTGCTGGTGGGCATGGGCCCGGAGTCGTACCGCTCGGCGGACGAGTTCGCGTCGACGTTCCGGCGGGCCATGCCGCTGTGCGCGGGTGTGCTGCTGGCCGGCGCGCTGATCGCGTGGCTGACGGTGCGCACGAACGTCCTGCGCGGCGCGGCGGTCGAGGAGCAGCGCCGACCGGAGTGCGCGTACCACTGCGGGATGACCGCGCCGCCGCTGGACCCGGGGGAGACACGTCGGCCGGCACCGGGAGCGAGGGCCTAGGGCGCGTCCGCAAGGTCTCGGCCGGGCACGGACACCCGCACCGGCCCTCACGGCGCCCGTGGGCGCGGCGACACCCGGCCTTGCTGCCCGCCGTCCGGGAGATGCCGGGCGCTCCCGGTCCCCGGGACCAGGCAGACTGGGAGCATGGCCATTCACGAAGACCTGCTCGGGGGACCGCCCCCGACCCACCTGCCCGACGACCCCGAGCCCCGCGAGCTGCTCGCCGTGGGCACGGCGCCGTCCGATGTCGCCGCGAAGTACCCGACCTCCTCCTTGGCCTGGGCCCAGCTCGCCGACGACGCGTTCGAGGGCGGCCGGACCGTCGAGTCGTACGCCTACGCCCGCACCGGCTACCACCGCGGCCTGGACGCGCTGCGCCGGGCCGGCTGGAAGGGCCACGGCCCGGTGCCCTTCGAGCACGAGCCGAACCGGGGCTTCCTGCGGGCGCTGCACGCCCTCGCCCGCGCCGCACAGGCGATCGGCGAGCAGGAGGAGTACGAGCGCTGCTCGACCTTCCTGCGGGATTCCTCGCCGACCGCTGCCGACACGCTCACCTGAGCGACCGGGACGCTGCCCCGACCCCGGCCGGCCGGCTGTTCCACGAGAGCCACGAGGCGCTCGTGAGCGGGCCCGGAGGGCGTGCGGGTATGGGGCGCGGGGCCGCTCCGCCCGGGCCGTCAGGCTCCCGCCTGACGCGCTCCGAGCGGCCCTTTTCCGCGGCGTGCCGGACGCCGTGAGGCTGCCGGGCCGCCGTAGAAGGCAGTGCTCAAGGGGCCGGCCGCGTGATCGCGGTCGGCCCTTGCGCGGTCGCTGTCCAGCACGGATGATTTCCCTGGGCCCGGATCATTCCGCGCCCGAGGGGACCGGGGCTCCCGAGCCGACAAGGAAGGGGCGGACCGCTACCCGGTAGTTCGCACTGAGGAGTCCCTCATGTCGCAGCCTTCTCCCCACCGAAGCGTCGAAGAACCGGGCAGCACCGCGGCCCCCGGCGCCGAGGCCCACCCGGCACCGGAGATGGACCCGCCGTTCGCCCCCGATCTGAGCATCGGCAGCAGCACCACCACCCCGTACGAGGACTACGTCCAGGCGGGCGTCCTCACCCACCTGCAGCACCCGCTCTCCGACGACCCCGGCGAGATGGTCTTCCTGGTCACCACCCAGGTCATGGAGCTGTGGTTCACCGTCATCGTCCATGAGTGGCACACCGCGGCCGAGGCGCTGCGGCGCGACGACCTGACGGTGGCGATGGACGCGCTCAAGCGCTCCACCTACGAGCTGGAGGCGCTGAACGCCGCCTGGAAGCCGCTCGCCCGGCTGACCCCGGCGCAGTTCAACGCCTATCGCAGCGCGCTCGGCGAGGGGTCCGGCTTCCAGTCCGCGATGTACCGGCGGCTGGAATTCCTGCTCGGTGAGAAGTCCGCCTCGATGCTGGTGCCGCACCGCGGTTCGCCGCGTGAGTACGCCGAGCTGGAGAAGGCTCTCCAGGAACCGAGCCTGTGGGACGAGGTGCTGCGGCTGCTCGCGCGCCGTGGCCACGCCGTCCCGGACGCGGTGCTCCGGCGTGACCCGGCGCAGCGGCACGAGCCGGACGCGGCGGTCGAGGCCGTCTGGGCGGAGATCTACTCCGGCGGTCAGGACTCCGACCTGGTCCGGCTCGGTGAGGCGCTGACCGATGTCGCCGAGCTGGTCTGGCGCTGGCGCAACGACCACCTGGTGGCGACCCGGCGGGCGATGGGAGCGAAGATGGGCACCGGCGGCTCCGCGGGGGTGGCCTGGCTGGAGAAGCGGGCCCGCAAGAACGTTTTTCCCGAGCTGTGGACGGCGCGCAGCCATGTCTGACGCCGCCGAGAACCCCCTCGCCCCGGAGACGCCCGTGGCTCGTGAACACGCTGCCCGCGCCGAGCAGTTGGATGTCACCGACCCGCTCGCGGAGCTCCGTGACCGCTTCCTCCTCGACGACACCGTCTACCTCGACGGCAACTCACTCGGCGCGCTGCCCCGTGCGGTGCCCGGCCGGGTGGCCGATGTCATCGCCCGCGAGTGGGGCGAGCTGCGCATCCGCTCGTGGTCCGAATCCGGCTGGTGGACCGCGCCCGAGCGGATCGGCGACAAGATCGCGCCGCTGATCGGGGCGGCGCCGGGCCGGGTCGTGGTCGGCGACTCCACCAGCGTCAATCTCTTCAAGGCCGTGGTCGCCGGCATACGCATGGCCGGGAAGGGCTGCACGGAGATCCTGGTCGACGCCACGACCTTCCCCACCGACGGCTACATCGCCCGGTCCGCGGCCCGGATGACCGGTCTCGCGGTGCGTCCGGTCGAGCCCGCCAGGATCGGCGACGAGGTCACAGAGCGGACCGCGCTGGCGCTGGTCAACCACGTCGACTACCGCACCGGCCGGCTCAACGACCTGCCCGGCATCACCGCCGCCCTGCACTCCGCGGGTGCGCTGGCGGTCTGGGACCTGTGCCACTCCGCCGGCGCGCTGCCGGTCGGCGTGGACGCGCACGGCGTCGACCTCGCCGTCGGCTGCACGTACAAGTACCTCAACGGCGGGCCGGGTTCGCCCGCGTACCTCTACGTGCGCGAAAGCCTCCAGGAGCGGTTCGACTCGCCGCTGCCCGGCTGGAATTCGCACGCCGAGCCGTTCGGGATGGACCCCGACTTCGCGCCGGCCGAGGGCATCGTCCGCGGCCGGGTCGGCACCCCCGACATCCTGTCGCTGCTCGCGCTGGAGGCGGCGCTGGTGGCCTGGGACGGCGTCACCATCGAGGACGTCCGCACCAAGAGCCTGGCGCTGACGGACTTCTTCCTCGACTGCGTGGCGGCGTACGCGCCGCCAGACCGGGTCCGGTCGGTCACCCCCGCCGAGCACGCACGGCGGGGCAGCCAGGTGTCGCTGGCGTGCGCGGACGCCGGCGAGGTGATGGCGGGGCTGATCCGGCGGGGCGTGGTCGGTGACTTCCGCCACCCCGACGTGCTGCGCTTCGGCTTCACCCCGCTCTACACCTCCTTCGCGGACGCCGAGCAGGCCGCCTGGGTGCTGGGCGAGGTCCTGCGGGCGCAGCCCGAGGTGGAGCCGGGGGCGGCCGGGGGCCGCGGGTGAGCGCACCGGACGAGGAGACGGCGCTGCTGGGGCTCGCCCCGGTGGCGCCGGACCGGACGGTCGCGTACGGCCCGCATCCGGACCAGATCGTCGACTTCTACGCACCGCGGTCCGCCGCGGGCACGCCCCGGGCGGTGCGCTCCGGGCCGGTCGTGCTGCTGCACGGCGGGTTCTGGCGGGCCGCCTACGACCGGCGGCATCTCTCGCCGCTCGCCGCCGCACTGGCCCGGCAGGGGCTGACGGTCGCCCTCGCCGAGTACCGCAGGGTCGGGGCGGGCGGCGGGGCGCCGCGCACGTTCGAGGACGTGGCGGCGGCCATCGGGACGGCGGCGGCCGAGACGACCGAGACGGCCGGGGCGCACACCGGCGGTCTCGTCGTCATCGGGCACTCCGCCGGTGGCCATCTCGCGCTGCTCGCCGCCGCCCGCCCCGGCACCCCCGTGGGCCGGGTCATCGCGGTCTCCCCGGTCGCCGACCTCGCCCGCGCCCATGAACTCGGCCTGAGCGACGGCGCGGTCGCCGAGCTTGTCGAGGGGGCGCCCGGGCGAGACGGTGACGAGCCTTCGCTCACGCAGCGGATCGCCGCGGCCGACCCCGCACGCCGTCCGCCCACCGGCCTGCCCGTCACGATCCTGCACGGCACCGACGACCCCGACGTCCCCCTGGACATCTCCCGCCGGTACCTCGCGGCGGCCGCGGCTGCCGTGGTGGGCGGCGGTGCGGCCACCACGACGCTGCGCGAGCTTCCCGGCGTCGGCCACTACGCCCCCGTCACGCCCGGCACGGCGGCGTACAGCACGCTGCTCGACGCGCTTCTTCGCCGATCCGGCGACCCCTCCGACCTGCGCGGCGGCGTTCTTCCGCCGCGTAGTACCTGAGGGGGACGCCGGTAGATCCCCACTGGTGGGGACGCACTCGGCCCCGGCACTGCCTACCGTTGTCCCGTGAACGAGACGACCCAGACGCAGAGCACCCTGCGCTCAGAGGCCCGGATAGCCCGTGGCGCCGTGAACCGACTGCGGCAGGACCTGTTCGTCGGTGCCTTCGCCTTCCGCCCGCTGCCGCCGCTGGCGGACGCCAAGGTGTCCCGCTGGGTGCCCTGGCTGCCGCAGAAGATCCGGGGCTGGGCACGCTGGCTGCCGCACTCCGCCGTCGGGTTCTTCTCGGCCTGCGTCTTCCTGGGGACGTTCGGCATGATGTATGGCGTGGGGGGGCTCCGCGGCGTCCTCACCTTCGGCCTGTGCGCGCTGCTCGCCGCCACGCCGATGCTCACCCTCTTCCGGCCGGTCGGCGCGTACTGGCTGTCGCTGGGCGCGTTCATCGTCACGCTGATCGGCGCCTCGTACTTCGACACGTACGGCATGGACCCGTGGGGGGCGGTGTTCCCCACGCACCTCGCGGTGATGACGCTGGTGGTGCTGCGTACCCGGCCGCGGCTCGCAGTGGAGATGTGGGTGGTCACCTTCGGCCTGGGGGCCGTGGTGTCCCTGTTCGACGGGTTCGAGTCCTCGAACTGGCCGCCGGTCGCGGTGTTCTCCGCGGTGGTGCTGGTCTCGGCCGCCGCGGTGCGGGCCTGGCGCGAGGAGCGCCGGCAGGTCGTCGAGACGCAGACCGTCACGCAGGAGGAGCGCTCCCGGCGCACGCTGCTGGAAGAGCGCGCCACCATCGCCCGCGAACTGCACGATGTCGTCGCGCACCACATGTCCGTCATCGCCATCCAGGCGGAGGCCGCCCCGTACCGCGTCGAGAACACCCCGCCCGAGCTCGCCACGTCCTTCGCGACGATCCGTGAGAACGCCGTCGCCGCGCTCACCGAGCTGCGCCGCATCCTGGGCGTGGTCCGCTCCGAGGACCCGGACGCCTTCGTGGAGAGCGACCCCGAAGCCCCGCAGCCGACCCTCGCCACCCTCGACGCGCTGCTCACCAGCGTCCGGGGCGCGGGGCTGACCGTCGAGGCGGTGATCACCGGCGCCGCCCGGCCGCTGCCGCAGGGCGTCGAGCTGTCGGCGTACCGCATCGTCCAGGAGGCGCTGAGCAACGCGTTGCGGCACTCGCCCGGAGCCGAGGCGCGGGTCGAGATCTCCTACGTCCTGGGCGGCATCGGCCTGCGCATCGTCAACGGCGTGCCGAGCCGGCTCGCCAAGCCGTCCCCGGGAGCGGGGCACGGCATGCTGGGGATGCGTGAGCGGGTGCAGATGCTGGGCGGCGAGATGACGGCCGACCACACCGAGGAGGGCGGCTTCGAGGTCGTCGCGTTCCTGCCGGTGGCCGGGACGAAGGCAGGGGAGGGCACGGCATGATCCGGGTACTGATCGTCGACGACCAGGTCATGGTCCGCGAGGGCTTCTCTGTCCTGCTGAACGCCATGCCGGACATCGAGGTCGTCGGCGAGGCCGTCGACGGCCACCAGGCGGTGCGGGAGGTGGCGCTGCGCAAGCCCGATGTGGTGCTGATGGACATTCGCATGCCGGTGATGAACGGCCTGGAGGCGACCCGGGAGATCGTCGCCGCCGACGCGGACGCCAAGGTGCTGGTGCTGACCACCTTCGACCTGGACGAGTACGTCTACCAGGCGCTGCGCTCCGGAGCCAGCGGCTTCCTCCTCAAGGACGCCTCGGCAGGCCAGCTCGCCGAGGGCGTTCGGATCGTCGCCTCCGGCGAGGCGCTGCTGGCGCCGACCGTCACCAAGCGCCTGATTTCCGAGTTCTCCCGGCTGGGCACGCCTCGCGCGCCCGCCCAGGAACGCATCGGAGATCTGACGGAGCGGGAGACGGAGGTCCTGGTGCTGGTGGCCCAGGGGCTGTCGAACGGCGAGATCGCCGCGCATCTGGTCGTCGCGGAGTCGACGGTGAAGACGCACGTCAGCCGGATCCTGGTGAAGCTCGGGCTGCGGGACCGCACGCAGGCCGCGGTGTTCGCGTACGAGGCGAGGCTGGTCACGCCGGGCGGCTGAAATGTTGTCCACAGCCTGTGGACAGTGGTGCGGGTTCGGCGCTCGCCGGGCAGCGGCCCGGCCCCGCCGCGAATCTGCGGACTCCGGCGGCGCACAACGGAAAAGTGCGCCGCCGGAGTCCGCTACAGCTCCGGCGGCGCACGAGGAGGGGGCGGCCGGCCCGGCCGCCCGGTGTCAGCCGAGGTCGCGGCGGCGGAAGCCGGCGAGTCCCGCGGCGACGAAGAGCACGGCCAGGGCCGTCAGCCAGAGGAACGGGGTCGCGGTGGCCTCGGCGCCGGGGAGTTTGGGCAGGTGGCCGAACGGCGAGAGGTCCATCACCGCCTGGGGGAACTCCAGCGTCGGGCCGATCCAGCCGATCGCCAGGCAGCCGCCGACCAGCGCCCAGACGGCGGTGGTCGCCTTCGGCAGCAGACCGAACAGCAACACCGCCAGGCCGGCGAGCGTCCAGACCGCCGGGACCTGGGCGAGGGCCGCGCCGAGCACCGGGGCGACCCGGCCGCCGAGGCCGCCGGCCGTGACGCCGTAGCTGACGCCCAGGGCCAGGCCGCCGAAGGCGAGCACCACGACCGGGCCGAGGAATGCGATGGCCAGGTGGCTGCACGCCCAGCGCAGGCGGCCGACGGCGGCGGCCAGTACCGGCTCGGCGCGGTCGTCGGTCTCCTCGCCGCGCAGCCGGAGCACCGCGCCGGTCGCGAAGATCGCCGCGATCATGCCGAGCAGGCCGGTCATCGTCGCCAGGAAGGCGTCGGTCAGGCCCGCTTGGCCGCCCATCCGCTCGAAGATCTCGCGGGTTCGCCGGTTGCCGCCCACCATGTCGGCGGCGCCGTTCGCGATCCCGCCGAAGATGCCGCCCGCGCACACGAAGCCGAGCGTCCAGCCCAGCAAGGTGGTGCGTTGCAGGCGCCAGGCCAGGCCGAAGGGGCCGCTCAGGGACGCGGGCGCGTGGGCCCGGCCGGGGCGGGCAGGCAGGAAGCTCATGCCGAGGTCGCGGCGGGCGGTGAGGGCGTACGCGGCGCAGACGGTCAGCGCCGTGCCCGCCAGGAAGAGCAGGGCCGTCCCCCAGCGTTCGCCCGCGTACGGGCGGAGGTTCTGGGCCCAGCCGAGCGGTGAGATCCAGGTGAGGGGCGAGGTGGCGTCGGTGGTGGCGACGTCCCCCGCGGCGCGCAGCGCGAAGCAGAGGCCGAGGACGGCGCCGGTCAGGCCCTTGGCCAGTCGGGCGCTCTCGGTGAACTGGGCGGCGATGGCGGCGAGTCCGGCGAAGAGCACACCGGTGCCGCCGACGGCGAGGCCGAGAGCCAGCGAGCCGGCCGCCGGGCGTCCGGACCCGGCCAGCCCGCCGGTGATCAGCACGGCCAGGCCGGTGTTGGCGATCAGGGCGGCGAGCAGGGCCGCGGTGAGCGGTGCCCGGCGGCCGACCATCGCCGCCGAGAGCAGCTCCTGACGGCCCGTCTCCTCTTCCTCGCGGGTGTGCCGTACGACGATCAGCAGACTCATCACCGCCGCGAGGACGGCGCCGAGGCCGGTCATCCGCCAGGCGACCAGGCCGCCGACGGAGTCGCTGAAGACCGGCCCGTACATCGCGCGCATCGACGCGTTGGCGGTCATCGAGCCCGCCAGGTCGGCGCGCTCGGCGGCGCCGGCGTAGAGCGTTTCGATGGACGACCCGGTGCCGGCGACGCTGAGGCCGAGAATCAGCACCCAGGCCGGGATCATCAGCCGGTCGCGCCGCAGCGCGAGGCGCAACAGGGCTCCGGTGCCCGCCAGATGACGGGAGGGACCGGGGGCGGCGGTCGCGGTGGCGGAGGCGGTGACGGCGGTCATCGTGCGCTCACCCCTTCGGCGTGGACATCGTCCTGGTAGTGGCGCAGGAAGAGCTCCTCCAGGGTGGGCGGGGTGCTGGTCAGGCTGCGGACACCGGACGCGCTGAGCGACCGCAGTACGGCGTCGAGCTTGTCGGTCTCGACGTGGAACCTGACCCGGTGGCTGTGGCCACCGGCGAGCGGCTGGTGCGCGAGGTCGTGGACGCCGGGGAGATGCGCGAGACCGTTGGGCGCGCCGGTGAGTTCGGCGACGACGGAGGTGCGGGTGAGGTGGCGCAGTTCGCCGAGCGAACCGGACTCCACGGTCCGGCCCTTGCGGATGATGCTGACGCGGTCGCAGAGCGCCTCGACCTCGGACAGGACGTGGCTGGAGAGCAGCACCGTACGGCCGCGGTCGCGTTCCTCGGCGACGCAGCTCTGGAAGACCTCTTCCATGAGCGGGTCGAGGCCGGAGGTCGGCTCGTCGAGGATGAGCAGGTCGACGTCGGAGGCGAAGGCGGCGACGAGGGCGACCTTTTGGCGGTTGCCCTTGGAGTAGGTGCGTCCCTTCTTGGTGGGGTCGAGTTCGAAGCGCTCCAGGAGCTCGGCCCGGCGGGCGGGGTTCAGGCGCCCGCCGCGCAGCCGGCCGTAGAGGTCGATGACCTCGCCGCCGGAGAGGTTGCGCCACAGGGTGACGTCGCCGGGCACGTAGGCGACGCGACGGTGCAGTTCGACCGCGTCGCGCCAGGGGTCCTTGCCCAGGAGCTGTGCGCTGCCGCCGTCGGCGCGCAGCAGTCCGAGCAGGACCCGGATCGTCGTGGACTTCCCCGCGCCGTTGGGCCCGAGGAAGCCGTGCACCTCGCCGGCTTGGACGTCGAGGTCGAGGCCGTCCAGCGCGTGGGTGCCGCCGAACGACTTGTGCAGGCCGGCCACCCGGATCGCGGGAGAGTGGCACGAGAGGAACGTTGCCTTCGTCATGTTTTTGAAGCTACGCTTGTTTCACAAATTTGTGAAGTTAAGAAAGCGTATAAAGTCGGGAGGGGTGGCTCTGATCAGGGGAGATGATGCGGACATGAGTGAGCAGCGACAGCCGGGCGCCGACGACCGGGACGACGAGGCGGTCTCACAGTTCGTCGAGCGCTTCGCCTCCCAGCTGGTCGAAGCCGGTATGCAGCGGATGTCCGCCCGCGTCTTCGCCTGCCTGCTGGCCTCCGACTCCGGCGTGCTGACGTCCGCCGAACTCGGCGAGCGCCTCCAGGTCAGCCCCGCCGCCGTCTCCGGCGCGATCCGCTATCTCTCCCAGGTCGACCTGGTCAGCCGGGAGCGGGAACCGGGCTCCCGCCGCGACCGCTACCGGGTGCACAGCGACCAGTGGTACGAGGCGCTGGCCCGCCGGGACAGTGTCCTCAGCCGCTGGGAGACCACCCTCCGCGAGGGTGTCGGCAGCCTCGGCGAGGATTCCCCCGCGGGCCTGCGGATCAACGAGACGCTGATCTTCTTCGAGTTCATCCAGCAGGAACTCGGCGGGATGATGGAGCGCTGGCGCGACCACCGGGACAAGATGCGCGCCGAGTCGGGCGGCTAGGGCGTGGCTTTCGGACCACCCCGGGCCCGCGGCCCCGGTGGTTCTACGCCCTCGGCAGCGTCAGCCGCCAGGCCGCCGGCTGCACCGTCCAGGTGCGGGTCCTGACCGGGCCGCCCACCACCGCGTCCGCCCGGTAGTGGAAGTCCGCGCCGGACACCGTCACCGCCCGCGCCTGCGCCCGTACGGGACGGTCCGAGCCGGGCCAGTGCACCACGACCTCGGCCAGCCCGTCCGCGTCGGCGGCAGGGGTGCCGAATCCGCCACCGCCCGGGCCGGGCCGGGTCAGCCCGTCCGCCCCGGTCCGGCCGCCGGGCATCACCGAGACGCCCCGCACCGGGCGGTCCAGGTCGGCCAGCATGATGCCGTCCGCCTCGATCCGCAGCCGCTGGGTCGGCACCCGCCCGCGCCGACCGCCGATCCCGCAGGTCGGCGAGGACAGCAGCGACAGCGCCGAACGCGCCGTCCGCGCGGCCGGCTCCCACCACGGCCGGCGCCCGTCGACGGCCGCGCCGCCCGGCCGGCCGTCCCAGGCGTCGGCCGGGGTGGCCGCCGGCGGCACATGGCGGCCGTGCCCGGGCAGCGCGCCTGCGTCCCCGCCGGGGATGCGCAGCCCGCCCAGCACGATTCCGTCACTGTCGTCGGTCAGCAGGTCCATCGGCCGCTCGGCGCCGTCCAGCACCGCCCGCGCGGCGGCCACCGTGTCCGAGGGGATGCCCAGCGCGCGGCTCAGCGTCACCGCGGCAGGGGCCCCCACCGGAACCATCGAGATCGTGACTCCCGCCAGTTCCCGCTCCTTGTGCAGCAGGCCCACGACCCGTAGCAGGGCGCGGTCGTCCCCGATGACCACCGGGCGCCGGTGGCCGCGCCGGGCGAGCGCCCTGGCGAATTCCCCGGAGTCCTGCGGAAGGCAGATTTTCGCTCCCGCGCGAGCACACAGGACATCCTTCGCGATCCGTACGGACTCGCCGTCCGTACTGCGGGCGACCGGGTCGATGACCACGAGCAGGGGGTACCCCCGAACGGAGTCTGCGGGAGAGTGCCCAGAAGGCTGCGCCGACACCTCGGTCCTTCCTCAGGTAGCATCTCGGTGCAAGAGCCCCTTGCGCTATTGCGCCAGGGGCTTCGTCTATTCCGGGGCACCGGTCCAACGGATCCAGCGATGACGTGCGCGTGAACACGCATACGGACGTCATCCACGCACGTTGGTCCTGCCCCGCCCGGAAGGGGTGTACGCCTGTGCCCGCACTTGTGCTGCTCGGTGCTCAGTGGGGTGATGAAGGCAAGGGAAAGGCCACCGACCTGCTCGGTGGGTCTGTTGACTATGTGGTGCGCTACCAGGGCGGCAACAACGCCGGCCACACGGTCGTCGTCGGCGACCAGAAGTACGCGCTGCACCTTCTCCCTTCCGGAATCCTTTCGCCGGGGTGCACCCCGGTCATCGGCAACGGCGTCGTCGTCGACCCTGCGGTCCTGCTCTCCGAGCTGAGCGGACTCAACGAGCGCGGTGTCGACACGTCCAAGCTGCTGATCAGCGGTAACGCGCACCTGATCACGCCGTACAACATCACCGTCGACAAGGTGACGGAACGCTTCCTCGGAAAGCGCAAGATCGGCACCACCGGCCGCGGCATCGGCCCGACCTACGCCGACAAGATCAACCGCACCGGCATCCGTGTGCAGGATCTCTTCGACGAGTCGATCCTGCACCAGAAGGTCGAGGCGGCCCTCGACTTCAAGAACCAGGTGCTGGCCAAGCTCTACAACCACCGCGCCATCGTCGCGGACCAGGTTGTCGAGGAGATGCTGAGCTACGCGGACCAGCTCAGGGGCTTCGTCGCCGACACCACGCTGCTGCTGAACAACGCCATCGACGACGGCAAGGTCGTGCTGTTCGAGGGCGGTCAGGGCACGCTCCTGGACGTCGACCACGGCACGTATCCCTTCGTCACGTCCTCGAACCCGACCGCGGGCGGCGCCTGCACCGGTGCGGGCGTCGGACCGACGAAGATCAACCGCGTGATCGGCATCCTCAAGGCCTATACGACGCGTGTTGGCGCCGGTCCGTTCCCGACCGAGCTGTTCGACGACGACGGCGAGGCGCTGCGCCGGATCGGTGGCGAGCGTGGTGTCACCACCGGCCGTGACCGCCGCTGCGGCTGGTTCGACGCGGTCATCGCCCGCTACGCGACCCGCGTGAACGGCCTGACGGACTTCTTCCTCACCAAGCTCGACGTCCTCACCGGCTGGGAGCAGATCCCGGTCTGCGTGGCGTACGAGATCGACGGCAAGCGCGTCGAGGAGCTGCCCTACAGCCAGAGCGACTTCCACCACGCGAAGCCGATCTACGAGAACCTGCCGGGCTGGTCCGAGGACATCACCAAGGCGAAGTCCTTCTCCGACCTGCCGAAGAACGCGCAGGCGTACGTCAAGGCGCTGGAGGACATGTCCGGCGCCCCGATCTCCGCGATCGGCGTCGGCCCCGGCCGCGACGAGACCATCGAGATCAACTCGTTCCTGTCCTAGGGACACCGGTGCCCGGAAGGGCGCCTTCGCACCGCCGGCCGTGGGCCTACTCCGCTCTGGAGTAGGTCCGCGGCTGTTTGTCGTCGCCCAGGAACTCGCGGCGCAGGGTGCCGTCGCCGCCAACCCGCAGCACCGAGGTGCTGCTCGGCGAGCAGCCGGGCGCCGCCCGGTCCACGACGGACGGCCCGACGGTCAGCTTGCCGTCGGCGGAGTAGAGATCGGCGTGCGCGGTGCACCGTCCGGCGCGGCCCACGACGACGGTGGTGAGCACCGCGCTGCCGACGGGGGCCCGCTTGATGGTCAGCCGCTGCGTTCCGAAGCCGTCGGCGTTCGGCCGCTGCCACGTGCCGAGGAAGGTGGCCGGGACCGTCTCGGCGGCGGGGGCGGTCCGGCGCAGCGTCGCGGTCCGGCCGGCCGCCGCCCAGGTGAGGGTGCCGGCGCTGCCCGGGAGCAGGGTGTGCTCGCCGAGTGCGGAGCAGCGGCCGGGCGGGACCGACTTCACGACCTTGGTGTCCAGCCGCAGACCCGGGCGCCCGTCGCCCGCCGTGACGGAGACCAGCTTGGCGTCGCTGCGGCACTCGTAGCTCGCGCCGAGGCTGGTGCTGTTCGCGACCACCTCGCCGACCTTGCCGTGCGAGATCACGAATCTGCGCTGCTGCCCGGTGGGGGTGCCGTCGCGCTGGACGGCGCCGGTCCAGGTGCCGACGTAGCGGGACGGAATGTCCGAGGGGCGGTCCTCGGGTCCTGCGCCACCGGTCAGCAGGGGTACGGCCACCGCGGTCGCCACGGCCGCGGTGACGGCGGTGGCGAGGAGGGGAAGCCAGCGGCGCCGGGAGGGCGCCGCCTCCCGCGGGTCCGCCTCCTCCGGGGCCGGGGCCCCGCCGTCCGCCCGCGCCGCCAAGAGGGTCGTCGCGGTCTCGCCGGGTGCCCGGCCGTCCGCTCGCCGGGAGGGCGGCGGGGAGCCGCCGGGCGGAGTGTCGGTGTCCAGCAGGCGTACGGCGTGCTGCCCCAGACGCGCGATCAGCTCGGCCGGCAGCCAGGGGGCCGCCGCCCCGCCGCTGTTCACCGGGCCGAGCCGGGAGGCAATCTCCTCCGGCGTGGGCCGGGCGGCCGGGTCCTTGGCCAGGCAGCCGCCGATCAGCTCCCGCATGCCGTCGGGAACATCGACGAGGTCGGGCTCCTCCTGGGCGATCCGGAACATCACGGCGTGCACACCCGAGGCGACGCTGCCGAACGGCATCCTCCCGGTGGCCGCGTACGCCAGCACCGACCCGACGCTGAAGACATCGCTCGCGGGGACGACGCGGTGGCCCTGGACCTGCTCGGGCGACATGAAGCCGGGCGAGCCGACCACCGTGCCGGTACGGGTCTGGGTCTGGTCGCCGACCGCGTCCAGGGCGCGGGCGATGCCGAAGTCGATGACCCGGGGCCCGTCGATGGTCAGCAGCACATTGGACGGCTTGAGGTCGCGGTGCACCAGGCCCACGCCGTGGATGTCGAGCAGTGCGCAGGACAGGCCGTAGGCCAGGCGGCGCAGCGAGTATTCCGGCAGCGGGCCGTAGGTGCCGGAGCGGCCGTAGGACCCGCCGACGACCTCGCTGAGAGCCGGGCCCGCGATGTAGCCGGTGGCGACCCAGGGCACGTCGGCCTCGGTGTCGGCGTCCAGCACCGGCGCGGTCCAGTGGCCGCCCACCCGGCGGGCGGCGGCCACCTCGGCGCGGAAGCGGTCCCGGAACTCCTCCTCGGCCGCCAGTTCGACCTTCACCAGCTTCACGGCGACGGTCCTGCCGCCCTCGGAACGGGCGAGGTAGACCCGGCCCATCCCGCCGCTGCCGAGGCGGCTGAGCAGTCGGTAGTCCCCGATCCACTCCGGATCGCCGGCCGTCAGCCCGCGCAGGCTCTCCATCCGAGCCCTCCCCCGTGTCGTTCCGTGCCCGTCGTGCGGGTGACCGGCCTGCCCACGTCGCCCGTGTGGCATGCCGTGCCGTGATCGATTCCGACGAGCCTAGGCTCCCCCCGATCGCGCGGCGGCCGAGGGATCGTTACGACGGGAGAACGATCGCCGGTCCGGTCGCGTACCGGACGCGGGCCTTCGCCGTGCAGGAGGATCACCTGGCCCTGTCGTAGGTCAGGGGCGCCTTGCCGTCGTCGAAGGTGCGCCGCAGCTTGCCGTCCACCATCTCCAAAGTGCTCGGGGTGCCGGGCCGGCAGCTCTCGGCGGGGCCGGACGTCACGGTGGACGGCCCCAGGCGTACCGGTGGCCCGGCGCTGTCCAGTGTGGCCGCGAACTCGCAGTGGTAGGCGGGGCCGGTGGCCGTCATGGTGAGCACGGTGTCCCCGGTGCCGCCCTGGGTGAGCCGGAAGCGCCGGACGTCCGCGCTGCTGCCGCCGACCGTCGTCTCCCAGGTGCCGAGGTAGTCCGCCGGGATGCCGCCGTCTCCTGCGGGCTCCGCCGAACCCTGCCCTTCCCCGGCCGTCCCCTGCTCTTCCTCGGCCGTCCCGCCCTTGCCCGAGGGCCGGTCGTCCTTCGGCGCCGCCGCCCGCGCGCCACCGCCCTTTCCCTCCATCAGGACGTACGCGGTGGCCGCCCCCGCGCCGGCGAGGACGAGCGCCACCGCCACCATCAGGGCGGTGCCGGAGCCACGGCGAGGCGCGGGGGCGGCGGACGCGGGCGCCGGCAGGCCGGGTCCGTAGGGGCCGTGCCCCGGGTGGGCCGGGGGCGGTGTGCCCTGACCGCCGGCCGCGTACGGATATCCGTACGCCGACGCGGGCGCCTGAGCGGACGCCGGGCCCTGCGGCACGGGTGACGGCGGTGGCGTGGCCGCGGCGGCAGGTGAGACCGCGGTCGGCAGTCCGTGCACACCGGGGGCCGCCCTCGCCGCCGACGGCGTTGCCGGTGGCGCGAGCCGCGAACCGGCGCCGTCCGTACCGCCCTTGGGGTTCTCCGCCTCCAGCAGCTCCACGGCATGCCGCCCAAGGCGCGCGACCAGCGCACCTGGCAGCCACGGTTCGTCGTCCGCCCCGCCGCCCTCGCCGCCGCTGCCGTCCGGAGTCTCCGTCAGCGCCAACAGCTCGGCCGGTGTGGGTCGTTGTGCGGGATCCTTGGCCAGGCACGCGGCGACCAGGTCGTGCAGGCCCGCGGGGAGCGCGGTCAGGTCGGGCTCCTCCTGCGCGATGCGGTACAGCATCGCGTGCACGCCGCTGTCGGCCGTCCCGAACGGCTGGCGGCCGGTGGCCGCGTACGCGAGGACCGAGCCGAGGCAGAAGACGTCACAGGCCGGGGTGAGCGCCTCGCCCCGCACCTGCTCGGGCGCCATGAAGCCCGGCGAGCCGACCGCGGCGCCGGTGCGGGTGAGGCCGTTGCCGGTCACCGCCTCCAGCGCCCTGGCGATGCCGAAGTCGATGACCCGGGGGCCGTCGATGGTCAGCAGCACATTGGAGGGCTTGAGGTCGCGATGGATGATCCCGGCGGCGTGGATCGCCTGGAGCGCCCGGGCCAGTCCGGCCGCCAGGATTCGTACCGTCCGCTCGGGCAGCGGTGCGGCGCTCCCGGCGACGACCTGCTGGAGCGAGGGGCCGGCGATGTAGCCGGTGGCGACCCAGGGCGTCGCCGCCTCGGTGTCCGCGTCCAGCACCGGCGCGGTCCACTCCCCGCCGACCCGCAGCGCGGCCCGCACCTCCTGCCGGAAGCGCGCGCGGAACTCCTCCTGGTCGGCGAGTTCGGCGCGCACCAGCTTGACGGCGACCGTACGTCCACGGTCCGAACGGGCCAGGAAGACCTGCCCCATCCCGCCTTCCCCCAGCCGCCCGATCAGGCGGTACTCCCCGATGCGCTGCGGATCCCGCTCCCGCAGCGGCGCCGGCCCCCCGGACCGCCCCGCCTGCCCCTGCTGCTCAGCACGTCCCGGCTGTTGCACGATGCGCCGCCTTTCCCCCGGAATTCGCCTGCGGGAGAGTAGGCGCAGGCACGAACACCCGGGACGACGTCGGCCGTTCCGTTACGGGTTCCCCGGCACTCTGCTCTTCCGTCGCGAGGATACCGAGGTCCGCTCAGCTAGCGGAGGGTCGCGGCAGCGCTTCCAACGCGCCGGACAGATCCTCCAGCGCCGCCATCACGCGGTGGAAGTCGTCCGCACCGCCGAGCCGTTCGCACAACAGGGCGGCGAACTCCGCGTGTCCTGGGGTGATGCGGGCGATCGCGGCGCGGCCCTCCTCGGTGGGGGCGAGGAGTTTGGCGCGGCGGTGCGCCGGGTTGGGGTGGTAGGCGGCCAGGCCACGCTCCACCAGCAGATCGGCGATGCGCTGCACGCTCTGGCGGGTGATGCCCATGGCGCGGGCGATGCCGGCGACCGGAAGTGGCTCGTGCAGTACGGCGCCGAGGACCTGCCACCAGGCGGCGGTCATCCCGGCCGGCTGGGCCAGCCCCTCCGCGACGGAGAGGAACTGGCCGTTGAGCCGGAAGACGGCGAGGGCCGTACGGCTGAGGAGTTCGGGGGCCGGTGGTGCCGCGGACGCCTGTGGGCCGGTGTCGTGTGGGCCGGTGCCGGGGGCCGTCATGCGTCCTCGGCCCGGGTGCCCGCGCTGCCCGCCGTCATCAGGACGGGGAAGGCGGACGCGTCGGAGTGGGCGAACAGGCGGTGCCAGGCGTCGAGGATCTGCGGCTCCATGACGTCCAGTTCGGCGAAGATCTCGCGGGCGAACGCCACCGGGTCGGTCGGCCCCGCCGTGATCAGGCCGCGGTCGCGGACGGCGTCGCGGTCCCGGTAGAGCTCGCCGCCGCGGTAGCCGGGCTGGGCGGTGAGGTAGGGGGCCGCGCCGCTGGTGTGCGTCCGGTCGTCGAGCAGTCCCTCCCGGGCGAGGCCGGCGGTCGCCCCGCAGATGGCGGCGACCGGCACGCCCGCGTCGAGGAACTCACGGGCCTTGCGGGCGAAGGGGACCAGCTCGTCGCCGGAGTCCCAGAGGTTGGCGCCGGAGAGGACCAGCAGCGCGCTGTCCTCGGGGCGCAGGGCGTCGAGCGCCAGATCGGCGGCGATCCGCAGCCCGGCCATCGTCGTCGCCGGCCGGTCCGTCGCGGCGGCGACGGTGACCAGATCGTAGGCGGGGCGGTCGGCGCGGAAGTAGGTGCCCTGGCGGAGGTGAGCGGCCGCGTGGCCGAACTCCCAGTCCGCGAGCGTGTCGTAGACGGCGAGGTGGACGGTGCGGGGGCGGCTGCTGCGGGTCATGGCGTCTCCTCGGTCGGCTGAGCCACGATGCTTATGACAGTATTCTGTCTTCTGGACAGCATGCTGTCAATGCTTCGACTTCCCCTGAGGTGAGGCGCGGAAAACTGTCCGAGATGCACCTCATGGCGGATATTCGATTCCGCTTTCCGGAAGATTGCCGGAGCGTGGGGCGTAGGACGCGTCGAACCGCCCCACGCGCCCCGGCCCCCGCACGCTCGCCCGTCCCCGAACGTCCGCCGAGGAGACCGAGTGATCCCCGCCGTACGAGCCATCGCCCGCGCCGCCATGGCGGCCCGCCCCGTGCCCCTCGCCGACGTCCAGGCCCGCGCGGAACTGCTGACCCGCGTCGACCGCGGCTACCTCGTCCCGGTCGAGGTCTTCACCGCCGTCGCCGCCGAACTCACCGACCGCGGCCGGCCCGGCGGCCCGTTCGCCGCCCTGTGCGTCAACGGCCGCCGCTGGTCCGGCCACCGCTGCGTCCACTACGACACCCCCGACCTGCGCAGCTTCCACGACCACCGGCAGCGCCGCCGGCCCCGCTTCACGGTCCGCGAGCGGCTCTACGAGGACACCGGTCAGCGGCAGTTGGAGATCGCGCTCCAGGGGCGGCGCGCGGAGACGGTCAAGCACCGTCGCCCGCTGCTGCCCGGCGAAGCGGCCCTGGGCCCGGCCTCGCACGGCTTCCTCGCCACCGTGCTCGCCCGCTCCCACGGCATCGACGCCCCCGCCGGCCTGCGCCCCGCCCTCGCGACCCACCACCAGCGGACCACCCTCGTCGCCGACGGCCAGCGGATCACCTGCGACGCCGCGCTGGTCTGCCGCGACCCGGCGACCGGGCGGACCGTACGTGCCGACGGCGGCCTCGTCCTCGTCGGGACCAGAAGCGCCGGCCGACAGACCGAGGCGGACCGGCTGCTGCGCGGCCACGGGCTGCACGCCGCGGAATTCACCACGTACAGCGCGGCGTTGGCGGCCCTGCGCCCGGACCTCGCCGCGGACCGATGGCGGCGGACGGTGCGGACGGCGTTCCCCGCGGCGGGCTGAGGGGCCGCGCACGGAGGCGAGCCGCTCCCCCCGGGGGAGGCGTCGCACCCGGCCCCACGTGCTGGAGCTTCCTACAGGACCGTCGACATTCTGTCCGTGGGGGTGGTGAGCGCCATACACACTGTCGGTACCGGTGACCTGATCGTGATCCTTACGCTGGAGGCGTTCGCCGTGCCTGTCCCCGGCGGACCCGAGCGACCCGATCCGAGGTACTGACCGTGACCACGACGCATTCCGCCTCCGCCGCCGACCCCGCCGCCGGAGCGGCGGTCAAGGCCGACGACCGCGCGCATGTCTTCCATTCCTGGTCCGCGCAGGGCCTCATCGACCCGCTCCCGGTCGCCGGCGCCGAGGGTTCCTACTTCTGGGACTACGACGGCAACCGCTACCTCGACTTCTCCTCTCAGCTGGTCAACACCAACATCGGCCACCAGCACCCCAAGGTCGTCGCCGCCATCCAGGAGCAGGCCGCGAAGCTGTGCACCATCGCACCCGGCTTCGCCGTGGACGTGCGCTCCGAGGCCGCCCGGCTGATCGCCGAGCGCACCCCGGGCGACCTCGACAAGATCTTCTTCACCAACGGCGGTGCGGAGGCCGTGGAGAACGCGGTCCGGATGGCCCGGCTGCACACCGGCCGCGCCAAGGTGCTGTCCACCTACCGCTCGTACCACGGCGCCACCGCCGCCGCGATCAACCTGACCGGCGACCCGCGCCGCTGGCCCTCGGACACCGCCTCGTCGGGCGTCGTGCACTTCTGGGGCCCGTTCCTCTACCGCTCGCCCTTCCACGCCGAGAACGAGGCGCAGGAGTGCGAGCGCGCCCTGGCGCACCTCGAACAGACCATTGCCTTCGAGGGCCCGCAGTCGATCGCCGCGATCATCCTGGAGACCGTCCCCGGCACCGCCGGGATCATGGTCCCGCCCCCCGGCTACCTCGCCGGCGTCCGCGAGATCTGCGACCGCCACGGCATCGTCTTCATCCTCGACGAGGTGATGGCGGGCTTCGGCCGCACCGGCCGCTGGTTCGCCGCCGACCACTTCGACGTCACCCCCGACCTGCTGACCTTCGCCAAGGGCGTCAACTCCGGCTACGTCCCGCTCGGCGGCGTCGCGATCAGCGCCGAGATCGCCGCGACCTTCGACCAGCGGCCCTTCCCCGGCGGCCTGACCTACTCCGGCCACCCGCTGGCCTGCGCCTCCGCCGTGGCCACGATCAACGCGATGGCCGAGGAGCGCATCGTGGAGAACGCCGCCGAGATCGGCGAGCGGGTCATCGGGCCCGCGCTCCGCGAGATCGCCGAACGCCACCCCTCGGTCGGCGAGGTCCGCGGCATGGGCGTCTTCTGGGCCCTGGACCTGGTCAAGAACAAGGAGACCCGCGAGCCCCTCGTGCCGTACAACGCCTCGGGTGCCGCCAACGCCCCGATGGCCGCCTTCGCCGCGGCCTGCAAGCGCGGCGGCCTGTGGCCCTTCGTGAACATGAACCGGACGCATGTCGTCCCGGCCTGCACGGTCACCGAGGCCGAGGCCAAGGAGGGCCTGGCCGCCCTCGACGAGGCCCTGACCGAGGCGGACGCGCACACCGACGCCGCCTGAGCAGCGGCAACGCCGGACCGCGCCCCCGCGCGCGGCACCCGGACCGGCGTGCACCCGGACGGACGCGCGGCGCGTAGCCGCGGCGGCCCTCGCCTATCGTGGGCGGGGGCCGCTTCCACCTGCGCGGTCATGGAGTCGTCGAAGGAGACGCACACGATGGCCGCCGGCGCAGACAACGGGTTCATACGGCGCAGCACGCTGCGTCAGCAGATCGCCGACGCGCTGCGCGACGAGCTGCTGGCCGGCCGGCTGCCGTCCGGCCACCCGTTCACCGTCAAGGAGATCGCCGAGCAGTACGGCGTCTCGGCGACCCCGGTGCGCGAGGCGCTGCTCGACCTGTGCGCGCAGGGCCTCCTCGACGTCGAACAGCACCGCGGCTTCAAGGTGCACGCCTTCTCCGCCGACGACTTCCGCGCCATGGTCGAGGCCCGCACCCTGATCATCGAGGGCATCTTCCGCGGCGGCGCCGAACAGGCGCTGCGCGACGTCCCGCCCGAGGTACTGGTCTCCGTCCGGCGCCGGGCCGACGAGGCCGAGCGGGCCGCGCGGGCCGGCGACCTGGATGTGCTGATCGGCTACGACCTGCGGTTCTGGCGGGAACTCAGCAGCATCGTGGGCAACCCCTACATCACCGATTTCCTCGACCGGGTCCGCGTCCAGACCTGGATGTTCGCGGTGCCGCTGCTGCGGTGCGAGGACGACCTCAAGGGCCACCTCTGGCACGACCACGGCGAGTTGGCCGATGCCCTCGTCCGGTACGACCTGCCGGCGGCCCAGCGGCTGATCGCGGAGTACAACGAGCACTCCCTCGCTCTCGTGGGAAAGCGCCGCTAGCACTACGCTGTCCCGACCATCGGCCGTAATGGGCCGTACCCGTAGCTGTACGTGCGCCGGTGTTCCCGTTCCCGACCGGAAGCGAGCCCTCACTCGTGGCATGTGACCTGTGGCTGGTACCCCTCGTCGATGTGCTGTGCCACAGCCCCGACAACCCGTTCTCGGAAGAGATCGCCACCTACGACAAGGCCCTGACGGACGCGGGCCTGCCGCCGGTCCCGGTCTTCAGCTACATGCCCGGCCTCTCCGGCGATGTCGCGCCGGTCGCCGGCTTCGACTACGACGCACTGCACTTCCTGCGGCGCGCCTACCTCCTGCGCCTGTGCGGCCTTGAGGTCACTCCGGTGGACGAACTGGGCGGTGACTACGAGCAGTTGCTGGAGATGTTCGAGACGACCGCGCAGCAGTCCCACCTGGTGTGGCACTACGACCACGCGGGCGCCTACGTCCCGGTGGACTTCCCGCACCCGCTCGCCGACGACGAACTGCTGGAGGGCGGCGGTCCGCTGGGCTCCTCGCACGGGCTGCTGCGCGACCTCGAACTCGTCGCCCCGTCCCTCGGCATCGATCCGGCCAATCCGCCGGCCGCGCCCGCGCCGCCGGCCGGACCCACCTCCTTGGAGGAGCGGGCGGATGCCGTTCCCCTGGACGACAGCCCGTTCGCCCGTGAGCGGCACGTGTGGCTGGGGCTGCACGCGGCCGCCACCCGGAGCCTGGGCCAAGGCTCCATGATCGTCTTTAGTTGACCGGTGCGCCGGGGGCGGCTCGCCCCCGGCGCGGCGTCGTTCTCCGCCCCCGGCGCGGCGTCACGCGGCGGTCTCAGCGCGGCGATTCCGGCGGCCGTTGGCGCGGCATGTTCGGCCGCGCGGAGGGCGGCAGGGTGAACCGCGCCGGCGGTCCCGCGCTCTCCGGCCGCGACGCCACCGCCCAGGGCAGCATCGTCTGCGTGGCCGGCGGCGCCGGTCCGGCCCGGAAGTCCGTCATCCAGTCGGCCGTCTCGGACCGTACGAGTTCCCCGATGTCCTCGTTGAACCGCCGCAGCACGCCCAGACAGCGCTCCGCCGCCTCGCTCGCCGTACCGTCCGCCGGGCCGAGCACCTCGCGCACGCTCTCCGACGCCCAGTCGAACTGCAGCGTCTCCAGCCTGCGGTGGATGGCCTGGGCGGTGGCGAGATCGCGCATCCAGCCGGCCGTCACCCCGAAGTACCGGTCGCATCCCACACACACCGCCGCCAGCAGCAGCGTCAGGTAGCCCCACGGCGTCCCGCTGTGCCAGCCCCCCGCCAGATCCAGCAGCGGCAGCACACCGCCCGCCGTGACCCCGGCCGCGGCACCCAGCCGCAGCGCGCGCGCCCCGCGGCGCTTGGCCAGCCGGTCGTGCAGGTACCAGTCGGCGGCGCGCAGCGCGCCCTCCTCGGTCCACAGGTAGAGCGCGTCCAGCCGGTCGGCAGGCTCCCCCCAGTCGCCGAGCGGAAAGACCCGCCCCGCGACGTCCCGCCGCCCCGGGGGCCGGTCCTGCCGGGGACGCCGGTTCCGGCGCCCGGGGAGCCGGAACCGTCCGCCCTCGTCCCAAGGAGGCCCCTCGGGCTGCATCTCCGGCTGACTCACCCGTGGGCTCCCTCTTTACGGATACGTGCGGTGCGCGCGGGACCTACGAGATGGCCGACAGCGCTGCCCCTTCCTACCGCCGAACGGTTGGCCTTGCCCCCAAGATCGCGGTATTTCCGCCCGGAAGTAGTGCGGGATCCGGTATAAGGCCGCCGGGCATCTCACCCGAAAGAGTTGCCTCCGCGGCGATAGCCGGTTTCCGGCCGCCCGTCCGCCGTCCTCGGGCGCCGGCCCGCCCGCTGACGGAGGCCGGGGAGCCCGTCCGGCGAGCGGCCGCCCCGGCCCGTGGCCCGTCCCGCCTCACCGGGCGACTAGGCTGCACCCGTGAAGGTCCTCGTCATCGGCGGCGGCGCCCGCGAACACGCCCTGTGCCGCTCTCTGTCCCTCGACCCCGACGTCACCGCGCTGCACTGCGCTCCCGGCAACGCCGGTATCGCCGAGGTGGCCGAATTGCATGGGGTCGACGCCCTCGACGGCACCGCCGTCGCCGAACTCGCCACCGGCCTGCAGGCCGACCTGGTCATCGTCGGACCCGAAGCCCCCCTCGTGGCGGGCGTCGCGGACGCCGTACGCGACCGTGGCATCCCGGTCTTCGGCCCCTCGGCCGAGGCCGCCCAGCTGGAGGGCTCCAAGGCGTTCGCCAAGGACGTGATGGCCGCCGCGGCCGTCCCCACCGCCCGCAGCTACGTCTGCACCAACGCCGCCGAGATCGACGAGGCGCTCGACGCCTTCGGCGCCCCCTACGTCGTCAAGGACGACGGCCTCGCGGCCGGCAAGGGAGTCGTCGTCACCGAGGACATCGAGGCCGCCCGGGCGCACGCCCTGGCCTGTGACCGCGTGGTCATCGAGGAGTTCCTCGACGGCCCCGAGGTCTCGCTGTTCGCCGTCACCGACGGCCGGACGGTCGTGCCGCTCCAGCCCGCCCAGGACTTCAAGCGCGCCTACGACGGCGACGCCGGCCCGAACACCGGCGGCATGGGCGCCTACAGCCCGCTGCCCTGGGCCGACCCCAAGCTGGTCGACGAGGTCATGGACACCGTCCTGCAGCCCACCGTCGACGAGCTGCGCCGCCGCGGCACCCCGTTCTCCGGTCTGCTCTACGCGGGCCTGGCGATCACCTCGCGCGGCGTCCGCGTGATCGAGTTCAACGCGCGCTTCGGCGACCCGGAGACCCAGGTCGTCCTGGCCCGCCTCAAGACCCCGCTCGCCGGCCTGCTGCACGCCGCCGCCACCGGCACCCTCGCCGCCCTCCCGCCGCTGCGCTGGAGCGACGACGCGGCAGTCACGGTCGTCATCGCCTCGCACAACTACCCCGACACCCCGCGGACCGGCGACCCCATCAAGGGCCTCGCCGACGTCGCCGAGCAGGACGCCCCCACGGCGTACGTCCTCCACGCGGGCACCAAGCGGGACGCCGCGGGCGCGGTGCTCAGCGCGGGCGGCCGGGTGCTGTCCGTCACGGCCACCGGCTCCGACCTCGCCACCGCCCGCCTGCGCGCCTACGGCGCCGTCGGCCGGATCTCCCTGGACGGCTCGCAGCACCGCACGGACATCGCCGCCAAGGTCGCGGACCAGGCGGAGCAGGTCCGGGACGAGGCGGCCCCGGAGGCATAGGCCCGCGCCGACGCTCGCACCACGGCCCCGCGTACCCGCCCCCGAGAGGAGGCGTACGCGGGGCCGTGGCGTACCGCCATGCCGGTGACCTGGGCGTTCGGGGCGCGGCCGGCACGGACCGGGCCTGGCCGCCACCAGTTCCCGGCTTTACCCAAAGCCATTCCATCGAGTGACGACCCCAGGTATCCGGCTGACGAGAGCGGAACCCCCAACTAGGGTGCCGCGCAAGCGCCCTGTGGTCGCCGTGCCGTGCATCGGCACGACTGCCGCGGTGGCGTCCGGCAAGTGGCTCACCGACATTGCGATGTCAGTGGCCGGTGCCACAGTGGTGGGGAGTGAGCAGCGATCACGGCGGACGTCCGCGTCCGCCCGCCCGCTGCGGCGACTCGCTCGTACCGCGCAGTTCCGTCCCGTGTTCTCTCCGTCGTTCTCTCCGTCCGTCTCCATCAGGACAGCAGGGGGTGTACAGGCTCGTGGCAGGTCCGGAAATTGGCGTCCTGGCGGCGCGTGCCCGCGCCCTCGCAGTGCTGCGGATCCGCGGCACGGCGTGGGCCGCGGCTCTGCTGCCCGCGGCCGTGGCCGTGGTGCTGCTGGTCGGCTCCGCGACCGGCCACTTCGGCACGGGCACCGGCTGGAGCGTGGCCCGCTGGGCCGCCGGCGCACTCGCGGTGACAGCCCTGCTGCTGGCGGCGCTGGTCACCACCGTCGTCGCCCGCGCCAGACCCGCGCTCAGCCCCTCCGTGCCGATCTCCGAGAAATCGGCACCCGACCTCTACCGCCTGGTGCGCGATCTCGCCGAGCGCCTCGACGTCCCGGCGCCCTCTGCGATAGCGCTCACACCGGACTGCGACAGCTGGCTGGAGGACCGTACGCACCGCGCCCACGGCCCGCCCCGCGCCGCCCGGCCCGCCGGCGGCGAAGGGCGGCGGGCGCCCGAGGCACCGGTCCTCGTCATCGGCTCGCCCTTCCTGTGGTGGATGCGGGTCGCCGAGCTGCGCGCTCTGCTCGCCCCGGTCGTGGCCGGCACCGGCCCGTCGGCGCACCCCGACATAGCGGCCGCCCGACGCTTCATCCGCGGCCTCGACGCCGCCGTCGCGGTCTCCGCCCGCGCCGACGGCCCACTGCGCCGCCTCCCGCTCCGCTTCGTCGGCAAAGTGGCCCGCCTGCTGCTGCGCGCCTGCCGGGACCACGCCACGATCATGGAGCGCGGCGTCGCGTCCGCCGCGTCCGAGCGCGCCCAGAACGTCGACTACGGCCTGCGGATCGTCGCCCAGGAACAGGTCGGCCTGGCCTACGCCGGCTGGGACCGGCTGCTGACCCGCGTCGCCCTGCCCGCCTGGCGGATGGGCCGCTGGCCCTCCCGCCTCGACGCAGGTGTGGTCTCCGCACTCACCGAACTCTCCCGCCGCGACCGCCTCGCCGAGGGCTTCACCTCACGCCTCGGCGAGCGACCCGCCTGCGACCTGCTGGAGGAGCCGGGCGCCATCGACCGCGCCGCCTCCCTGCTGGCCGCCCGGCTCTTCCACGGCGGCCCGGCCGAACCGGGCCCCGACTGGTCACCGGTCGCCTGGAACCAGTACCCGGAGGAGGTCGTGGACCGTAAGTGGCGCCTGGAGGCGGCCCGCCTGCACCGCGTCCTCGACGAGCTCCCGCCCGGCCCACCCGCCACCGCGGACACCGCCGCGGACCCCGCGCCGGCCCCGTCGACCGTTGCGGGCGTCGCGCCCCGAACCGCCGCGGAGCCCTCACCCGCAGCACCCTCACCGTCCGCGTCGCGCGCTGCCGCCCTCCCGTACGCCCCCGCGGGGACCCGTACGGCCGCGAAGAACCGTGCCGACGAGGGCGGGGCGCCGGGCCCCGGGCCCACCCTGGACCGCGTCATCGAACGGCTGACCCGCGACGACCGGGCCGGTGATCTCGTCGCCGCCCGGCTGGGCGCGGAGGTCGAACGGGAGGAGCGTGAGGAGGCCGCCCGGCAGGCCGCCCTCGGTACCCGAGCGCAGGACGCGGCCGCGGGCGTGGCCTGGGGTGACGGCCTGGTGGAGGGCGGCCTCCCGCTGTTCCCGCTGCAGCCGCCCCGCACGGGCCGGGAACTGCTCGCCGACCACGTCACGGCCATGGTCTGCTGCGCCGCCGTCGACACCGCGGGCGCCGCCCCCGGCCTGGACTGGCTCGACGGCCCGGCACTGCTCGTGGACGGCGCCCGCCGCTCCGACCTCGGGCGCTCGGTGCTGAGCCTGGTGGACGACGGCGATGCCGCACCGCTGCGCGGCTGGCTGGCGACCGTCGGCGTCCGCGCCGAGAAGCCGGTCCGGCTGGTATGACCTGAATCCGCCCACGACCACCGGGACGCTCCGGCACTCCGCACCCACGCATCGGTGATGGATTCCTGCTCCGCACCCCGCGGCTCGCCCGCCGAGCTCCGCCCCGGTGCCGCAGCCCCGTCGCTGCCTCCGCCCGCCGCAAACCCCCGGTACACCGGCTGAATGTTCCCTTCCAGTTCGTGTTTCGGTCAGCACGACCCCTGAATTCACGACGAAGGGTGACGAAGTGAGTGCGTAATGTGATGTGCTGGGGGATGCCCCGGGGGCCGACCGGCCGGACCGGACGGAGCCCGCCCCCGCCCGAGCGGGCAGGCGGGGTGAAAAGAAACGGCCGATCGGCCGCGGCCAAACGGGGGACGCGGGAGGGGAGTGGAAGGTGGCGACGGAACAGATCAGGCGCTGGGAGTCGGGCGCTCTCGCCCACGCGGTCACGGACCCGTTCGGTCAGGGGCCGCTGCCCTGGCTGCGCGGCAGCGAGAACTACTTCGACTCCGGCCAGGTCGTCCCCTGGTACGTCGATCCCGCGGTCGCCCAGGGTGACCCGCGCTTCCCCGCGCCCCACAAGCACAACGGCCCCCGCACCGCGGACGACGTCCACCGGCAGATCAAGGGCTTCGCCAGCACCGGCGCGGTGGCCCCCGGCGAGGCCATCGACTTCCGTGTCTCGGTCGACCCGCCCCAGCCGTTCAGCATCGACGTCTATCGCATCGGCCACTACGGCGGCGCGGGCGCCTCCAAGATCACCACCAGTCCGCGCCTGGCCGGCATCGTCCAGCCCTCCCCGCTCGCGGCCGACCGCACGGTCTCCTGCCACCACTGGTGGCTGTCCTGGCGTCTGCAGGTGCCCGAGTACTGGAACCTCGGCGCGTATGTCGCCGTCCTCACCACCGCCGACGGCTACCGCAGCCACATCCCCTTCACGGTCCGCGACGACCACCCCGCCGACCTCCTCCTGCTGCTGCCCGACATCACCTGGCAGGCGTACAACCTCTATCCGGAGGACGGCCGTACGGGCGCCAGCCTCTACCACGCCTGGGACGAGACGGGCGCGCTCCTCGGCGAGCAGGACGCCGCCACCACCGTCTCCTTCGACCGCCCCTACGCCGGCGCCGGCCTGCCCCTCCATGTCGGCCACGCCTACGACTTCATCCGCTGGGCCGAGCGCTACGGCTACGACCTCGCCTATGCCGACGCCCGCGACCTGCACGCCGGCCGCGTCGACCCGACCCGCTACCGCGGTCTGGTCTTCCCCGGCCACGACGAGTACTGGTCGGTGCCCATGCGCCGCACCGTCGAGCGCGCCCGCGACAACGGCACGTCCCTCGTCTTCCTCTCCGCCAACACCATGTACTGGCAGGTCGAGCTGTCCCCGTCGCCCTCCGGCCCGGACTCGCTGCTCAGCTGCCGCAAGCGCCAGGGCCCCGGGCGGCCCGTGCTCTGGCGCGAGGCGGGCGAGCCCGAGCAGCGGCTGATGGGTATCCAGTACGCCGGGCGGGTCCCCGAGCCGGTGCCCCTCGTCGTCCGCAACGGCAGCCACTGGCTGTGGGAGGCCACCGGCGCCCACGAGGGCGACGAACTCCCCGGCCTGGTCGCCGGCGAGGCCGACCGCTACTTCCCTCGCACCAGCCTCCCCGAGCACACTCACCGCATCCTGCTGGCGCACTCCCCGTACCGCGACAGCGAAGGCGCCCTCCGCCACCAGGAGACCTCTCTCTACCGCGCCCCCAGCGGCGCCCTGGTCTTCTCCTCCGGCACCTTCGCCTGGTCCCCCGCGCTGGACCGCCCCGGCCATGTGGACCAGCGCGTCCAACGCGCCACCGCCAACCTCCTCGACCGGATCTGCAAACGCGACTAGCACGCCGGCGCGGCGGAAAGGACCCGGGCTCGGGGTGCCGGGCGGACGCCCCCGTTCCCGGCCGGCGGCCGATGTCACCCACCCTGCGGCGACACCGCAACACCCATACGGGAGAATCGGACGGACTCCTGGATCAACCTACGCGGAGGCAGCGTGTCCGGTTTCGTAGAAAAGCCCGAGGCCGTGCAGGTCCCGGGGCTCACCCACCTGCACACCGGCAAGGTGCGCGACCTCTATCAGAACGCCGCCGGCGACCTGATCATGGTCGCCAGCGACCGGATCTCCGCCTATGACTGGGTGCTCCCCACCGAGATCCCGGACAAGGGCCGCGTCCTCACCCAGCTGTCCCTGTGGTGGTTCGAGCAGCTCGCCGACCTCGCGCCCAACCATGTCCTGTCCACCGACGTCCCGGACGGCGCCCCCGCCGACTGGGCCGGCCGCACCCTCGTGTGCACATCCCTCGCGATGGTCCCGGTCGAATGCGTTGCCCGCGGCTACCTCACCGGCTCCGGCCTCGCCGAGTACCGGCAGAGCCGTACGGTCTGCGGCCTGGCGCTCCCCGAGGGTCTGGTCGACGGCTCCGAACTGCCCGCGCCGATCTTCACCCCGGCCGCCAAGGCCGCCGTCGGCGAGCACGACGAGAACGTCTCCTACGAGGAGGTGGCCCGCCAGGTCGGCGCGGAGGTCGCGGCCCAGCTCCGGCAGCTGACACTCGCCGTCTACAGCAGGTCCCGCGACATCGCCCGCGAGCGGGGCCTCATCCTGGCGGACACCAAGTTCGAATTCGGCTTCAACGGCGAGGAGTTGACGCTCGCCGACGAGGTGCTGACGCCGGACTCGTCCCGCTTCTGGCCCGCCGACCAGTGGGAGCCGGGCCGCGCCCAGCCGTCCTTCGACAAGCAGTTCGTCCGCGACTGGCTGACCTCTCCGGCCTCCGGCTGGGACCGCGCGAGCGAGCAGCCGCCGCCCGCCCTCCCCCAGGAGGTCGTCGACCACACCCGCGCCAAGTACATCGAGGCATACGAGCGCCTCACGGGTCTCCCCTGGTCGTGACCACGACCGCACAGGAAAAAGGCCCCGGGCCGGTGGTGACACCGGGCCCGGGGCCTTCTTTCGCTGAGCGGACGACGAGACTCGAACTCGCGACATCCACCTTGGCAAGGTGGTGCTCTACCAACTGAGCTACGTCCGCATGCTCCGTGCTGTCCGGCGAGGTCGCCGGTGCGCGGTGCGGGCACCACTATAGCCAACCCGGCCGGGTGGGATGCGCGCTGTCGCGGGTCGGCTCCTGCGCAGTGGGCTCCCGCCGGCCGGGGGAGCGGCGAGCGTCGTCATGCCCGATGCCGACGTGGCCCGCGCCGCGCCGGCTGCGACCGGGCCCGAAAGCCGACTCCCGGTTCCCGTCTCCAGGTCTTTCCTCGCCCGCCCCGGCGCCGACCGCCTGCTCCCTCAACTCCGCGGCGGCGCAACGGTTTCCCCTTCACGCCGGGTGCGCTGTGTGTTCACCCCGGACCGACCGCCCTTTCCCGCAGCCCTGCGGCGAGAGCGGTGCCTCCCCGGCCTCCGGTGCCCGGTCGCGCAGGTCGGTGCCGTTGACGGCCCGTCACCCCGGCCGATGGTCGCCCCGCCCGACCGACGCGGCAAATGTGTCCAGGGCCACAGCGTCCGCTGAGGGAAGGGCGGGAGAGAGATCATTCCGGAATAGCAGAAGGCCCCGATCGTAATGACCGGGGCCTTCTTTCGCTGAGCGGACGACGAGACTCGAACTCGCGACATCCACCTTGGCAAGGTGGTGCTCTACCAACTGAGCTACGTCCGCAGGCATCCACTCGGCTTTCACCGAGCGGCGCGACAGCTACTGTACCTGATCCAAAAGACCAGTTGAGCAGTCAGAGCGGGTGACAGGGATTGCACACTGCGCCTCCCTCTTGGAAAGAGGGCGCTCTACTACTGAGCTACACCCGCGCGACTCCGTGAGGTTCGGCCTTTCGGCCTGGCCCCTCGGCGTGCTCCAGACTCTAGCTGATCAGTAGGGGTGCTGTGCAAGTCGGCTGCCGCGGGCCGTGGGGTGCCGGTAAGTCGGCTAGTGGTTGGCGGCGTTGAAGGCCTCGTAGACCTTCTTGGGGATCCGCCCGCGCGGGGGGACATCCATCTGGTTCGAACGGGCCCAGGCGCGGACTGCCGCCGGATCGGCGGTCACCGAGGTCCGGTGGTAGGCCTTCCCGGACTTGGCGCGCTTGCGGCCGGCGTCCACGAACGGAGCGAGGGCGCTGCGCAGTTTCTTCGCATTGGCGGGATTGAGGTCGATCTCGTACGACTTCCCGTCCAATCCGAAGGGGACCGTCTCGGCGGCTTCTCCCCCGTCGATGTCGTCGGAGAGGGTTACTACTACTCGCTGCGCCACGGATATCGGTCCTTTCGTGCAGCAACCCCGTGTTGACGTGGGGTGATGCTTCAGATCCGGCTGATTGGGATCAATGCTTTTTCATTTGTACAGCGATGGGCATTGCATTGTGAAGCCCAGTTAATTTTGTCAGCGTGTCATGCCGCAATCCGGACCCTAGATCTTTTCGAGGATTTTCCCCAGCACTCACTCCTGCCGATACCGGACCGTGATCGGCCTTCCGGATATCTATGCGCGTAGATTTTCGAACACGGTACTGTGAGTACACCGCCTTACGCACCACACCACCGGGAGTGCCAGTGGCACGCGTCGTAGTCGACGTCATGCTCAAGCCGGAGATCCTCGACCCGCAGGGCCAGGCGGTGCAGCGCGCACTGCCACGCCTGGGTTTCGAGGGGATCGCCGACGTCCGTCAGGGCAAGCGTTTCGAACTTGAGGTGGAGGGACCGGTCGACGACGCCGCCCTCGCCCGCATCCGTGAGATGGCCGAGACCTTCCTCGCCAACACCGTCATCGAAGACTTCACCGTTCGGGTCGGATCATGACCGCTCGTATCGGTGTCATTACCTTCCCCGGCACGCTCGACGACCGCGACACCCAGCGCGCGGTCCGCGTCGCCGGCGCCGAAGCCGTGCCGCTGTGGCACCGGGACAAGGACCTCAAGCAGGTCGACGCCGTGGTTCTGCCCGGCGGCTTCTCCTACGGCGACTACCTGCGGGCCGGGGCCATCTCCCGTTTCTCGCCGGTGATGGAGACCGTTATCGAGCAGGCCAAGGCCGGTATGCCGGTCCTGGGGATCTGCAACGGCTTCCAGGTGCTCACCGAGACGCACCTGCTGCCCGGCGCGATGCTGCGCAACAACCATCTGCACTTCATCTGCCGCGACCAGAAGCTGCGGGTGGAGAACAACCAGACCTCCTGGACCTCGGACTACGAGTCCGGTCAGGAGATCAGTGTTCCGCTGAAGAACATCGACGGCCGTTATGTCGCCGACGAGCGCACCCTCGACATGCTGGAGGCCGAGGGTCGCGTCGCGTTCCGATACCTCGACGTCAACCCCAACGGCTCGCTCCGCGACATTGCCGGCATCACCAATGAGGCGGGCAATGTCGTCGGCCTCATGCCGCACCCCGAGCACGCCGTCGAGCCGCTGATCGGTACGGGCCGTACCGATGGCCTCGGATTCTTCACCTCGATCTTGAAGAAGCTGGTCAACGCCTGATGACTCTGGACACCGTCAAGCACGCAGCCGAGACGCCGGATACCGACCAGCCGTGGGCCGAGCTGGGCCTGAAGCAGGACGAGTACACGCGTATCCGGGAGATTCTCGACCGCCGTCCCACCGGCGCCGAGCTCGCCATGTATTCGGTCATGTGGTCCGAGCACTGCTCGTACAAGAGCAGCAAGGTCCATCTGAAGCAGTTCGGCGAGAAGGCGCCCGAGACCGACGCGCTGCTCGTCGGCATCGGGGAGAACGCCGGCGTCGTCGACGTCGGCCAGGGGTACGCGGTCACCTTCAAGGTGGAGTCGCACAACCACCCCTCGTACATCGAGCCCTACCAGGGCGCGGCCACCGGCGTGGGCGGCATCGTCCGCGACATCCTCGCCATGGGCGCCCGGCCGATCGCCGTGATGGACCCGCTGCGCTTCGGTGCCGCGGACCACCCCGACACCAAGCGGGTGCTGCCCGGCGTCGTCGCGGGTGTCGGCGGCTACGGCAACTGCCTGGGTCTGCCCAACATCGGCGGCGAGGTCGTCTTCGACCCCTGCTACCAGGGAAACCCGCTGGTCAACGCGCTGTGCGTGGGCGTCATGAAGCATGAGGACATCCACCTTGCCAAGGCGTCCGGCGCCGGCAACAAGGTCATCCTCTACGGCGCCCGCACGGGCGGTGACGGCATCGGCGGCGTGTCCGTCCTGGCGTCGGAGACCTTCGACTCGACGGGGCCCGCCAAGCGTCCCGCCGTCCAGGTCGGTGACCCCTTCCAGGAGAAGCTGCTCATCGAGTGCACCCTGGAGATCTTCAAGGAAGACCTGGTCGACGGCATCCAGGACCTCGGCGGCGCCGGGCTGTCCTGCGCCACCAGCGAGCTGGCCTCGGCCGGCTCCGGCGGTATGCGCGTCGAGCTGGACACCGTGCCGCTGCGTGACTCCTCCCTCTCGCCCGAGGAAATCCTCATGAGCGAGTCGCAGGAGCGGATGTGCGCGATCGTCGAGCCGGGCAAGGTCGACCGCTTCCTGGAGATCTGCGAGAAGTGGGATGTGATCGCGACCGTCATCGGTGAGGTCACGGACGGCTCCCAGCTGGAGATCTTCTGGCACGGCGAGCAGATCGTGGACGTCCCGCCGCGGTCCGTCGCCCACGAGGGCCCGACCTACCAGCGGCCCTTCGCGCGCCCGGAGTGGCAGGACGCCCTCCAGGCCGACGACGCGGGCAAGCTGGCGCGGCCGGCGAACGCGGAGGAGCTGCGCGCGCAGGTCCTGAAGCTGGTCGGTTCGCCGAACCAGGCGTCCAAGGCATGGATCACCGATCAGTACGACCGCTTCGTGCAGGGCAACACCGTGCTCGCGCAGCCGGAGGACTCCGGCATGGTGCGGATCGACGAGGGCTCCGACCTCGGTGTCGCGGTGGCCACGGACGGCAACGGCCGGTACGCCAAGCTCGACCCGTACACCGGCGCGCAGCTGGCGCTCGCCGAGGCGTACCGCAATGTCGCCGCCTCCGGTGCCAAGCCGCTCGCCATCTCCGACTGCCTGAACTTCGGCTCGCCCGAGGACCCGGCGGTCATGTGGCAGTTCGCCGAGGCCACCCGCGGTCTCGCGGACGGCTGCCAGACCCTCGGTACGCCCGTCACGGGTGGCAACGTCTCGCTCTACAACCAGACCGGTGACGTGGCCATCCACCCGACGCCGGTGGTCGCGGTGCTGGGCGTGATCGACGACGTCAACCGCCGTACGCCGATGGCGTTCTCGGACGAGGGCCACCTGATCTACCTCCTGGGTGACACCCGCGAGGAGCTGGGCGGCTCGGCGTGGTCCCAGGTCGTGCACGACCACCTCGGTGGCATGCCGCCGCAGGTGGATCTCGCCCGGGAGCAGCTGCTGGCGGAGATCCTGATCTCCGCCTCGCGCGACGGCATGATTGACGCGGCGCACGACCTCTCCGACGGCGGTCTGATCCAGGCGCTGGTGGAGTCGTGTCTGCGCGGTGGCCAGGGCGCCCGTGTCGTGGTGCCCGACGGGATCGACCCGTTCGTGCTGCTCTTCTCGGAGTCGGCCGGCCGCGCGATCGTCGCGGTGCCGCGCAGCGAGGAGCTCCGCTTCACCGACATGTGCGGTGCGCGGGGGCTGCCGGCCACCAGGATCGGTGTGGTCGACGGGACGGAGATCGACATCCAGGGGCAGTTCAGCATCGCGCTGAGCGAGCTGAAGGACGCCCATGAGGGCACGATCCCTGCCTTGATCGCTTAGGACGGTTGCCCGGGTCGAGATCCCGGGAACCTCGCAGTGCCGAAACGGCCCGCCAGTACATCTGGCGGGCCGTTTCGGCTGTCCGGGGTGAGCGGGCACGGGACCGGCTCTCCGGTGCGGCATTGCCTGCGGTTACGTAATTACGTAATATCGCAGTCATGGATCTCGAAGGACGTGTGGCCGAGCTGGAACGGCGGCTGGCCGCGCTGGAGCAGTCGGCGGGCCGCACCACGAGCCCGCCCGAGCGGGAGTCCGACGACGCGCTGTGGGCTCTGGGCGGGCTGAAGGCCCAGCTGGCCGAGCTGGGCGCCGAGAACGGCGGAGTGCTGTTCACCGGTGCCGTGCGGACCCCGGCCGGGCAGCGCTACGAGTGGCAGTACGGCCAGGTCACCGACACGGTGCTCGACGCCGACTGGACGGCGGCGGCGGAGTCGTTCGCGGCCCTCGGCCAGCCCGTACGGCTGACGCTGCTGCGCGAGATCCTCGGCGGCCGCTGCACCGCCGCCGAACTCACCGAACTCGAAGGGACGGGCACGTCGGGTCAGATCTACCACCACCTGCGTCAGCTGACGGCCGGCGGCTGGCTGCGCACGGCCACGCGCGGCCGCTACGAGGTGCCGGCCGACCGTGTCGTACCGCTGCTCGTGATGATCACCGCCGCCGGACGCTGAGACGCCCGGCCGACCCCAGGGGGAAGCACATGAAGTCCACGTCCTTGCGGAAGCTCTCCCAGATAGCCTCCCGCGTCTGCCTGCTCGGATTCCTGGCGATGGTGGTGGCGGGGTTCTTCGTCGACTACCCGTACTGGTGGGGCTGGGTCCCCCTCGGCCTCTGGGTGCTGATCAGCTTCGGTGGGGGCGGCTGGGCGGCCCGTGCGGAGGCCCGGGGCAAAGCCGGGCCCCGGACCGAGCCGGTCGAGGTCGGCGCTCCGGTCGACGGCCGGTGGAAGGCCATGAACAGCCCCGCCGACAAGGTCCCCAGCCACGGCACGCGGACTTATGGCCAGGCGTACGCCATCGACATCGTGGCGGAGCCGGAGCCCGACTCCCGGCCTGCCTTCGGCTGGTGGCCCTTGGCACGCCGTAACGACGACTTCCCGGCGTTCGGAGCGCCGCTGCTCGCCGTCGCCGATGCCACCGTCGTGGTGGCCGACGACCGCCAGCGCGACCACCTCAGCCGCACCTCCTGGTTCGCGCTGGTGTACTTCTTCGCCGTCGAGGGGCTGGTGCGGTCGCTCGGAGGAGCCCGCCGCGTCGTCGGCAACCACGTGACCCTCGACCTCGGCGACGGCACGTACGCGCTCTACGCCCATGCCCGGCACGGTTCGCTGACCATCGCTCCGGGCGACCGGGTGACGGCCGGCCAGACGCTCGGACAGTGCGGCAACTCCGGCAACAGCACCGAGCCGCACGTGCACTTCCAGCTGATGGACGCCGTGGACCTGGATGCCGCGGCCGGAGTGCCGTTCACCTGGCGGGGCATCGGTGTGCCGCGCAACGAGGAGATCTTCGTGGCCGGTGGGGCGGACCGGACGCCGACGAGCTGAGCCGGTTCCGGGCGGCCCCCGGGCCAGCGGCGGTCGGGGGGCCGCCGCTGGTCGGGGGGCCGCCCGGACGTCCGGGCCCGCTGTCAGAGGGGCCGCATACCCTGACCGGTATGCCTCCCGCAGCCCGGAAGCCGCGCGCCCGCCGGTACGACCCGAAGAAGACCCGGGCCGCCGTCCCGGCCCAGTTCGGCCACCTCCAGAAGGCCGTGCGCGCCCTCACACCCGAGCAGCTCGACCGGCCCGCACTGTCCGGTGACCGGACGGCCGGTGAGTCGGCCGCCCGTGCCGCCATGGCCCTGGAGGACGTGTGCCGGTTGCTGGAGCAGCCCGCGCCGCTCCGGCAGGAGATCGCTCTCGTCGACTGGCCGTCCGCGTCCGGTCCGCCGGCCGGAGGGGGCGACGAGGCCGCCCGGTCGGTTCCCGCGAAGCCCGCCGTACTGCTGGACCGGGCCGCGGACCGATACGCCGAACTGGTCCCCGCCGCGCCCGACGGCCGGCTGCTGGCGACCGGTTCCGGCGCGATGCGGCTGGACGACTTCCTGGTCACGTGCTGTGTGCGGCTGGTGCTGCACACCGACGACCTGGCACGGGCGACCGGCCAGGACATTCCCTCCGACCGGCAGGCACTCGCCACCACCACCCGGCTGCTCGCCGACGCCCTGGCTCACAAAGCCCCGGGCAACTCGGTCGAGGTGCGGGTGCCACCGTTCGCCGTGGTGCAGTGCGTCGAGGGCCCCAAGCACACCCGCGGCACCCCTCCCAACGTCGTCGAGACCGACCCGCTCACCTGGCTCCGGCTCGCCACCGGGCGCACGACGTGGTCCGCGGCGCGGGAAGCGGCCGAGGTCAGCGCGAGCGGTGAGCGGGCAGACATCGGCGGGTATCTGCCCGTGCTGCGCTGAGAGGGCCGAGCCGCCGAGGCCGTCGCGGTCAGGCACCGGCCTGCCGCCCGCCCCCTCAGCCCTCCGGATACGCGAGCAGGGTGTCGTCCACCGCCTCCCAGGCGGCCTTCAGCCGTGCCAGGAGCCGTGGCTCGACCGCGGCCTTGTCGGCCTGCTCACGCGGGTCGTCGGTGAGGTGGAAGAGCTGATCGGCGCCCTTCTTGCCCCGGTAGTACTTCCAGTCGCCGCGCCGCAGCGCCCGCTCGCCCCGCACCCGCCAGAACAGGTCGCGTTCGGCGAGCCGTTCACCGCGCAGCAGATAGCCCGCCAGGCTGGTGCCGTCCAGCGGATGGGCCCGGTCCGGGCGGGCGCCCGCGATCTCCAGCAGGGTGGCAGTCCAGTCCGGGGTGAACACCGGCTCATGGCTGACCTGGCCGGCGTCGAGCCGGGACGGCCAGCGCACGATCGTCGGCACCCGGATGCCGCCCTCCTGGAGCGATGCCTTGTTCCCGGACAGCGGCCAGTTGTACGACCAGCGTTCGCCCCCGTTGTCACTCGCGAAGAAGACGAGGGTGTTCTCCTCCTGCCCGGAGCGCTTCAGCGCGGCCAGTACCTCGCCGACCGAGCGGTCCAGGTCCTCGACCATCTCCCGGTACTTCTCCAGCGAGCCGCCGTCCCGGTGCTGCAGGGCGCCCGGCTCGCCGGCCTTGATCCTGCGGACGATCTCCGCGCTCTGCTCCGTGTCGCCGTCGGCGATCCAGGGCCAGTGCGGAGTGGTGAAGTTCAGGTTCAGCAGCCACGGCCGGTCCGTCCGCCCGCCGGAACGGTCCGCCCCGGACGCCCCGTCCCCCTCCGCCGCGGCACGGCTTCCGCCGGCGCGGCCTTCGCCGGCCCGCTGCCCCGCCTCGGTCACGAAGTCGACGGCCCGCTCGGTGAGGATCCGCGTGTAGTAGCGCAGGTCCTTGTACGCGGCGTCGCCCTCGTAGAGGTCGTACTCCCCGGCGAGTCCGAGCTTCGAGTAGTACTCCAGCGCCCCGCCGAGGTTCCCGAAGAAGGTGTCCCAGCCGGATTTGGTGGGGCTGTAGTCCGGCAGGTAGCCGCAGTGCCACTTGCCGATCAGGGCCGTCGCATAGCCCGCGTCGCGCAGCAGCGAGGCGAGCGTGGGGTGGCCAGGCTCCAGCCCCACGCTCCGGTCGGCGATCGGCTCGGCCAGGCCGCCCTTGGTACGGCCCGGGTAGCGGCCCGTGTACAGGGAGAAGCGGGTGGGCGAGCAGGTCGCCGAGCCCGAGTAGGCCTGGGTGAAGCGGACGCCCTGGCGGGCCAGTCGGTCCAGGTGCGGCGTCCGGATCTCCGGTGCCCCGTACGAGGACAGATCGGCCCACCCCAGGTCGTCGCCGAGGATGAACAGGATGTTGGGACGCCGCGCGTGCCGGCCCGGCGTGGCCCGGAACGGGCGCTCCCCGGGTGCCGGGGTCTCGGCTGCGGCGCTCGGCGCGCCCGCCACGGTGCCGAGGGCGCCGAGCCCGCCGACGGCGGCCGCGGCGCCCGCACCGGCCAGGCCGCCGAAGGTCCGGCGGGAGAGTGCGGGCTCGGGGGAGGGAGCGGGCGTATCGGGCGCGCCAGGGTCGACGGATGACATCGGTACGGCTCTCCAAAGAGGTTGATTCGGGACGCGAGGTCACATAACGCCTCGCGGAAACAGGGTGAGAGCGTGGTGGGTCGCGTATCTCACACGGACGTGGCGAGCAGTCGACGACGTAAGCCGCAAAAGGCGCACCAGGGGCATATCGAGTGAGCGTGAAAGGCGCGCGGGAAACGGCGAGGCCGACCGGGAAAGAGCAGCTCAGAAGGGTGTGCGCGGCGTGGGGCAGGCCCTCGGGGCCCGGCCGTCGCTACGCGCAGCCAGCACAGTTATCCGCAGCGACACATGGCGCTGGCGACGCGACCGAGGTCGACGTGGCGGCGCCGCACGAGCGGTCGCGCGAGGTGGGCCGCTCGGCCACACGCCAGGCGCGCCAAGGGCTGCGGGGTCTGCATGGTCGGGAATCCTGCTCGCAAAGCCGTGAGCACGTCAAGGACGCGCAACGCGCCGTTCATGCACTCCTCCAGAAGTCGGGCCATCCCCGGTTCGGATGAATCCGCGACCTGCCCTAGACTCGGAGGCGTGCCACGTGGTGACGGACGACTCAACCACGACCTGCTCCCCGGCGAGAAGGGCCCCCAGGACGCTTGCGGCGTCTTCGGTGTCTGGGCTCCGGGTGAAGAGGTCGCCAAACTCACCTATTTCGGGCTGTATGCGCTGCAGCACCGTGGACAGGAGTCCGCGGGCATCGCAGTGAGCAATGGCTCGCAGATCCTCGTCTTCAAGGACATGGGCCTGGTTTCCCAGGTCTTCGACGAGACTTCGCTCGGCTCTCTCCAGGGCCATATCGCCGTGGGCCATGCCCGCTACTCCACCACCGGTGCCTCGGTGTGGGAGAACGCGCAGCCGACGTTCCGTGCGACCGCGCACGGCTCGATCGCGCTCGGCCACAACGGCAACCTGGTGAACACCGCCGAGCTGGCGGATCTGGTCGCGGCGCTGCCCCGTGAGGGCGGCCGCGCGACCCAGGTCGCGGCCACCAACGACACCGATCTCGTGACGGCGCTGCTCGCCGGCCAGGTCGACGAGGACGGCAAGCCGCTGACCGTCGAGGAGGCCGCCCCGCGCGTCCTGCCGAAGGTCATGGGCGCCTTCTCGCTCTGCTTCATGGACGAGCACACGCTCTACGCCGCCCGCGACCCGCAGGGCATCCGCCCGCTGGTCCTCGGTCGCCTGGAGCGCGGCTGGGTGGTGGCCTCCGAGACCGCCGCCCTCGACATCTGCGGCGCCAGCTTCATCCGGGAGATCGAGCCGGGCGAGATGGTCGCCATCGATGAGGACGGTCTGCGCAGCAGCCGCTTCGCCGAGGCCCGTCCCAAGGGCTGCGTCTTCGAGTACGTCTACCTCGCGCGCCCGGACACCGACATCGCCGGCCGCAATGTGTACCTCTCCCGCGTGGAGATGGGCCGCAAGCTGGCCGCCGAGGCGCCGGCCGAGGCCGACCTCGTCATAGCGACTCCCGAGTCGGGCACCCCGGCGGCCGTCGGATACGCCGAGGCCAGCGGAATCCCGTACGGCTCCGGCCTGGTCAAGAACTCCTACGTCGGCCGGACCTTCATCCAGCCCTCGCAGACCATCCGGCAGCTCGGCATCCGCCTCAAGCTCAACCCGCTCAAGGAAGTCATCCGCGGCAAGCGCCTGGTGGTCGTCGACGACTCGATCGTCCGCGGCAACACCCAGCGCGCCCTGGTGCGGATGCTCCGCGAGGCCGGCGCGCTGGAGGTCCACATCCGGATCTCCTCCCCGCCGATCAAGTGGCCCTGCTTCTTCGGCATCGACTTCGCCACGCGCGCGGAGCTGATCGCCAATGGGCTGAGCGTGGAAGAGATCGGCAAGTCGCTGGGCGCCGATTCGCTCTCGTACATCTCCATCGACGGCATGATCGAGGCGACCACCATCGCCAAGCCGAATCTGTGCCGCGCCTGCTTCGACGGCGAATACCCGATGGATCTGCCCGACCCGGAGCTGCTGGGCAAGCACCTCCTGGAGTCGGAGACCGCCGGTAAGGCCAAGCCGGACCTGGACGGCGTCGAGACGCTGACGGCCGGGGTCGGCGGCGCCGACGCGCTGCGCCGCCCGTAGCTCGCACACACACGACACGAAAGTTCTGGGCCATGCCTACCGATTCCTTTGAGCCTGCGCAGTCCGCGGGCGCTGGTGCCAGCTACGCGGCGGCGGGTGTCGACATCGAAGCGGGCGACCGCGCCGTGGACCTCATGAAGGAGTGGGTCAAGAAGGCCACCCGCCCCGAGGTCGTCGGCGGGCTCGGCGGCTTCGCCGGCCTCTTCGACGCGTCCGCGCTCAAGCGCTACGAGCGCCCGCTGCTGGCCTCGGCCACCGACGGCGTCGGCACGAAGGTCGACATCGCCCGCAAGATGGGCGTGTACGACAGCATCGGTCACGACCTCGTCGGCATGGTCGTCGACGACCTGGTCGTCTGCGGCGCCGAGCCGCTGTTCATGACCGACTACATCTGCGTCGGCAAGGTCTTCCCCGAGCGCGTCGCCGCGATCGTCAAGGGCATCGCCGAGGGCTGTGTGCTGGCCGGCTGCGCGCTGGTCGGCGGCGAGACCGCCGAGCACCCGGGGCTGCTGGGCGTGGACGAGTTCGACGTCGCCGGCGCCGGGACGGGCGTGGTCGAGGCCGACCGGGTGCTGGGTGCGGATCGCATCCGGACGGGCGACGCCGTGATCTCCATGGCGTCCTCCGGACTTCACTCGAACGGGTACTCCCTGGTCCGCCACGTGCTGTTCGACCGCGCCGGTCTCGCCCTGGACCAGCAGATTCCGGAGTTCGGCCGGACCCTCGGCGAGGAGCTGCTGGAGCCCACCAAGATCTACTCGCTGGACTGCCTGGCGCTGACGCGTACGACCGAGGTGCACGCCTTCTCGCACATCACCGGCGGCGGCCTGGCGAACAACCTCGCCCGGGTGATCCCGGACGGTCTGCACGCCACCGTCGACCGCTCCACCTGGACGCCGGGTCCGGTCTTCGACCTGGTCGGCTCGGCCGGCTCGGTCGAGCGCCTGGAGCTGGAGAAGACCCTGAACATGGGCGTCGGCATGATCGCCGTCGTCCCGCAGGAGTCGGTGGATGTCGCACTGGCCACGCTCGCCGACCGCGGTGTGGACGCCTGGGTCAGCGGCGAGATCTCCGAGCGCGGCGACCGTGCCGACGCGGTGACCCTGACCGGTGAGTACGCGAGCTGATCTGAGTGGCCGCCGCTCATCCGGCGGCCACTTCGGTGCCCACATCGGCGGCTGCTTCGGTGCCGGCTCCGCGGCCACCCGGGCAGCACAGAACCCGGTCCTGGCACTGGCCTGGACCGGGTTCTCGATGCTGTCTGTTGTCAGAGCCTGGTACGCACAGGGCGTCAGGCGCGACGACGCTGGTCGGACGAGTCGCCCTCGTCCTCATCATCGTCGTTGTACCGATCCGCGTACTGTGCGTACGGGTCGTCGTCGTCCTCGTCATCCTCGAACGGTTCCCCGTTCGGAGGCTGCTGGTTCGACGGCGATGCACCCAGCTCGTCGGCCAGTCGTGAGAGATCCGTCCCACCGCTGCTGTACTTCAGCTGGCGGGCGACCTTTGTCTGCTTGGCCTTGGCCCGGCCGCGCCCCATGGGTCGACCCCCTCAATGACGGGGCTCGATGGCCCCAGAGTCTTGACACGCGTTCATGATTCAGAACGGACTCTCGACAGAGAGGCCGGTCTGTAGGGCTTTAACGGTACCTGCTTCCGCGGCCGTTCGGTACGTCGCCCGCATCACCCACTGCTCGGCACGACCCGCGAGGCACCCTTTTCCCGCTGGTCAACTGCGATTTTAACCTGTCCTGTACGGCGACCCGCCGACGGGTGGTGAGGGAAGTCTCCTCGATCACCCGTGGCGGGTCGCGCAAGGCCGTGTTTCCGGCCATGGGGGCGCTCCCGAAGCGCCCCCGGTCCGTCAGGCGCGCCGGGCCTCGGCCATACGCGTTTCGGCCAGTCGGTCGGCCGCGGCGGCGGGCGGGATCCCGTCCGTCTTCGCACGAGCGAATATCGCCAGCGTGGTGTCGAAGATCTTCGTCGCCTTGGCCTTGCAGCGGTCGAAGTCGAAGCCGTGCAGCTCATCGGCCACCTGGATGACGCCGCCCGCGTTCACGACGTAATCCGGGGCGTAGAGGATGCCGCGGTCGGACAGGTCCTTCTCGACGCCGGGGTGTGCGAGCTGGTTGTTGGCCGCCCCGCACACCACCTTCGCGGTCAGCACCCGCACCGACTCGTCGCTCAGCGCGCCGCCCAGCGCGCACGGCGCGTAGATGTCCAGGCCCTCGGTGCGGATCAGCGCCTCGGTGTCGGCGACGGCGGTCACCTGGGGGTGCTTGGCGCGGATCCGGTCCACCGACTCGCCACGGACGTCCGTGATCACGACCTCCGCGCCGTCCTTGAGGAGGTGCTCGACGAGGTGGTGGCCCACCTTGCCGACCCCTGCCACGCCGACCTTGCGGTCGCGCAGTGTCGGGTCGCCCCACTGGTGCTGGGCCGAGGCGCGCATGCCCTGGTAGACGCCGAAGGCGGTCAGGACGGAGGAGTCGCCGGCGCCGCCGTTCTCGGGCGAGCGGCCGGTGGTCCACTTGTTCGTACGGGCCACCACGTCCATGTCGGCGACGTAGGTGCCGACATCGCACGCGGTGACGTAGCGGCCGCCCAGAGAGGCCACGAAGCGGCCGTAGGCGAGCAGCAGCTCCTCGGTCTTGATCACGTCGGGGTCGCCGATGATCACGGCCTTGCCGCCGCCGTGCTCCAGGCCGGCGAGCGCGTTCTTGTAGGACATACCGCGCGAGAGGTTGAGCGCGTCCAGCACGGCCTCCTCCTCGGAGGCGTACGCGTGGAAGCGGGTACCGCCCAGGGCGGGGCCCAGTGCGGTGCTGTGGAGGGCGATCACGGCCCGGAGGCCGCTGGCGCGGTCCTGGCAGAGAACGACTTGCTCGTGGCCGCCCTGCTCCGATCGGAACAGGGTGTGCAGAACGCCGCCGTCGGCACTGACGGAGGCAGGACGTACGTCAGTCACTGTGGTGACTCCCATAAGTCGCGAAGGACGCCCTCGTGCGGGTGGGGAGGGCCGGTCGGGAAGAGCGTAAGACCTCGGGGCCCCGTTGATCGGTCAGGTGCCGCGGATCACCCTCGCTCGGGGGACGGGCATGGGACGATCTGCCCGTATCCCGGGCCGGGGCGGAGGTGGGCAACTCCTCCCGGAGGTGGACTTCCCTGAAAAGGAGCGGGCGTGGCCTTGGCGTCGTCGGTGATGGTCCCGTATGTGGCATATCTGCGGGTCTACGAGCCGCTGGCAGCGTTCCCGGAGCCCGAGCGCTCCCACTGGGCGCGGTACGCCGAGCGCGAGCACACCCCCACGGCTCAGGACGAGCAGCGCCGGGCGCTGGCCGATCTCCTGCCGACCCCGCCGGTGCCGGTGCCGGTGCACGAGAGCGCGGACGCCTTCGTGGCCGATGTGGACGGCGTCACGTGCGTCTGTCCGTGGCGCACGCGGTTGCGCGGCTGGCAGGCGCTGGAGGCCCTGGAGGAGCTGCTGCCGGCGCCCGTGCTGGACGCGGCGCTGCCGCCGGTCGTGCGGCGGCAGGCGGCCACCGACTACGAACAGTGGCGGGAGCGCAATCCGGACGCCAGACCCTGGATCCGCGGCGCGACCTGGCACGTTCCGGTCCGCTGGTTCGTGCTCTTCGACGACGAGGAGCGCGAGTACACGAAGAGTGACCAGGGGCTGCATATGCGTTACCGGACGCCGATGGTGCAGGCCCGGCGTCGCGTCGCGCGCGGACTGCGGACGCTGCGCGACACCTTGGAAGAGGGGCCGCTGATCGACGGCCTGGTAGATGTGGGGCGCTGGCTCGAGGAATTCCACCCGCGTTCGCTCGTGGAGCTGGATTACGGAGGCCTGGTGCACGCGGTGCCCGAGGAGCAGCTCGCCGAGGACCGCTCCGCCGCGGAAGTGGCGGAGGGACTGGCGGCGCTGCGCGACGGGGACGGCGAGCGGGCCGGCATCGCGTACGAGAAGCTGTCCGACCGATGGCGTGCGGTGCGCGAACGTCAGTTCTCCAGCTGAATGTCCGGAGCTGCGGCATGACGCCGGGCAGGGCCTGTCATCCCGGGCCTGACGCCGGGGGACGTAGGTCCTGATCCGGGCGATTGCCCCAAGCGTGACCTAAAGCACTGACTTCGGGTCTTGCTCTCAAGCCATACCCTCGTGCCAAAATAGGACAAGGAGCCTGACTGGGGCTCCTTCCGCCTAACTAAGGGCGGATAGATCGGTATTGCGCTCCTTGAGGGTTTCCTGGCGACTAATCCCGTTGTGACTGATCGTCACGGGGGTGTGACTGTCCGCTATGGCATGGTCCATCGGCTTCCGCCGAGGTTGAACACCTGAGAGGGCAATTCCATCGGTTTGGCCGACGTGGCTGGACGGATGGTGTAGTTGTAGTGCCGAGGACAAGCCGTTCGTCCTATAACCGACTCGGCCCGCGTCCGCCATTTCGGGCAACGTGGGTCAAGGTGCAGAATTTAGAGGAAAGAACCGTGATGGTTCGGTTCTCCCGAGGAGGCCGCTCATGACCGCTCGCACCCCTGACGCCGAGCCGCTGCTTACCCCTGCTGAGGTCGCCACGATGTTCCGCGTGGACCCGAAGACGGTGACCCGCTGGGCCAAGGCAGGCAAGCTCACGTCCATCCGCACGCTCGGAGGGCATCGGCGTTACCGCGAGGCTGAGGTCCGCGCACTGCTTGCGGGTATCCCGCAGCAGCGCAGCGAGGCCTGAATAACCGCATAGCCAGGCCGTTTTCGGGGCCCCCAACCCGAAAATGCCCACTTGGCACCACATAGCTCGACCTGCTCCACCCAAGCTCCACAGCTACACCGACGCGGTGCCTGCCCCAACAGGCCCCACACCCGCTCCACCTGGGTACGTCACCGATCGCGCTGGACTCCGCCGGGTCCAGCGCGATTTTTTTTGTGTGCGCCCGCTGCTCGGCCCGCCGGCACGGCCGGGTCGGCCCGGCGCCCATGGCGCCCCGCGGGGCGTCCTGCGTGCCCACAGGGCCCCTCTGAGGGGCTGCCTGCGCGGACCCCACGGTCTCGTTCCGAAGTCGCCAGGGGGAGGGTGCAATTGCACATATTAAATTGACGGGTTGTAGGGGGGGTGTAAGTTCCCTACTTCGCAAAAGTTGTTCGGTGACACCCGTCACACGGCGCAGTCCTTGAAGGCGGTACGGCCGCTGCGGTATTGCACTTTCGACGCTGCCGCTCAACAGCCTCCCACCGCACGGGCGGTGAGGGAGGCGACTTTGGTCAACGGGGCGAGGGGCTTTCGCCGTCCGCGCCCGAGGGTCCGCATGCGGCCGGGGAGGATGCGGCGCCGGTCTCGGGCGCCGAGGCCCCCGGGCGGCCCCTGTGCGGCTCCATGGCGAGCCGTAGCAGCTGGTGGCAGATGGGGCAGTGCCGCGTCAGATGGCGGTAGCCCGCCGCGGCCGACAGATGGGCACGCAGCAGTGCCCTGGTCGCGTGCCTCGCCCGTGTCGTCATCGCACGTACCTCCCACCCCCGCGCCTCCTCTGTGAGTACCGGTGGCGTCCACGCCCGTCAAGACGGCAGCGGGCGGCCGCTGCCGCCACCCGCACCTTCGCGCCAACGTGGGCGGGCCGTCCGGACGGGGCGTTCGGAGAGGTCATGCCGGCTGCGGGCGGTGAGCAGTGGCGAGGGCGGCTGCCTGCGGGGACGCGGGCGGCGGGCGCGGGGGAGAGGCGGTGGCGTCGCCAGGGAGGCTGCGGTGCGCCCGGCCCGGAATCCGCCACTCCGGTCCGAGGCGCTCATGGGCCCCGGGCCGCTCCGCGGCGTCGAGTCTCCTCGGCGTCGGGCCGCTCCTCGGTGTCGGGCCTCCTCGGCGTCGGGCCGACATGGCCTCGGGCCTCCACCGCCATGGGGACGCTGCGAGGCGGAAGGTGCCGGGCCCAGGAAGCGCCGCGGCGTGCGTCGAGCTACGGCCCGAAACGCGCTACGGCCCGCATCCGAGAAGGATGCGGGCCGTAACTCATGCGGTCCTGACGGGATTTGAACCCGCGGCCTCCACCTTGACAGGGTGGCGAGCACTCCAAACTGCTCCACAGGACCTTGCGTTTCGCTTTCCGCTTGCGGCGGGCTGCGAAGCAAGACTGTACAGCAGGTCAGGGGGTGCGGTCGAACTCGATGCCGGTGGCTGCCCGCGGCTACGGCGCCGCGGCGTCCACGGCCTTCACGATGCGCTTGTCCGAGACCGGGTAGGCGGTCCCCAGCGCGTGCGCGAAGTAGCTCACCCGCAGCTCCTCGATCATCCAGCGGATCTCCCGGGCCGCGGCCGGCACCGGGCGGCCCTGGGGGAACTGCTCCAGCAGCCAGGCGTATTCGTCCTGCATCTCCTTCACCTTCGCCATCCGGGTGCGATCCCGCTCGGCGTTGGTGGGCAGCTGCTGCAGGCGCCGGTCGATGGCCACCAGATAGCGCATCAGGTCCGGCAGCCGCTTGGCGCCGTGCGCGGTGACGAACCCCGGCTTGATGAGCGCTGCCAGCTGCTCCTTGACGTCCGCCAACGACGGCAGCAGGGAGGGGAACGTCGTCGCCTTCAGCCGGCGCTCACACGCCTGCCAGGCGGCCAGCACCTCCTGGACCTGCTGAATGGTCTTCAGCGTCGCGTCCACCAGATCGGCGCGTACCGCGTCGAAGAGCTTCCGGAAGGACTCCTCGTCCCACGCGGGACCGCCGCGCGACGCGATGAGGCGGTCGGCTGCGGCCGTCACACAGTCCTCGAACAGCGCCGCGATGGAGCCGTGCGGATTGCGGGACAGCGCGAGCTTGTGCTGATTGCTCAGCTTGTCCTGGGCGAACTTCGCCGGGTTGGAGGCGACATTGAGCAGGATGAGCCTGCGGGTGCCCGCCCACATGGCCTGCAGCTGCTCCGCCTCGGTGTCGAAGAGGCGTACGGCGACGCTGCTGCCCTCGTCCACCAGGGCCGGGTACGCCTTGAGCGGCTGGCCCGCGCGCCGGGTCTCGAAGGTGCGCGCAAGCGTGCCGATCGTCCAGGACGTCAGGCCGGTCCGCTGCTCCGGTCCTGCCGGCGCGGAGCCGTCGCCCTTGGCCCCCTTGCCGTCCTTGCCGTCCCTCGCGGGCCGGTCGGCGGCCTGCTCGAAGGCCTTGGAGATGGCCTCCCGGGTCTTCGGCTTCAGCTGGATCCGCAGCGCTTCGAGATCCTTGGCCTCGGCGAGCTTGCGGCGCCGCTCGTCGACCACCCGGAAGGTGATCTTGAGGTGGTCGGGGACCTTGGCGGTGTCGAAGTCCCCCGCCTGCACCGGCACGCCCACCATCCGCTGGAGACCGGCGGCCAGCGATGCGGTCAGGGCCCCCTGCAACGGCACGGTGGAGTCCAGGAACCGGACCGCGAAGTTCGGCGCCGGGACGTAGTTGCGGCGGATCGGCTTGGGCAGTGAGCGGATCAGCTCCGTCACCAGCTGCTCGCGCAGGCCGGGAATCTGCCAGTCGAAGCCCTCGGAGGAGACCTGGTTGAGGACCTGGAGCGGCACATGGACTGTCACGCCGTCCGCGTCCGCGCCGGGCTCGAACTGGTAGGTGACCTTGAACTTCAGCTTTCCCTGGCGCCAGGAATCCGGGTAGTCGTCCTTGGTGACGGCTTCCGCGGATTCGTTGATGAGCATGGATTGCTCGAAGTTCAGCAGCTCCGGGTCCGGGCCGTCGGCATGGCCTCGTTTCTTCCACCAGGCGTCGAAGTGCGCCCCCGAGACGATGTCCGCCGGAATGCGCTGGTCGTAGAAGTCGAAGAGCGTCTCGTCGTCGACGAGGATGTCGCGGCGCCGGGCGCGGTGCTCCAACTCCTCCACCTCGCCGAGGAGTTTGCGGTTGTCATGGAAGAACTGGTGGTGCGTGCGCCAGTCGCCCTCCACCAGGGCGTTACGGATGAACAGGTCCCGTGAGGTCTCCGGGTCGATGCGGCCGTAGGTGATCTTCCGCTGGGCGACGATCGGGACGCCGTAGAGCGTCACCCGCTCGTACGCCATCACCGCCGCCATCTTCTGCTCCCAGTGCGGCTCGCTGTACGTCCGCTTCACCAGGTGCTGCGCCAGCGGCTCGACCCACTCCGGCTCGATCCTGGCGTTCACCCGCGCCCACAGGCGGGACGTCTCGACCAGCTCCGCGGACATGATCCAGCGCGGTGGCTTCTTGAAGAGCGCGGAGCCGGGGAAGACCGCGAACTTGGCGCTGCGGGCGCCCAGATACTCGTTCTTGGCGTCCGTTTCCTTGAGTCCGATATGCGAAAGCAAACCGGAGAGCAGGGAGGTGTGAATATGGTCGGGCGCCGCATCCTCCTCGCTGAGGTGAATGCCCATGGTCTTGGCGACCGAGCGCAGCTGGGAGTAGATGTCCTGCCACTCGCGTATCCGCAGGTAGTTCAGGAACTCGGACCGGCACATTCGCCGGAATGCCGACGACGAGAGTGCCTTCTGCTGCTCCCGGACATAGCGCCAGAGGTTGAGGAAGGCGAGGAAGTCGCTGGTCTCGTCCTTGAAACGGGCGTGCTGCTGGTCGGCCTGCTGCTGTTTGTCGGAGGGCCGCTCGCGGGGGTCCTGGATGGACAGCGCCGCCGCGATCACCATGACCTCGCGGACACAGCCGTTGCGGTCGGCCTCCAGCACCATCCGGGCCAGCCGCGGGTCGACCGGCAGCTGGGAGAGCTTGCGGCCGAGCGGGGTGAGCCGCTGCTCCCCCTTCTGCCCCGGCCGCCCGGAGCCGCCTGACTTCGGCTTGCCGTCCAGCGCGCCGAGCTCGTGCAGCAGATCGATGCCGTCCTTGATGTTGCGGCGGTCCGGCGGGTCGATGAAGGGGAACTTCTCGATGTCGCCGAGGCCGGCCGCGGTCATCTGCAGGATGACGGAGGCGAGGTTGGTGCGCAGGATCTCGGCGTCGGTGAACTCCGGGCGGCTGACGAAGTCGTCCTCGGAGTACAGCCGGATGCAGATGCCGTCGCTGGTACGCCCGCAGCGGCCCTTGCGCTGGTTGGCGCTGGCCTGTGAAATCGGCTCGATCGGCAGCCGCTGCACCTTGGTACGGAAGCTGTAGCGGGAGATCCGCGCCATGCCCGGGTCGATGACGTACCGGATGCCGGGGACGGTCAGCGAGGTCTCCGCGACGTTCGTGGCGAGCACGATCCGGCGGCCGGTGTGCCGCTGGAAGACGCGGTGCTGCTCTGCGTGCGAGAGCCGTGCGTACAGCGGCAGCACTTCGGTGGACCGCAGGTTCTTCTTGTTGAGCGCGTCGGCGGTGTCGCGGATCTCGCGCTCGCCGGAGAGGAAGACCAGGATGTCGCCGGGTCCCGCGGCCTGGAGCTCGTCGACGGCGTCGCAGATCGCGGTGATCTGGTCGCGGTCGCCTTCCTGGCCGCCCTCCTCCAGCAGCGGGCGGTAGCGGACCTCGACCGGATACGTCCGGCCGGAGACCTCGACGATCGGGGCGCCGGCGGGCGCCGCCCCGCCCTCCGGGGCCGTGTCCTCGGCGGCCCCGGCGTCCACCGCGGTGAAACTGCCGAAGTGCCTGGCGAACCGCTCGGGGTCGATGGTCGCGGAGGTGATCACGACCTTCAGATCCGGGCGCTTGGGCAGCAGCTGCGCCAGATAGCCGAGGATGAAGTCGATGTTGAGGCTGCGCTCGTGCGCCTCGTCGATGATGATCGTGTCGTACTGGCGCAGCTCGCGGTCCGTCTGGATCTCGGCGAGCAGGATGCCGTCGGTCATCAGCTTGACGAGGGTCTCGCCGCCGACCTGGTCGGTGAACCGCACCTTCCAGCCGACCGCCTCGCCCAGCGGGGTCTTCAGCTCCTCGGCCACCCGCTCGGCGACCGTACGGGCCGCGATCCGGCGGGGCTGGGTGTGCCCGATGAGGCCGCGGACGCCCCGTCCGAGCTCCAGGCAGATCTTGGGGATCTGGGTCGTCTTGCCGGACCCGGTCTCGCCCGCGACGATCACGACCTGGTGGTCGCGGATCGCGGCGGCGATCTCGTCCTTCTTCTGGCTGACCGGGAGTTCTTCCGGGTAGGTGATGTCGGGCACCGCGGCGCGCCGCTGGGCGACGCGCAGCTCCGCCTCCTCGATGCCGTCGGAGATCTCGGCGAGCACGGCCGCTCGGGCCTCGGGCTTACGGATCCGGCGCGCGCCGTCGAGTCGACGCCCCAGCCGCTGCTGGTCGCGCAGCATCAGCTCGGGCAGTCGCTCCAGCAGGGCGGGCAGGGCGGGGGCAGGCTGACTGGACATACGTCCCCCAGGATCTCACCTCCCGGATCGGACTGGCGAACCATTTGCGGGCGACAACCGGTGCACCCGGTCGTCGCGGCGCCCTCGCAGCCGTGCCGGGAACCGGTCGGCGCGGCGGAGCCGGGGCTTCCGCGACGGCCGCGTGGGGGGGACCTGTAGGGGTATGTCCGTGATCATTGCTTTAGCGTGTTCACATGTCTGATCAGCGCGGTGAGCATGTTCCGCACGGTGCCCACGGAAGGCGTCCGACCCGGGCGGAGAAATGGGCGGCCTTCAAGGAGTCACCGTTCCTCCCCGCGATCGTGCTGGTGTTCATCCTCGCGGCGGCGGCCGGGCTGTTCGCCGGCTCATACACCTCGACCATGGCCAAGCCGGCGCCGCGGCACATCCCGACCGCCGTGGTCGGCTCGCTCGACGCCCCGCAGGAGAAGGCGTTCGCGGCGGGCATGGAGAAGGCGCTGAACGCCTCGCTGCGGCTGACCGGGTACGGCACCTACGGCGAGGCCCTGGAGGCCGTCGAGGAGCAGCGGGAGTTCGCGATCCTTCAGCCGCGCGGCCGGGGCGTGGAGCTGGATGTGGCCGCGGCTTCGGGCGCGTCGGTGGCGCAGCTGCTGGGCGAATCGGGCCTGAAGGTCGGCAAGGCGGTCGGGGTGGACGTCCGGCTCAAGGACATCAAGCCGCTGCAGGAGGGTGACCCGCGCGGCCTCGCGCTCTTCTACATCTCGCTGGCCGCGGTGATCATCGGTTTCGTCGGGGCCATCCAGCTCAGCGTGCACGCGCGTGCCCTCAATCCCGCGGAGCGGACCGCGTTCACCGTGGTGTACGCCCTGTTGGGCGGCTTCGCCATCGCCGCGGTGGTGGACTGGTGGCTGGGCGCCCTGGACCTGCCCTTCGTGGAGTCGTGGCTGATCCTGGCGCTGACGATGTTCACGTCCGGCATGGTCTTCACGATGTTCAACACCCTGATCGGGCGCTGGGCGATGATCCCCACCTGGGGGTTGATGGTGCTGCTGGGCAACCCGTCCTCCGGTGGCGCGGTGTCCTGGCCGCTGCTGCCGTCCGCCCTGGGCCATATCGGCCGCTGGCTTCCGCCGGGAGGTTCGGTCAACGCCCAGCACACCGCCGTCTACTTCGGCGGCCACCAGCATCTTTTTCCTTTTCTGGTGCTGGCCGGGTGGTCGGTGCTCGCGAGCACGGTCTTCTGGGTCTGGCGCCACCGTCATCCGGGTGGCCGCGAAGCTGCCCCCGCACACGCGGAAGCCGCCGGCTGACGGCGCGGCCGGTGCGATGAGCCGGACCGTGGGACTACGGCGTTCGGGTGGGGGCGGCCATATCCGCCGGGATCGCCCTCGCGGCCCGGCCCGTGTCCGGCTCCGCCGCACGCCGCACGCCGCACACGAAGAAGGCCCCGATCCACTGGATCGGGGCCTTCTCCCAAAGGGTGTGGCTGGGGCCGGGGTCGAACCGGCGACCTATCGCTTTTCAGGCGATCGCTCGTACCAACTGAGCTACCCAGCCGCAGCGGTCCTGACGGGATTTGAACCCGCGGCCTCCACCTTGACAGGGTGGCGAGCACTCCAAACTGCTCCACAGGACCTTGCATTGCGCGAAAGCGGCGTGAACCAGTCTCGCACACGGTAATGCGTGCCCCCAACGGGATTCGAACCCGTGCTACCGCCTTGAAAGGGCGGCGTCCTGGGCCACTAGACGATGAGGGCTGGTGGCCACCTTGGCGTCGTTACCGGCGCCGTCGGGGACGTGAGAAGCATATGGGATGGGAGGACCGTTCGCCAAAACGGTTTACCCGGGGCCCTCCGAGGGTGCTCTGGACCGCTGCGCCGAAGGGCTCGGGGAGCGGGGCGGCTCGGGTGTGGCGCCGGGCTGGTTCTCCCGTGGGAGGTGCCGGCTCACCTCGGCCCGCGACAGGCCCAGGCCGCCGAGCGTGATCTCGTCCCACGCCTGGAGCCGCTTGGTCGTGCGATCCAGGTAGAGCACCGAGGCGCGGACCTGCTCGGGCTTCTTGTTCTGCACCGCGCGCAGCCCGCCGCCGCCCGTGGAGCCCTCGACCATCAGACGGGTGCCCTGGGGGAGCATCCTGTTCTCGCGGTGGTGGATGTGCCCCGCGAGCGCCAGCGGGACCAGGCCGTCCGCCTCGGTCGCCGCGGTGGGGTTGTGCGCCAGCGCGATGTCGACGGGTGTGCCGGCCAGGCGCTGGGTGCGCAGCGAGTCGGCGAGCCGGCCGCCCGCGGTCCGCTCGGAGGGGTCGCCGGCGGGCAGCACGGAGCGGTCGGGGGTGAACTGCGGGTCGCCCACGCCCGCGATGCGCACCCCGGCGACCTGCGTGACCCGGCCGTCGTCGAGCACGGTGACGTGCTTGCGCCCGGTCAGGTACTTCTGCGTGGTCTGGGAGTCGTGGTTGCCGCGCACCCAGACGTACGGGGCCCCGAGGGTGGAGACGGGGTCCAGGAAGTGGTTCTCGGCGGCCGAGCCGTGGTCCATGGTGTCGCCGGTATCGATGATCACGTCGATCCGGTACTGCTTGACGAGGGATTCGATGATCCGCCAGCTGCCGGGGTTGAGGTGGATGTCGGAGACGTGCAGCACCCGGATGGTGGTCGGGTCCGGCTGGTACGTCGGCAGCGTCGAGGTGGCGTCGTAGAGCTTGGTGACGTTGGTGACCAGGCGGGCCAACTCCTGCTGGTAGACGTTGAATTCGCTGACGATGTTGCGTGCGTTGCCGACCACGGACGGGGCCGAGGAGAGCAGTCCGGAGAACTTCGGCTCCAGTACGGACTTCGGGTTCCAGGTGGCGTAGGCGGCCGCGCCGGAGGTGGCGAGGAGGGTGAGCGCCAGGCCGCCGGCGGCCAGGGCGCGGCGGGGCCTGCGGTAGACGGCCAGGCCCAGCGCGGTGGCGCCAAACGCCACGGCGGCACAGGCATTCAGGGCGAGTCCCGCGGTGCCGCGGGTGACGTCGTGGGTGACTTGCGCCTGCAGGCCGGCGAAGCGCTCGGGATGGTCGACCAGCTCCTGGGAGCGGACCGGGTCGAGCCGGTCGACGTCGACATCGAGCCGTATGGGGCCGTGGTGACTGCTGAGTTCCAGGTCGCCGAGCGGCGAGACATTGATCCTGGTGCCGCCGGTCAGGGAGGGCCGCAGCGTCATGTGGGTGTCCATCGGTCCCACCGGGGCGTGGATGCCGCCGGTGACGAGCAGCCCGAGCCAGGCGCCGAGGACGGTGACGGCCGCCAGGCCGAGGGCGCGGCTGTAGGGGTGCGGCGACGGGGCGAGGGCGAGGACGGGGGCCGTACGGCGGGAGCGGTAGTGGCGGCGGACGGTGCCGGGCAGTCTCCGTACGCCGTCGAGCGTGGCTCGAAGCAGCCGGAGCGGGAGAGGTGCCGAGGTGTCGGTGGTCAGTGTCCGGGAGCGCGCTACGCGGGCCATTGGGCCCGTATGCCCCACCGTGGTGCCCAGTAAGCGGCGAGGCGCGCCGGTCCGTGGCGGGAGACCTGTCACGGCCATGCGTGCGGGACAGGTGGTGCGGGAAGGGACGGTGGGGCCGATGGTGCGGTCCGCAGCCGCGCGCCGACCGCGGTCCTCGACGCCCGGTTCCGGGGCCGGGTAGCGGAGAATGGTGGTGTGCTGGAAATGACGCGCGAGGAGTTCGAGGAACTGGTCGCAGAGGCGCTGGACCGGATCCCCCCGGAGCTGACCCGGCTGATGGACAACGTGGCGGTGTTCGTCGAGGACGAGCCCCCGTCCGACGACCCCGAGCTGCTCGGGCTGTACGAAGGGACGCCGCTGACCGACCGCGGGGAGTGGTACGCCGGTGTGCTCCCGGACCGGATCACGATCTACCGGGGACCCACGCTGCGGATGTGCGCGACGCGCGAGGACGTGGTCGCCGAGACCGAGGTGACGGTCGTTCACGAGATCGCGCACCACTTCGGCATCGACGACGAGCGGCTGCACGCGCTGGGCTACGGCTGAGCGATCGGGCCTGCGGTACGCGTGTCCTCAAGCCCGGGGCGGGAGTTGGGCAGGGCGTCCGTCGCCGCTGTCCCTGCGCTCCGGATCCGGAGGTCCCCGCCCGTGCGCCCGATCCCTTCCCGTCCCCGCTTCCGTCCCGGTTCCCCATCCGGTCCCGCTTCCTCGCCGACGCCGTCCCCGTCGGTGAGTGCCGCGCCGTCCCCCGAGCCGTCCCCGGCCGCCCGGCGTCTCGTTCGGTCCGCTCCCGCCCTGCCCGCGGGCCGGTCGCTGGCTCGGGTCACCGCCGCCGCGGTGACCGTCTCGGCGCTGGCCGCCTCCCTGTCCGGCTGCCTGAGCGTGAGTGACGCGGAGCCCCCGAAGCCGTCGGGCAGCTCCGCCCGGCAGGACGGGAAGGACGCCGAGCCAGGGCCCGGCGGGGTCACGGCCGACGGGCGCGGCGACGGTCCCCGGCGGATGGGGCGTACCGGCGAAGCGCAGCGGGCGGCCGGAACCGCGGAGCCGTCGGCGGGTGCGACGCCGACGGCATCCGTGCCGGCGACGCCGAAGCGTCCGGTCGCGCCGTCCGGCCCGGAGCCCGGCGCGGGGCACGGCGGCTCCGGTGGTGCGGGCGGGTCCGGAGGTGACCCGGACCCGGTGCCGTCGCGCCCCGACCGGCCGTCCTCGCCGCCGCCCTCACCGACCCCCACCACGCCGCCCGCGGAACCCACTCCGCCGCCGAGCAGCCCGCCGCCCTCGGCGCAGGCGTCCGGTCCTCTGCCGTCCTCTCCGATGTTTTCGCAGGTCGAACCGGGGGCGTGAGCGCCGTGCGGGGAGCCGTGGCGGGGGCGGGTTGGACCGTCGAGGGGCGTATTTGCCTTCCGGGGGGCGGAGTGCGTATGGTGGTAGATCGTTTGATCCCATTTGCCCGGCGCCAGAAAAGAAGCGCGCCGCGTGGCGCGTTCTCTCCCTTGCCGTGGCTGACCGCATAGAGGCGGTCTTTGTGAAACACACGGAGTTTGGGCGCGTGCCGAGACTCCGGAAGGTTTCGCATTTCGCATGTCAATTTCCACTGAGCACCCCGTCATGCCCGCAGACGAGCAGACGGCTCCCGAGGCGATCGAGACGGCCGAGACGGCCGCCGCCCCGGTGACCGACGCGGCCGAGTCCGCCGCCGATGCCCAGACCCCCGACGCGGCCGCCGAGCCGACCGTCACCTTCGCTTCCCTCGGCCTGCCCGAGGGCATCGTCCGCAAGCTGGCCCAGAACGGCGTCACCACCCCCTTCCCGATCCAGGCCGCGACCATCCCGGACGCCCTGGCCGGCAAGGACATCCTCGGCCGCGGCCGCACCGGCTCCGGCAAGACCCTCTCCTTCGGTCTGCCGACCCTGGCCACGCTGGCCGGCGGCAACACCGAGAAGAAGAAGCCCCGCGCGATCATCCTCACCCCGACCCGTGAGCTCGCGATGCAGGTCGCGGACGCGCTGCAGCCGTACGGCGACGTGCTCGGCCTGAAGATGAAGGTCGTCTGCGGCGGTACGTCCATGGGCAACCAGATCTACGCCCTGGAGCGCGGTGTCGACGTCCTCGTCGCCACCCCGGGCCGGCTGCGCGACATCATCAACCGTGGCGCCTGCTCCCTGGAGAACGTCCAGGTCGCGGTCCTCGACGAGGCCGACCAGATGTCCGACCTGGGCTTCCTGCCCGAGGTCACCGAGCTGCTCGACCAGATCCCCGGCGGCGGCCAGCGCATGCTCTTCTCCGCCACCATGGAGAACGAGATCGGCACCCTGGTCAAGCGCTACCTGAGCAACCCGGTCACCCACGAGGTCGACTCCGCCCAGGGCAACGTCACGACCATGACCCACCACGTCCTCGTCGTGAAGCCGAAGGACAAGGCGCCGGTCACGGCCGCGATCGCCGCCCGCAAGGGCCGCACGATCATCTTCGTCCGCACGCAGCTGGGCGCCGACCGTATCGCCGAGCAGCTCGTCGAGTCCGGCGTGAAGGCGGACGCGCTGCACGGCGGCATGACGCAGGGCGCCCGTACCCGCGTCCTCGCCGACTTCAAGGACGGCTACGTCAACGCGCTCGTCGCGACCGACGTCGCCGCCCGCGGTATTCACGTCGACGGCATCGACCTGGTCCTGAACGTCGACCCGGCCGGTGACCACAAGGACTACCTGCACCGCTCGGGCCGTACCGCCCGCGCCGGCCAGTCCGGCACGGTCGTCTCGCTGTCGCTGCCGCACCAGCGCCGGCAGATCTTCCGCCTGATGGAGGACGCGGGCGTGGACGCCTCGCGCCACATCGTCGGCGGCGCCGGTGCCTTCGACGACGACGTCGCCCGGATCACCGGCGCGCGTTCGCTCACCGAGGTCCAGGCCGACGGCGCGAACAACTCCGCCAAGCAGGCGGAGCGCGAGGTGGATGAGCTGACCCGCGAGCTGGAGCGTCTGCAGCGCCGTGCCACCGAGCTGCGCGAGGAGGCGGACCGGCTGACCGCCCGTGCCGCCCGCGAGCGCGGCGAGGACCCGGCCGAGGCGCTCGCCGCCGCTGCCGCGACCACCGAGGCACCCGCCGAGGCGCCCGAGGTCACCGTGCCGGCCCAGGCTACGTCGGACGAGGCGCCGCGTCGCTCCTCCTCCTACGAGCGCCGTGACGACCGTCGCGACGACCGGGGCAACTTCGACCGTCGTGACCGTCGTGATGACCGTTCCGGTGGTGGCTTCAACCGTGACCGTCGTGATGACCGGTCGGGTGGCGGTTTCAACCGTGACCGTCGTGATGACCGGTCGGGTGGTGGCTTCAACCGTGACCGTCGTGATGACCGGTCGGGTGGTGGCTTCAACCGTGACCGTCGTGATGACCGGTCGGGTGGCGGTTTCAACCGTGACCGTCGTGATGACCGTTCCGGTGGTGGCTTCAACCGTGACCGTCGTGATGACCGGTCGGGTGGCGGTTTCAACCGTGACCGTCGCGACGACCGCTCCGGCGGCGGTTTCAACCGCGACCGCGGCGACCGTCCGAGCCGTCCGTTCAACCGCGATGACCGCTCCGCTGGTCGTCCGTCGTCCGGTGGCTTCCGCTCCGGTGGCGGCGACCGTCCGTTCAACCGTGACGACCGCTCCGGTGGCCGTCCGTCGTCCGGTGGCTTCCGCTCCGGTGGCGGCGACCGTCCGCACGGCCGTCGCGACGAGCACCGTGGCACCGGCACCGCGACCGGCTCCTTCGGCCGTCGTGACGACAAGCCGCGCTGGAAGCGCAACGGCTGACCGTTCCGGTTGACCGCATCGGCCGACACGTCGGCCAACTGAGGCATCGCAGGGCCCGTATGACACGCAAGTGCCGTACGGGCCCTGTGCGTTGACCGGGGAGCCGGGCGGAGTGGGTTGCCCCGGGGCGGTGGTTCCAGAGGGACGGGCGCCGGGCTGCCCGGTCCTGCGGGCGGCTCGGAGGGCGCGTGCGACTGCCGGGTCGCCCGTCCGAGGGAGCTGCCGACGACGTGCCGGGAGCCCCTCAGGGAGGGGTCGGGCCGGCCCGTCAGGACAGCCGATGCCTAATGGCTTCGGGCTGCGGCACCTGGTCGGGCTATGCTGCTCGGTGCGGGCCATTAGCTCAATTGGCAGAGCAGTGGACTTTTAATCCATTGGTTCAGGGTTCGAGCCCCTGATGGCCCACCGTTTCTGACGCCCCGTAAGGGGCTGACCAGCAATTTTGTGCCCCGGCGTGCGCGAGAGCGGCCGGGGCACAGCTGTGTTTCGGGGGTGGGAGCGGCCGGGTGGTGGATGCGGTGCGGTGGCGCGGGTCGTCCGGCGGTCCGCGCCGCCCCGGTTGTCCCGTCAGGCCCCGGCACCTGTCCCGGCCTTGCCCGCTTTCGGGTGTCGGTGGTCGCTCACCTGATGGCGGTGACGAGGCCACGGTGGTATCGCCCGCCCGGCCCGCGCCGTGACCCGTCCGGCCCATGAGGACTCGCCCCGCGGCCCCGTAACGGAAAGCCTTGGGAAAGCCGAGGGAGCCGCACGGCAGCGCGACGACTCCCGACGCCGTGAGCAAGTACGGCGACGATCCGACGCGATGACCGCTACGGCCGAGCACGCCCGACGCCATGACCGCTGACGGGCGGTCCGGACAAACGGGAAGAGGCGGACAGTCGGGAGCGGCGAGCTGGGCCGAACACCGGGAGCCGGCGCCGGGAGTGGTGGGCGGAAGGGGGAAGAGGGCCTGTGCGGACACTCGGAGGCGACAGGGCCCGCACGGGCGACCAGGAGCGGCGAGCGCGCCGGGCCCGGATGTCGCCGTCCGGCCGCCGGCTGGCGCGCTGGCTGCCGCTCATCCTGATCGTCGGCGGCGTGGTCTTCGACGTGGCGACGCCGGCGCAGTACACCGCCTCGCCGTTCTTCTCCGCCGCCCCGCTCGTCGCGGCGCCTCTCTACTCGCTGCGCACCACGGCAGCCGTCGCCGCCGCGGCCGTCATCGGCGAACTCTGGTCCGTCGTCTACCACGGCACGACGGACGCCCACGAGTCGACCACCGAGGCCGTGACCGTCCTGATCGTCGCCGTGCTGGCTCTCGGCATCAACCGCGCCGTCCGCAGGAACGACGCCCGGCTGGCCTCCGTACGGGACGTCTCGGAGGCCGCGCAGCGGGCCGTACTGCCGACGCCCGCGGACCGGATCGGTGGCCTCGCGGTCGCCGCGCGCTACGTGGGGGCCAGGGCGGACGCCCGGATCGGGGGCGACCTCTACGCGGTGCAGGACACCCCGCACGGCGTACGGATGATCGTCGGCGACGTGCGCGGCAAGGGCCTGGAGGCGGTGGAGGCCGCCGTGATCGTCATCGGCGCCTTCCGGGAGGCGGCGGAGCAGGAGACCTCGTTGGAGGCGGTGGCGGGCCGGCTGGAGCGGGCGCTGCAACGCGAGGGCAGACGACGCGACGGGCTCGACGAGTTCGAGGGGTTCACCACGGCCGTCCTGGCGGAGATCCCCTCCAAGGAGCACTCCGTGCTGCGCGTCCTCAATCGTGGCCACCCGCCCCCGCTGCTGCTCACCCCGGACGGCGGCCTGCGCGAACTGGCCCCTGCGACGCCGGCGCTGCCGCTGGGGATGAGCGAGGTGGCGGGGTGGCCGGACCGGGCGGACGAGACGTTCTTCCCGGCCGGTTCGCTGCTGCTGCTGTTCACCGACGGGGTGACCGAGGCCCGGAACCTCGCCAATCGGTTCTACGACCCGTCGTCCAGGCTGCGCGGCCGCCATTTCAACGGCCCGGCGGACCTCCTCGATCTGCTGGCGAAGGACGTCGCGCGGCACACGGGAGGCGCGCCGGCGGACGACATGGCGCTGCTCGCGGTACAGCGGCCGCTGGGGGTCTAGGCGGGAGTTCCTGCTGCGGGCTCAGTTCCTGTTACGGGCTTTGCGGCCACTGGCCTTGCGGCGGCCTTCGGGCTCGTTCGCCTTCGGGCTCTGCGGCTTCCGGCCTTGCCACCGTCGGGCCCGTCCGTCCGGCGCCGGGCGGTCAGCCCGCCCGGAGGTCGGGTTCCCGGAGCCAGTGCAGGCTCTGGCCGTGCGGGCCGGTGAGGGCGACCGGCTGCTCGTCCAGCGAAAGGGTCAGCAGGTGTGCGTACTCGGGCGGCAGGGCATCGTGCGCCGGGTCGGTGATCCAGGGCAGCTCGGTGTGGTGCTCGTTGGAGATCCAGTGCCCGGGGCCGTCCCGCTCGGCGAGGATGGACCGGACGAGCCGGGCGAACTCCGCACGGCGGGCCGGCGACAGATACATCAGCACGGTGCTGTGGAAGATGACCAGCGTCGCCTCCCGTGGAGCCGCCGCGGCCAGCGCCGGCAGCTCGTCGATCAGATCCCCGCGTACGAGCGTGGGGCGGGGCGCGTCCCGTACCGCTTCGACGGCGGCCGCGAGCCGGTCCGCGCGCGCCCGCTGCCCGGGCCAGACGAGGGCCTGCAGCCAGCGGTTGTCGTCGACCCGGTCGACCGGGTCGAGCGGGTCCAGATCGATGCCCCCACGCCAGACGATCTCCGGCAGCGCGGTGGCCCCGGGCGCGGGTGCGTATGGGCCGTCCGCCGACGGGGGCGCCGCCCGGCTCGTACGGCACGTGAACGTCACCGGGCTCCCAGGGGTGCCCACCTCCTGGGCGCCGTGGCCGTGCCCCTCGGCCCCGCCCTCGTAGCGATAGCGGTAGCGGTCGGGGTGCAGACACAGCCCGGCCGACGTGCCGACCTCGAGCAGCGCCAGCGGCTGCGGCAGCCGGGCGAGCAGCGGCAGCAGGGTGGCGCAGCGGGCCGGCTCGTTGGTCTGGGTGCCGCGCTGCATGATCACCGCGCGGACCTCGTCCCAGTGCCGGATCGTCCATTCCCGCCAGCGTCCGTACGCCGCCTCACCGTGTGGGCCCTGTTCGGCGTGCGGACCGTCGAGATAGCGGACGGCGGCGAGGAGGAGGTTGGGCTGCTGCTTGTTCCCCGCGGGCAGCGAACCCGCGAGCACATCGCAGAACTCGGCGTCCTGACTGATCCGTGCGGTCAGCTCCTCATGGGCGTCGGACTGCCCCCGCGCCTGCTGCCAGGAGAACTCCCGGTACCGATCGGCCACTGTCTGCGCGCTGTTGACGACGTTGACGACCATGATCCGACGTTACTGCCCTCACACTCCGTGATCGCCGGGCACCCCTGCGCATAACGACTGGCGCACGATCGTCGCGAGATCGTTTGGAGCGGTGCGGTCAACTCGCACGGGTTGGGGAGTCCGTGGGTGGAAAAGTCCACGCCAAAGCTCCTACGGAGCACATACGGATTCCCGGGAACGCTTGGAAATCAGTGGCGATCTCTATTACTGTCCGATAACGCAGCGCGGTCGTCCCAGCCGTCGCAAGTGGCGGCACCGCGCGCCGACGCCGAATCCCGTAAGCGCACTTCACGCACTCCCGCACCTTCAGCACTCCCGGCAATGCCGCACCCTCCGTGTCTCCAGCCTCGCTCCGAACTTCACGTAACTCCCGCACTTCACGCATCTCCCGCACTTCGCGCACGTCGCCACCGCACCTCGCACCGGCCGGCCGCACGAACTGCTCCAGCAGTACCGAAGTGCACCGAGTCGCACCGAAGCCGGAAGCCGTCGGCCGGAACCGCGGAAGACGCCGGCTCTGCCGAGTCCGTTGACGGCGCACCGAACCGCACCGAACTGCACCAAGGGAACCGGGGAACCACCACCTTGGGGTGAATCGGACGCTCTCGTCAGAGGATGTCCGTAGGAGACCTTCCTGCTCCGAACCCGTCAGCTAACCCGGTAGGCGAGAAGGAAGGAAAGGAGTGCGCCCCCGTGGCGTCCAACAGGCCTACCCCCGAGCCTTCGTCCGCCTACGACCTCGATGACCGGAGCGTCTTCGACGGCCCGGGTTCCCTCGACGGTCAAGGGCCCTTTGACGGCCGAGCGTCCTTTGACGGCCGAGGTTCCCTTGAGGGCCGAGGATCCTTTGACGGCCCTGACTCCGGCTTCGGATTCCCTGCCGCGGATCGTGACGGCGACGGACCGTGGGAGGAGTGGAACCCCACCGAGGAGTCCATCCGCCCCGTCCGCGGCAAGCACCGGGTGGGGAAACAGCGCGGCGGCGGACTCGCCCGCAGCAGCACGGTCCTGGGCGTCGGCGTGATCGCCGCGGTCGGCGCGGGCGGGATGGCCACGGCCGAGGGCCGGCCGCCGGTCCCGATCTCCATGCCGGACGTCAGCGGCATGGCCGACGACCTCTCCGAGAAACTGCCGGACGCCAAGTCGCTCCCCGGCATCGGTGACCTCATATCCGACGCGGACGAGGACTCCGATTCCGCGGCATCCGCCGCGGCCGGCGCGGACTCCGCGGTCGCCGGCACCCCCCTCGCCGCCCAGGGCAAGGGCGCGGGCGAGACACTGCGCAACCGCATCCTGCAGCAGGCCGACGCCCAGCAGGGCGCAGGCGAGCAGCAGGCGCGCGACGCCGCGGAGGACGCGGCCATCGAGAAGGCCGAGGAGGGCGCGGCCGAGCACCGCAAGTTGGCCGAGAAGGCTGCCGCGGCCAAGAAGGCGGCGGAGCTGGAGGCCAAGCGCGAGGCGGAGGAAGCGGCCCGCAAGAAGGCGGAGGCCGAGCGCCTCGCCAAGCTCGCGCGGAGCTTTATCGCCCCCGTCTCCTCGTACACCCTCACCGCCAGCTTCGGCCAGGCCGGCGACCGCTGGTCGGCCGACCACACCGGCCAGGACTTCGCCGCACCGACCGGCACGCTCGTCAAGGCCGTGCACTCCGGCAAGATCACCCAGGCGGGCTGGGCCGGCGCGTACGGCTACCGCATCGTCCTCACCCTCGACGACGGCACCGAACTCTGGTTCTGCCACCTGTCGTCCATGGTGAAGACCTCCGGCGAGGTGAACGCCGGCGACGTCATCGGCCGCGTCGGCGCCACCGGCAACGTCACCGGCCCCCACCTCCACCTGGAGGTCCGCCCGGGCGCCGGCGACCCCATCGACCCGATGCCGTGGCTGCGCGATCACGGGGTGAACGTGTGAGGAGCGGGTTCGTGTGGGGCGGGAGTTGTGTGTGAGGCGGTGCTCAGCGTTGAGGCGGGCTCGGCGTTGAGGCGGGGCCGCGTGTGAGGTAGTGCCCCGGCCAACCGGTTGGTGGTCCTCCACCGCCGTGCGAGCCGCGCTCCTGGAGGCCGCGCCCCGAACGGGCGCGGCCTCCGTGCTGCCGGGGGCCTGAGCTGCGGAGGCGGCCAGACCACCGGCCACGCCGATCACGCCCGCCACACGGGGAACCGTCAACGGCTTCCCCCGCTCGCCGCTCCCCTCTCCTCGTCCGGACCGCCGCCGCCCGGGAATCGGGCTCGCCACCCGGGTACCAGGCAAGGCGGGGGAATTTTCCACAGCGCATCAACGCTGCAACCACGCATGACCGCGACACACAAGAACCCCGGCGCGACACACAAGACCCTCGGCTCGCTCTCCGTCTCCCCGCTGTCTCTCGGCGGCAATGTCTTCGGCTGGACGGCGGACGAAGCCGAGTCCTTCGCCGTGCTCGATGCGTACGTGGCGGGCGGCGGCAACTTCATCGACACCGCTGACGTCTACTCGGCCTGGGTGCCGGGCAACAAGGGCGGCGAGTCCGAGACCGTCATCGGCAACTGGCTGGCCGCGCGTGGCAACCGCGAGGACGTCGTGATCGCCACCAAGGTCGGCGCGCACCCCGACTTCAAGGGTCTGTCCGCGGCCACCATCAAGGGCGCCGTCGACGAGTCCCTGACCCGCCTGCGCACCGACTACATCGACCTCTACTACACCCACTACGACGACGAGTCGGTAGAGGTCTCGGAGTTCCTGACCGCCCTCGACGATCTCGTCCGGGCCGGCAAGGTCCGCGAGATCGCCGCATCCAACATCTCCGCGCGGCGCCTGGAGGAGTCCCTGGCCTTCTCCACGAGCGAGGGCCTGGCCCGGTACGTCGCCCTGCAGCCGCACTACAACCTGGTCTCCCGCGACACCTACGAGGGCGAACTCGCCGACGTCGCCGCCCGGAACGGCCTCGCCGCGGTCCCGTATTACGCCCTTGCCTCGGGCTTCCTGACCGGCAAGTACCGCGCCGGCGCGACCGTCGAAAGCGCCCGCGCCGAAGGGGCAGCCAAGCACCTGACGACCGACCGTGGCCGCCGCGTCCTCCAGGCCCTCGACTCCGTCGCCGTCGCCCACGAGGCCGAGATCGCCACCGTCGCCCTCGCCTGGCTCGCCGCCCGGCCCACCGTCGCGGCTCCCATCGCCAGCGCCCGCACGGTCGCCCAGCTCCCGGCGCTCCTCGCGGTCGGCGACCTCGTCCTCTCCGACGACGAACTGACCCTCCTCACCGAGGCATCGGCCTGAGCTCCACCCCTTCCCCACCGTCGCTGAGGGCGGCTGCGCACCCACGCGCAGCCGCCCTCAGCGTGTGCCGGGGCGGTGACCGCCGTGGCGGCCCTGTCCCTGTTGCCGCTACTTGCGCCGATCGACCGCCACCCACGAAGCGAGCGCGACGCCACCCGCCACCGCGAACACCGAAGGCCACGCGCCGATCTTCTTCGCCAACGGATGCGACCCGGCGAACGCCGCCACATAAGCCCCACTCAACGCCGCAGCCGTCGCCCCGCCGGCCTTCTGCTGCCACCCTCGCGCCGCCACGACACCGGCCGCAGCCAGCGCCACCCCACCGAGCGGCCGCTTCTTGGTCCAACGGGCCAGGCCGTAGCCGGCCACAAGGCCACTCGCGGCCACCACACTTGTCGGTACGCCGGCCATCGCATAAACCTCCACATCAGAGACAACTCCCCCGAGAGTACGCCCGGGTCTTTACGAACACGGGGGCGGTGTTCGGATCGTTGGTCGGCCGCCTGTGTGAGTCACCACAGTCTGGTCAGGTCCGGCATGAAGTGATCGAATAGTTGGCATTATCCGCGCATGGCGAAGACGAGAGCAGCAAACCCCGTCACGTTTGGAACTCCCCCAGGTGTGCAAGAAGGGCAACGCTTCAAGGGGCACGCGGAGTTGCACGCCGCGGGCGTGCACCGTCAATTAGGAATGGGGATCTCGGGAACCGCGACCAAAGGCGTCGATTCCATTGTGCTCTCCGGCGGTTACCTCGACGATGAGTACGGCGAGACCGAGATCATCTACACGGGTGAGGGTGGCCGCGACCGGAGCACGAAGTCCATGGTCTCCGACCAGACCATGGATTCGCGAGGCAACGCCGGCCTTCTGCTCAACCAAGCGCTAGGAAACCCCGTACGCGTCATTCGCGGCTTGAAAATTAGCTCGACTCGGCGGCAGCCTACCGACGGCTACCAGTACTGCGGTCTCTTCCGTGTGGCGGACCACTGGATCACCATCGGCAAGGAAGGTTTCCGTGTCTGCCAGTTCCGGCTCCTCAAGATGGAGCCGGGCGAGACAGTGAAGCCGCAACCGGTGGCGCCGGACGAGGACAAGGCCACCGGCCTAGAGGAGCAGGTCCGGCGCACCGTCGCGTACGAGCGCCGTCTGCGCGACTCCAAGGTGGTCCGAACTGTCAAAGAAATGTACGACAACACCTGCCAGATGTGTGGCCTTCGCCTGGTGGTGTCACCCGAGGGAAATGCCATCAGCGAGGCAGCTCATATCCAGGCATTGGGAGCCCCGCACAACGGTCCCGACAGACTGGAGAACGTCCTGTGCCTCTGCCCGAACTGCCATGCGCTCTTTGATCGTGGCGCTCGTCAGCTCACGGATGGATTCGATGTGATTGACGGGCTGACGCATACGTTCATTCGCGCGTTGCGGCAGGTCAAGGAACATCAGATAGACGTGGAGCGCGTACGGAAGCACCGAGGGCGTTGGGAGGGACGAACGGTCTCGCCGGACCTTTTCGATGACCTGCCGTAGCGGGTAATCTGCGGCCCGCTGGTGGTCGCCTCATTTCCCAAGAGTGAGATCGTCGTGGGTCACCAGGGGCCGGGATCTGTGGACGAGCGATCAGCGTACGGACGGTCTGCGTGAGCCTCGCCGTACGCACTGCCATGCGCACTGCCGTACGAAACCGCTTCTGGCCTGTACGTCGGAGCCGGCGCCGGCCCCACCCACCCAGACGCCACCGGCCGATGCGTGGTGACCAATGCCTGGGCCAGTGCCGGGTGGGCCCAGGGGCGGTAGCGCGACAGTTGGTGGAGGAGGTCGGCTTCTCGGGTGGTGAAGTCGGGGGTGGGGCCCGTGAGGTGGGCGCGCCGTCGGTGGAAGGAGAGGGTGGTGGCGAGGGTCGTGTATTCGGTGACGGCGCGGGCGGCGGCGGGGCCCTGGGCGCGGCGGGCGATGTTGCGCGCCAGCGCGCGGGTCTTGAGGGACGAGAGCGCGGTCGGTTCGGCGGGGGCGAGCCAGCCGGCGGCCGTGTAGGGGGCGAGGTAGCCGCGCAGGGAGAGGAGTTCCTCTCGGCGGGCCCATATCGCCAGCCAGGTCACGGTGATGAAGACGGGGACCATGAACAGGCCGTAGATCGTGAGGAAGCCCAGGTCGCCGAGGGACGATGCGCTGTTCCAGATGGAGTGGAGCAGGACGGCGGTGAGCAGGCCGAGTACGGGCAGCGCGATGCGGGCGGCGCGGCGCCGGGGGTAGCGGACGGCGGCTATGCCGAACGCCAGGCCGGTCAGGGTCGTGAAGAGCGGATGCGCGAACGGGGACACCACGACGCGGATGAAGAAGGTGCCCGCGGTGGCCGAGTCCAGACCGGAGTGGCCAAGGGACTGGTCCTGGCCGAAGGCGCTGCCCAGGTAGAGGATGTTCTCGGTGAAGGCGAAGCCGGTGGCGGTGATGCCGGCGATGACGATGCCGTCCGTGATGCCGTCGAAATCGCGTCGGCGGAAGCGGTAGAGGAGGAGGACGGCCGCGGCCTTGACCGATTCCTCGATGATCGGGGCGATGACGGTCGCCCCCCATGTCTCGGCCTCCGACGCGGACGTCGCGGCGACGTTGGCGGCCAGCCAGTCGGTGGCGAAGCCGTTGGCGAGGATCGCGACGAGCGTGGCCGCGCAGGCACCCCAGGTGAAGGCGAACGCGAGATTGCGCCACGGCTCGGGTTCTATGTGATCGAGCCAGCAGAACGCCGCGATCAGCGGCGGAACCGGGAAGACGGCGAGTCCGAGCCCGACCAGAAACCCCTCGGTGCCGGTCTGCCGGCGGACGATCCCGATGATGACCACGCCGCAGAGCGCGAGCAGTGAGACCAGCGCGATGGCGCGCACGGTCTTGCTGTGCCAGGGCGCCGGCCGGCGGTGCGCCGGGGCATGGCCGAGCGCGTGGGCAGGGCCGTGGGCCGGTGGGCGTGGGTCGGGTGCGTACGCCGGGCGGGGCGGATGCGGGGGCGGCTGGGACGGATACACCCAAGGACCCTAACCACGCCCGCTCTCGCTACACCGCCCGGCGGCGGAAGAGCAGATCGTGGACGACGTGCCCCTTGTCCAGGCCCTGCCCTTCGAACCTGGTGAGCGGGCGGAAGTCCGGCCGGGGCGCGTAGGAGGTGTGGAGGTTCTCCAGCGTCGGTTCGGCGGAGAGGACCTCCAGCATCTGCTCGGCGTACGGCTCCCAGTCGGTCGCGCAGTGCACCAGGGCACCCGGAGCGAGCCGGGTGGTCGCCAGCGTGAGGAACTCCGGCTGGATCAGCCGCCGCTTGTGGTGGCGCTTCTTCGGCCAGGGGTCGGGGAAGTAGACGCGCAGACCGGCCAGGGACCCGGGGGCGAGCATCTCGCGCAGGAGGATGATCGCGTCGCCGTTGGCCACCCGGACGTTGGTCAGTCCGTTGCGCTCCGCGAGGCCGAGCAGGTTGCCCTGCCCGGGGGTGTGGACGTCGCAGGCGAGGATGCCGGTGTCAGGGTCGGCGGCAGCCATCTGCGCCGTCGCCTCACCCATGCCGAAGCCGATCTCCAGGACGACCGGCAGCCCGTCGAAGAACGCGTCGAGGTCGATACGGGAGAGACCGTCGATGTCCAGCCCCCACGTCGGCCACAGGCGGCGCAGCGCATCGGCCTGGCTGGGCGAGACGCGGCTGCGGCGGGGCTGGAAGGAGCGAATCCGACGCTCGTGATGCGAGCCCGCGGGGTCTGCGGCGGGGCCGGTCCCGTCGGGGAACATCGGCCCACCGCGGCGGGCAGCGGACGCGCCACCGGAGGCGGTTGAGCCACCGGCGTCCGGGGCGACCGCCGGCGGGGTGCCATCGGTCGCGGGGGCGTCGGCCGCTGCGGCCTCGGGTGCGGGGGTGAGGGGGTTCTCGGACACAGTGTGACGATTCTACGGGGGTGGGCAGGGGCGGCCGTGGCCCGGTCGACGACCACGGCCGGGCGGCCGGCGGGGCTCAAGAGAGGGCAGGTTGGCGCCGGGTGCAGTGGGGTGCCTACGATGCGTGGCCGTAGAAAACATCAATACAGGGGGTCGGTTCATCGTGTCGCAGGGCGGCCAAGGAAGCACCGAGAATCCGGGACAGCCACAGCCGACCGGCCAGGGAGCGCCGGGAGCCCCGCCGGCCCCGGGCCAGGTCGCTCCGCCGCCCATGCCTCCGCAGCCGGGCCCCCAGGGTGCCCCCGGTCAGCCGCCCATGGGTCAGGTCCCGTACGGCGCTCCGGGGCAGCCGCCTGCCGGCCAGGCCCAGCAGCCTGGTGCTCCCGGCCAGTACGGCGGCCCGGGGCAGCCTGGCCAAGGCGCCGAGCAGTATCCCCAGCAGCAGGGATTCCCCCAGCAGGGATTCCCGCAGCAGGGACCGCCTCCGGTGGGGGCCCCGCAGCAGGGTCCGCCCCAGCAGGGACCGCCTCAGCAGGGCGGCTACGCGTACCCGCCCGGCCCGCAGGGCGGTCAGCAGCCGGCCCCGCCGTACGCCCAGAATCCGGCGCCCGGTCAGTACCAGGTACCCGGTCAGCACCAGGTACCTGGACAGCACCAGGTACCCGGACAGCCTCCGGTGGCCGGCCAGCCCCCGTTCCCCGGCGGGCCGATGGCGCCGCAGTTCCAAGGCGGGGCGGGGCAGCCCGGGCGGAGCGGCATGCCGGTGCCTGCGATTCTGGGGATTGTCATGGTCCTGCTGATCGCCACCGGAGTCGGCGGCTACTTCCTGCTGATGTCGGACGACTCGGAGACGCCGACCGAGCAGCGACCGGCGAACGCGATGACGCGGCTCTGGAAGACGCCTTCCCCCACCACCGAGGAACCGTCCCTCGGGAAGAACGGCTTGCGCTCCATGTGGTTCAACGATGACGACGTCATCTTCGGCGATCCGCAGGGCGTGCGGGCCTACAACCGCGCGAGCGGCAAGAAGAAGTGGACGGTCAAGACACCCAAGGGCGCCGGTGAAGTCTGCGGGATGTCCAAGGAGGCCAGCGACGAAGGCGTCGGCGCCGTGATTTTCGACGCCGGCGGCGACGACTGCTCCTACCTCTCCGTCGTCGACACCGACAGCGGACGCACGCTGTGGTCGAAGAACTTCTCCGCCGGCGACGAAGCCGAGACCAGCCCACAGGTAGTGGTGAACTCGAAGGTCGTCGCCGTGGCGATGGGACGTGGCTACGCGGGCTTCACCATCGCCGGCGGCGCGAAGGTCTGGGAGCTGACCGCTCGCGGTCACGACTGCACCACCACGGTGGCATTGAGCCCTCAGTACCGAGCGGTGGGCAGTGACTGCTACGACGCGAAGCCGAAGACTCAGCTGGACCTCCAGCACCTGGAGTACAGCACCATCCATTCGAAGGTCCCGGGCGAGAGCCGCGCGGCGGGAGACATCCTGTCCGACCGGCCGCTGACCATGCGCATGAGCAGCGACGCCAACGTGATCGATTCCGACAGTTCTCTCTCGACCTTCACCGACGATGGGGACCTCGACAAGACGTTCAAGCTCGAAGGCGAATTGAAGGACCTGCGGCTGGAGCCGCGCTCCACGTACGTCGACGAGGAGGAGGAGGTACTGGTGTCCAGCTACGGAACCTCCGACGGCCTCGCCGCTCTGGACCTGAAGACCGGGAAGCTGCTGTGGAAGAAGCGCGGCTCGGCGGGTATCGCGGGCGTGGACAACGAAGGGCTGATCGTGCTGACGGATTCGCCCGAAGGCGCGGCCCCGGGGGCGGACACGGCGCTGGTTGCGATCAATGTGCGTGACGGCAAGGAGAAGGTCATGGGCACGCTCTACGACCCCAAGCAGGATCTCTCCTCCGTCGGCCTCTTGTCGGTCGCGTGGAACGGAAAAGTGAACGAGCTCTACGTGCAGGGCGAAGGGGTCCAGGACGACCGACCGAGCGTCCAGGCCTTCAAGCTGCCGAACAACTGACGCCCTCCCAGGCTGCTCCCCGCATCCTGGGTCGCTCGTCTTCCCCGGCTCCCGGCTCCTGCCGCGCCCCTTTTCCCAGGGGCGCGCGGGGCCGGGAGCCGCTTTCGTTCAGCCGTGGCTTTGTTCCAGCACCCCCAGCACCCGCCGCGCCACCTCGCGTCCGATGGGGAGTGAGGCGGTGGCGGCAGGGGACGGGGCGTTGAGGACGTGGACGATGCCGGGGGATTCGGCGAAGAGGAAGTCGTCGACGAGGGTGCCGTCGGGGAGGACGGCCTGGGCGCGGACGCCGGCCGGGGAGGGGACGAGGTCCTCCTCGCGGGCGGCCGGGAGGAGGCGGCGGACCGCCTCGGTGAAGGCGCGGCGGGACAGGGAACGGCGCAGCTCGCCGGCGCCGTAGCGCCAGTGGCGGCGGGCTATCCGCCAGGAGCCGGGGAAGGCGAGGGTGCCGGCCAGCTCCGCCGGGCGGACGGTGCCCCACTCGTAGCCCTCGCGGGCCAGGGCGGGGACGGCGTTCGGGCCGATGTGGACGGCGCCGTCGATGCCGCGTGTGAGGTGGACACCGAGGAACGGGAAGGCCGGGTCGGGTACGGGGTAGACCAGGCCGCGGACGAGTGCGGCCCGCTCCGGGGCGAGGGTGAAGTATTCGCCGCGGAACGGGACGATCCGCATGCCGGGTGGGTCGCCCGCGAGCCGGGCGATGCGATCGCAGTGCAGACCGGCGCAGTTGACGAGGGCGCGGGCGCGATGGACCGTGCCGTCGGCCGTACGGACCGCGACGCGACCGGGGCGGCGGCCGATGGTGGTGACCTCCGCGCCGTAGGTGATCCGGGCGCCGGCGTCCGTGGCGAGCCGGGCGAACCGGCGGGCCACCGCACCGAAGTCGCACACCCCCGTCGTCCCGACATGGATGGCGGCCAGGCCGCGCACCTCGGGTTCGTACTCGGCTATCTGGGCGGGGCCCAGCTCGCGCACCGGCAGGCCGTGTTCCCGTCCGCGCTGGATCAGGCCGTGCAGCCGGGGCAGCTCGCTGCGCTCGGTGGCGACGATCAGCTTGCCGGTGACGTCATGGGGGATGTCGTGTTCCGCGCAGAACTTGACCATCTCCGCCGAGCCCTGGAGGGCGAAGCGGGCCTTGAGCGAGCCGGGTGGGTAGTAGATGCCGCTGTGGATCACGCCGCTGTTGCGCCCGGTCTGATGGCGGGCGGGACCCGGCTCCTTCTCCAGCACCACGACGCGGGTGCCGGGCGCGGCACGCGTGATCGCATAGGCCGTAGAGAGCCCGACGATGCCGGCACCGATCACCAGTACATCGCAGTCGTACGCCGCCACTGCACCTCCCCAACCGCATGACCGCAGGTCCGCCCATGGCCGCGGCCCCGCGCATCATCGCCGACGACGTACTCCATCATGACGGTCGGCACTGACAATCCGGCAATGGCGGGCCGGTCAGCGGGACGGCGGGAGCGCCGGGCAGCGGGGCCGTCAGCACGGTCAGCCCCGTCAGCGCCGACGGGGCGGATGGACAGGGCGCCCCACGCCCACGCCCCACCCCCTAAGCCGGTGCCGCCAGCAGCGGCCGGGCACGTTCACGGAGTTCCACCACGCGGGGCTCGTTGCCGTACGGCTCCAGGCGGTGCAGGAGGTCGCGGACGTATTCGGTGGTGCGGGCCGAGGAGATCCGGCCCGCCACCTCCACCGCGCGGGTGCCCGCGGCGCAGGCCGCGTCCAGATTGCCCGACTCCAGTTCGGCGACCGCGGACACCACCAGCCGCAGGCCGTGGGAGCGGACGAATTCCTCGGTGGGCCGGGAGAGCGCCTGCTCGGTGAAGCGGCGGACCTGGCGCGGCAGGCGCAGGTCGCGGTAGCACTCGGCGGCGTCGGCGGCGAAGCGTTCGTAGGAGTAGAAGTCCAGCCACGCCGGGTCGGGGTCGCCGCCCCGGGAGCGCTCCAGCCAGCCCTCCGCGGCCTTCAGCGCGACCTCGCAGGCGCGTGCCTCGCCGGCCTTGGCCTGGGCGCGCGCCTCGACCAGCCGGAAGAAGCTCATGGTGCGGGCGGTCGCCAGGCCGCGGTTGCGTTCCAGGGCGGCCTGCGCGAGGTCCACGCCCTCGTCGGCGAAGCCGCGGTACGTCGCCTGGAGTGACATCGAGGCCAGAACATATCCCCCCAGCGGCACATCGGCGGCGGCGCGGGCGAGCCGCAGGGCCTGGATGTAGTACCGCTGCGCGGCCTCCTGCTGGCCGGTGTCGAAGGCCATCCAGCCGGCGAGCCGGGTGAGTTCGGAGGTGGCCCCGAACAGCGCGCGTCCCACTTCGTCGCTGTACGAGGCAAGGAGTAACGGCGCCGCGTCCACCCGGAGGCACTCCGGCACCATCGACGACCGCCAGTCACCGCCGCCGTACTTGGAGTCCCAGCGGCGCGCGTCCTCCGCCGCCTCGCGCAGCTTGGTGACGTCGCTGTGGCCGACGTGCTGCGGGATGCCCGCGTCGCCGGCCGCCGCGGCGTCCCGGTCGCGGGCCTCGGCGGCCTCCCGCGCCACCGAGCTGTCGGCGGGGGATATCAGCCAGCGCGATGCGGGCGTCGCATACGCGCTGACGGCGAAGGATCCGGCCAGGCTCTGCCAGATACCGCCACCGCCGGCCCGCCGTCCGGCCAGATCCAGCCGGTACAACTCGGTCGCGGAACGCACCGCTGCGCCCACATCGCGGGGAAATGCCAGGCCCACCTCGGGCGCCGGGTCCGCGTCGGCGAGTCCGATCTCGTGCAGCGGCACCGGCCGGCCGAGCTTGCTGCCGATCGCGGACGCGATCAAATGGGGCGCGGCGCCTTGCGGCACCATGCCCTTGGAAACCCACCGGGCCACCGACGTCTTGTCGTAACGAAGCGTCAGTCCACGCTGCGCACCGAGGTCGTTGACCCGGCGCGCCAGTCCGGCATTGCTGATACCCGCGAGGGCGAGAACGGTGCCGAGCTTCTCGTTCGGCCCGCGTATATCCCTGGACATGCGCACCCCTCGACACAGCGACGGCCGCCCCGGTACCCCGGGGCATGCGTCCACCCAGAGTAGTTCGCCGGATCCCTACCGTTAAGGGCCGGTGTCCCGGATGGCGAGATTCGTGTTCAAACAGGGGTGCGGGAATTGGCATGTGCTCCGGGTACGTGTGCCCGTGCGCCCGTCCGTGCGCGCTGGCCGCTCTTCGGCGGGAGCGCTTCGATGAGTTCTGCGTGGGTCGGCCCGCTGCACTGGATCCAGTGGGCTGGGGGATACCGTCACCTCATTCCCCGCGGGTGGCGGTCCGGTCCGGGAGGCGTAGCCCGCCTCCCGGACCGTCGCACGGACCGGTCGCCGACCGGCCGCTTCACCGGTTGACGCGATACCCGATTCCGTCAACCAGGCGGTACGGAACGGACTTTGGCTGAAATGCGGCGTGCGATGCTTTCGCGCCGCCACTCGCTCGGGGGCTGTCCCGGGGGCCACACGGGGGGCCGCCCGGGGTGGACGGAACCACGCCGGCACGCGACGCCTGGAGCGCCGCGCCGGTGCCCCGCACCCGGCCCGGTCCGCCTCCGCGGCCGGTCCGCGGCATGAACCGCCCGCATACGGGCCCTCTTTGACACCTCCCGCACGCCGCTGTCGTGGCAGCATGGTCCGCACAACAGCTTGGCAATCCGCTGTACGGGGCGGCCGTTGGCCCCTCGGCGGACGGGGAATCGGGTGGAGGCGGCGATGCGCTGGTTGGTGGGGTGGAGCAGTGCCGCCACGAGACCGGCCGCCGACGGGGGGAGCCGGACGGTCCTGCCCGTCGGCGCCCAACTCCTGTGGAACGACCCGGATCCGCTGTGGGCGGTGGGCGACTGGCGGCCGGACGAGGTCCGGGTGGTCCAGGCGGACCCCGAAACCCGGCTCGCCGTCTTCGGCGTCTGCGGTGCCACCAACGACCAGCTGCGCGTCGGCCTGTTCGCGGCCCGTGGCGGGGCGCTGCGCCACCTCACCGCATGGCCGGGCAGCTACACCGCCGTCGTGCAGGTGGGTCGGCGCATCACGGTCACCGGCGATCTGGCCGGTGCCCGCCCCGTCTTCCACACCCCCTGGGCCGGCGGCACCGCGTACGCCACCGCCGCGCTCCCGCTCGCCGACCTCGTCGAGGCCGGCCTCGATGTCGGCCACCTCGCCGCGATGCTGGCGTGCCCGGACGCGCCCGAGGCGCTCGGCGCCGGCACTCCGTACGAAGGGGTCCGTCGGATTCCGCCCGGCCACGCCCTGGTGCTGCGTGGCGGCGCAGGCGAGATCGCGTCCTTCGAGCCCACCGCCTCACTGGCCGTCGCCGCGCCCCAACTCCCCGCGGAACAGGCGGTGAACGGCGTACGTGACGCACTGATCGAGGCCGTCCGCACCCGGCTGGCCGGCCCGCGGCACGCTCCCGACCCGGACGGGCGGGACGGCCTGGACCCCGGCCCGGTGCCGGGCATGGGCCCCGCCGAGCGGCGCGCCGCCCGCGGTGGACCGGTCCCCGGCGTCGGCGCCGACCTCTCCGGAGGCAGTGCCTCCGGCACGCTCGCCCTCCTGGCCGCGGGCCTGCCCGGCCAGCCCGGGACGCTCGACGGACACGGCGAACGCCTGCTCGCCGTCACCTTCAACGACCGCGCCACGAACGGCGGACAGCCCTACCACGCGGCGGAGTTGGAGCGCGCGCGCAGCATCGCCGACAACCCGCGGCTGCGGCACGTCGTCGTCGCGGCCGGCGAGGAGGCGCTCCCGTACGCCGACCTCGGCAGCGGCCCGCTCACCGACGAACCCGGGCCCTCCCTGACCACCGCCGGGCGCCACCGGCGGCGGTTGCTGGCCGGCAGCGCTGACCACTTCGTCGGGGACGGCGCGCGGCAGGTGCTCGACGCCCATCCGGCCCGGCTCGCCGACCTGCTCATGGACCGCCGCCGACGGCATCTGCTGCGTCCCGTCACCGCTCTCGCCAAGGCCGACGGACCGTCCGCACAGTCCGTCCTGGTCCCCTTCACCGTCTATCGCGCCGCCCGCAAACTCGCCCGCACGTCCTATGGGGCCGGCATCAGCGACGCGGCGCGCCGCCTCATGGAGCGGCAGTTCTCCGAGGCCCCGGTGACCGGCGGGGCGGTGGACGCCTCCCTGGCCGCCCTCGCCTGGTGCCGGCCGGGCCCCGCGGCGCGCTGGCTCACGGGCGAGGCGCTGGCCGAAGTATCGGTTCGTCTGGGGGACGCGGCGAGCCGTTCGCCGGCCGTGGGCCGCCCCGGTGAGCGGCGGGCGCGCGCCGCGCTGGCCCGCCACGCCGCGGACCACCGCGTCTTCGAGCAGGCGGCCGAGGTCCGCAATCAGCGGCTGCACGCGCCCTTCCTCGACAACCAGGTGGTGCTCGCCTGCCGCGCGCTGCCGGACACCCTCCGGGTGCAGCCGGGGGCGCGCGCGGCCGTGCTGCGCTCGGTGCTCGCGGGCGCCGGCGTACGCGACTTGCCGCCCGGTTGGGGCGCCACCTCCCACGCAACCCACCTGGCCGCGGTACGCGCCGGGCTGCGCAGCGCCGTCGGCGACCTGGTGGCCCTCTTCGACGCACCCCTCCTGGCCGACGCAGGGTTGATCGAGGCGCGCGTGGTTCGCAAGGCCCTCCGCGCGGCGGCCGAGGGCGCCGAACTCCCCCTCGACGGCCTCGCCGAACTGGTCTCCACCGAGCTGTGGTTGCGCCGGCTGCTCGCCCGGCGCGGCACGTGCTGGACGGGCACGGCGGCTCCGCGGCAGCGGGCGGTCGCGGGCGGGGTGGTGCCGCGCGCCCGGTTGTGAGCCGGGCCGGGGGGCGGGGCGTGCCGCCCGGCCGCACGCGTCCGCTCACGCCCCGCCGCTCGCGCCCACCGACCGAGGATGAGCACCGCTACATGCCCGGCCGACGAGAGCGCCGCCCGAGCATGTCCGGCGCACCCCGTCCGGCCCGCGCGCCCAGCTGAACGGCGCAGGCGATGGCGCGTACACGACCTTTCACGCCGAGAGCGCACGGCGCACATCAGCCCGCCCGCCTGCCCGCCTGTCCTCACATCCGTCCGCCCGCCCGCCGGGCCGGACCGCAGGGGCAACCCGGTCCCCTTCAGCGACAGCCGGCGGGCAACCGCCCCGTTCTCACCGGCAGCTGACCTGCGACCGTGCCCATGTCCCCAACGCCACCACATCGGTGGGGGACTGCGGCTCCACCACCAGGCGCAGCGTCTGCCGGCCCGTGAGCGGTACGTGTACGGGCACCGCCCGGTCGCCGCCGTGCAGCACGTCCGAGCGCCACAGCCGCACCCCGTCCGCGTAGACGGAGAAGCGCAAGGAGCCCAGCCCGAGGCTGAGGTCGTCGACGCCGACGACCGCGTCGTAGGCGGTGCAGGGGCGGTTGAGATCGATGAGGACCGAGGACGGGCCGTGAACGCTCACGCCGTGCGCGTACTTCGTGCCCCCGATGCCCGGACTGTTCCGCTGCCACAGCCAGCTGCTGCCGAACGTGCGCACCTCGGGCTCGGAGCCGTTGCCGGTGAGGTCGTACGCCAGCGCGTTGATCCGGTACGGGGTCGGCGCCGGCGCGGGGGGAGGCGGCTTGGGAGTGGGCGTGGGGGTGGGCGTCGGTGTGGGTGTGGGGGGCGCCGGTTCGTGAGTCGGTGCGGGCTTCTGCGGAGCCGGTTTCGCGCTCGGTTTCGTGGAGGGCTCGGGCGCCGGCTCCTGCTCCGCCGTTGCCGACGGCGGAGCCGGTGGCTCGGGCGCCGGCTTCGCGGGCTTCTCGGGGGACGGCTTCTGTGGCGCGGACTGCGCGGGCCGGTCCGGTTTGGCCTGCGGTTCCGGGGTGGGCTTGGGGTCTCCGGCCAACGCGAGCGCCAGGGCCGCGCCCGCCACCACCGTCGCGCCGACCCCGATGCCGACCTTGACCGGTGCGCCGAGCGCCTCGCTCGCTGCGGCGCCACCGGCGCTCCCCGCGGCGCCGGATCCTCCGCCCCCGGCGGCGGCCGCCGCGCCGGCTCCCGCCGCGGCTCCCACTCCCGCGGCCCCGGCCACCGCGGCGGCCGTCTTGACGGCGTACCCGGCGGCGAACCAGCCGATGACCGCGACCGGCAGCACCGCACCGATCCGCTCATTGACGTCCGCGACCTCCAGTGCGGCCGTGCGGCAGCGGGCGCACTGGTCGAGGTGCTTGCGCAGGCCCCGTTCGGCCCGCATCCGCAGACCACCGCGGGCGTACGCGCCGAGCCGGTCGGCGTACCGGGCGCAGTCGCCGCCGGCGGTCAGCGACTGGCTGACATGCGCCTGCAGATACGCCTGCTTGAGCCCCTCGCGGGCACGGTGGGCGAGGACGGCGGTGGCGTTGGCGGTCAGCCCGAGGAGCGGTGCGACCTCGCTCGGCGACTCGTCCTCGATGGTGGTGTGCCACAGCACCGTCTGATAGCGCTCGGGCAGGCTGCGGAACGCCTGTACGGCCATCGTCTGCTCGGCTTCGTGCATGGCGCGGACATCCGCGCCCAGGTCGAGGGTGTCGTCGTCCATCGAGGAACCGGCGGAGGACACGGCGAACACCGCGAAATCCTCGACGAGTTGCTCCCGTCTGGCGGTCTTCGCCCAGGAGGCGGCGACCCGGCGGACGGTCGTCAGCAGATACGCGCGGACCGCCGAATCCGGTCCCGCGCCGCCGCGTACTGCCTGCAGCGTGCGGGCGAAGACCTCACCGGTCAGGTCCTCGGCGGTGTGCGCGTCCCGGCAGCAGCTGCGGGCGTAGCGCCGTACCGCCTCGGCGTGCCTGCGGTACATCTCCTCGTACGCGCTGTCGTCGCCCGCGCGCATATTGGCGATCAACTGGCCGTCGGAAGGCGGAAGTTCTCGGGGCACGGCATCCGCGGCCGGCCCGGTGGCGCGCCCACGCTGCGCGGGCACGCTCGGGTCGGAGCCCGCAGATCCCGGGGAGCCCACGGAGCCATCGGCGCGGTCGTGCCGCTCGGTGGGGCCGGCCGCCGGGGGCATCGCGCCCCGTGGCCCCGGCTGCCCGGGGACCTGCGGATACGGCTCCCCCTCGGACGCACCCGTCCCGGCGGCGCCGGCCATGCCGCCACGCTGCTCGTCCCGCCCGTCAACACCCATCGCCGAGGCCCCCGAACACACCGTCACACCGGAACACGCGCAAGCGTGCCACATCGGGCACCTACGCTTCAGGGCCCTTCGGGGCATCCACTCATCCGGGGCGAGTTCTCCGCAGAGCGGCAGTGACCTTCACCCGTACGGGGCGCATCGCGCGCGGATCCCGGCGGATGCGGAGGGAGGGCCCGGCGCGCACCGTCCACAGCGCCGCGCACCACCGGCGGGACAGCCCCACCGCCCGCCCGGCGCCCTCCTCACGAAGGGCCCGGACGGGTGAACTCCTGGTGCGCTCCCGTGTGCGCTCCCCACGCCGATCTTCAGCGGGCAGGCCGCGAGCGCAGTCCCTCCAGCAGGATGTCCAGCAGCCGCCCGGAAGCGGCCTGTTGCTGGGAGGGGTCCGGCAGCGACGGCGCGCTCGTGGCGATCACCAGCAGCACATCGGCGACCGTCACATCGGCGCGCAGCTCACCGGCCGCCCGCGCACGCTCCACCAGACGCCCGACGACCTCCAGCAGCGCCTGCGCGCCCACGGTCTCCTCGGTACCGTCCGGGCCGCTCTCCGGGCCGCCCGCGGTGAGTGCGCCGTCGGATTCGCCACGCGGGGCGACCAGGCGCAGATCCGCCGGTGCCTCCGGGCCGGGTGCTATCCGCTGCTGCGGAACCCGCGCCTCGGCCACGCCGTCCACCAGCCGCTCCGTGCTCGCGCTCACCCGCAGAATGCCCGGGGGCAGCAGCCGCCCGGCGCCCGAGGCGACCGATGTCCGCAAGAAGCGCGACAGCGCCGACCACGGGTCGTCCTCCTGGCCGAGCGCCGTGCGTGCCTGCTCCGTCAGCCTGGAGGTCTCCTCCTCGGCTATCCGCCGCACGAGGACGTCCTTGCTCGGGAACCGGCGGTAGACCGTGCCGACACCTACGCGGGCCCGCCGGGCGACGTCCTCCATGGGAGCGCCGTACCCCAGCTCCCCGAAGACCTCGCGCGCGGCGCGCAGTACGTGTTCCAGATTGCGCTGGGCGTCCACCCGCAGCGGCGTGCTGCGGCCGACGGCGCCCCCGAAGCCGCCGTGCGCGGTACCGCCGTTGGCGTTCGCGCCGTTCCCGTTCGTGCCGTTGCTGTTGCCGCCGACGGCGCCGTCCGCGACCTGGGTCGTGGCGACGGCTGTCGGCCATTGAGAGCCCTGAATATGCATATTGATCCCCCGGTAATGACGTCTCCCCCCGGAGACTCCCCGCCCTGACGGTCGGGGCGTACCGACGAGAGGGTGCACCCCAACGAGATACGAACATAGTTGAGCCCAGGTCAAGAATGAAGGGGGCAGTTCCGCACAGTGCGCCCCCCGATCGGAGTACGGACCCGATCCGCCCCGATTGCGCACCGGTCCTCCCGACGCGACCCGCCCGCTGACCTGCACTCCTCCGCTCCCGTAGACGGAAGGCGACCGTCCGTCACGGTGACCGCGCCCGGTCATACATTTCGACGAGCCTGTGGACAAAGCCGTTCCGGGGGTGCGTCATGGAACAGTGCTGTGCTTTCCCGGGGGCGCAGCACCCGAGGGTGGCCGTGCCGCCGGCCGACCTCCGGAGCGGTGCCGCCCCGGGACTGGTCGACATCGCGAGGAGTACCTCTGTGAAGGCTGTGTCTTCGAAGGACGACCCGGCGCGCATTCTCGTGGTCGGCGGTGGCTACGTAGGGATGTACACCGCGCTGCGGCTGCAATCGAAGCTGAAGCAGGAACTGCGGCAGGGCACGGTCGAGATCGTCGTGGTCGACCCCGAGCCCTATATGACGTACCAGCCGTTCCTGCCGGAAGCGGCGGCCGGCTCCATCTCCCCGCGCCATGTCGTCGTACCGCTGCGCCGGGTGCTGCCGCAGTGCCGGGTGGTCGTCGGCGAGGTCACCGCGATCGACCACAGCGAGCGGACGGCCACCATCACGACCCTCGCCGCGGAGGAGACCGGCGACGGTGCCATGGCGATCGGCTACGACGAACTCGTCCTCGCGCCCGGCTCGGTCTCCCGCACCCTCCCGGTCCCGGGCCTCGCCGAAGTCGGTATCGGCTTCAAGACCGTCGAAGAGGCCATCGGGCTGCGCAACCACGTCCTCGAACAGCTCGACATCGCCTCGTCCACCCGCGACCCCGCGGTCCGTGACGCGGCGCTGACCTTCGTGTTCGTCGGTGGTGGCTACGCGGGCGTGGAGGCGCTGGCGGAGCTGGAGGACATGGCCCGCTACGCCGCCCGGTACTACCACAACATCAAGCCCGAGGACATGAAGTGGATCCTGGTCGAGGCGACCGGCAAGATCCTTCCCGAGGTGGGTCCTGAGATGGGCCGGTACGCCGTCCGCGAGCTGCGCGGCCGCAACATCGACGTACGCCTCGACACCCGGCTGGACTCCTGCGAGAGCCGGGTAGCGGTGCTCAGCGACGGCTCCCGCTTCCCGAACCGGACCCTGGTGTGGACGGCGGGCGTCAAACCGCATCCCATCCTCGCCGCCACCAAGCTGCCGCTGACCGAGCGTGGCCGGCTCCGGTGCACCGCCGCGCTCCAGGTGGACGGCGTCGAACACGCCTGGTCCGCCGGCGACGCGGCGGCCGTCCCGGACCTGACGGCGGAGCCGGCCGAGCCCGGCGGACCCCGCCCGGAGTGCGCACCCAACGCCCAGCACGCCGTGCGCCAGGCCAAGGTGCTCGCCGAGAACGTCGCGGCGGCCGTCCGCGGCGGCCCGATCGTGGACTATGCGCACAAATACGCCGGATCGGTGGCTTCGCTGGGTCTGCACAAGGGCGTCGCGCACATCTACGGACGAAAACTGAAGGGCTATCCGGCGTGGTTCATGCACCGCGCCTACCACCTCAGCCGGGTGCCCACCTTCAACCGCAAGGCGCGGGTATTGGCCGAATGGACCCTCGCGGGCCTGTTCAAGCGCGAGATCGTCTCGCTCGGCTCGCTGGAGAACCCGCGGGCCGAATTCGAACTCGCGGCGGGCACGGGACGCCACAACGAAGCCAGTTGACGACCCCGCCCCACCAGGCGCGTTGGCGTACGGCCCGGCGTCGATGCGGCCGAACGGGTCATCGCGTGCAACTGCGCTCCGGCCCACGGCGTCTGACGGATGTCAGTCCGGTCGGCCACACTGGACGTGTGACCATGGGTGGGCTCGTATCTGCAAAGAGTGACAATCACGAGGATTCTGGACGTTTGCTGCATTCCGCCAGAGGGTGCCGAGAGTGCCCCCAGCCGACACTCCCCCCGTCTCCGGCCGGGCGGTTCCCCCATGCCGACGGCCCGAGCCCGCGCGACGACGCGAAGTAAGAGGTACACCTCCGTGATCTTCACGCGCTGGAGCGCCAAGCTCCCCGGCACACAGCGGCGTGCAGCCGCGCGGTCCGACCGCGCGACTCCGCCCGCGTCCGCCGCGTCCGCCGCGCCGACAACCGCCCCGCCCGCCGCGGCCACGGTGGCGCCCACCACGCCCCAGGCCGCCGAGGCCGAACCGGCCGCCCTCCCCGTGGACCCCGGCGCCGTCCCCGCCGCTCGCGCGGAACACACCGAAGCGGCCCCCGCCGAGACGCCCCTCCCCGTGTCCCTGCCGCCGACCGTCGACGCGCTGTCCGTCCACGACATCCTCGGCACCATCCCCGCCCTGGTGGCCGTGGTCTACGGCCCCGAGCACCGCATCGCCTACGTCAACGGCGCCTACGCCTCCGTCTTCGGGCCCCGCCCCGCCGGCCACACCGCCCGCGAAGCCCTGCCCGAGCTCGACGAGCTGGGGCTGCTGCCGCTGATGGACCAGGTGCTGCGCAGCGGCAAGCCCCGCACGGTCAAGTCCCGCCGCGTCCCGGGCGGCGCGGGGCAGGACCGCACCCGCGACGGCTACTACACCTTCACCTGCACCCCGATCGAGGTCGCCGCCAGCGGTCCGGCCCCCGACCCCGAGGTCGCCTGCGTCGCCCCGCACCACGGCGTGCTCGTCTTCGGCGCCGACGTCACCGACCAGATCGAGTCGGCCGAGCGGCTGCGGGCCAGCGAGGCCCGCCAGCGCGAGGCCGCGGTCACCCTCCAGCGTTCCCTGCTGCCCCAGGAGCTGGAGCAGCCGGACGACCTTCGTGTGGCAGCCACCTACCAGCCGGGCGGAACGGACGCGGCCGTCGGCGGGGACTGGTACGACGTCATCACCCTCGGCGCCGGCCGTACGGCCCTGGTCATCGGCGACGTCATGGGCCGCGGGGTGCGCGCCGCCGCTGTCATGGGCCAGCTGCGCACCGCCGTACGCGCCTATGCCCGCCTGGACCTGCCGCCCCACGAGGTGCTGCAACTCCTCGACGGCCTCGCCGCCGAGATCGACGCCAGCCAGATCGCCACCTGCGTCTACGCCGTCCACGACCCCAACGAAGGCCGCCTGGTCTACGCCTCGGCCGGGCACCTGCCCATCCTCGTCCGCGACCCGGACGGCGCCGTCCGCCGCGCCGCCGAGCCGACCGGCCCGCCCCTGGGCACCGGCGGCTGGCTGCACACCTCCGGCTCGGTCCCGCTCGGCCCCGGCTGCAGCGCCGTCCTCTATACGGACGGTCTGGTCGAGCGCCGCGACAAGGACATCGACGACGGGGTCGAGGCCCTGGAGCGTGCCTTCGCCGGCGCCACCGGAGCACCGGACATCGTCTGCGACCGGCTGCTGCGCGCCCTCGGCATCACCGCCACACATGACGACGACGTCGCGATCCTCGTCCTCCAGCACCCGGCGCGCACCGGCCACGACGCCGAGCTGTTCCACAACGCCGCCCTGGAACTCCACGGCGGCATCGAAGCGGCACCGCGCGCCCGCGCCTTCGCCTCCGGCGTCCTCGCCTCCTGGCGTTTCTCCCCCGAGCTGCACGACCTCGGCGTGCTCGCGGCCAGCGAACTCGTCGCCAATTCCCTGCAGCACGGCACCCCGCCGATGCGCCTGCGGCTGCGCCGTACGGACCGCCGGCTGATCGTCGAGGTCACCGACGGCGACGACCACCTCCCGCGCCGCCGCCGCGCCGAACCGGTGGACGAAGCCGGCCGCGGCATCTCCATCATCGCGACCATCGCCTCCTCCTGGGGCTCGCGCCGCACCCCGGGCGGCGGCAAGGCCGTCTGGTGCGAATTCGCCCTGCCGCGCCCCTAGGCCGGGGCAGCGAGGAGACAGCCACGCCGTTTCCCTCACTCCACAACGCATTGGTCCCGCGGCCGGAAGGACCGCGGGACCAATGCGTTGTGGAGTGAAATGCGTTGTGGATTGAGGCGACGTGGACGGAGGGTGCGGCGGGGGGAGGTCGGGGCCGAGGAGAGGCGCCGACGCCGCCGCCCTCAGACCGCGGCGCCCACCGTCTCCACCGGTTCCGCCGTCTCGGCCGGCGCGACCCGCGCCGCGGGCATCACCGGGGCCGACCGGTGCGGGTTGTCCTGCTCAGGGCCGAGCATCCGCCCCAGCCGCAGCGCCAGCACCGTGATCCCCAGCGCGCAGCACACCAGCATCCCGATGTAGGCCACGTGCATCCCATGGCCCACCATCAGCGCGCCCACCGCCGGGCCGACCGCCAGTGCCAGCTGCTTGACCAGCGCGAACGCCGAGTTGTACTGCCCGATCAGCGAGGCCGGCGCGAGATCGGCCACCAGCGGCGAGAGTGTCGGCGAGAGCATCGACTCACCCACACCGAACAACGCGTACGTCGAGATCAGCAGGGTCGTCGCCACGGCCTGCGCCCCGTGCACCAGCCCGGACAGACCGGCCGCCAGCCACGCCACCGTCCAGATCGCCCCGACCAGCGCCATGACCCGACTGCGACGCCGCCGCTCGACGAGCTTGAGCACCACGAACTGCGCCGCCACGATGGCCGCCGTATTCGCCGCGAGGGCGATGCCCAGCGTCGCCGGCGCGATCCGGGTGACCTCGGTGGCGTACGCCGCGAGGCCCGACTCGAACTGGCCGTAGCAGGCGAAGAACAGCACAAAGCCCAGCACACACAGCCACACCATCCGCCGGTCGGCGAACAGCATCCGCCAGGCGCCCGCGGCGCGCTCCGCGGTCGGCACCGCGTCCTCGACCTTCGGCGTACGCGGCAGCCGTACGGACGCGATCGCCGCTCCCAGAACCAGGAACATCGCGGCCTCGATGGCGAACAGCCGCACAAAGCTCGACGCATGCGACTCGTCGACGAGCAGCCCGCCGACCAGCCCGCCGACGCCCAGTCCCAGGTTGTTCAGAAAGAACTGGGTGGCGAACGCGCGCGACCTGGTCACCGTCGTCGAGCACCACACGATCGTCGTGGCGAGCGCCGGCTGGATCACCGCGATACCCGCTCCGAGGGCGATGGCGGACGCGATGACCAGCGGCTCGGTGGCGGACAGCCCGAGACCGAGCGCACCGAGAGCGGCCGAGACCGTACCGGCGACGGCCACCGGGAGGGGGCCGCGCCGGTCGATGACCCGACCGGTCAGCGGCAGGACGACCAGCGCCGCCACTGCCAACATCGCCAGCACCACACCGGCCGTACTCGCACCGAGATCCCGGACCTTCGCCACATAGACGTACAGATACGGAACCGTGAAGCCGTTGCCGAACGCGCTCAGTGCGTTCCCCAACTGGATCCGGCGCAGCGCGGCGCCCATCGCGGTGGTCACACTCACCTACCTAGGTCATGTCGTAAGGACGAGAGAGAAGAACCGGCCAGGAAGCCCAGGACGACCGAGCGGCCGGGCCGCACAGGCGGACCGACGAGCAGAACGGGCGGACCCGAACAGTCAGAAGCTGAAGACTTCGAAGCTAAAGTTCGAAGCTAAAGAGTACATGGCGAAGGACTTCAACGCCAATGAGTTACGTGCCATACTGCGCCGCATGCCTGAGCCCTCCGATGCGGCCGCCGACGTGACCGAGCCGAGCCTTGAGGAACAGATCGCGGCCTACCAGCGCGAGTTCCAGGACCTCGACCCCCAGGTGGAACAGGTCGTCTCCGCACTTCAGCGCCTCAACCGCCGGATGAACGTCGCCTACGGGCGGCAGACGGCGACCCTCGGCCTGAGCAACGCCGAATGGGAGGTCCTCAAGGCCCTCGTCGTCTCCGGCGCCCCCTATCAACTGGGTCCGGGTGAACTCGCCAAGCGCCTCGGCCTCACGCCGGCCGCCATGACCCACCGCATCGACCGCATGGCGAACGAAGGTCTGGTCACCCGCGACCGCGACGAGAACAACCGCGTCCGCGTCATCGTCGAGCTGACGGACGAAGGCCGCGAGAAGTGGCTCGCCGCGATGCGCCTGGCCTCCGTCTTCGAGGAAGACCTCCTCCAGGACCTCTCCGGCGAGGAACGCCAGCTCCTGGGCGGCGTGTTGACCCGCCTGCTGCGTCGCGTGGAGGATGCTCAACCGGACGCCGACGGCCGTCTCAACGACCTTGACTGACCTGAGTTGACACGGGTCTGCCCGATCCGTAGTGTTCTCCGAGTTGCCACGGAGCCGGAACGGTTCTGCGGCGGCCATCCCGCCGCTTCAGCGGCACACCACTACTGCACGGCCTCCTCACCGGGAAGCATTTCGGCATGCCGAAATTCGGACCGTGACTCGATTATGAGTCACCGAGGAATTCCGCTAAAGTAGTGATCACGCCGAAAGGCGCGAACAACCTCCTCCGACGGGGAATCGGAAACAAATTCGGACCGGAAACGGAACGGACTGGATCTGATAGAGTCGGAAAGGCCGGAAAGCGAAAGCAAGAAGGCCAACCCCGCTCCAACAGGGGGCCGGAGACGGAAACGGATCTGGTAAGGTTGGAACCGCGAAGAAGCCGAAAGGCCGAATCGCACCGGCGAAAATCAGGACCGCGAGGATCTGATAGAGTCGGAAACGCAAGACCGAAGGGAAGCGCCCGGAGAGCCTGGTGAAACAGGCACAAAGGAAGCGTCCGTTCCTTGAGAACTCAACAGCGTGCCAAAAGTCAACGCCAGA